>NZ_BAAAQK010000012.1:0-133054 GCF_039531635.1 Pseudonocardia ailaonensis | reverse complement strand
CGGCCAGGGCGGCGCGGCGCCCCGCGGGGAGCAGGACGTGGCGGCGGGCGACGCGCGGCGCCGTCCCGGCCGGGACGGCGACGGTCGGCAGGGCGGGGGCGCCGGGGAGCTGCGGCAGCCGCTGCGCCCAGTACTCCCGGTGCCCCACGGGGCGTGGTCGCGCGGCCCGGTCGGCGAGATAGCGGCCGTAGTCGTAGGCGGGCGCGGGAAGATCCACATCGGACGCGAGCTGCGCGAGCAGCATCCGGTAGGACACGGCGTCGGCCGCCACCATGTCGACGTCGAGGTGCAGCCGGGTCCGCCCGCCCGGCAGCAGGCTCAGCGCGACCGTGAAGACCTCGCCGGCCTCGATGTCGAGCACCTGGTGCGAGTAGCGCTCGCGCAGCGCGGCGAGCTCGCGCTCGACCTCGCCGGC
This sequence comes from Pseudonocardia ailaonensis, assembly GCF_039531635.1. Lineage (NCBI taxonomy): Bacteria > Bacillati > Actinomycetota > Actinomycetes > Pseudonocardiales > Pseudonocardiaceae > Pseudonocardia > Pseudonocardia ailaonensis. The sequence continues at coordinate 132,639 of NZ_BAAAQK010000012.1, read as the reverse complement.
GGGCAGCTCGCGCAGGTCGTGCACCACCGGCTCGACCCGCCCGGGCGCCGGCGCGACCTCCCGGGTGCCCTCCGGGGTCACCCGCAGCCGCAGCATGTCGTGGCGGCGGACCAGGCCGGTCAGGGCGCGGGCGACGCCCTCCGGGTCCACACCGGACCCGTCGAACTCCGTGTAGAGGTGCGCCGCGACGCCGCCGAGGTACTGGCCGTCCGTGCGGCCCACCCAGTAGGCGTGCTGCATGGAGCCGAGCGGGCGCTCCCCCGCCGGCTCGGCCGCCGGCAGCCCCGTCGCCGGGACGTCCGGGACCGGTGCGGGCTCCGCCGCCGCCAGGATCCGGGTCCACGCGCCGAGGGTGGGCTGCTCGGCCAGTGTGGCCACCGTGACGTCGAGACCCGCCCGGCGCCAGTCCGCGACCAGTCGCATCAGCATGATCGAGTCGAGGCCGACCTCGATGAGGTCCGTGTCGTCGCGCAGGTTCTCGGGCTCCTCCTCGACGAGCGCGGCCAGGGTGGCGCGCAGGTTCTCGGCGGAGGGCGGGCGGGCGGTCATCGGTCACCTCGGGCAGTTCCGGCGAGCCGGCGGCGCAGCAGCGCGCGCCGGTCGGGACGGGTGGTGGTCCCCGGGACGGGGGGCGGCGCGGGGAGGGCGGCCCGGTCGAGCTTCCCGTTGGGGGTGAGCGGGAGCTCCGCGATCGGGACGACGAGCGCGGGCACCATGTGGGCGGGCAACCGCTCGGCGGCGTGCGCACGGACCGCGGCGAGCTCCCGCTCGGCGAGCGGCCCGGCCACCACGTGGGCGACGAGCCGCTGGTCCCCGGACACGGCCACCGCGCAGGCGGCGACGAGCGGGTGCGTGGCGACGGCCGCCTCGACCTCGCCGAGCTCGATCCGGAAGCCCCGCAGCGTGACCTGCGCGTCCGCGCGGCCGGCGAAGGTCAGCGCGCCGTCGCGCCGCACGGCGAGGTCGCCGGAGCGGTAGGCGCGGGTGCCCCCGGGAGCGGCGACGAACCGCGTCGCGGTGAGCCCCGGCCGGCCCCCGTACCCGCGGGCCAGCTGCGGGCCGGCGACGTACATCTCGCCGGCCTCCGCCGCGGCCAGCCGGTCGTCCCGCAGCGAGACGGACAGGCCCGCGAGCGGCTCCCCGATCGTCGCCGGCGAACCGGGCGCGGTGTCGGCGTGCGTGACGTGCACCGTGGTCTCGGTGATGCCGTACATGTTGACCAGCCGCGGCAGCGTCGCGAGCCGGCCGTGCAGCCGCGCGGGATCGAGCGCCTCCCCGCCGAACACGACGGTCCGGACCGGCAGCGGCGGCTCCCCGGCGGCCTCCCGGTCCGCCTCGGCCCGCATCAGGCGGTCGAACGACGACGGCGTCTGGCTCAGCACGGTGACACCGTGCGCGGCGAGGGCACCCAGCAGGTCGGCCGGGGACCAGGTCAGCTCCGTGGGGACGACGAGGGTCGCGCCCCCGGTCACCAGTGGGCCCCAGATCTCCCACACCGAGAAGTCGAACGAGGCGGAGTGGCAGCAGGCCCACACGTCACCCGGTCCGGCGGCGTAGACCCGGGCCGTGGCCGCGAACAGGGCCGCGGCGCTCGCGTGCGGCACCAGGACACCCTTGGGCACGCCCGTGGAACCGGACGTGTAGATCACGTACGCCGTGGTGTCCGGGTCGATCGCCGGCAGCACGCCATCGGCCCCCGGCTGACCGGCATCGGCCCCCGGCAGCGCGGCATCGGCGGTCTCCCCCGCGACGGGCACGGGGGTGATGTCCCCGGCACCCGCCGGGGCGCCCGCCCCGTCCACCACGATCGCGACCGGCGAGGCGTCGGCCAGCATGAACGCCGTCCGGGCGGCCGGGTAGGCGCGGTCGAGCGGCAGGTACGCCGCACCGGACCGGACCACCCCGAGCACGGCGACGACGAGCTCGACGGTGCGGCCCACTGCCACGCCCACGATCCGCTCGGGCCCCGCGCCGGCCGCGACGAGCCGGCGCGCGAGCCGGTCGGCCCGGGCGTCGAGCTCGGCGTAGGTCAGCCGGTCCGGCCCCGAGACGACGGCCGTCGCCCCCGGGTCCCGGGCGAGCGCGGCCGCGAACAGCGCGGGGAGGGTGCGCGGGTGGGGCGCCGCGCGCGGAGCGGAGAGCACCGTCAGGCCCCCGGGACGAGGGTCCGGCTGACGCTGCGCAGCTTCTCGCAGGTCTCCTCGTACTCGCGCGCGGGCGTCGACGCGCCGACGATGCCCGCTCCGGCGCGCAGCCAGGTCCGGCCGTCGCGCTGGTAGATCGAGCGGAGCACCAGCGCCGCGTCGAGGCCGCCGTCCGCCCCGACCTGCAGGACGGCGCCGCTGTAGAGCCCGCGGTGCCCCTCGTGACGCAGGATCGACTCGCACGCCTCGGCCTTCGGCACCCCGGAGGCCGTGACCGCGGGGAACAGGGCGGCGAAGGCGTGCCAGGCGTTGCGGTCCTCGCGCAGCCGCCCGCTCACCCGCGACGCCAGGTGCTGGACGCTCCCCCGCTCCCGGACCGCCATGAACTCGGTGACCGAGACCGATCCGTCCGCGCAGACGGTGCGCAGTTCGTCCTGGGCGATGTACACCGAGATCGCGTGCTCGAAGATCTCCTTCGGATCGGTGAGCAGCTCGGCCCGGCGATCGGCGTCCGTGCCGTCGCCCTCCAGTGCCCGGGTGCCCGCGAGCGGCTGGGTGGACACGCCACCCAGACCGTCGACCTCGACGATCGTCTCGGGGCTGAACCCCGCCGCCCGGATCCCACCCAGATCGAGCAGGAACGACCGCGCGGGGGTGTTCGCCGCGCGGCCGGCCTCGAAGCTCGCGGCCAGGTCGATCGCGGGGCCGACGAGGAGCTCGCGGGAGAGGATCACCTTCTGCAGCTCACCGGCGTTGATGTCCCGCACCGCGGAGGCGACGGCCTCCTGGTAGCTCTCCGCGCCCGGGCCGTCCACGACGATCTCCGCCGGCTCCCGGTGGGCGATCGGATCGGCCGTCGCCGCGGCGGCGGCCATCCAGTCGAGATCCGACTCGTCGACGGCCGAGAACGCGACGAGATCGTCGCCGATCCGGGCATCGGCCCGCGGCACGATCAGGTGCAGCAACGGACCCGCGTCGTCGATCTCCCCGCCGGGAACCGCCGGACCGCCCGATCCGTGCAGGAGATGACTGAGCTCGAACGCCGCCCATCCGTAGGCGTGGGTCCCGGCGACCAGGTCCGCGACCTGCTGCAGCGGCTCGGCTCCGACGGGGATGTCGGTCCAGTCGCCGTCCCCGCGACGGACGCGCACGGCGTCCCGGTGGAGCACGACCTCGGCCGCCGCCCCCAGCGCGAACGACCACCGGCCGTTGCGCTCGTAGAGCATGTAGGGCCCGGCCGACCGGGCGTCCGCGGCCCGGGCCAGCGCGATGCCGACCGTGCGCGCGGGGCGGCCGGCCGCCACGGTGCGCTCGGACCGCGGCGCGCCGGCTCCCCGGAGGGCCGACGGCGCGAGCGAAGCCTCGATGGTCATCGCCGGCCTACGCGGAGTGGGCCGCGTCGGAGCGCGCCTTCTCGTCGCGCTCCATGCGCTCGACGAGGCTGCGGGGGCGCATGTCGGTCCACGTCCGCTCGATGTACTCCAGGCACGACGACCGGGACTCCGGTCCGTGCTCGACCGTCCACCCCGACGGGACCTCCGCGAAGGTGGGCCAGAGGGAGTACTGGCCCTCGTCGTTCACGAGCGCGTAGAAAACGCCGTTCTCGTCGTCGAAGGGGTTGCTGGACATCAAGGAACTCCTCGTGACCGTCCGGATGCCACCGATGGCGGCGCCTGAGCGAAGTAAGCCTAACCAAAGCAAGGCTGCCCGGAATGCTCCGATTCAGCGATCACGGGCGATGGTCGTCACATGATCGACGTGCCACGGAAACACCCGTACGCGGCTCAGCCGCGACCCCGGCGCCACTCCCGGGCCAGCAGCCAGGCGAGGTAGAGCCCGCCCACCAGCCCGGTTCCGAGACCGACCGGCAACGGCCGCGACTCGATGAGCCGCTGCGCGAGGACGTCGCTGGCGACGAGCAGCACGGCCCCCATCAGCCCGGCGGTGACCAGGCCCGCGCCCTCCGTGCGGCTCAGCCTGCGCGCGAGCTGCGGCGCGGCCAGTGCCACGAAGGAGATCGGGCCGGCCGCGGCGGTCGCGACGGCCGCCAGCCCGACGCCGACGACGACCATCACCACCGTCGTCCCCTGGACGGGGACCCCGCGGGCGCGGGCCGCCTCCGGGCCCATCTCGAGCATCGACAGCCGCCGCCCGAAGCCCACCGCGACCGGCAGCAGGACGGCCAGCGCGACGGCCACGCCCAGGGCGTTCGTCCACGTCCGGCCGTTCAGGCTGCCCACCTGCCAGACCTGCGCCTCCAGGGCGACCTGCAGCCGCGCGCGGGCGATCAGGTAGCTGTTGACCGCCTCGATGACGGCGGTGATGCCGATCCCGACGAGGATCAGCCGGAAGCCGTCGACCCCGCGGCGGTAGGCCAGCGCGTACACGAGCACCGCCGTGAGCAGGCCGCCGACCACGGCGGCCACCGAGGTCCCGGTCGCACCGGCCCGGAAGATCAGGATCGCCAGGACGCCACCCGTCGCCGCACCCGTCGTGAAGCCGATGATGTCCGGGCTCCCCAGGGGGTTGCGCGAGATCGTCTGGAAGATCGCGCCGCTGGCCCCGAGCGCGACGCCCACCACGACGGCGGTCGCCAGCCGCGGCAGCCTCAGCCCGAGCACGGCGTAGTCCGTCCCCGCACGCCCCTGCCCGAGCAGGCTCGCGAGCACCTCGCCCGGTGCGATCGCCACGGGGCCGGTCAGCAGGGCCGCGAAGCCCAGCAGCACGAGCGCGACCAGCAGGAGGACGGCGGCCCGGGCGGCGCGACGCTCCCAGCGCACCGACAGCCCCCCGGCGCGCAGCACCCGGGCCGGGCGCCGCCTGCGCACCGGCGGCTCGGCGACGGCGGTGTCCACGGTGGCGCTCACAGCTGCGCGATCCGGCGCCGGCGGCAGAGCAGCACGAAGACCGGGGCGCCGAGGAACGCCGTGACGATGCCGACCTCCAGCTCGCCCGAGGGCAGCGCCACGCGCCCGACGACGTCCGCCGCGAGGAGCAGGACCGGGGCCAGGACCATCGAGTACGGCAGCACCCAGCGCTGGTCGGGTCCGACGATCATGCGGGCGACGTGCGGCACCGTCAGGCCGACGAAGCCGATCGGGCCCACCGCCGCCGTCGCCACCCCGCAGAGCAGGGTGACGGCGATCCCGGTGAGCAGCCGGGTGCGCCCGAGCCGGACGCCCAGGGCGGCGCCGGTCTGGTCGCCCAGCGCCAGGGCGTTGAGCGCGCGGCCGAGGCCGAGCGCCAGCACGATCCCCACCAGCAGGAACGGCGCCAGGGTCACCACGATGTCCATCCTGCGACCGGCCAGCGAGCCGATCGCCCAGAACCGGAAGGAGTCGAAGGTGTCCGGGGACAGCAACAGCACCGTGGAGACGAAGGAGACGAGCACCGCGCTGACCGCCGCGCCCGCGAGCACGGTCCGCTCCGGGGAGACGACGCGGCCGGTGGCACCGAGCAGGTACACGACCACGGCGGCCGCGGCAGCGCCGGCGAACGCGAACCAGACGTAGCCTGCCGGCGTCGTCACCCCGAACACGGCGATGGCGAGGACGACGGCGGCCGACGACCCGGCGTTCACCCCCAGGATGCCGGGATCGGCCAGCGGGTTGCGGGTCAGCCCCTGCATCAGCGCCCCGGTGAGCCCCAGCGCCGCCCCGACCCCGAGGCCGATCAGGGTGCGCGGGATCCGCAGGTCGGCGACGATGAAAGCCTGGTCCGAGCCGTCGTCCGTCCACAGTGCCCGCCAGACCGTGCCGAGCGGGATGCCCTGGGCGCCGACGGCGAGGCTGAACAGGCAGAGGACCGCCAGGACCGCGACGGCGACCACGAGCCAGGACGAGCGGGTCGCGAGGCCGCGCCGCGGACGGACGGCGGCGGGACGCGGCGCGGTGAGCGTCACGTGTCCGCTCCGGCCGGCAGCACCGTGCGCCGCCCGGACCAGCGCGGGACGATCATCGGCGTGCCGGACTCGGGGTCCGGCACCACCCGGCAGTGCACGCCGAACGTCTCCTCCACCAGCTCCGCGGTGACGATCTCCGTGGGCGCGCCCTGCGCCAGGATCCGGCCCTCGCGCATGACGACGAGCGTGGTCGCGTAGCGGCAGGCCTGGTTGAGGTCGTGCAGCACCGCGACGAGCGTGTGCCCGCGCTCCTCGTGCAGCACCGCGCAGAGGTCGAGGACCTCGATCTGGTGGGCGATGTCGAGGAACGTCGTCGGCTCGTCGAGCAGCAGGATCGAGGTCTCCTGGGCGAGCACCATCGCGAGCCACACCCGCTGGCGCTGCCCGCCGGACAGCTCGTCGACGTAGCGGTCCACGAGGTCCGCGGTGCGGGTGAGCTCCAGCGCCGCGGCCACCGCCGCCTCGTCCCGGGGCGACCACTGCCGCAACAGCTTCTGGTGCGGGTAGCGGCCGCGTGCCACGAGCCCGCCGACGGTGATGCCCCCGGGGGCGATCGAGGTCTGGGGCAGCAGCCCGAGCCGGCGCGCGACCTCCTTGGTGGAGTACCCCTGGATCAGCGCGTGATCGAGATGGATGGTTCCCGACTCCGGCGCGAGGATCCGCGCCAGGGCCTTGAGCAGCGTGGACTTGCCACAGGCGTTGGGCCCGACGATGACCGTGAACCCGGAGTCCGGGATGTCGATCGACAGGTCCCGGACGACCGTCCGCTCGTCGTAGGAGAGCGTGAGGCCCTCCCCGCGCAGGCGCGAACCCTGCGTCTCCCCCATCAGTCCTCCTGCGGATCAGTGAAGGTGAGGCTAACCGACGTTCCGGCGCGGGACCACGCCGATCCGGATCACAGCGCGGGAGGCGAACGGGTGGTCCAGCGGCCGGTCGTGCGTTCCCGGCCCCGGACGGCTACCGTGCGGCCGTGGCGGACGATCCGGCGGCGCGCGTGGCGGATCCCGGAGCCCTGCTCCCGGACGCCGCGAAGGCGCCCCGCACGCCCCGGGTGCTCCTGGTCGACGACGACTCCGGGGACGCCCTGATCGTCACCGAGCTGTTCGCCGAGGTCGGCGACATCACCGACGTCGTCCACGTCCAGAACCTGGCGGACGCGATCGTGCACCAGGGCGACGCGGACTGCGTGCTGCTCGACCTCAACCTCCCCGACGCCGACGGGCTCGACGGCCTCACCCGCCTCCTCGGCGCCGAGGACCATCCGGCGATCATCGTGCTGACCGGCGACGTCGACGAGAAGCGCGGCCGGGCCGCCGTCGCAGCCGGGGCCGAGGACTTCCTGGTCAAGGACCGCATCGACGGTCGCTCACTGACCCGCGCGGTGCAGTACGCGGTCGAGCGCCGCCGTGCGGAGGCCCTCGACCGCCAGCTGCACGAGGCCCGGGTGCACGAGCGGGAGAACCGCCGGCTCGGGCGCGGGCTGCTGCCCACCGCCCTGCTGCGCGACCCGGCCGTCACCGTCACGGCCCGCTACCAGCCGGGCGCGCGCCGGCTGCTGCTCGGCGGCGACTTCTACGACGCCGTGGAGACCGACGACGGCACCCTCAACCTCATCATCGGCGACGTCAGCGGGCACGGGCCGGACGAGGCCGCGATCGGCGTCAGCCTCCGGATCGCCTGGCGCACACTGATCCTCGCCGGCATGCCCGCCGCTCACGTGCTCCCGCTGCTGGACCGGGTGCTGGCCACCGAGCGCCACGACCCGATCCTGTTCACCACCGTCGCGATGGTCTCCGTGGCCGCCGACCGCAGCCATCTCGACCTCTACCTCGCCGGGCATCCGCCGCCCGTCCTCGTCGACACGGGCGAGGCCGGCGGCCCCACCGTTCCCCGGCTGCTACCCGACCACCATCTCGGGGTCCCGCTCGGCGTGCGCCTCGGCACCACCTGGCCCGCGGTCGAGATCCCGCTGCCCGAGCGCTGGGCGCTGCTGCTCTACACGGACGGGCTCGTCGAGGCCCGGGACGAGCGCGGCGAGGTGCTGTGGACCGACGGCCTGCTCGAGCTCCTCGGCACCCAGCTCGGCGCCGTCGGGCCGGCCTGGGCCGAGAACCCCGACGGGGCCCTCGACGCCCTCATGACCAGCGTCGACGAGCGGACCCCGCTGCGCGGCGACGACCGCGCCCTCGCGCTGGTCGCCTATGCGCCCTCGGTCTCCCAGCAGCGGATGTCGTGGAAGCACGAGCCCACGCCCGGGTCGTGCGCCGCCGTCCGCCGCGACCTGCGGGACTTCCTGCACTCCGCCGGCATCGACGACGACAGCACGGACGACGCGACCATGATCGCGAGCGAGCTCGCGAGCAACGCCGTCGACCACGCCCGCACCCCGTACCGGCTCACCGCCACCCTGACCGACGAGTCGCTGCGCCTCGAGGTCACGGACGGCTCGGCCGCCCCGCCGCGGCTGCAGGCCCTCGACGTCCACGCCGTCCGGGGCCGGGGCCTGCAGATGGTCGACGACCTGGCCACCGGCTGGTCCTTCCACCACCACGACGAGGGCAAGACGGTGGTGGCCGACCTCCCCGTCACCCGGCGCTGAGCCACCGGGGGCCGACGGCGCGCACGAGGTCGGCGCCGGGCCGTCGCGGATCTCCTTGCGTCCTCAGCGCCCGACGACGTGCAGGGTGGGCCGGTAGACGAGCTCCTGGATGTCGTGGTCGAGCGTCCGCTGCTCGAGCAGTTCCAGGTCGAAGTCGGCCGCGCCGCCGAAGACCGGGTCCGTCCCGGTCCTGCCGGTGATCACCGGGAAGACCGTCACCTGCACGCGGTCGACCAGGCCGGCGGCCAGCAGCGCCCAGTTCAGCGACAGGCTCCCGTGCGAGCGCAACGGCACCGGGGACTCCTGCTTGAGCCGCGCGACGACCTCGACGGCGTCGCCACCCACGACGGTGGCGTCGGGCCAGTCCAGGGGTCCTTCCAGCGTCGAGGAGACGACGGTGGCCGGCATGCCCCGCATCCGGCCGACCCAGCGGTCGCGCACGTCGTCGCCCTCGGAGCTCGCGGCCAGCATGTCCACGAACTGCCGGAAGGTGGTGCCCCCGAACACCATCCGCTGCTCGGCCTCGAACGAGGCGAGCCGGTGGTCGAGCAGCTCCGGGCCCTGCTTGCCCCAGTAGCCGCCCCAGTCGCCGTCACCCCCGTAGGAGCCGTATCCGTCGAGGCTGGAGAAGACGTCGAACGTGTAGGTGGCGGTCATCGAGGGCCTCCGGTCGGTGACGGACCGGCCTGCTGCCGATCCTCCGGTCATGCAGGGGCAGACCCCGCCGGCATCCCGGACTCATCGCTCCCCCGTCGACCGTCACCCGTGCCGCGGCGTGACGGCCGGGAGGGTCACTCGTACACCTGGCCGATGACGCACGGATCGTGGCTGGGGAGGACGAGATCGGCGCGGTCGGCGAGCCGCGCCATGCTCTCGTAGAACTCGTCGAGGTTGACGTGCACGCCGGGAGGGGTCCAGTCCTCGAGCGTGCGGCCCGTCCACGACTCCTGCAGCGGCAGGTTGTCCGAGGCGATGGCGACCACCCCGGATCCCGTGGTGACGAGGGTGGCCTGGGTGCCCGGGCTGTGCCCGGGCGTCTTGAGCAGGCGACAGTCGCGGGTGAGCCGGAAGTCGCCGTCGACGACCTTCACGTTGCGGTACCCGCGGTCGAAGGCCGGCAGCAGCCTGTGCAGCACGGTCGCGTCGTAGAGCCGGCTGTGGGCGGGATAGGGCGCCGCCGCGTAGGCCAGCTCCGCGCGCTGGATGTAGATCTCCGCCTTCGGGAACAGGTCCAGCTCCAGCCCGAGGCAGTGGTCCCAGTGCAGGTGCGTCTGCACGACGACGTCCACGTCGTCGATGTCCACACCGTGCTTCTCGAGCGCCGCCGCGGGATGCTGCTCCGGGCTCTGGACGAGGGTGCGCCCGTGCCGCTCCGCCACCAGCTCCGGGGTGCCCGGGCCGACGTCGACCACGATCGTCGCCTCCTCGGACTGCACGAGCCACAGCACGGCCTGCGTGCAGATGTGCTCGCCGAAGCCCCGCATGTACTGCTGCCCGGAGCGCTCGACGTCCGTGATGTGCCCGCAGTCGAGGGGCGTGATCCTGGCCGGCATGGTGGCGGTTCCCTTCGGGAGGACGAGACGGTCAGGGGAGCTCGAGGAGGAACTGCAGGCCGCGGCGGCGGTAGTGGGCGGGCCTGCCCCACAGCACCTCGTACTCCCCCCAGCGGTCCGCCACCGTCGTCGACCCGATGTAGGCCTCGAGCAGCTCGAGCGACGCGAACTCGTGGAGGACGACGTAGTGGATGTCGTGGTCGGCGTCGTTCAGGACGCGGTAGCGCCTGGTCGCCACCACACCGGGGACGTTCGCGAGCACGTCGGGCATGTGCACCTCGTGGTACCAGGTGTTCCACTCCTCCTCCCGGCCCGCCGGCACCGGGAGCTCCACCATCAGCAGCGAGCTGGTCATCGGGTTCCGCCTCCTGGGACGTCGGTGGGCGGGCCCAGCATCCGCCGCCGGTTGCGGACCCCCCACCGCTCGAGGTACTCCGCCGTCTTCGTGGCCGGGACGGCGCCGTTGCCGAACCGCTCGAGATCGGCCGCGGCCGGGAACTCGTAGAACACCAGGTGCTCGTCGGGGTCCGCCCGCCGGAGCGGCGCGAACCGGTGGCCGACCGTGATGGCCCGCTCGAGGGTCAGCACCGTCGGCATGTGGTGATCGTCGTACCACCGGCTCCATTCGTCGAGCCGGCCCGCCGGGACGGGCAGCACGACCGACATGAGGTGCGCGGGGCGCGTCCGGAGCGCGGCGGACAGCGGGACCTGGACGGCCTCCCCCGCCGCGTCGCGGGCCATGCGGTGCACCGCCTGCAGCGCGCGGACGGCCCAGCCGGCCGCCAGCGCGTCGACCGCGTCCGCCACCGCCACCGCCGCGGGGGCGTCCGGGGTCTCCAGCAGCACGACCTGCTCCGCCTCCGGGGTGCGGTACCCGGTGGCCGTGACGACCGGGAACGCCGCGAGGAGCGTCCGCACCCGGTCGTCGGCGAGGAGGTCGTCCGGGCTGCCCGGTTCGACCATGACCACGCTCGCGCGCATGCGTTCCCTCCGGGATCCGGTCGGCTTCGTGGTCGGGCGTGCTCAGGCGTTCCGACGGGGCAGGACGACGACCGCCGAGCCCTCCGAGGTCTGCTCCCCGAGCTGGTTGGTCGCCCGGAGGCTGATGCCGACGCGCCCCGTCGCGACGTCGACGGACTCCACCGTGCCGCCGCAGCGGGCGATGTCGCCGAAGACGTCCGGACGGCGCAACCGGACCTTGTACTCCACCAGCTCCCCCGCGTCGCCCATCCAGTTGAGGACGCTGTGGGCGAGCCATCCGCACTTCTGCGGCCCGTTGCCGTAGGCGCCCGGCATGCCGATCTCGCGGGCGACGTCCGCGTTCTGGTGCCCGAGGCTCGGCAGCACCCGCTCGGAGAAGTACGTGGGGTCGTAGTTGTTCGGCAGCCGCTCCGGGTCGTTCAGCGCCCAGTACCGGTACCACCAGGCGACCTCGTCGGCCTTGTAGCCGGGCGAACCGATGCAGCCCGCGTAGTACGCGGTCATCGTGATCTGGTGCAGCGGTCCCTTGAGGACGGTCGGCACCGGGTCCCCGACGGTGACGTCGTCGGCGTAGCGGGGGTCCGCGCCACGGACGACCTCGGCGCGGGCCTCCTCCCCGAAGGCGTCCATCTCCGCGTCGCTGTACGCGGCGGCCTCGCGGGCCTCGTACCTCAGGCCGCCGTCGACCCCCGAGCGCGGGACCCGGAAGGTCGACGCCAGCGCCTCGGCCACCAGCACGCCGTCCGACGCCCGGGTGTAGCGGGTGGTCACCCGCTGGATGGCGAAGCGCGACGCCGTCCCGCCGGCGTGCACCGTGACCGGGCCCATCACGGCCTCGGGGACGAGGCGGTCGCCGCGCCGGATGCGCTCGTGGAAGGTCCACTCGGTGCCGGCGTAGATCGGCTGGACGCCCTCGAAGCCCAGGCCGATCGCCCCGTCGTAGAGGGAGTAGAGGAAGGTCGGCGGAGCGATCACGTCCCCGTACGGGGTCGAGCGGGCGTACTCCTCGTCCGTCCACAGCGGATTGCGGTCGCCGACGCCGTGGGCGTAGTGGCGGATCGTGTCGAGCGTGGCCTCGTGGTTCCAGGGCTCCACGCGCAGCGGCCGGCCCTCGAGCTCCGCAGCCGCCTCCACCATCTCGTCGGTCATGGCGACCTGGTAGTCCAGCTGGCTCATTGCGCTCCTTCGCTAGGGTCGAGATAGGTCACGACGTCCACCGCGGTCACTCCCTGCCCGGCGGCGTGGACGAGGACCGGGTTGAACTCCGCGAGCCGCAGACCGGGGACGTGCTCGCCCCGTTCCCGGACCTCGCGGACGAACTGCAGCAGCGCCTCGGCGTCCCCCGGCTCCTCGCCCCGCCAGCCGGCGAGGACCTTCCCGACGGCGGACTCGCGCAGGGCGCCGACCCAGCCCTCGTCGTAGTCCGTGAGGACGAGGGTCGCCGAGGAGCCGAGCTCCACCTGCACGCCGCCGAGCCGGCAGAGGGCGACCGTGCCGAGCTCGGGATCGCGCACCACCGACACCAGCACCTCGGTGCCGGGCCGGGACATCGCCTGGGCCACCACGCGGTCACCACCGGCGGCGCAGATCGCCGAGATCCGCCGGTAGGCCTCGCGCACCGCGGCCTCGTCGGTGAGCCCGACCGCGACCGCGCCGAGCTCGGTCCGGTGGGCGATCGCCGATCCCTCGGCCTTGACCACCACCGGGCCACCCGCCTCCGCGAGGAAGGCCACGGCGTCGGCCTCGTCGGCCACGACGCGGACCGGCGGCATCCAGCCGGACAGGACACCGCCCAGCACGTCGCCCGACGCGACCACGCCGAGCTGTCGGGCGGCCGCCCCGTCGTGGTCGTCGTGGCCGGGGTCCGGCTCGGCGGCCGGCACGTCGGGCCCGGCACCGCTCCACACCGCCAGCGCCCGGACCGCGGTGTAGGGCGACCGCAGCACCGCGACGCCCTGCTCGGTGAGCCGGCGAGCCTGCTCCGGCGTGAACGACTCCGCCGCGCTGAGGTGCGTGAGGGCGACGGGCCGGTCCGAGTGCAGGTGCCGGCTGATCGACTCGTAGTCGTGGGCGAGGGTCGTCGTCACGATCATCGTCGCGTCGCCGCCGTCCGAGCCGGTGACGACCTTGACCACCTGCTCGAACACCGCCGGGTCGCCCAGCACCGGCACGTCGAGCGGGTTGGCAGGCTCGTCCCCGCTGTAGGACGGGACGAGGCGGGCCAGCTCCGCCGTGACCTGCTCGTCGAGTGACGCGAGCGCCAGCGACGGATGGCGGGCGATGTGGTCCGCCGCCACGACTCCCATCGCCCCCGACACCGTCACCACGGTGACCCTGGCGGGCGCGTCCGACGGCGGGCGCGGGGGCGCGACCGAGAGGAAGGTCAGGGTCTCGACCAGCTCGTCGACGGAGTCCACGATCTCGACGCCGATCTCCCGTAACCCGGCGAGACCGATCTCGCTGTCGCCGACCACGCGTCCGGTGTGTCCGAGCGCGGCGGCCTTCCCGCTGCCCGAGGAGGCCGAGCGGATCGCGACGACCCGCTTGCCGGTCGCCCGGATCGCCTCGGCCAGCGGCCTGCGGAACCCCGGGTCGGTGATCCCCTCCAGGAACAGCCCGACGACCTTGCAGTCCGCCCGGTGCACCAGCGCGGTCGCGACCTCGAGCGCCCCGACGTCGAGCTCGTCGCCGGTGCTGAACCAGTGGCCCACCCCGACGCCCCGCGCCTGCAACGTCATCAGGATGCCGTTGCCGACGGCGCCGGACTGGGTGACGAGCCCGATGTTGCCGGGCGCGGGCGGTCCGTCGAGCAGCACGCTCGAGAACGTCGTCCAGGACCTCGTGACCGTGCTCAGCACACCGACCGAGTTCGGGCCCACCAGGCGGGTGCCCGGGTGGTCGGCGACCAGCGCCGCGAGGCTCCGGCGCCGTTCCTGCCCGCCGGAACCCTCGAACCCCGAGGCGACGCTGATCACCGCCGGGATCCCGAGATCGATGCACTCCCGGACGACGGGCCGCACCGCGTCGCCCTGGACCATCGACATCACCAGGTCGACCGGTCCGTCGATCTCCGCCAGCGACCGGTACGCGCGCAGGCCGTGCAGCTCGGCCGCCGAGGGGTGCACGAGCACGACCTCGCCGCCGAACCCGTAGCGCCGCAGGTACACCGCGGGCCGCACCGTGATCGAGGAGTCGTTCCGGGATGCGCCGACGACGGCGATCCGGCGGGCGCCGACGAACCGCTCGACGACGTCAGCAGAGTCAGTCATGGAGTGCCGTCCCGTGTCCGCGCTCGTCATTGAACTACCACTTCAATTTCTACAGTGAGAGTAGCCAGCCTCGCGAGGCCGAGTCAAGAAGTCCGGAGTGGACCCAGCTGCGCCCGAAGCGTTCGGGCGCAGCCGGACTCGCGGACGCCGACAGCAGCGATGAACCGTCGGTTCATCGCTGCGGTGGGGCCCCGTCAGAAGGTCGGCGGGGTGATGATCCAGAGCGCCACGAGGTCCTGCGGCCCGCCGCTCACCCAGCGGTGCGGCAGGTGGCTCGGGAAGTAGATGGCGTCCTGCTTCTCCAGCAGCCATTCCTCGTCGCCGACCCAGAAGCGCATCGTCCCCGCGATGACGACTCCGCACTCCTCGCCCTCGTGCTGGTGGGGATGGCCGCCCGAGCCGCTCCCCGGCGGGGCCTCGACCCAGATGACCTCCATCTGCATCCGGAGGTTGGGCGAGAGCAGCTCGTTGGCGATGTTGGACCCGGGGTAGACGACCCGGCGGCGGTTCCCCGCGCGCAGCACGCTGACCTCGCCCGGCTCCCCCGAGTCGAGGGTGGGGGTCCGCTCGTCCTGCAGCAGCGAGCCGACCGTGATCCCGAGCGCGCTGGACAGCGTCTTGAGGCTGGCCAGGGTGGGGTTGGCGACGCCGCGTTCGACCTGGCTGACGTAGCTCGTCGACACGTTGGCACGTTCGGCCAGCTGGGCCAGCGTCATCTTGCGCTCGAGCCGGTGTTCGCGCAGCATCCGACCGACATCGGCCTCCGTGCTGGTCGACGGCTCTCCCGCGTCGTCCGCCATCTCCTTCTCCCCAAGGCCTTCATCGGGTGTGCCGTCCGCTCGCGGTCGGCTCCACCCGTCGTCGCAAGCTAGCACACGGACGGTCACGCTCTGCTCCTCACGCGGTGTCCAGGAAGACGGGCCGGAACAGGTCCGGCCGCGCCGCCGCCTCGGCCGACGGGCCGTGGAAGGCGACCTGGCCCCGGTTCATGACGTAGGCCTCGTCGGAGTACGACAGCGCGAACGGGGCGTTCTGCTCGACCACGAGGATGCCGACGCCCTGGTCGCGGATCTCCAGCAGCGCGTCGACCAGCCGGCCCGTCGCCGCGGGGCTCAGCCCGAGCGACAGCTCGTCGATCAGCAGGTAGCGCGGGCGCAGGCGCAGGCTGCGCGCCACCGCCAGCATCTGCTGCTCGCCGCCGCTCATCGTCCCGGCGCGCTGGCCGAGCTTCGGGCGCAGCTCCGGGAACAGCTCGAGGGGGTCGATCGCCCCCTCCTCCTCGGCGCCCGCCGAGAGCCGGAGGTTCTCCGCGACCGTCAGGCTCGCGAAGAGCGCCCGCCCGGACGGGACCAGCACGAGGCCGTGGCCGACGCGCTCGTGGGCGGGGCGCCGGGTGACGTCCACCCCGTCGATCGCAACGCTGCCCGCCGCGGGCGGCCGGAGCCCGGCGATCGCGTTGAGCACCGAGGACTTGCCGGCCCCGTTCGTCCCGACCAGGACCGTGAGGCTCGCCGGCCGCACGGCGATGTCCGCCCCGTGCACGGCGGTGAAGCGGCCGTACGTGATCCGCAGCCCCTTGGCGTCCAGGCCCGCCGGCCCGCTGCCCACCGGCTCGGCACGGACCGGCTCGACACGGGCAGCTGCCGGCACCGCGGTCACGGTCGCCGCCGTGACGGTGGGCGGGTGCAGCAGGTCCGACCAGCCCTCGTCGCCCTTGCGCAGGTCCTCGGTGACCTTCCCACCCGCCATGACGATCACGCGGTCCGCACAGCTCGCGACCAGCAGCGCGTCGTGCTCGACGATCAGGAACCCGACGTCGGGCAGGGCGTCCGAGGCCGCCCGCAGCCGCGCCGCGAGCCGGTCCGTCTCGGCCCTGGCCAGCCCGGCCGCGGGCTCGTCGAGCAGCACCCAGGACGGCGTGGCCACCGTGACCGCGGCCAGCTGCACGACCTTGATCATCCCGAGCGACAGGTCCCGCAGCGGGGTCTCCAGCCACTCCGTGAGGCCGTAGTCCGCGGCGGCGGAGGCGATCAGGGCGTCGATCTCGGCGTCGCGCCGGCGCGCGGCCGGCAGCCCCAGCACGGACACCACCGGATGCACCCGGTGGGTGCGGTAGGCGCTGAGCCGCAACGTCTCCCGCACGCTGAGCTCCGCGAACAGCGTCGCGTCCTGGAAGCCCCGGAACAGGCCCCGCCTCCCCCGCCGCCATGCGGAGAGCCTGCTGATGTCGCCGCCGTCCATCGACACCGTGCCGCGGCTCGGCTCGATGATCCCGGAGAGCAGGTCGAGCAACGAGGTCTTGCCCGCGCCGTTGGCGCCGACGACGGCGGTGATCTCGCCGGGCCGGAAGGTGAGGCTGACGTCCGAGACCGCGGTGATCCCGGAGTAGGTCTTGGTGAGGCCCTCGGCCTGCAGCGTGCTCACGCCACGAGCTCCTTTCCCATCCCGCCCGGCGAACCGGGCCACCATCGCCGGCGTGCCCGGCGCAGGCCGGTCCCCACGTACGGCACGATCCCGGCCGGGGCGAACCACACGACGACCATCAGCACCACGCCGATCGCCGCGTCCGAGTAGGCCGAAGCCGGCGCGACCTGCTGGTACACGGTGAAGACGACGGCGCCGACCACCGCGCCGAGCGACCGCCCGCGCCCACCGATCACCACCATCGCGAGCATGAGGACGGCCAGCTCGAAGCCGAACACCGTCGGGGCGAGGTAGCCGGAGACGAGGGCGAAGAGGAAGCCCGCCACCCCGGCGTACACCCCGGCGAGCCCGAACGCCGCGAGCCGGGCGCCGACCGGGCTGACCGCGACGGATCCGGCGGCGCTCGGGTTGAGTCCGACGCCGCGCCAGGCGAGCCCGGTCATCGAGCGGCGCAGCCGGGCGTGCAGGAGGACCCCGAGGATCGCCACGACGACGCAGAGCATCGCGGTCGTCGTCGTGTCCAGCGGGATGCCGACGACCGAGTCCGCGATCACGGGTCGGCCCACCCCGCCGCCCAGCGCCGGCACGCTCGTGAACACCAGCTCGACGGCCAGCGCCACGATCAGCGTGTACGTGGCCAGCGCGAACCCCTTCACCCGCACCGCCGCCAGCCCCAGGACCAGGCCCGTCACCAGGCCGGCCACGGCCGCGACGAGCCCGGCGACCAGCACGCCCGCCTCCAGGAAGGGCACCCCGCAGTAGGCCCCGACGAGCATCGCCGCGCCCTGGCCCACCGACACCTCGCGCAGCCAGCCGACGACGAAGTCGAGCCCGGTCGCCGCCGTCGCGTACACGGCGGCGCCGGCGACGACCGTCGCGAGATAGGGCTGGCCGGCCGAGAGCAGGTACGCCAGGACCAGCACGACGACGATCGCGGCACCGCCCCAGACCGCCCGGGGCGGTGTGGCCCTCCGCCGGCGCACCTCCGTGGCGGGATCGGTCCGGACGCTCATGAGGAGTACCTCGCGGACTTGGCCACCAGGATCCCCCGGGGCATCAGGAACAGCAGGACGACGAGGATCACCAGGCTGAGCACGTCGTTGCCGGCGAAGGTCAGGTACTGGCTCATGAGCTGGGAGCCGACCCCGTAGACCGCCGAGGCGAGCACGACGGCACCGAAGTGCTCGAACCCGCCGACGGCCGCGATCGCGAAGGCGGGGATGAGCACCGAGTCGATGCTCCCGGTGACGACGTAGTTGTTCTGGAAGAAGAGGAAGGTGGCGACGGCGGCCAGCGCGGTGCCGACGAACCAGGTCGCCAGCTGCAGCCGGGCCGTCGGGATCCCCATGACCTCGGCCGCGTCCCGGTTCTCGACGAGCGCCCGGATCCGCAGGCCCACCGTGGTGAAGCGGGCGACCGCGTACAGCCCGCCCGCGCAGACGACCGACACCCCGAGGACGAACAGGTAGCTGAACGGGATCAGCTCGCCGCCCAGCTGCCAGCCGTCGCCGCCGAACAGCGGCGGGATCTGGTAGGGCTCCCCGGGCCCCCAGACCCCGACCGTGATGGACCGGGTGGCCAGGAAGAGGCCGAAGCTGCTGATCAGCGGGACCAGATGGTCGCCGGTGCGGGCCATCCGGCCCGCGATGATCCCGAACAGCAGCCCGAGCACGCCCACGATCAGGATCCCGGCCACGATCGCGACGACCGGCCTGCCCCCGTCGAGCACGACCCACTGGATGTAGAAGAACACCCCGAGCGCGGCGATCTCGCCCTGGGCGAAGTTGACGAGGTGGGTGCCGCGGTGGACCACCACGATGCTGCACGCCATCAATGCGAAGATGCTGCCGACGCAGAGGCCGACGATCACCGTGGCCACGACGCCGTCCCTCCCCGCCCTGTTCCGCTCTCCATCGAACCTCCGCTCGCTCGCGCCTCGTTGCACTGTTCTGCCAAGCACTGTCAGGACGGACCGCCGCCGCGGTCTCAGGTCACGCCGGCCAGCCGGGCCGAGGCACCGCCGTCGACGACGAGGACCTGGCCGGTGATCCAGCGGGCCTCCGGTCCGGCGAGGAACCGCACCGCGTGGGCGGTGTCCCAGGCCGTCCCCTCCTCGCCCAGGAGCGTCGCGGCCACCCGCTGCCGGCGCGCCGCCCCCGCGTCGCGCGCGTCCCCGGTGTCGACGACGGGCGTCCACACCGACCCGGGACACACGGCGTTGACCCGGATCCCGGACGGGCCGAGCTCCCCGGCGAGCGCGACCGTCAGACCCTCGACGGCGGCCTTCGACGTGGCGTAGGCGAGCCGGCCGGTCACGCGGTGCGCGGCGAGGGAGGACAGGTTGACGATCGCGCCGCCCCGCGGCATCGCCGGGGCCAGGTGCTTCGCCATCACCATCGCGGCGGTGACGTTCGTCCGCAGGATCCGGTCCCACTCCCCCAGGTCCAGATCGGACAGTGCCGTAGGACCGCCCATCACGCCGACGTTGTTCACCAGCACCGCGACCTGGCCCTGTCCGGCGACGGCCCCGCACACGCGGGCGCAGTCGGCCTCGTCGGCGACGTCCGCCTCGTGGGCCCGGGCGGTGCCGCCCTCGGACTCGATCACGTCCACCGTCTCGCGGGCGGAGTCCACGTCCCGGTCGACGACGTGCACGCAGGCGCCCTCGCGGGCCAGCAGGACCGCGGTCGCCCGGCCGTTGCCCAGTCCTCCGTGGACGGAGCCGGCGCCGGTGACGACCGCGCGGAGGCCCCGCAGCCCGCCGCGGGCCTGCGTGCCGGTCATCCCGTCTCCACGAGGAACCGCGCAGGCTGCTGCAGCATCGTGGAGACCGCGAACTCCTCGGAACCCTCCACCAGCCGCAGGTCCGGCAGCCGCTCGGTGAGCTCCGCCAGCACGGCGTCGGCCTCCAGCCGGGCCAGGCCCGCGCCGAGGCAGAAGTGGATCCCGGTCGAGAACGCCACGTGGGGGTTCGGGGACCGCGTGATGTCGACCGCCCACGGATCCGCGAAGACCTCGGGATCCCGGTTGGCCGCACCCAGCCAGAGCGTGACCCGCTCCCCCGCCTCGACCCGCCCGCTCGGCAGCTCGACGTCGGAGAGGACCAGCCGCAGCGGTAGCGCCCCCACGCTCCCCGCCACCCGCAGACACTCCTCGATCGCCGTGCGCCGCAGGTCGGGCGTCGCGCAGAGGAGCTCCCACTGCTCGCGGGCCCGCAGGAGCTGCAGCACACCGCCGCCCAGCAGACCCGAGGTCGTCTCCATCCCCGCGACGAACAGCTGGCACGTCATGCCGAGCAGCTCGTCGTCGGTGAGCCGGTCGCCGGCATCGGTCGCCTCGATCAGGCCGGTCAGCAGGTCCGAACCGGGGTTGCGACGGCGGTCGGCGATCACCCCGCGGACGAGCTCCACGAACGCGTCGGCCGCCGCCTCCGCCGCGGCCGCCGCCTCCGGGGTCGGCTCGGCCGCGATCCCGGTGAGGATGTGCGGGATCAGCGGCACGACCCGGTCGCGCTGCTCGTCGGTGAGGGCGAGGATCTCGGCGAACACCCCGACGGGGAGCGGGTGCGCGACGTCGGCCACGAAGTCGAACCGCGCGGCGCCCTCGACCGATGCGACCAGCTCGGCGACGACCTTGCGGACCTGGTCATGGACCGCGCGCAGCCCCTTCGGCGTGAACGCCTGCTGGGCCAGTACCCGCAGCCGGCGATGGTCGGGCGGGTTGGTCAGGGAGAGGAACCTGCGGGTCAGCCGGTCCATGCTCGAGTCGGGGGCCGCACCCGGCGGGGCCTCGCGGACCGCCTCGTTGCTCCTGCTCAGCGCGACCACGTCGGCGTGGCCGCTGACGATCGTGAAGCCCAGCGGGCTGCGGTGCAGCCGCTCCTCGGCGTGCAGCCGCCGGATCAGCGGCGCGGCCTCGCTCCACCGCGGAGCCGAGTAGAAGTGCTCGACGGACGCGGTCAGTGTGGCTACCGGCTCTGGCATCGCTCACCCTCGTGGTCGGTCGACAGGAGCCAGCGGAACGTACACCACTGGTACAGCTCGCGGCGAGTGACATCACAAGGCAGCTGCCTCAGGCTCGTGCCACATCGTGAGACTCACCAGCTTGAGCAGCGCAGATGGACACTTGACAGGGCGGGCCGCCACCGAGACCATATCCAGCCACAGTGCAATTCATGTACTGGTGACGCCAAGGGCGGCCCACGGAGCTGCGGCCGCCCTGCGCACCGCAGCCCCAGGGAGACTCCGATGAGCGCCGCCCGACCACGTGTCCTCCGACGGTGGCTGACCACCGCCGCCGCCTCCTCCGTCCTCCTCGTCGCCGCCGCCTGCGGGGGCGGTGGCGCCTCGACCGCCACCCAGACCGTCAAGATCGGCTCGGTGGTACCGCTGACCGGGGCGGCGGCCGCCGTCGCCGGGCAGTACCTCGCGGGCACCGAAGCGGCGATCAACGCCGCCAACGACGCCGGCGGCGTCAACGGGCGCACGATCGAGCTGGTGAAGGTCGACGACGGCTTCGACATCTCCCGCACGATCACCGGCATCCGGCAGCTCGCGACGAAGGACCAGGTCGCGGCGATCATCGGCCCGTACGGCACGAACGCCGCCGCCGCCGTCCGCCCCGTGGCCGAGCAGCTCAAGGTGCCGCTGGTCGGCCCGCTCGCCTACGTCAAGTCCTTCTACGACCCGGTCTCCGCGGACACCTACGCGCTCTGGCCCTCCCACGACACGATGTTCCGCGCCGTCACCGACTACGCCCTGACCAGGGGCGGGGTGAGCAAGCTGGCCGTCGTCGCCACGGTCGGGGACGTCGGCGACGGCGCGGTCGCCGGCGCGACGGCGGCCCTGGGCGCGAAGGGGCTCCAGCCCACCGTCGTGGTCCGGGTCCCCAACGGCGCACCGGACTACTCGGGCGCCATGAACCAGGCCAAGGGCTCGGGGGCCGACGGGCTGGTCGTGCTCGGCGACAACCCGTCGATGGCGAAGATGCTGTCCGACGCGCGCCGCGTCGGCCTTCAGGTGCCGTTCTTCGGCGGCGTCTCGGCGGCCGACTCCGGCTTCGCGAAGCTCGCCGGCACCACCGCCGACGGCATCATCGGCGTGAGCACCGTGGACCTGAGCGGCAAGGCCGCCGGCTGGTCGGACTACATCGCCGCCGTGGCGAAGTACACGAAGGCCGACCCGGGCAGCAGCTACGTCGCCTCCGGCTACGCCGCCGCCCAGACCGTGATCGGCGCGATCGCGCAGGTCAAGGGCACGGTCGACGCGGCGTCGCTCACCGCAGCGCTGCAGCAGACGAAGGTCGACACCATCGCCGGTCCGGTGGCCTTCTCCAAGGACTCGCACCTGGGCCGCAGCGACGTGTACCTGACCAAGATCGTCAACGGTCAGGTCACGCTCACCGGGGACACGGTGAACACGTCCACGACCTGACCGACGGCACCTGACCCGCCGCCGCCCCGGACCCTGTCCGGGGCGGCGGCGGGGTGCGGGACCCACGCTCCCGCGCGGACGGGCGCGGCGCGTCCGACCCCGCCCCCGCTGTTCACCTCCCCGGCGGTCGCCGTTCGCGACCGCGACGCCGGGCCGGGTCACGCTCTGCGGACACCCGAGCCGGAGGCGAGGCCGATGCGGACGTGCACGACGGCGGTCACCGCCGGGCTCCCGGCGTGAGCGGGCGGCCGCCCGCCGCCTCGGTCCTCCTGCTCCGGGACGGCCGCGCCGAGCCGCGGGAGCTCGACGAGGTGCCCGCCCTCCTCGCCGCGGGCACCGGGGTCGTCTGGGTCGACGTCGCGCGCCCGGACGACGACGTCCTGGACCTGCTCCGCGCCACCTTCCGCTTCCATCCGCTCGCCCTGTCCGACAGCGCGCGGCGCAACCCCATGCCGAAGTTGCACAGCTACCCCGATCACGCCTTCCTCGTCCTGCACGCCCCCGAGCGCGGGCTCGGCGGCCACATGCACTCCCTGGAGCTGGACCAGTTCATCGGGCCCGGGTACCTCGTCACCGTGCACGGTCCGCTCAATCCCGCCCTCGACCCGCGGATCGCGCTCACCGAGACCGACGCCGTGCGCGCCCGCCTCGACGCCGGGCGGCTGCGGCCGGGCAGCGGGCACGAGCTGGCGGCCGCGATCGCCGCCGCGGTGGTCCGCCGGTTGCAACGGCACCTGGAGGAGCTCACCGCCGAGGTGTGGGAGCTGGAGCGGACCGTGACCTCCGGGCACTTCGGCGACGCCGAGCAGTTCCTCGAGGAGATGTTCCGGGTGCGGCACGGCCTGCTCAGCGTGGCCACCATGGCCACCCTCGACCACCAGGTGTACGAGCGCCTCACCCAGCTCGCCGACGTCGCCGACGACCGCGGCCGGGAGCTCGCCCTCGACGTGGTCGACAGGTTCGCCCGGATCGCCACCATGGCCGAGAGCCAGCGCGCCTACATCCAGGGCGTGATCGAGTTCTACCAGACCCGCACGAACACCAAGATGACCATCGCGGCCGAGCGGCTCGCCGTGATCGCCGGTGTCACGCTGCCCGTCACGGCGCTGTCCTCGGTGCTCGGGATGAACGTCATCGTGAGCGACGAGACGCACTGGCCCCTGCTGATCCTGCTGCTCGCGGTCATGGCCGCGATGTCCGTGGCGATGCTCGTGTGGGCCCGCCGCAAGGGCTGGTGGTGAACCGCCCGACCTCTTCCGCGGGCGTTCATCCTCTGTGCACTCCTCTCTGCACATCGCCCTGCCAGGCTCGCGGCGTGACCGATCTGGTGCAGACGCCCGGTGCCCCCTCCCCCGAGCCGTACGGGCACAGCCGTACCGGCCTGGACCCCGACTCGCTGCGCCGCGGGATCGTGGACCACCTGCGCTACTCGATCGGCCGCCCGGCCGCCGCGCTGCGGCCCGAGCACTACTACCGGGCGCTCGCGCTCGCGGTCCGCGACCGCATGCAGGACAACCGCGCCGCGTCCACGCAGACCTCGCTGGACCTCGGCCGCAAGATCACCTGCTACCTGTCGGCCGAGTTCCTGATGGGCCCGCAGCTCGGCGCGAACCTGCTGAACCTCGGCATCGAGGGACCGGCCCGCGAGGCGCTGGCCGAGCTCGGCCAGGACATCGGCGAGGTCCTGGCCTGCGAGCCGGAGCCCGGGCTGGGCAACGGCGGGCTCGGCCGGCTCGCCGCCTGCTACCTGGACTCGCTGGCGACCCTGGAGCGCCCGGCCATCGGCTACGGCATCCGCTACGAGTTCGGCATCTTCGACCAGGAGATCCGCGACGGCTGGCAGGTCGAGAAGACCGACAACTGGCTGGCCCAGGGCAACCCGTGGGAGATCGCCAAGCCGGACGTGAGCTACCTCGTCCGCTGGGGCGGGTTCACCGAGCACACCGCGGACGGTGTCCGCTGGGTGCCCGGCCGGGTGCTCAAGGGGGTCGCGTACGACACCCCGATCCAGGGCTACGGCGTGCGCACCTGCAACGTGCTGACCCTCTGGAGCGCGCGGGCGGTCGAGTCCTTCGCGCTGGAGGCGTTCAACACCGGGGACTACTACAAGGCCGTCGAGGACGAGGTGACGTCCGAGACCGTCACCAAGATCCTCTACCCCAACGACGAGCCCGACGCCGGCAAGCGGCTGCGCCTGCTCCAGCAGTACTTCTTCGTGTCCTGCTCGCTGCAGCACGTCCTGCACATCCTCGACGACCTCGAGGGCGCGTCGCTGCGCGAGCTCCCGGAGCGGTTCGCGTTGCAGCTCAACGACACCCACCCGTCGATCGGGGTCGCCGAGCTCATGCGGCTGCTCGTCGACGAGCGCGGCCTCGGCTGGGACGAGGCCTGGGCCCTCACCGTCCGGACCTTCGGCTACACCAACCACACGCTGCTGCCCGAGGCGCTGGAGACCTGGCCGCTGGCGATGTTCGGCGAGTCGCTGCCGCGGCACCTCGAGATCGTCTACGAGATCAACCGCCGCTTCCTTGACGAGGTGGCCGCCCGGTTCCCCGGCGACGCGGAGCGGCTCCGCCGGATGTCGCTGATCGGCGAGGACGGGGACCGCAGCGTCCGCATGGCGCACCTGGCCACCGTCGGCAGCCACGCGGTCAACGGGGTGGCCGCGCTGCACTCGGAACTGTTGCGCCACAGCGTGCTCGCGGACTTCGCCGAGCTCTGGCCGGAGCGCTTCTCCAACAAGACCAACGGCGTGACCCCGCGGCGGTTCGTCGCGCTGGCGAACCCCGGCCTGCGCGGGCTGCTCGACCGCACGATCGGCGAGGGGTGGCTCACCGACCTCGACCGGCTGCGCGGCCTGGAGGCGTTCGCGGACGACCCCGCGTTCCAGCAGGAGTGGCAGGAGGTCAAGCGGGCCAACAAGATCCGGCTCGCCGACTACGTCCGGGAGACCACCGGCGTGGAGCTCGAGCCCGAGCGGCTCTTCGACGTGCAGGTCAAGCGGATCCACGAGTACAAGCGCCAGCACCTCAACGTCCTGCACATCCTCACCGCCTACCACCGGCTCAAGACCACCCCCGGGCTGGAGATCCCGCCCCGCGCGTTCGTGTTCGGCGGCAAGGCCGCGCCGGGCTACTTCCTGGCCAAGCGGATCATCAAGCTGATCACCGCCGTCGGCGACGTCGTCAACAACGATCCCGAGGTCAGCCCCTTCCTCAAGGTCGCCTTCGTGCCGAACTTCTCCGTGCGCAACGGCCAGCTCATCTACCCGGCGGCAGACCTGTCCGAGCAGATCTCGACGGCGGGCAAGGAGGCGTCGGGCACCGGCAACATGAAGTTCATGATCAACGGTGCGCTGACCATCGGTACCCTCGACGGCGCGAACGTCGAGATCCGCGAGGAGGCCGGGCCCGAGAACTTCTTCCTCTTCGGCCTGACGGTCCCCGAGGTCGAGGAGCTCCGGCGGACCGGCTACCGCCCGGCCGACCACGTCACGGGGGAGCTGGCCGCGGTCCTCGACCTGCTGACCGACGGCACCTTCGGGGATCCCGAGGTGTTCCGGCCGCTCGTCGACAACCTGCGCCACTCCGATCCCTTCCTCGTGCTGGCGGACTACGCGTCGTTCGTCGAGTGCCAGGACCGTGTGGACGCCGCGTGGCGCGACCGCGCGGGCTGGACGCGGATGTCGATCCTCAACGCCGCCCGGAGCGGGAAGTTCTCGTCCGACCGGGCCGTCGCCGAGTACTGCGACGACATCTGGAACGTCGGGCCGGTCACGGTGGCCGGCCGGCCGTGAGCACGACCGGCTCCGGGCCGCGTACGACGAGGTCGTCACGGGTCGGACCGTCCGGCGCGGCCTCCCACCCGCGCTGACCGACACCGCCCGCCGCCCGCACCGCGGCGAGAGGGCCGCCGGGTCCGGGTGAGGCCGTGACCGGGGCGGTCAGCGGGGCGCGCCCGCACGGGCGCGCTCCCGGGCTCGGGGCGCGGGGCGCTCGGGGATGCGGACCGAGACCGTCGTCCCCCGGCCGGGTGCGGAGTCGACGCGGATCGTGCCCCCGCCGTCCTCGACGAACTGCCGGACCAGCGGGAGCCCGACGTGACCGGGGCGGCGGGGCGCCGACGGATCGAAGCCGATGCCGTCGTCGCTCACGAGGAGCTCGACGACGGCGTCCCCCGCTCCGGTGAGGGCCACCCGGACGACGTCGGCATCGGCGTGGCGGAAGGCGTTGCGCAGCAGCTCGCCGGCGACCCGACGCACGAGGAGGGCGGTCCCCTCGGACAGGGCCGGGGAGTCCGGGACGTCGATCTCCACCACCGGACCGTCCGGCCCGGAGGCCCGGCGCAGGTGGTCGCCCAGCCCTCGCAGCGTGTCCCCGATCGGCTCGGCCGGGGAGCCGACCAGCTCGTCGAGCAACGCGCGCAGCCGCGCGACGTCCTCGGCCACCACACCCTGGGCCCTGCCGACGAGCTCCCACGGCGGGTCACCGGCCGGAGCCCCGGCACTGACGGCCTGCAGCAGCAGGCTCGCACCGGCGAGATCGGGAATCACCCCGTCGTGCAGGCGCTGGGCGAGGTCGCGGCGGGCCAGCTCGGCCGCGGCCAGCCCGTAGTCCCGCGCCGCACGCTGCTCCGCCCGGTCGCGTTCCATCCGGCGGGCGAGCGCGATCGACAGCGGGACCGTGGCCAGGGCGAGCAGCAGCAGCCCGGCGAGGATCAGCGGCACGAGGACCGCGACCGCGGCGCGGGTCGTCTCGCCGACCTGGACCGGGACGTACACCTCGAGCCGGGTGTCGTGGCCACCCGCGTCCCGGAAGCCGAAGTACACCTCGAACCGCTCCCCGGGCAGGCTCCGCTCGAAGTCGTGCTCCGGATCGTCCGGCACCTCCTGGACCACGACGTCACCGCGGTCGAGCTGCGCCACGAGCTGGGGCCGCAACGTGCCCGAGCGTCCCTCGATGCGGCGCTCGTCGGAGAACACGACGCGGGCCGTGCCGCCCGCGACGGTGAACACCTTGACCCGCTCGATCATCCCGGAGCCGAGGAATGGGGCCAGGTCGGCCAGCAGTGCGTCCCGCGCGACCCCGCCGGGGCTCCCGAAGTCCCGCTGCGCCATCGGCATCAGCAGCGCCGACGCGATCTGCCGGGCGACCCGCTCCGCCGAGCGCCGCGCGTCCCCCTCCGCATAGCGCCAGACGCCGGCCGCGGTGATCCCGGACAGCACGACGGCGACCAGTGCGGTGAGCAGCAGGTGCCGGACGAGCGTGCGGCGCACCAGCGGGCCGGGCATCAGTACCGCGCGCCCAGCGTGATCAGGCCCCGGCGCTCGGCGGAGACGACGGCGTCGAGCTGGGTGTGGACACCGAGCTTGGCCATCAGGGCCTTGATGTGGTCCCGAGCGGTGTGGACCGAGATCCCGAGCGCCGCCGCGATCCGGGTGGCGTCCCGGCCCTGGCCCAGCTCGCGCAGCACGTCGAGCTCGCGGTGGGTGAGCTCGACACCGCCGGGGCGGGCCCCGGCCTCGACGACCGGGTTCGCGGCGTCGGCGTGGCGCACCGCGTCGAGGATCCGGGTCAGCGGGGCGTCCTTGCCGAGGAAGGCGACCGCGCCCGCGCCGAGCGCCCGTTCCGCGAGGTCCGGGCGGGGATGGGCGGTGAGGACGACGATCCGGGCTGCCGGGCGCAGCGCGCGCAGCAGCGGGATCAGGTCGAGCCCGCCGCCGTCGGGGAGCTGGAGGTCGATCACCGCGACCGCGAAGTCCACGGCCGCCGCCCGGGCCAGGCCCTCGCGGGCGCTGTGGGCCACCGCGACACAGGCCAGGTCGGGCTGCATACCGAGGCTCATCGCGAGCAGGTCGGTGAACACCCGGTGGTCGTCGAGCAGCAGCACCGGCAGGCGGGCCGCGTCGGTCGGGGGCGTCACCCCCCCCATTCTAGGGAGGCCACCCTCAGTTGTTGAAGCCTAACCTTCCTTCGAGCCGCCGTGGGGTCGTCGACGCCCCGGTGCGGAACCCCTGTGAACAGTGAGAAGGAGCCCCTCGTGCGCCCCGCCCGACGTCACCTGCTCACCGCCGCGGTCGCCGCGGCGGTGCTGTCCCTCGCCGCCTGCGGCAGCGGCGCGACCCCCGCCGCCGCCCCGTCGAGCACCCCGGCGGGCACCCGGGCCGCCGACACCACGCTGGTGCTCTACAACGCCCAGCACGAGGAGGTCGGCAAGGCCTGGGCGGACGCGTTCACCGCCAAGACCGGCGTGAAGGTCGACATCCGCAAGGGCAGCGACTTCGACCTCGCGAACCAGATCATCGCCGAGGGCGCGGCGTCCCCGGCCGACGTGTTCATCACGGAGAACTCCCCCGCGATGTCGCTGGTGTCGAGCAGGGGCCTGTTCGCCCCGGTCGACGCGGCGACCAAGGCACAGGTCCCGGCCCAGTACTCGTCGAGCAAGGGGGACTGGGTGGGCGTCGCGGCCCGCTCGACCGTGTTCGTCTACAACTCCGCCACCCTGACCGAGGCCCAGCTGCCGAAGTCCATCATGGACCTGGCGAAGCCGGAGTGGAAGGACCGCTTCGGGATCTCACCGAGCGGGGCGGACTTCCAGGCCATCGTCAGCGCCGTCTACCTCACTCAGGGCGACGCGGCCGGCGCGGCCTGGCTCCAGGGGATCAAGGCCAACGCCAAGATCTACCGCGGCAACAGCACGATCATGAAGGCCGCCAACGCCGGCGAGGTCCCGGGCGGGGTCATCTACCACTACTACTGGTACGGCGACCAGGCCGACGGCGGCGCCAACAGCAAGGCCACCAAGCTGGAGTTCTTCGGCAACCAGGACCCGGGCGCCTTCCTCAGCGTCTCCGGCGGCGGGGTGCTCGCGTCGAGCAAGCACGGGGCACAGGCGCAGCAGTTCCTGGCGTTCATGACCGGCGCCGAGGGACAGAAGATCCTCTCCGACGGCAAGGCGCTCGAGTACAGCGTGGGCGCGGGCGTCGCGCCGAACAAGGCGCTCAAGCCCCTCGCCGAGCTCCAGGCCCCGACCGTGGACATCAACGCGCTCAACGGCCCGAAGATCGTCGCGGAGATGCAGCGGGTCGGCCTGCTGTGACGCGTGCGGTGGCGGGTGCCGGGATTCGGCGCCCGCCGCTCCGGCACCCGCTCCGGCTCGCCGCCGCCCTCGCGGTCGCCGCCCTGACGCTGCTCCCCCTCGGCTATGTCGTGGCGGGAGTGGTCGCGGCGGGGCCCGAGGGCGTCGTCGCGCTCGTGTGGCGCCCGCGCGTGGGCGAGCTGCTGCGCAACACGGTGACGCTCGTGCTGCTGGGCACCACGGCGTGCGTGGTCCTCGGCACCGGAGCGGCCTGGCTGGTCGAGCGCACGTCGCTGCCCGGCCGCGCCCTCTGGACCGGGCTGATGGCGGCGCCGCTCGCGGTGCCCGCCTTCGTGAACAGCGTGGGCTGGTACGCGCTGTTCCCCGGTTTCGACGGCCTGGACGCCGCCGTCGCGGTGACCACGCTCTCGTACTTCCCGCTGGTCTACCTGCCGGTCGCGGCCGTCCTGCGCGGGATCGACCCGGCCTTCGAGGAGCTCGGCCGCTCGCTCGGACTGGGACCCTGGCGCGTCGTCGCCCGCGTGGTGCTCCCCCAGCTCCGGCCTGCCCTCCTCGGTGGGGCTCTGCTGGTGGGCCTGCACCTGCTCGCGGAGTTCGGCGCCCTGCAGTCGCTGCGCTTCGACACCTTCACCACGGCGATCTACGACCAGTTCCAGTCCACGTTCGACGGTGCCGGGGCGACCATGCTCGCGGGCGTCCTCGTGCTGCTCTGCCTGCTGCTCCTCGCGGGCGAGGCCGGGCTCGCGGGCCGGGCCCGGATCTCCCGGGTGGGGTCGGGCGTGGCCCGCCGCGCGGCACCGCACCGGCTCGGCGCCGCCACCCTCCCAGCGGTGATCGCCCTGTCGGCGCTGGCGGTCGCCGCGCTCGGTGTTCCCCTGGTGAGCCTGGCGTCGTGGCTGGTCACGAGCACGTCGACGGCGTTCCCGCTCGCGGAGCTGGCCGGCACGGCCGCCACCTCGCTCGGCCTGGGGGCCCTGGGCGCGCTCGCGACCTGTCTGCTCGCCCTCCCCGTGGCCTGGCTCGCCGTGCGCTGCCGGGGCCGGCTCGCGATCCTCGTGGAGCGCGCCACGTACATCGGCAACTCGCTGCCCGGGATCGTGGTCGCGCTGGCGTTGATCACCGTCGGCATCCGCGTGGTCCCGGCGCTCTACCAGAGCACGGCGATGCTCGTCGCGGCGTACGCCGTGCTGTTCATGCCGCGGGCGATGGTCAGCCTGCGGGCCGCCCTGGCGCAGATCCCGCCCGAGCTCGACGACGTCGGCCGGTCCCTGGGAGTCGGGCCCGCGGGGGTCCTGGCCCGGGTGTCGGTGCCGCTGATCGCCCGGGGGATCGGCGCCGGCGGGGCGCTGGTGTTCCTCGCCGTCGTCACCGAGCTGACGTCCACCCTGCTGCTGGCCCCGATCGGCACGGAGACCCTGGCCACGAGATTCTGGAGCGAGTCGTCCGAACTCCACTACGGCGCCGCGGCGCCCTCCGCACTGCTCATGATCGTGCTGTCCGCCCCGGCGGCCTGGCTGCTCACGCGGCGGGCGGCCCGGTGACCGGCCTGGACGTGCGCGGCCTGCGCCGCTCCTACGGCGATGTCCCTGTGCTGCAGGGCCTCGACCTGACGGTGCCCGCGGGCGCACTGACCGCCGTCGTCGGACCGTCCGGCTGCGGGAAGACCACGCTGCTGCGCCTGGTCGCCGGCTTCGACCGCCCCGGTGCCGGCACCGTGACGATCGACGGCAGGGCGGTCACCGGGCCCGGTGTGCTCGTCGCGCCCGAGCGTCGGCGGATCGGGTACGTCACGCAGGACGGCACCCTGTTCCCGCACCTCACCGTCGCCCGCAACATCACCTTCGGCCTGCCGCGGCGCGAGCGCCGGGCCCGGCACCGGGTCGCGGAGCTGCTCGAGCTGGTCGGGCTGGACCCCGCCCACGCCGACCGCAGGCCCGACGAGCTCTCCGGCGGCCAGCAGCAGCGGGTGGCGCTGGCCCGGGCGCTCGCCCCCCGACCGGCGCTGGTACTGCTCGACGAGCCCTTCTCCTCCCTCGACACCGAGCTGCGGGCGAGCACCCGCCGCGCGGTCGTCGACGCGCTGGCCGCCGCCGGCACGACCACCGTCCTGGTGACCCACGACCAGGCCGAGGCCCTCTCCCTGGCCGGACGGGTGGCCGTGATGCGCGACGGGATCGTGGTCCAGGAGGGACCGCCGGCCGAGCTGTACCGGCGGCCGGGCGACCGGGGCGTGGCCGCGTTCCTCGGCGAGATCGTGGAGCTGCCCGCCCGGCTCGTCGAGCCCGGCTCACGCAACGGCGCCACCGTGCTCGTCCGCCCGGAGCAGCTCACGCTGACGGCCGGTGGGGACGCCGGGATGATCGCCGAGGTCCTGGACGTCGCCTTCTACGGCCCCTATGCCGAGGTCCGCGCCCGCACGACGGAGGGGACCGTGGTCCGGGCCCGGTGCCCCGGGCACCTGGTCCCGGAACCCGGTGCGCGCGTGGGGATCTCCGTCACCGGGGCCGTGCTCTAGGGAGTGTCTGACGGATCGCCGTCGAGTCCGCGGCGTTCCAGGTGGGTGCCCCGCAAGGCGGCGACGGGCCCTCATACCGGGCGTATTCGGGCCTGTCGCCAACGCCGCGGGGTGCCCGCCTGGGCGTCGCGGGCCGGCGGGGGTCCGTCAGACACTCCCTCGGGGTGTCCGGTGGATCTGTGCCGGCCGGAGATCCACCAGACGCCCCCTGGGGTCTCAGCGGACGGCGAACCAGATCAGGCAGCCCACGCCGACGGCGATGCAGTAGATCCCGAAGGGGCGCAACGACCGGCGCTCGAAGTAGCGGGTGAGGAAGCGGACCGAGAGGTAGGCGCCGATCCCCGAGAGCAGGCTCCCGACCAGGATCTGCGGGCGGATGCCGTCCCCGAGCGGGCCGGCGAGGTCGCCCAGCTTGAGCATCCCGGCCGCGAGGATGACGGGGGTCGCGAGGAGGAACGAGAAGCGGGCGGCGTCCTCGCGGGACAGGCCCAGCCCCAGCCCCGCGGTCATCGCGCTGCCCGAGCGGCTGATCCCCGGGAGCAGGGCGGCGACCTGCGCGGTGCCGATCAGGACCGCGCGCCCGACCGGCAGCCGGGCGAGGCGGTGGTCCGCCTCGATCTCGCTCCCGGTCCCCGCCTCGGGAGCCGCGGTGCGGGCCCGCATCCGCTCCCCCACCAGCAGCACGATCCCGTTCAGGACCAGGAACGCCGCCGTCGGTACGGGCTTGCTGAACACCGTGCGGAACAGGTGCTCCAGCAGCAGCCCCGACACCCCGACCGGGATCGTCGCGAGCACCAGCAGCCACGCGAGCCGCTGGTCGGGGGTGCGGACCTCCCGCCGGACGACGCTCGTCACCAGTCCCCCGATGATCCGCACCCAGTCCCGGCGGAAGTAGATCAGCAGGGCGACGGCGGTGGCCACGTGCAGCCCGACGACGAACGCGAGGTACGGCGACTCCGGCGAGCTCACGTCCAGGTCCTGCGCCCAGGTCCCGCCGACCACCGCGGGCAGCAGCACGCTGTGCCCGAGGCTGGAGACGGGGAAGAGCTCGGCGACCCCTTGCAGCGCCCCGACGACCAGCGCCTCGGTCCAGCTCAGTGCACTCATCCGGCGTGACCGGCGAACCCGTGGTGGTCGCCCGGTCCTTCGACGATCCCGTGCATCGCCATCGCGATCACGCCCACGACGAGGAGCAGCGCCGCCAGGGCGAGCACCAGCCGTCGCCGCCCCGTCACGGCGGCGCCGCCGCGGCCCACGAGCGCGCGGGCGTCGGCGACGAGCTGGTGCCAGGCCAGCAGGAGGATCGCGGCCCAGCCGGCGCGGGCCGGGGCCTGGGCCGCAGGGAGGTCGGCGGTCAGCTCGGCGAGCTCGTGGACGTGGCGGGCCGCGTAGACCTTCGCGAGGCGCTCCTCGGCCTCGTCCATCGTCAGGCAGCCGGTGCCCGCCGCCTCGTGCAGGGTGGCGCTCGTGCGCTCCCGGTCGGCGTCGGAGCAGCGCACCGGGGTGTCGGTGGTCGTCTCGGTCGTGGTCATGGGTGTCCTCGTGGGGTGGGTCAGGCGGCGGCGAGCGCCGCGACGGTCGGGTGGCCGGCGAGGCGCCGGTAGACGTCGGTGAAGGTCCGGACGGTCGCGGTGAGGTCGTGGGCGCGGACGATCTCGCGGCTCGCCCGGCCCATCCGGTGCCGCAGCAGCGGGTCCGCGAGCAGCACGGCCAGGGCGTCCGCCAGCGCCGCCGGGTC
This sequence comes from Pseudonocardia ailaonensis, assembly GCF_039531635.1. Taxonomy (NCBI): domain Bacteria; kingdom Bacillati; phylum Actinomycetota; class Actinomycetes; order Pseudonocardiales; family Pseudonocardiaceae; genus Pseudonocardia; species Pseudonocardia ailaonensis. The sequence continues at coordinate 98,985 of NZ_BAAAQK010000012.1, read as the reverse complement.
GGCCGGGCGGTGCAGGAAACCGTTGCGGCCCGGCCGCACCAGGTGCGGCAGCGCCATCGCGTCGGCGGCGGCGACCGGCCGCCCGACCGCCATCGCCTCGAGGGTCACCAGGCTCTGCAGCTCGGCGACGCCGGGCATGCAGAACACGGCGCAGCGGCGGTAGGCGGCGGCGAGGTCGGCGTCGCTCACGAAGCCGCGGAACGTGACCCGGCCGGCGAGCCCCAGGTCCTGGGCGAGGTCCTCGAGATCGGCCCGGCGGAGCCCGTCACCGATGATCTCGACCCGCCACTCCCCACCGGCGGGGAGCAGGGCGGCGGCGCGGAGCAGGTCGTCGACCCGCTTCTCGGGGTCGAGCCTGCCCACGAACAGGATGGTCGGGGGGCCGGCCGGCTCGGGGGTGGGCTCCGGCGGGATCTCGACGCCGCACGAGATCGGCAGTGCGACCAGCCCGGTCGCCCGGGCGAGCAGGTCCACGGCCCGGCCGGTCGGCGCGGTCAGGACGTCGGCACGCCGGTAGACCCCGCGCAGGTCCCGCCAGGCCGCCAGCCCGGCGCCCGCGCGGAGCCATCCCGGGATCCGGGCGTGGGCGACGAGGTTCTCGGGCATGAAGTGGTTGGTCGCGACGAGGGGCACCCCGTTCGCGCCCGCGGCGAGGGCGAGGCCGCGACCCACCGAGAAATGGGCCTGCACGTGCACGACGTCCGGCTCCAGCTCCCGCACGAGCCGCGCCGCGGCGGTGCCGGAGACCCACGGCAGGCTCGCGCGGAAGCCCACCGGGCCCGGGCAGCGCACCGAGCGGACCCGGTGGACGGTCACGTCGCCCGTCTCGTCGCTGTGGGCCGGGCCGTCGGGCGAGGGGGCGAGGACGTGCACCTCGTGGCCGTCGGCGGCCAGCCCGCCGGCCAGGCGTTCGGCGAACCGGGCCGCGCCGTTGACGTCGGGCGGATATGTGTCCGCCCCGATCAGGATCCGCATCGGAGGATGTCCTTCCGGGAGGGTCAGGGGGTCGGTTCGGTTCGGGAGGGTCAGGGGGTGGGTTCGGTACGCCGCCGCCGCTCGCGGAGGAGCTCCAGGCCGAGCGGGACCAGCGAGACCACCACGACGAGCGCGATGACCGGCAGCAGGTACTGGTCGACGCCGGGGACGAAGGCGCCCAGCGCGTATCCGGCCAGGACGAGCCCGACCGTCCACAGCAGACCGCCGGCGACCTGCCAGAGGGTGAAGGTCCGGGTGGGGGTGTGGAGCGCTCCGGCGACCGGGTTGAGCACGGTGCGCACCACGGGGATGAACCGGGCGAGCACGATGGCCTTGGCCGGGCCGTAGCGGGTGAAGAGCTCTTCGGCGCGGCGCATGCCGGCGGCGATCTTGGGCCGCCCGGCCCGGTCCTCCAGTGCCCGGCCGGCGCGGCGCCCGATCACGAAGCCCACCTGGGCGCCGATCAGGGCGCCGGCCGCGGCGGCCAGCAGGACCCACGGCAGGCTCAGGTGCAGGCTGCCCGCGCCGGTGGCGCACAGCAGCCCGGCGGTGAACAGCAGCGAGTCGCCGGGCAGGAAGAAGCCGATCAGCAGGCCGGTCTCGGCGAACAGCACCACCAGGATCCCGATCGTCCCGAAGGACGACAGCAGGTCGGTGGCGCTCAACGGGTTCAGGGCAAGTGCGGTGGTCATCGCGCTCCTCGGGGGTACGGGGACGACGCTAGGAACACCGGTGCTTCGGGACGGCCAGACGAAGGTGAGGACTCGGCAAAATCTGCCGGGGAACGTCTCCGGGGCCGTACCCTCGCGCCCATGGCCCGGCTGCTCCTGGTGGAGGACGACGACACGATCGGCCGGGCGCTCTCGGCCAGCCTGGCCGCGCACGGCCACGAGATCACCTGGCAGCCGACGGGCCGCGGGGCGCTCGAGACGGCCGCCCGCGGACCGCTCGACCTGGTGCTGCTCGACCTCGGGCTCCCCGACCTCGACGGGGTGGCCGTGTGTCGCGAGCTGCGCACCACCCAGCCGGACGCCGTGGTGGTCATGCTGACCGCCCGCGACGAGGAGATGGACGTGATCATCGGCCTCGAGGCGGGTGCCGACGACTACCTCACCAAACCGGTGCGCCTCGCCGAGCTGCACGCCCGCATCCGCGCCCACCTCCGGCGCGGGACGGCCGCCCCGGCGGACGGCCCGATCGTCCTCGGCGACCTGGCCCTGGACACCGCGAGCCGCCGGGTGACCGTCTCGGGGAGCGAGGTGACGTTGCGCGCCAAGGAGTACGAGCTGCTCGTGCGGCTCGCCGCCGAGCCGGGTGCCGCCGTGCGCCGCGAGACCCTGATGTCCGAGGTGTGGGACGAGCACTGGTTCGGGTCCACGAAGACGCTCGACGTCCACATCGCCGCGCTCCGGCGCCGGCTCGCCGAGGCCGGGGCGGGCGCCAGCCTGCCGGCGATCGTCACACTGCGGGGGCACGGCTACCGGCTGGACCCGCCCGGCTGATCGTGGCCCCACGGGATTTTGCCCGGGGCTAACCGTGTGGGGGCCGGGCCCGAACCCGGCGGTTCGTAGCGTCGGCGGGGTGCAGATCCTCCTGGCCGTCCTGCTCGCCCTCGCCTCCGCGGTGAGCTACGCCGTGGCCGCGGTCGTGCAGCAGCGGGAGGCGTCCCGCCACCACGCGGGTGGCCTCGCCCTGGTCGGGCGGCTCGTGCGCACGAGGGCCTGGTGGGCGGCGCAGGCCGCGACCCTGTGCGGGGCCGCGCTGCACCTGGCCGCCCTCGGCCTGGGAGCCCTGGTGCTGGTCCAGCCCCTGGGGATCGCCGCACTCGTGTTCGCCCTGGTCCTCGGGGCGCGGCGGGGGGTGCCGGTCGGCCGGTCGGGACGGGCGGGCGCGGCCCTGGTCGTCGTCGGTCTCCCGAGCGCGCTCGTGGCGGTGGGCGCCTCGGGGCAGGAGGGCGTCCCGCTCCTCGGGTACTGGACCCTCGCACCCCTGATCGCGGTCGCGGCGGCCGCGCTCGCCCTCGCGGCCGCCCGACGGCGGTCGGGCGCCGCGCTCCATGCGGTCGCCGCCGCGCTGTGCTTCGGCCTGACCTCCGGGACCGCGAAGCTCGCGTGGCTCGGCCAGGCCGGTCCCGCGGCGATCGGGGTGGGGCTCGTCGCGGCGGTCGCCGGGATGGTCCTGGCGCAGCACGCCTACCGCGACGGCGGGCTCGGCGCCCCGCTGGCCACGCTGACCCTGGTCGACCCGCTGACGGCCGGGGCGATCGGGGTCCTCGTGCTCGGCGAACCGCTCACGACGTCGCTCCCCCGGCTCGGGATCGGCGCCGCCGGTGTGGCCATGGTCGTCGCCGGGGTGTTCCGGCTCGCACCGCACCGCGCGCCCACCGCGCCGGGCCGCACAGCGCTGCTGGCGCCCGGCGGCACAGCGCCGCCCGGGCGGGTGCCGGACGCCGTGGGCCGCTAGGAACCCGGCAGAGGACGATCGGGCCGTGCGCAGACGCATCATCCTCCTGACGCTGGCCGCGGCGGCGCTCGCGATCGCGCTGTTCGGGCTCCCGCTCGCGGGCGTCGTCGTCGCCTACGTGCGGAACGACGAGCAGGGCGAGCTCGTGCAGATCGCCGACGTCGCCGCCCTGAGCGTCACCGCGGACCTGGCGAGGGGGGACGCCCCCGCGCTCCCGGCCCCGCGGGGCATCACCGAGGTGGCGCTCTACGGCCGGGACGGCACCCGGCTGCTGGGCACGGGTCCGGACACCGCGGACCGGGCGGTGACCCGCGCGCTCGCCGACGACCGGGACACCGAGGACCACGGCGTCGTCGCCGTGCCGGTGTCCGGGGACGACGCCCGGGCCGGCGCGGTCCGGGTTCACGTCTCCCCCACCGAGACCTACGCGAAGATCGGGCTCGTCTGGGCGGCGATGCTCGTCCTCGCCGCCGCCGCGCTGGGCGCCGTCTGGTTCGTCGCCCGCCGCCAGGCCGGGCGGCTCGCGGGCCCGCTCGAGCAGCTCTCCGGGGCCGCGCGACGCCTGGGCGACGGCGACTTCACGGCGCGCTCCCCCCGGGTCGGGATCGCCGAGATCGACTCGGTGGGCGCCGACCTCGACACCACCGCCGAGCGGCTCGGCGACCTCCTCGCCCGGGAGCGGGCGTTCACCGCCGATGCCTCCCACCAGCTCCGCACCCCGCTCGCGGGGCTGCGGTTGAGCCTGGAGTCGGCGTTGGAGGACACCCGCACCGATCCCCGCGCGGCCATGAGCGCCGCGGTCGCGGCCGCCGACGGGCTGCAGCGGACGATCGAGGACCTCCTCGCCCTGGCCCGGGACGCCGAGACCGTGCGGGCGCCGCTCGAGCTCCCCGTCCTGCTCGACGAGCTCGAGCGCCAGTGGTCCCCGATCCTCGCCCCCGCCGGGCGCGACCTCCGGATCGTGCCGGACGCCAACGCCCCCATGGCGTCCGGCTCGCCCGCGGCCGTCCGGCAGGTCCTCGCCGTGCTCCTCGACAACGCGGTCCGGCACGGGGCGGGCACGGTGACCGTGGCGGTCCGCGATGTCGCGGGTGCGGTCGCCGTGGACGTCACCGACGAGGGCGGCGGCGTCACCGTGCCCGTCGCGGACCTGTTCACCCGCCGCGCGCCCCACGCGGACGGGCACGGCATCGGCCTCGCCCTCGCGCGCAGCCTCGCCGAGGCGGAAGGCGGACGGCTGGCGCTCACCCGCGCCGCACCGCCCACCTTCACCCTGCTGCTCCGCGAACACGTGACCTTCCCGCTCGACTTTCCCGAGCTCTAACCCGCGGCTGGGCGGCCCCGCACCGGCCGGTTCCTAGCGTCGGGACCATGACGATCCACCCGCCCGGGTCCCCGACCGACTCCCTGCCCGACCCTCCGCATCACCCCTCCCGCCACTCCCCGGGGACCCGACGACGCACCGTCCGCCGGCTCGTCGTCTGCCTGCTGGTCGTCGGGCTGATCCCGGCCGGGATCTCCTACGGGCGGGCCCTGACCTACCCCGGCAACGCGTCCTTCCTCGCGCGGACGGTCGACTGGGTCCGGGCGAGCGGCGGCGGACCGCTCGTCAACCTCGTCGAGAACGTCGTCTACCGGCTCCGGACGCCCTCCACGGCGCCGCCCGCGCCCGCCTCGCTGCCCGCGGCACCGGCCGTGCCCTCGGCGTCGGCCCCGGCCCCGCTCGCTCCCCTCGCGGGGGCGCGGACGCTGCCCGGGGAGGGTCTGTGGCAGGCCGGGCCGCCCGTCTCCGGGCACCCGAGCGGGCTGTACACCACGTTCGTCCGCCCGGACCCGGGCTACCCCAGCGTCGTGGCGGGCGTCGCCCGGTTCGACCAGAACCTGGTCGCGGCGCACCTCGTCCCCGGCACGAAGGAACCGTCCGGGCTGGGCTGGCCCGAGGGTGGCCAGGTGCCGCCCGCCCTGCGACCGAACCTGGTGGCGACCTTCAACTCCGGCTGGAAGATGGCCGATGCCCAGGGCGGCTTCCTCGCCGACGGCCGCACGAGCGACGCGCTGCGCACCGGCGCCGCGTCGCTCGTCATCGACACCGGCGGGCGGGTCACCATCGGCGAGTGGGGCCGCGACGTCGGCCCCGGGCCGGGCGTCGCCGCGGTGCGCCAGAACCTCGCGCTGGTCATCGACGGCGGGCGACCGGTGCCGGGGCTGGACGTCAACGCGGACAACAGGTTCGGGTCCGCCAAGAACCAGCTCCAGTACACCTGGCGCTCCGGCGTCGGCACCGACGCCGCGGGCAACCTCGTCTACGTCGGCGGTGACCAGCTCACCCTGCGGACCCTCGCCGACGCCCTGTCCGCGGCCGGCGCGGTCACCGCGATGGAGCTCGACATCCACGGCGGCATGGTCGACCTGTTCTCCTACGCCCACCCCGCCGGCGGCCCGCCCGCGGGCACCCTCCTGCTGCCCACCATGCCCGGGCCCGCCGACCGCTACCTCGTGCCCGACCAGCGCGACTTCTTCGCGATCACCGCCCGGTGAGCACCGCGCTGTCCGATCGACCGCGGATCGGACAGAATGCACACGCCCGACGACGAAGGTGGAGTCCGCGGTGGAAGTTCGGACGGACGACCCGGTCGTCACCGGCCTGACGACGGCCGAGGCGCAGGCCCGGCGCGCGCGGGGCGAGGGGAACACGGCGGTGTCCGGGTCCTCGCGCGGCTACACGACGATCCTGCGCACCAACGTCTTCTCGTTCTTCAACAGCATCCTGTTCGTGATCGGCATCGCCCTGCTGGCGCTGGGCCGCTACAGCGACGCCCTGATCAGCGTGGGGCTCGGCCTGATCAACGCGCTGATCAGCGCCGCGCAGGAGATCCGGGCCAAGCGCAAGCTCGACCAGCTGCAGCTGCTCGACCGGGCCCCGGTGTGCGTGGTCCGCGACGGCCTGGAGGGCGAGCTCACCCCCGGCGACGTCGTGCGCGGCGACCTGCTGCGGGTCCGCCCGGGGGACCAGATCGTGGTCGACGGACCGCTGCGGGACGGCCGGCTCGAGGCCGACGAGTCGCTGCTGACCGGCGAGTCCGATCCCGTGGTCAAGGAACCGGGCGACGACCTGCGCTCCGGCAGCGTCTGCGTCGGCGGGGGCGGGCACCAGGTCGCCCGCGACGTGGGCCGGGACAGCTACGCCGGGCGGCTCACCGCCGACGCCCGCCGCGCCACCACGGACCGGACGCCGCTGCAGCGCCGCATCGAGTTCGTCGTGCGCCTGGTCATGGCCCTGACCGTGCTGATGAGCGGCGCGATCGTCGCCCAGGCGCTGCTCGAGGGCTTCAGCCTGCTGCGGGTCGTCCAGATCACCGCGGTGCTCTCGGGCCTCGTCCCCTACGGGCTGTTCTTCCTCATCGCCGTGGCCTACACCGTGGGCGCGGCCGCGATCGCCGGGCGCGGCGCCCTCGTCCAGCAGGTCAACGCCGTCGAGTCGGTGAGCAACGTCGACGTCGTCTGCACGGACAAGACCGGGACGCTCACGACGGGACGGCTCACCCTCGCCGAGGTCGTCCCGCTCGGCGGGAACCGGGACGTCGAGACCGTCACGGACACGCTCGGCGCCTTCGCCCGCAGCGTCGCCACCCCGAACCTCACCACCGCCGCACTGGCCGGTGACGGTGCCGCCTGGGAGGTGCGCGACGAGGTGCCCTTCAGCTCGTCGCTGCGCTGGTCCGGGATCGTCACCGGCGACGGGACCTGGGTGCTCGGCGCCCCCGACGCCCTGGCCCCGCGGCTGACCGTCCCCGTGCCCGCCGAGCTGGTGGCCGAGCGGGCGGGGCAGGGCCTGCGGGTCCTGCTGCTCGCCCGGGGGCGGTCCGGGCTCCGGGACGCGGCCGGCGATCCCGCCCTGCCCCCGCTGGAGCCGGTGGGGCTGGTCGCTCTCGCCGACGAGCTGCGGCCCGAGGTCGTGGGCACCGTCGAGCGGCTGCGCGGCGACGGGGTGGCGCTCAAGGTGCTCTCCGGCGACGACCCGCGGACCGTCGCCGCGCTCGTCGCTCGGACCGGGCTCGACGTGGGCGATCCCGTCGCCGGGCCCACCCTCGACGCCCTCGACGACGCCGCGCTCGACCGCCTCGTCGCCCGAACCTCGGTGTTCGGCCGGGTCGCCCCGGAGCAGAAGGAGCGGATCGTCGCCTCGCTGCGCCGGCAGGGCCGTTACGTCGCCATGATCGGCGACGGCGTGAACGACGCCCGGGCGCTCAAGGGCGCCCACATCGGGGTGGCCATGCGCAGCGGCAGCGCGGTGACCCGCGACGTCGCCGACATCGTCCTCGTCGACGACTCCTTCTCCGCGCTGCCGCCGGCCCGCGAGCAGGGCCGGCGCATCATCAACGGCATCGCGGTGTCGATGTACGTGTTCCTCGCCCGGGTGGCCACCCAGGGCGTGGTGATCCTCGCCGTCACGATGCTCGGCCTGGGCTTCCCCTACTCCCCCACCCAGGTGGGCCTGACCCTGCTCACCGTCGGCATCCCGACGCTGTTCCTCACCTGGTGGGCCCGGCCCGCGGCGATCGACGAGCAGCTGCTGGGCAACCTGGCCCGCTTCGTCATCCCGACCGCCGTGATCACCGGCGGGGTCGGGACCGCCGTCTACGCCTGGCTCTACGAACGCGTGCTCACCGGCTTCACCAGCGGCCGCACCCCGGCGCAGGTGCTCACCGAGTTCGAGAGCTACACCGGGCTGAGCTCGACCGACACCGACTTCGCCACCGCCTCGGCCGCCATCGGCGCCCAGACCGGGCTGTCGACCTTCGTCTGCCTGGCGTCGTTCCTGCTGATCCTGTTCCTGTTCCCGCCCACCCGGCTCTTCGCGGCCTGGACCGCGCCGACGCCCGACCGCCGGCCGACGCTGCTGGTCGCCGGGCTGCTGGTGGTCTTCGCGGCCGTGCTGTTCGTCCCCGCCCTGTCCACCTACTTCGGGCTCACGGGGCCGGCCGCTCCCGTCTTCCAGGTCGTGCTCCCCGGGGTCGTGCTGTGGTTCGTGCTGCTCACCGTGGCCTTCCGGCTCCGCCTGCTGGACCGGGTGCTCGGCCCGCGCCCCTGACCGGGGCAGCGCGCGGCACGGGCCCGCACGGCGTCGGGCTAGAGTCCGGCGATGTCGAGCCCCCGCCCGCCGGGCGGCCCGCCAGGGGCGCACCTCGCGGTCGGGCCCCGCGTGGCGGCGCCGCTGCTGCCCACCCGCAGCTTCGGCGTGGCCTGCGAGCTCGTCCTCGACCACCTGCGGACGGTCGCCCCGATGGGCGTCTGGGCCGTCACCCGCATCGTCGACAACCGGCAGCTGTTCCTCACCCTGCGCGGGGACGGCTACGGGATACCGGCCGGGGCCGCCGTCCCGTTCGACGAGACCATGTGCCGCACCATGGCCGCCGGCCAGACCCCGCGCATCGCTCCCGACGTCGAGGCCGTCCCCCGCTACGCGGCGGTGGCCGCGGGCGCGCAGGTCGCGGTGCGCGCGTACGTCGGCACGCCCATCGTGGTCCAGGACGGGCTGCTCTTCGGCACTGTCTGCGGCTACGACCCGAGCCCCCAGCCCGAGTCCCTGCACGAGCTCCTCCCCCTGCTCGACCTCCTCTCCAGCCTGCTGTCGGCCGTGCTCGACTCCGACCTCCGCACCACCCGCATGGCACGTGAGCTGGAGGCCGCGCTGCGCGAGGCGGAGGTCGACGCGCTGACGGGCCTGCTCAACCGGCGTGGCTGGGACCGTTTCGTCGAGCACGAGGAGGAGCGGTTCCGCCGCTTCGGCGACACCGCGAGCGTGGTGATCCTGGACCTGGACAACCTCAAGACCGTCAACGACGGGCTCGGCCACGACGCCGGCGACCGCTACATCCGCTCCGCCGCCCTCGCGCTCGCCGCCGTCGTGCGCGACGGCGACGTGCTGGCCCGCCTCGGCGGCGACGAGTTCGGCATCATCGCCGTCGGCGCGACCCCCGACGAGGCCGCCGAGCTGGTCCGGCGGGCCGAGGCCGCCCTCGTCGCGGCCGGGGTCTCCGGCTCCTTCGGACACGCCCCCTACAGCATCGTCGCGGGCTTCCCGGGCGCGTGGAAGGCCGCGGACGAGGCGATGTACGCCCAGAAGCGCCGGCGCCGGGGCCTGCCCGCCGTACCTGGCTGAGCAGGCCACGCCGCCGGACAAGCGGGCGACAAGCGACGCGCAAGGGCGACCCGCCACCGTGGCGGCAGCGGTCGGTCAGGTGCCGTCCGCCCGACCCGAGGAGAGCCCGGTGGACGCATCCGACCCCCGTACCGAACCGGCGGAACCGACAGAGCTCACCGGGCTCACCGCGGCCCGGCGCATCGCCATCGCGATGGGCACCGCCACCGACCCCGGGTCCGCCCCGACACCCACCGACGGCGACGAGGAGGTCCCGCCGCGGACACCCGGGTGATCCGGACGGGCGGTACTTTCGTCCGGTCCGGGCAGGGTGCACCGGCGAGGAGGAGCGCGTGAGGTTCGACGTCCTCGGCCCGACCGAGGTGTGGGACGGCGAGCGCCTGGTCGAGCCGGGCCCGGCCCGTCGCCGGCTGGTGCTGGCCGCGCTGCTGGTGGACGTCGGCCGCGTCGTGCCGCTCGAGACCCTGCTCGACCGGGTGTGGGACGGCCGTCCGCCGGAGTCCGCGACCGGCACACTGCAGACCTACATCTCGCGGCTGCGGGCGACGCTGAGCTCGGCGACCGTCACCACCAGCCCGCGCGGCTACGCGCTCGACGTGCCGGACGACGACGTCGACGCGAAGCGCTTCGAGTCGCTGCTCGGCCGCGCCATCCGCCGTCGCGACGACGGGGACCCCGCGGGTGCCCGGGCGCTCGTCGGCGAGGCCCTCGGCCTCTGGCGCGGCGAGGCCTACGCCGACTTCCGCGCCGCGTTCACCGCGGTCGAGGCGGCCCGGCTGCACGACCTGCGGCTCACCGCCCACGCCCTCGCCGCCGATCTCGACCTCGCACTCGGCCGGCCCGACGAGGTGCTCCGCACCCTGCGACCGCTCGTCACGGCGGAGCCGCTGCGCGAACCGCTGCGCGCCGCGCTCATGCTCGCGCTCTACCGCGCCGGCCGCTCGGCCGAGGCGCTGCAGGTCTACGCCGAGGGCCGCGCGCTGCTCGCCGAGGAGCTCGGCGCGGACCCGGACGCCGCCACCCAGCAGCTGCACGCCCGGATGCTGCGCCAGGACCCGGCCCTCGACCTCGTGCCCGCCCCCGATCCCGTCCGCGCGGCCCCGGTGCAGGAGCTCGCCCCGGCCGGCGGCGAGCGGTTGATCGGCCGCGATGCCGAGCTGGCGCTGCTGCAGGCGGCGGTGGACGGGTCCGCGGCGGGCGGCACGGAGTTCGTCGCCGTCGTCGGCGAGGCGGGGATCGGCAAGAGCCGGCTGGTCGAGGAGCTGGCCGGCCGGGCGCGGGCCACGGGCGTGCCGGTGGCGTGGGGACGCTGCTGGCAGCACGAGGGGGCGCCCGTGCTGTGGCCGTGGGTCCAGGTCCTGCGCGAGCTCGGCACCCGCCTGCCCGCGGACGTCCTCGCCGCGGCACTGACCGGGCGGGCGGCTCCGGTCGGCACCCTGGTGCCCGAGCTGGTGCGCGGCGCCCCGGCCGCGTCGCCGGCACCCGGTGCGTCCGCCGATCCCGCGGCGTCCGTCGACGAGGCGGAGGTGTACCTGTTCGACGCCGTCGTCACCTTCTTGGCGGCCGTGGCCACGGACCGGCCGGTCGTGCTGGTGGTCGACGACCTGCAGTGGGCCGATCCGGCGTCGCGCCGCCTCGCCGAGTACGTCGCGACGCACCTGCGCGACAGTCGCGTCACGGTCGTGGTCACCGTGCGCTCCCCGGGCACGGAGGGCGACCATCCCGATCTCGAGGTCCTGGCCGCGCTGGCCCGCCTCACCCGCGTCCGGCGCATCGACCTGCCGCCGATCTCCGCCGCCGACGTCCGCGCGCTCGTCCGGGACCGGGTGGGCGACGACGTCGACGAGCCCACCGCTGCGGCACTGCACGCCCGCACCGGCGGGAACCCCTTCTACATCGGGGAGATCGTGCGGCTGGTGCTCACCACCGGATCCGGGATGGCCGACGGCGTGCCGGACAGCGTCCGCGGCGTCATCCGCCGCCGGGTGCAACGGCTGTCCGAGGACGACCAGGCCGTGCTCCGCGCCGCGGCCGTGGTCGGCCGCACCTTCGACATCGACCTGCTGGCAGCCGTCACCGGCATCGACGAGGACGCCGTCGACGACGCCGTGGACCGCGCGACGGTCCTCGGCCTGCTGCGCTCCGAACCCGGCACCGCCGACCTGCACCGCTTCACCCACGCCTTGCTCCAGGAGACGCTGATCGACGAGACCGGCCCCTCCCGGCGGAGGCGGCTGCACCGGCGCACCGCCGAGATGCTCGTGGCCCGGCGCGACGGGCGGGCCCGCGGCCCGGCGCCCGCCCGCTGGATCGCCTACCACCTCGCCGAAGCGGGCGACTGGGAGCGCGCCGCGGAGTTCTCCCTGCTGGCCAACGACGAGGCGCTGGAGCGACGCAGCTACACCGAGTGCAGCGAGCTGCTGCACCAGGCCCTCGACGCCGCGAGCAGGGTGCCGGGTGGCCGCGGCGCCGCCCTGCGTGCCGCCGCCACCTACCGGCTGCGGTCGTTCCACATGCTGTTCGACGGCACCCAGTCGCCCTACGGGCTGTGGGCGGACGGGCCGGTCGAGTTCGATCCCGAGGCGCCGTCCCGGGACCTCGTCACCACGCTGTACGCCTGGTGGGGCGACCTGCACGGCCGCAACGACATCAGGGCCGCCGCCGGGATCAGCGCGACGATCGTCTCGCTGGCCGAGGAGCGCGACGACGACCTGCTGCGGCTCGCGGGGCACATGACCACCGGGTACAACCTCCTGCAGGAGGGCCGGTACCGCGAGGCGCGTGACGCGTTCGCCGCGATGGAGTCGTGCTACGACGGCGTGACCGTCCCCGAGCTGGTGTTCACACCCGATCCCCGCGTCGGTGGCCCGCTCTACCAGGGCGTGTGCGAACTGATCATGGGCGATCCCGGGCGCGACGAGGAGCTGTTCCGGCTGGCCAACTCCCGCGCCCGCGACCTCGGCGACCCGATCGCCCAGAGCTACGCCGACGGCATGGGCCTGTTCCGGCAGGTCTGGCGCGGCGACGGCCCGGCGGCGCGCGCGGCCGCGGACGTCGTCGACCGGAACATCCAGGCGCGGGAGATGCACATGATGCGGATGTACATGGCGATGCCGACGGCGTGGGCGAGCGCGGCCGACGACATCGAGCGCGGCGCCGCCCTCGCGGACGAGGCCATGGCGTTGATCGGGGCGCCGGGCCGGATGGTCTGGCGGCCGTACTTCCTCGGCTTCTACGCCGAGATCCTGCTCCGGGCGGGACGTCACGACGACGCCCTCGCGGCCGTCGCGCAGGGGCTCGACGAGGCCACGGACTCGGGGGCGCACGGCTACGACGCCGCGCTGCACCGCCTCCGCGCCCAGGCGCTGCGCGCCGCCGGGGCCCCGGTCGCCGAGGTCGACGCCGAGATCGTCCGCGGGCTCGCCGTCGCCCGCGCGCAGGGGGCGGCCCTGTTCGAGCGGCAGCTGGAGGCCCTGTCCCGCCTCGGGCCCGGCTGAGCCTCGGCGCCGTGTCGGCCCCGGGCTCGCGCCGCGTCGCCGCCGAACGACGCCGCCGAACGACGCCGCCGAACGACGCCGCCGAACGACGCCGCCGAACGACAAGGGACCGACAAGCGGGTGGCGGCACGGTTTCGGCACGGCACACGAACGCGGGCCCTCGCTCGCCGCCGTGACAGCACCGCCGAGATCCGGAGGATCCTGTGACCACCGCCGAGCACTCCCGCTTCGCCGGCGAACACGCCCGCACCGAACAGCTGCTGACCTGGCTCGAGCCGCGCATCCTGTGCGGTCCGCTCGCCGCCGGCATCGAACGCCGCGGCCTCCTGCGGCTCGCCCTGCCCTCGACGACGCAGTTCGGCGCCGTGGACGCCTACCGCCGGGCAGCCAGCAACGCCCTCTACGAAGGACGGTCGTCGGCCGCGGCCCGCTACTGGGCCTGGGTGCTCCGGACGATCGCGGCGGCCCATTGCGCCTGATCCTCGCCCCGACCGCCGGAGTGCCTCTCGACCTCACCCGACGTCGTCGCCCAGGTCGTCGGCCCGGACGGATGCAACAGCTCGGGCACCCCCAGCCGGGTCCCGTGGACGAGCACCGCCGCGAGGATCTCCGCCGCCCTCATCTCACCGGTCCACAGCGGCAGGACCAGGAGGGTCCGGCTGCCGTGCGAGCCGCGCACCCGCACCGTGTGCCGGGCCGCGCCGGCCCCGTCCACCTCGACCGGGCCGACGGCCGACCGGCTCCGGTCGGCCTCGCTCCAGTCCGCCCGGTGGAAACCCACCCTGGTCACGGTGCCCACCGCCGGGGCGAGAGCGCCCATCAGCGTCGGGATCTCGCTCGCCAGCCCAGAGGTCCGGGGCCACCACGCGCCGTCGATCATTCCGGTCGCCGGCCCGCCCCGCAGCCGCACCCGCGGCAGGTCCGGCCGATCCTCGACGACGGCGTCCGGTACCGGGAACGAGCGCGCAGCGGGTGCCAGTGTCATGTCGGTGTTCCCGATTCCCCGAACACGAGGTCCGGCCCCGGCGTTCGTCGACAACGACCCGGGCTCGATCGCCCGGGCGCGGCATGCTCCCGACGAGCCGACGCTACACCGCGCGGCCGCACGTGGGGCAGGAACGAGCCGCCCGTCAGGATGCCCCTCGACGGCGCCCGTCGGGCGCCGCAGGCCCCGCCGGGGCTCAGCCGTGGTCGGTGGCGCGGTCCTGCGCCGCCAGTACCCGCGGATCGAGCCGGCGGGTCACCACGTCCCCGGCCACCTCCGCCAGCCGCCGGTTGCTCCGGCGGGAGTAGCGGCGCAGCTGCTCGAAGGCCTCCTCCATCGCCACGCCGCTGTGCTGGGCGACCACACCCTTCGCCTGCTCGATCACGACCCGGCTGTTCAGCGCGTTCTGCAGCTGCTCGGTGACGACCTCACCCCGGCGCACCGCCCGCTCCGCGAGGATGCCGATGGTCGCGACGTCCGCCAGGGCCTGCCCCAGCGCCAGGTCCTCCGGGGGGAGGGGCCCGGGTGTGTGGTGCAACAGGTTCATCGCCCCCATCGCCTCCCCCCGCAGGCGCAGCGGCAGGGCGTGCACCGACCGGAAGGTGCCCCGCGCGGAGGCCGCCGCGACGAACCGCGGCCACCGGTCGGTGTCCGACAGGTCCGTGACCGTGACGGCGGTGGCGGTCCGGACGCAGTCCACGCACGGCCCCTCGCCGGCCTGCAGCTGCAACAGCTCCATCAGCTCGGCGTCCTCGCTCGACGCCGCGACCGTGCGCAGCCCGCCACCGGCGTCGACCAGCATGATCGCCGCGGCGTCCGCACCGAGCAGCCGCAGGCTGTGCCCGACGAGGCGGTCCAGCAGGTCGATCATGTCGTAGTCGTCGACGAGGGTGTCGGCGAGCTCGACGAACGCCCCCGCGACCTGCCGTTCCCGCCGTCCGGCGTCGGACGCCGCGGGCTCCGGTGATCCCTCCTGCATCGCCACTACCTCGTCTCCTCGGTGAACACCAGCCGCCGCTCGACCACGTCCCGCGCCACGTCGATCAACAGCCGCCGTTCGGCGAACGCCCTGGCCCGCATCCGGGCCAGCGCCTCCTCCGGCCCGATCTGCAGCTGCACCAGCACCATCCCGGCCGCCTGATGGATCTCCGGGCGGCCGAACAGGCCCCCGCCCAGCAGCCCGTCGTCCTCGGGGTCCCCTCCCCCGGCGAGACCTCCGCCCGGACCTCCCGGCCGGGTCCTCACCCCGAGCATGAGGATCCCCGCGATCTCGGTCGCCGCCAGCAGATCCTGCCACTGCCCCGCGGGGAGCGCACCCGCTCGCAACCGGTACAGGTCCATCACCCCGATCGTCACCGCGCCCCACCGCAGCGGCAGCGCGAACAGGGCCCGCACGGCCGTCCGCTCGGCCACCTCGACCGCGAACACCGGCCACCGCATCTGTTCGACGGGCTCCGTGACGTCACCGACGAGAACCGGGAATCCGCTGGTGGCCGCGTCGATGCAGACGCCCTCGTTCAGGGTGACCTGGATCTCCTCCAGGGTCATGGCCGTCTCGTCCGTCGCCCACAGCGTCCGCCGGGAGGTCTCCGCGGTCATCACCGACAGGGCCGCGCCGTCGACGTCGAGCCCGTCGACGCAGGCCTCGCACACGGTGCGGGCGAGGTCCTCCTCGTCGAGGTCGGCCACCGCCAGACCCGTCAGCAGCCCGGTGACCGCGCCGCGCTCAGCCACGCCGGCGCTCTTCGGCCCGACAGGCCGATGCAGTGCGGCTCACCGATCTCCTGCCCTCCGGCGTAGGGGCGCGCGACGAGGACCGGGCCGAACACCGACGTGTGGGCAGGACCCTAGCGGTTCGCCCGGGTCGCGGCAGGCCGGTCACATCGGAGGTGGCGTCGCGCACGGCGCGGCACGATCCCCGCATCGGCCGGGCCCGGGCCCCGGTGACGGGTGCGGGAAGCCTGCGGATGTCTGCCGAGTCGACCCCCGACACGTCGGAATCACTCCGCTCGCCGAGGGTCCGGGGCGACGGTTGCCGAGGCCTCTCCTCCCCGGAACGGGGGTTGAAGCCTCACCACCCGCGGGCCTAGCGTTCCTGCTCGAGCGACGATCCGCTCCTCACGCCCCGGACCCCGGCGTGCCTCCGCCCACGGCTAGGGGACCGCCATGTCCGAACCCGTCGCGCTGTTCGCGGCCCGGCCCGGCCCGCGCTGTCGCGAACCCCGTACCTCCCAGGTGGTGCTGGTCGACCCGCAGGGCCGGCCCTGCGGGGTCGCGGACGAGGACGCCGTGCTCGGCCCGGTCACCCCGCGACACCTCGGCTTCTCCTGCTACGCCTTCGACCCTGCCGGGCGGGTCCTGGTCACGCAGCGCTCACGCCGGCGGCGGGCCTTCCCGCTGGCCCGGACCAACACCTGCTCCGGGCATCCGGCCCCCGGTGAGTCCCTTCAGGACGCCGTCCGCCGTCGGCTCCGGTACGAGCTCGGCGTGCCCCCGGTCGACCTGCGTGTGGTCCTGCCCGACTTCTCCTACCGGGCCTCGGCCGCCGGCGTCGAGGAGAACGAGCTGTGCCCCGTCCTGCTCTGCCGGATCGAGGACGTCCCGCTGGCCCGCCCCGACGAGGTCGAGTCGTGGCAGTGGTGGTCCTGGCAGGACCTGCAGGCCGAGGCGTCGGCGCCGGGCTCCGCCCTGTCCCCCTGGTGCCGGCTCCAGATCCCCCTCCTCGCCGCGTCGGGGCAGGTCGAGCTCAGCCTGGGAGCCGCGTTCCTCTGAACCGGCCGCGGTCCGCGCCCCATCCCCATTGCCCGACCACCATTGCCGACCACCATTGCCCGATCACCATTGCCCGATTGCGGAATGCGATCACCGGGAATGGCTCCGGAAAGGATTTCATTCGCCCTTCATCGGCTCGACGAATGCGCCCGGCGAGCGCGGATCACGCTGGGGCGCATGAGTACCGCCGCACCGCCCTCCGGCCTCGTGAGCGCCCGCATGCCGTGGCCGTCGCTGCTGGTCCTGAGCCTCGGCGGCTTCGCGATCGGCACGGACGGGTTCGTGGTCGCCGGGATCCTCGGCGGGATCGCACGCGACCTCGACGTCTCCGTCGCGGTCGCCGGCCAGTCCGTCACGGTGTACGCGATCGCCTACGCCGTCGGGTCCCCCCTGCTCACCGGTCTCACGTCCGGGGTCCGCCTGCGCCGCGTGCTCGTGGCGTCCATGGCGCTCTTCGCCCTGTTCAACGTGCTCTCCGCGGCGTCGGGATCGATCTGGATGCTCGACGGGTCGCGGGTCCTCTGTGCACTCGCCGCCGGGCTCTACCTGCCCGCGGCGGCCGGGGCGGCCTCGCGGCTCGCACCGCCGGCATTCCGGGGGCGCGCGCTCGCCGTGGTGATCGGCGGGCAGTCGGCGGGCACTGTGGTGGGCGCGCCGCTGGGAATCGTCGTCGAGCAGCAGCTCACCTGGCGCGGCACGTTCGTGCTGGTCGCGGTGCTGGCGGGGCTCGCCGTGCTCGGCCTGGCCCTGCGCGGGCCGGCCGCCGGCACCGCCGATCCCCTGCCGCTCCGCAGGCGCCTCGCGCCCCTGCGGACACCGGTACTGCTGTCCTCGCTCGTCGTCACCGTCGTCGGGATGACGGGCGGGTACTCGCTCTACACCTACCTCGCGCCGCTGTTCGGGTCCGATCCCGCGATCGGGACGCGCTGGTTGAGCCTGCTGGTCGCCGCGTTCGGGCTGGGCGGGGTGGCGGGCACGTGGCTCGGCGGCAGCCTCGCCGACCGGTGGGGCGCCCCGCGCACGCTGTCCCTCTCGCTCGCGCTGATGACCGTCAACTTCGGTCTGTCCCCGCTCACCGCGTCGACGGTGCCGGGCGCCCTGGCGTTCTGCCTGGTCTGGGGGATCACCGGGTGGGCGTTCCTGCCCGCCCAGCAGCACAAGCTGGTCGGCCTGCTGCCGGCAGAGGCGCCGCTCGTGATCTCGCTGAACTCGTCCGCGGTCTACGTCGGCATCGCCGCCGGCGCGGCGACCGGGGGCGCGGTCCTGGCGGGAGCCGGCGCGGGCGCACTGTGGATCGCCGCCGCCGCGTGCGGGGCGGCCGCGCTGGCCGTGCACGTGCTCTCGGAGTGGGCTCGGCGCTGAGCCCACCCGGGGCCCGGCTCAGGCCGGGAGGATCCCCGCGTGCCGGACCGGCAGCACGT
The DNA here is from genome assembly GCF_039531635.1 of Pseudonocardia ailaonensis. Lineage (NCBI taxonomy): Bacteria > Bacillati > Actinomycetota > Actinomycetes > Pseudonocardiales > Pseudonocardiaceae > Pseudonocardia > Pseudonocardia ailaonensis. The sequence continues at coordinate 80,709 of NZ_BAAAQK010000012.1, read as the reverse complement.
CACGACCCCGCAGGTTGACGTTCTCCCGGAAGCGCGGGGTGTGCGGCAGGATCTCCGGGTCCTGCACCCGCCTGGCGAACTCGCGCACCGCGACGATCGCCTCCTTGCGGCCCAACGCCGCCCCGAGGCAGAAGTGGATGCCCGCCGAGAAGGCGACGTGGTCCGACGGCCCACGGTCGAGGTCGAACAGCTCGGGCTCGGCGAAGCGCTCCGGGTCGCGGTTCGCGGCGGCGAAGATCACCAGGACCGCGGTGCCCGGGGAGAGCTCCACCCCGCCGACGGTCGTCGGCTGCCGCACCGAGCGCAGCACGAACTGGACCGGGGCCTCGTGCCGCAGCCCCTCCTCGACGACGGCCGGGACGAGGTCCGGCTCGGCGCGCAGCCGGCGCAGCGCCGCAGGATCCAGGAGCAGGGAGTGCAGCGTGCTCGAGATCAGGTTGACCGTGGTGTCGAACCCGGCTCCCATGAGCAGCGCGGACGTCGCCAGGAGCTCGGCCTCGGACAGCGTGTCGCCCCCGTCCTCGACCGCGACCAGCTGCGACAGCAGGCTCCCGTCGGGGGCGGCGCGATGGCGCACCAGCAGGCCGCGCAGGTAGTCGATCAGCGTGCGGCGCGCCGCCTCCGAGTCGGCGATCGTCGGGTTGGGCATGATGTGGTCGAAGTCGAGGACCCGCCCGAAGACGTGGGCGACGTGCTCGAAGTCCCGGTACTCGTCGAGCGGGATCCCCAGCAGCTCACAGATGATCTGCATCGGCAGGGGCACCGCGAAGTCGGCCACGAGGTCGAACTCGTCGCGCTCCCCGATCGCGTCGACCATGCCGTCGACGATCGTCAGGATGCGGTCCTCGAGCCGGGCCACCACCCGCGGGGTGAAGGCCTTGGACACGAGCCGCCGGACGCGGGTGTGCGTCGGCGGGTCCAGGAAGAGCAGCGACTCCTGGCGGGGCGGGATCGCCGCGCCGATGCGGGTGTTCCGGGGGTCGTTGCTGGTCGACGGGTCGCGCAGGATCTGGCGACAGTGGTCGTAGCGGGCGACGACGACCAGGTCGCCGCCCTCCAGGACCAGCGGGGACGCCTCCCGGATCCGCGCGAGGACGGGATAGGGGTCCACCCGGGCGTCCGGGCCGAAGTACTCGGCCAGGAGCGCGTGGGCGTCGGTGGCGGGCAGGGTCTGGGCAGCGAGCCGCATCGGGGCCCTCCGTTCGGCGAAGACAGATCGGCCGTCCGAAGTCCACCAGCCGGGGCGCCCGCGCCGTGTGGCGATGGGCGTTCGGACATGCGTCATCGGAGCAGCGGATCGTGCCTGGTCACATCGGCGGGTAGCGCCGGCGCAGCTCCTGGGTCAGCTCCTCGGCCCGCTGCACCGACGCCTCGGGGACGGCGGCGGCGAGCCGGTCCGCCACCGGGGCCACGAGGTCCAGCTGGGTGGCGAGCTCCGCCGCCGCCCGCGCGTCCGGCCGGGCCAGGTACGCGTCGAGACAGCTGGGCAGGTCCACCCGCAGGATCTCCGCGACGGTGGCGAGGCGCTCGGGCGCCGCGGCCCGGTCCGCCGGATCGTCGGCGGTCTCGTCGAGCCGGTCCAGCACGGTCCGCGCGCAGAGCACGATCCGCGAGACGGCGGCACCGGCGCCGGGCGGGAGCGTCCGGCGCTGCACCAGCTCGAGCAGCCCGTCCGCGTCGCGCCGGAGCTCGTCGGTGAGCGAGCCGGGTTCCGGCCGGTCCGGCGGCGTCACCAGCGCCCCGATCGCGTAGAGCCCGACGGCCGCGGCGGGCCAGACGTCCCCGATCACGCCGCCGAGGTTGAGCCCGAGCCCGACCGCCGCCCCCGCCAGCCCGACCAGGTTCTTCCGCGAGGTCGGATAGCCCCGCAGGCCGCCGTCAGACATAGCCGCGGATCTCCTGGAACACCTGGTCGAGCGGTAGCCTCCGGGCGTCGAAGGTGCGGCCGCCGGTCAGCGTGGCGAGCTGCTCCATCTCGCCGGTGTCGCTGTCCGCGAACAGGATCGGGAAGATCGGGACGGCCTTCAGGGCCGGTGCCCGCGCCCCCTGCCCCGCGGTGAAGTCGGCCAGGTCGCGGCCGGTGTTGTTGGCGCCGTCGGTCATCAGGACGATCGAGGTGAAGCGGTCGGGATCGGCGGTGATCTGCCGCGCCGCCACGGCGTAGGCGGAGTCGAGGGCGTCGTAGATGGCGGTCTGCCCGCCCGGTCGCAGGCCCGCCGCGTCGGCGGCGATGCGCGTCAGGCCGGGCGAGGGATCGTCCTGCGGCACGGTCACCGTGTCCGGGGTGCCGGGCCGGTCGCTGAAGGGCAGCAACGTGACCTCCTCCCGCCCGCGGAACCGCCGGTACCTCGAGGCGGACCCGGGATCGCCGCCGGTCAGCCCGGTGAGCGAGGCGCGCAGCCGGCCGATCCGGTCCTGCTCCCCCATCGACCCGGACACGTCGAGGACGTAGATCGTCCGCGAGGGCCGGCGCACCTTGTCGAACCAGCTGGTCAGCAGGGTGTCGACGACCTCGGCGCGCGCCGGGAAGGGCAGCTCCACCGGGGCGGGCCCCAGCGTCTGCGGCACACCCGGCACCGCGGGCCGCCGCGAGGTCCGCTCCGCGATCGCGCGCTGGACGTCCGGGGTGCGGAGGTGGTCGGTGAGCCGGCGGACCGCGTCCCGCACCTGCTCCGACGCCCCCGCCAGCACCGTGAACGGGTACTCGGCGGTGACCACGCCGTCGGCCGGAGAGATGATCTCCAGCGGCTCCGGCAGCCGCCCGGAGGCGTTGAGCGCCACCAGGACCGACTCGTAGTTCATCAGGCCGTCGACGTGCGGTCCCGGATCGGCGCCGGTGGTGCGGCGCACGAACGCGTCCTGCAACCAGCCCGAGGAGCCGGCCGAGAGCACCTGCGCGGAGAAGTAGTCCCGCAGGGCCGGGGCGGTCGAGGCGGCCTGCGCGGTGGTCAGCGCGGCACCGGTCCCGGCGAGCGCGGTGGACACCGCGACGACCGTCGAGAACCCGGAGTTCGACGCCGACGGGTCCGTCATCCCGTACGTGAACTCCGTGCGCCCGGCCGCGGCCGCGATCTCCGCCCAGGTCACCGGCCTGCCGACCCACCCGAGTCGCTGGGCGACCGAGCGGCGCAGGCCCAGCACCACCGGCGAGGACATGATCTCGGTCGCGGTACCGATCCGTGCCTGCGCGCCGGGCTGCAGCGCGAGGTAGCGGTTCGAGGAGAACCAGACCGCGTCGTGGGTGGCCGCGGCGGCACCCGAGGTGACCTGCTCGGCGCCGTCGAGGGTGCCGACCTGGTCGAGCTGCACGCGCACACCGGTTGCCCGCGCGGCCTCCTCGAGGATCGGGACCATGTCGGCGAGCTCGCTGCCGGCGAGGACCCGCAGCGTCGTCCCCTCCGGCGCCGAGGTGCACCCGGCGGCGAGCAACGCCAGGGCCAGCAGCAGGACGATCCGCCTCACGCCGGACACCCCAGCCCTCGCAACAGACCCTCCAGGGTGTCGTAGGTGGGCGGCTCCACCACGTCCACGAGCTGCGGCAACGGGGGCAGGCCCCGGGCCGCGACGATGTCGGCGAGCTGCCGCGGGTCCTGGGTCCGGAAGCCGTGCGCGGCGGCGAGCCGCACCAGCTCCGGGTTCGTGGTGAGCAGCTCGCCGATCCGGTCCCCCCGGGGTGTGAGCGGCACGAGGGTGTGCCGGGAGAACACCGTCGGGCTCGGGTAGAGCAGCACGGTGCCCGGTTGCAGCGCGGGCCGCGGCGCCAGCTCCTCGGCGAGGTACTGGGCCTCGTAGACCATCGCCATCGGCACCCGCCCCATGCCGGCCGCGAGGTAGTCCTCGAACAGCACCTCGCTCGACGACGGCAGGTAGCCCTGGTCGCGGAACAGCCCGCCGACGGTGGGCAGCACCGCGGCGCCCGCCGCCGGGTCCGCGACGACCGCGTCGCCGTTGGCCGCGTAGGAGGCGATCCCGAGGTACATGGCCGCGGAGTTGGACTGGCAGGGTTCGGTGGTCGAGAGCAGCACGTTCCGGCGCGCCGGGAACGCGGTGTTGCCCGGCAGCTGGTCCCAGCGGGTCCCGGCCCGGGTCAGCTCCAGGTAGCGGCGGACGTCGAAGGTGTTCCCCCGCACCACACCGGCGGCGGTCAGCAGGTCCGCGATCGGCCGGAACGTGGCGACGGCCATGGGGGACGAGAAGGGTGCGTAGGTGCGGACCGCGGGATGCGCGGCGAGCAGCTTGTCGGCCGCCGGGGCGCTGGACGGGAAGGCGAAGTCGTACGCCGCGAGGTCCACGGTCGTCGCGATCCGCCGCGACCCGGCCGGATCGATCTTCAGCTCGATCCCGTTGTCCGCGAACACCTTCTTCACGTCGGGATCGGCGAAGAACGGCAGCTTCTCGGAGCCGACGACGCCGCTGACGGTCACCGTCGCGGATCTCCCGCCGATCTCCCGGGTGAGGACGACGGCCAGCAGCCCCGCGAGCACGAGCGCCAGCAGGATGCCGAGGACCCGTCTCCCGGAGCGCCTGCGTTCCCGGACCACCATGGAGTGATCCTCCGGGCCGTGGATGGCCGGCGGGCGAACGGAACCCGGCGATCAGGCGTCCCGGTCCCCTCTTCTTCCGTGAGCAGTCCCCCTAGGGCACCGTCCCCCGCACGCAGGAGGTTCGGTCGACCTCGTGGAGGAAGGCGTGCAGCAGCCGCGTGACCTCGGCGGGCCGCTCGAGCGCGCTGGTGTGGCCGCAGCCCTCGAGCACCGCGAGGCGGGAGCCCGGGATCCCGGCGTGGATCGCGCGGGCCCGGTCCGGCGGGGTGGCGCGGTCCTGGTCGCCCGTCGCGATCAGGGTCGGGACACCGATCGCACTCAGCTCGCCGGCCACCGACGCACGCTCCGCCACACCCCGCACCGCCGCCCGGATCCCCGCCCGGTCGGCGGTGTCGAGGCGGACCAGCCACTCCCGGACCAGGGCCGGGTCGGCGTCGCTCCCGAAGAGCAGCGGCGTGATCCGGCTCGCGATCGGCCGCACCCCGACGAGCCGTTGCACCGCACCGAGCCGGCCGTACTGCCGGGCCGCGGCGGGCTCCTCGGCATCGGCGCTCGTGCCGAGCAGCGTGAGCGAGCGCAGCAGCTCGGCCCGGCGCGCCGCGAGGCGCAGGCCGACGAACCCGCCCATGGACAGGCCCACCCAGTGCACGGGCCCGCTGCCGAGGGCCTCGACGACGGCCGCGGCGTCGAGGGCCAGGGTGTCCATGTCGGACGGCCCGGCGGCCGGGCTGGCCCCCTGCCCCCGCCAGTCGAGGGTCACGCAGCGGTGGCTTCCCCGCAGCGTCCGGACCTGGTGGCGGAACATCCAGCCGCCGAACAGCAGGCCGTGCCCGAAGACGACCGTCGGTGCGTCCGGGCGCCCGGTCGGCGTCCCGGTGTCGGTGTAGGCGATCCGGGCACCGCCCGTCTCCAGGTACGGCACGGCTAGCCCACCTTCAGGTTGCGCATCGTGACCAGCGCGGTGGCGCACAGGACCTCGGCGGCGCCGGACACGACGTGGACGTCCACCGCCGCGACCGTGGTGGACCGGCCGGCGTGGACCACGCGGCCGCGGGCGACCAGCCGCTCTCCCCTCGCCGGGGCGACGATCTTGACGGTGTAGTCGGTGGTCAGGTTCGTCCAGCCGGCCGGGAGCAGGGTGCCGGCGGCCGAGCCGCCCGCGTAGTCGGCGAGCGCGCCGAGCACGCTGCCGGCGACGTGGCCGTCGTGCTGGGTGTGCTCGGGGCGGACCTCGAGGTCGAGCCCGACGGAGCCCGGCCCCAGCGACCCGAAGGTGAACCCGAGGTGCGCGGCGGCGGGCAGGGCGAGCACCGCGGCGGTGACGGCGTTCGCATAGTCGGGGTTGGGGGCGTCCATGCTGTCTCCTCCTGATGCCGTGACCTGCTGTTTCTCCCCGGCGCCACCGCCGGCCGTCCCTCCCCGGCGAACGGCCCCTTCGCTCACATCCGGTGCGCGAGAGTGCCGTTCGCTCAGGGTGCCCAGCGCTCGAACCCGTCGCCGGCGTGGATGGCCGCGGCGGTCGAACGGCGCACCTTGCCGCTGCTCGTCCGTGGCACCCGGCCGGGCAGCGTGATCACGAGCTCGGCGAGCGCGAGACCGTGCTCCTGCGCGAGCGCGGCGCGAACGGCCCCGAGGACCTCGCGCGGATCCCCGCCGCGACGGTGCTCGCGACGCACCTCCTGCACCACGACCAGCTGCTCGCCGTCCGGGGCGGACAGGGCGAAGGCCGCGGCCGCCCCGGGTTCGAGGACGGGGTGCGCGGTGCCGACGGTGTGCTCGATGTCGTGGGGATGGTGGTTGCGCCCCCGGATGATCGCGACGTCCTTGCGCCGGCCCACGACGTACAGCTCGCCGTCGACGAGCGCGCCGAGGTCGCCGGTCCGGAGGTACTCGTGGGGGTCGCCGACGATCCGGGCCCGGAAGGTCTCCGCGGTGGCCTCCGGCCGTCGCCAGTACCCGAGCGCCACGGAGGGCCCGGACACCCAGATCTCCCCCACCGCCCCGTCCGGACGGACGAGCCGGCTCCCGGGTTCGACGATCCGGACCACCTCCCCGTCGAGCGGCACCCCGGACCCCGCCAGCTCCCGCACCCCCGCTCCCCCGGTGAGCGAACGGCCCCCTAGCTCACACCTAGTGAGCGAGAGTGCCGTTCGCTCGTCCGGAGCGGGGGCGTCGACCGGCCGTTGCTCAGCCGCCGCGGGGGTGAGCGAACGGGCCGCCGGCTCACCAGGTGTGAACGAGAGTGCCGTTCGCTCACCGTGGACGCGGTTGTCGGCGAGGGATGCGGGGTCCGCCGCGAGGAGTCGTGGGCCGCGGAGCTTTCCGGTCCCCGTGACGATGAGGGTCGCCTCGGCGAGGCCGTAGCAGGGGTGCAGGGCCGCGGGATCGAAGCCGTGTGGCCCGAAGGTCTCGGCGAAGGCGCGCAGGGTCTCCGGGCGCACCGGTTCGGCCCCGTTGAAGGCCACCTTCCAGCAGCTCAGGTCCAGGGCCGGGACGCCCCGGGACGCGGCACGGACGCAGGCGTCGAAGGCGAAGTTCGGGCCGCCGCTGGTGTGCGCCCGGTACCGCGACACGGTCTCGGGCCACAGCATCGGACGGCGGACGAAGGCCATGGGCGACATCAGGATCGCCGTCGACCCGGTCCACAGCGGCTGCAGGACGTTGCCGATCAGGCCCTGGTCGTGGAAGAACGGCGCCCAGCCGACGACGGTCGAGCCCTCGTCGTGCCCGAACGCGGCGGCGATCATGTCCTCGTTCGCGGCGAGGTTGCCGTGGGAGACCATGACGCCCTTGGGATCCGACGTCGATCCCGAGGTGTACTGCAGGAACGCCAGGTCCCCGGGCCCGACCGCCGCCGGCGCGCCGGAGCCCGGCCCGATCTCGTCGACCGCCAGCCAGGCCCGCGGACCGGGGAGCCGCTCCCGCAGCGTCTCCACCGAGGAGCGCAGGGTGAGGACGGCGGCGGCGTCGCAGTCGGCCACGACGGCGGCCGTCGCCTCCTGCACCCTGCTGCGCCGTGGTGGGTTCACCGGAACCGCGATCACCCCGGCGTAGAGGCACCCGAGGAAGGCGATCACGAACTCGGGGCACTGCGGGAACGCGAGCAGCGCCCGCTCCCCCGGCGCGCACGGGAGCGCCTGTGCCACACCGAGTGCCAGCCGGTGGAGCTCGCCGTAGGTGAGGACCCGGGTCTCGTCCCCCCGCTCGTCGAGGAAGACGTGGGCCGGTCGGCGCGGGGTCTCGGCGGCGCGGCGGGCGAGGACCTCGGGGACGGTCATGCGGATGCTCCGGCCGTGAGGCCGCCGGTCGTGATCGCCTCGGTCATGTGGGCGGCCAGGGCCTCGCGGTGCTGCTGGTGGAACAGGTGGTCGCCGGTGAAGGTGTGCAGCGCGAAGCGCCCGGTGGTCACGTCGGACCACGCCCCGGCCTGGTCGAGGTCGACGATCGGGTCGCCGAGGCCGTGGAACCCGGTGACCGGGCAGTCGAGGCGGGGTTCGAGCCCGCCCGCGTAATCCTCGGAGAGCGTCAGATCCGCCCGGGTGAGCCGCAGCGCGTAGCGCCGGAAGGCCGGTGGCCCGGTGAGGGCGCCGCCGAGCGCGGCGGCGAACTCGTCGTCGGGCAGGTGGTGGATCGGGGCGCGGCGCGAGGCGAGATGGGGCGCGCGGCGACCGGACACGAACAGGTGCACCGGCGGCCGCCCGGCCGCCTCCAGCGCCGTGGCCAGCTCGAACGCGACGAGCGCGCCCATGCTGTGCCCGTAGAGCGCCACCCTCGGCAGCTCCCGGAGCTCCGGGAGCAGCAGCACTACGGCATCGGCGACGGACCGCAGCGGCTCCTCGCCGGCAGCGTCCTCCCGACCGGGCAGCTGCACCCGGAGGAGCCCGATCGGCTCCGGGAAGAGCCGCAGCCAGCGGGCGAACGACGACGCCCCGGCCCCGGCATGGGGCAGGCAGACCAGGGCGGTCCCGCCGACGGGCGGGACGTCCCGCAACCGCCGCACGGCCGCCGCGGTCATCTTGCGCCCTCCGGCACACCGGGCCGGCTCCGCATCGGCACACCGGCGCCGGAGAAGGACTCCCTCGGGAGTCGGGAGGGCGCGGTGGCCGCACCGTCGACGCGCCGCACGGGCAGCGCGACGGGGCTGCGGACGATCAGGCTCTCCGTCTGCCAGCGCACCTCGCCGGCGAGCTCGACCGGTGTGCGGACGAGCGCGTCGAGCACCGCCCCGGCCTGCAGCTCGGCCAGCGCGCCGCCGAGGCAGCCGTGCATCCCGAAGCCGAAGCCCAGGTGTGGGCCGGGCGGACGCGCGACGTCGAACCGGTCGGGATCCGGGAACACGGCATCGTCCCGGTTGGCGGCGGCGAGGCAGAGCAGCACCTGGTCCCCCGCCGCGATCGCCGCACCGCCGATCTCGAGGTCCCGGGTCGCGATCCGCTTGGTCATCTGCAGCGGGCTCTCGTGCCTCAGGGTCTCCCGGACCGCGGCGGGCACCTGCTCCGGCGTGACGGGGTCGTGCAGGACCGCGAGCGCGGCGTTGCCGATCAGCGCCGTGGAGGTCTCGGAGCCCGCGACGAAGCACATGATCCCGAGCAGCGCGATCTCCTCGTCGGCCAGCCGGTGTCCCCCGGACGTCCGGGCCTCGGCCAGGCGGGTCAGGAGCCCGGCCGGGCGGTCGTGCAGGACCTCGGTCAGCGCGCCCGCGAAGGTGTCGACCACGTCGGCCACCCGCGCGAGATCGTCCCCGCGCAACATCCCCGGTTCCAGCAGGAACCGGACGTCGTGCGTCCAACCCGCGACCATGTCGTGCAGCTCGGCGGGCAGGCCGAGCCAGGTGCAGAGCACCTCGACGGGCAGCGGCACGGCGACCTCGGCCATCAGGTCGTGACGCAGATCGGCGACCCGCCGCCCGGCGATCTCGCGGACCGCCGGCTCCAGCTCGGCGACCGCGGCCGGGGTGAACGCCCGGTTCACCAGTCCCCGCAGCCGCGCGTGCGCCGGGTTGTCCGTGAACACCAACGACGCCCGGCCGAGACGCAGGATCCGGTCGGTGTCGCCACCGTGCCGCGCCACCAGCGCGGGGATCAGCTCGGCGCTGAACGTCCGGTCGCGCAGCACCGCGAGCACGTCGGCGTGCCGGGTCAGCACCCACATCCCCAGGGTGCGGATCGGTGGCTGCGCCCGCAGGGCCGCGTACTGCGGGTACGGGTCCTGCCGGAAGGCCGGCGCGAAGGGGTTGAACCTCATGCGCCCCACCGGGAGCCGTACGGGCGCAGGGTGATCCGGTAGAGCGCGAGCCTGCCCATGCGGAAGCCGAGCGACGACAGCATCAGGTACCGCTCGTAGCGCGCCACCGTCTCCGCCCCCACCAGCTCGCGCGCCTCGGGCCGCGCCGCCTTGAGCCGCCGGGCCCACTCCGCGCAGGTCCAGGCGTAGTCGAGGCGGCCGTTGGACAGCGCGGTGACCTCCAGGACACCGTCGGCGGCCGCGGTGATCTCGGCCAGGGTGGGCAGCTCGGCGTCCGGGAAGATCTCCTGCTGCATGAACGAGCTCGCCTCGGCCGGGTCCATGTCCGCGTAGGCGATCGTCTGCAGGGACAGCGCGCCGCCCGACAGCCACTCCCGGCAGCGGGTGAAGAACTCCCGGTAGATCGCGACCTTGTCGGCGCCCGGCGCGGCGAAGTGCTCGAACGCCCCGATGGACACGATGCCGTCGTAGGGGTGCGACGGCGTGTGGTCGCGCCAGTCCTCCACCCGCACCTCGGCGTCCGGGATCCCCTGTGCCGCAACGTGCGCGGCCTGGGCGTCGGAGAGGGTGAGCCCGACCGCCGGCACGCCGGCCCGGGCGAGGATCCCGCCCCATCCGCACCCGACGTCGAGCAGCCGGGTCCGCGCGCCCGCGGCGTCGAGGTGGCGACGCAGCTTGTGCTCCTGCGCCTGCTCCAGCGACTCGTCTCCGGTCCGCCAGGCGCACGAGTAGCTCAGCGTGGGGTCCAGCCAGAGCGCGTAGAAGTCGTTGCCGATGTCGTAGTGGTGCCGGATCGCCTCGGCGGACTGGGCGGCGGAGCTCATCCCAGGCGCTCGTGCAGGTAGGTGGCGACGGCGGCGATCGTCGGGTTCTCGAACAGTGCCTCGGGGGCGATGTCGACGTCGTAGCGCTCCTCGACCTCCACCAGCAGCGACACCGCCAGCGCGGAGTCGACGCCGAGCCGGTCGAAGTCGGCGTCCGGGTCGATCTCGGCGACCGGCGTCTCCAGCAGGTCGGCGAGGTACCCGCGGCACCACTCCACGATGGACGCGACGTCGGTCGCCACAGCTGCACTCATGACTCGGCTCCTGCGGGGCGCGCGCGCCGGGCCTGCCGGCGCTCGGGGGACGGGGTCTTCAGGTCCGAGGCCAGACCGCCGGTCTGCAGCGCCCGGATCAGCCAGAAGCCGGGATCGAGCCGGTACCAGTCCAGCCCGAACGACGGCGACTCGGGGAACGCGTGGTGGTTGTTGTGCCAGGACTCGCCGAGGGTGAGCAGCGCGAAGATCCCGCCGTTGCGACTGTTCTCGCGGGACTCGTAGGGGCGCGTGCCGACCATGTGCAGGCCGGAGTTGATCGCCCAGACGATGTGCTCCAGCACGAAGATCCGCACCAGGCCGCCCCACAGCAGCCCGGACACCGCGCCCTGCCAGGACAGGTCGACGAGGCCGCCGATCAGCGCGGGCACGGCCAGCCCCAGCGCGACCCACCAGTAGTAGAGGCGGGCGACGCGGACCAGCCGCCGGTTCTTGATCAGGTCCGGCGCGTAGTGGACGACGTTGGGGTACTCGTGGCGGCGCATCCACAGGAAGTGCGAGTGCGCCAGGCCCTTCACCGCGCCGACGAACCCCCCACCGGAGAGGTTGGGCGAGTGCGGGTCGCCCTCGCGGTCGGAGAACTCGTGGTGCCGACGGTGCAGCGCCACCCAGGAGATCACCGCGCCCTGCCCCGCCATCGAGCCGAGGACCGCGAGCGCGACCTCCACCGACGGAGCGGCCTTGAACGTGCGGTGGGTGAACAGCCGGTGATAGCCGACGGTCACCCCCAGCCCCGTGAGCAGCCAGAACCCGACCAGCAGCCCGGCCTCGGTCCAGCCGAAGGGGTGCACCCACAGGAACGCCACCGCGGCGGCGGTGCCGAGGATCGGGGCGACGTCGAAGAGCAGGAAGTGCCTGCGCTGCAGCTTGTGGATGTACGGGCTGCTGATCGTCTTCCGGCGTGGTTCCGGTCGGTCGATCACCGCGTCGGTCATGTCAGGAGCTCCGGTCGGTGCGCGGCGCACCCGGCGGGCAGCGTGACGCCCGCCTGACGCAGGGCGGTGACCCGGCCGTGGAAGGCCGCACCCCGCATCAGGTTCTCCGCGACACCGCTGACGGTCCGCGCGGCGACCGGTTCGAGCGGGGTGCCGGCGAGCCAGGTGTTGCAGGCGCCCATCGCCGCGCCGCACCAGATCTGGTAGTCCGCCTTGCGGTCCGGGGCGCCACCCGCGGCCCAGTTCGACGACAGGCCCAGGTACCAGCGGAACACCAGGGCCATGCGGCGCTTGGGGTTCTCGGCGGCGCGGGCGATCTGGTCCGGGTCGCGGCGGGAGAAGTAGTCGACGGTGTCCGCCCAGACGTCGTCCAGGGGACGGCGGAACACGGTGCGCTCCAGGGACTCCCGCTCGTCCGCGGGCAGGTCGTCGATGCCGTCGTGGCGGCGGTAGAGGTCGTAGAGCCGCCGGGCGCGGGAGGGGAACATCGTGCCCCGGCGCAGCACCTGGACGTCGACCCCCAGCTCGAACATGTCGCTCGACGGGGCCATCTCGCAGTCCGTGACCCCGGCCTGCCCGAGCAGCTCCTTGGCGACGGCGGACTGGCCGGACTCGACGCAGGCCTGGTTCACCGAGCCGGTGACGACGTAGTCCGCGCCCTGCGCGAACGCCGCCGCGGCGGCCTCCGGGGTCCCGATGCCCCCGGCGGCACCGATCCGGACCCGCGGCGCGCGGCGGTCCCGGAGCCGGATCAGCTCGCCCAGCAGCACGGGCAGCGGGCGGCGGTCGGTGTGGCCGCCCGAGTCCGCCTCGGCGGTGATGTCGTCCGCCACCGGCACCTCGCGGGCCAGCGCGGCCTGCTCGGCGGTGATCCGCCCCGCCTCGACGAGCCCGCGCAGGATCGGCTCCGGCGCGGGAGCGAGGAACAGCTCGGCGATCTCCGTGCGCGAGACCTTGGCGATCACGTGGTGCGCGATTCGCGGGGAGCCGTCCGCGTTGCGGGACAGGCCCAGCGCCCGGTACCGGACGATGTCCGGCGTCAGCTCCAGGAAGGCCGAGGCCTCCAGCGTGGTGACCCCGTGACGCAGGCAGAGGTCCACCGTGGACCGCTCCATGGCCAGCTCGCTCGGACTGTGGATCAGGTTGCAGGCGAACGGGCGGCCCGGCGCGTCCCGGGTGATCGCGGACAGGCCGGCGTCGACCTTCTCCGCCACCAGCCCGGCCGCGCCGAAGCTGGCCAGCACACCGGTGCGGGCCAGCGCGGTCACCATCTCGGCGGAGGCGATCCCGTGGGCCATCGCGCCGGCGTGGTAGGCCAGCCGAACGCCGTGGGTACGCCGGAACGACGCAGCCCCGAGCCGAGGGGCGGGCAGCGGACCGGCCGATGCCAGCACCTGCACACCGGGACGACGGGCGCCGCCGGGCTCGTTGGTGGCGCCGATTCCGCGGACGTCACGCACCACGAAGACCGGGCGGTCCAGGTCCGCGAGCACGCCGTAGAGCTCGTCCGCGGTCCGGGCGAGGAGCTCCCCGCGGGACAGCGCATCGAGGTCCGGGCCGGTCAGGACGGTGGTCACCATGCCGGTGCCCCCTTCTCGCGCGCCTCGGCGGCGACGTCGGTCAGCTCGTAGATGCGCAAACCCGGCTTCCACACCGAGGCGTCGGCGACCACCCGCACCCGTCCCGGCCGCCGCTCGACCCGCTTGACGTGCACCTCGAGGGTCATCTCGCCGTCACCGGCGAGGATCTGGCCGCGGTAGCGCCAGGCCAGCTCGATGCCCGCGGGCACCACGAACTCGGGCTCGGTCAGCTCGGTGGTGGCGCCCGTGTCGACCAGCCACTCCTGCAGGGCCTGGATCACCGCCTCGATGCCGAGCGAGCCGGGCATCACGGGGTCGAGGTGGAAGTGCCGGGCGAAGAACCAGTCGGACGCCTCCACGCGCCGGCGGGCCCGCAGGTAGCCGGCCCCGTGGAGCCCGCCGCCGTCGACGACCTCCATGTCCCGCACCAGGTCCAGCTCACCCGTCGCCCCGGTCCGTCCACCAGGGGCGGTCCGGGTCGGGTGCGGGTGGCGCTCCAGCCAGGTGGGGACGAGGGTGCCGTTGTCCAGGCCGGTCTGGTTGGCCAGGGCGGTGGCGTTGAAGAACCCGAACAGCGACGTCCCGGAGTAGAACGGACCGGTGGTGGCGCGGTCCTCGCCGTCGAGCCACAGCTCGTAGGTGAAGCCCTGCAGCACCGCACCCGACAGCACCGTCGTGGTGATCAGCTCGGAGCGCTGGACGATCGTCCGCCCGCGCAGGTCCACCTCGCGGTGGAGGGTGGCGCTCCCGTCGAGGTTGCGCAGGCTGTAGTTCTCGTCCGGGTCGGTGAGGGTGGCGCCGAGGTGGTAGCCCAGGAGCAGCGCCGACTGGAGCGAGGTCTCCATCAGGATCACGTTCGGCACGCTCGGGCTGGGGGCTGCCCCGTAGTACCAGGCGTCGGCGGCGGAGTCGTACTCCGTCTCGCCGCTGCCCTTCGTGAGGTCGCCGCGGGCGCCGTGGATCTCCATGACACGCCCGACGAGCCGCAGCCCGCCGGCCGGCGGACGGGTCGCGCGGACCTCGGCGTAGCGGGCGAACTCCGGGCCGAGGGCCAGCTGCAGATCGCCGACCGAGGCCGTGGCCAGCGCCAGCTCGTCGACGACGGCGAGGGTGCCGGTGACACCGCGCCGCACCGGGAGGGCGGGCGGGTTGCCGCCGCGGCGGGTGCCGAGCGGGGTGCCCGGCTCCTCGCGGACGGCCAGGGTGAGATCGCGGACGATGCCACCCGGGCGCACCTCGACGTCGACGCGCACCCAGGGGCGGGGCAGCAGATCGGCCGCGGTGACCTCGGCGAGCACCTCGACCTCGCCCGCGGGGGCGGGCTCCGGCTCGACGGTCCCGCCCTCGACGACGAACCGGGCCGCGGGGACGACGGTCGGGAGGCCCAGCCAGCCGGCGATCACCTGGGCGACCTGGGCGGCGAGGGTGCGCAGCTCCTCCGCGCTCCCGGGGGCGGTGGCGAGCCCGCGGAGGACCGCGACGCCCGCCGGACCGCCCGGCCGGAGCTCGGTGACGGCGTGCAGCGGCCCGGAGGCGAGGAGCGGGCCGGGCTCCCCGCGCTCGTGCCGCGGCCCGAAGACCGCGGCGAGGTCGCCGCGCCGGAGCCGCTCCAGCGCGGCGGAGTCCAGGGTGGACACCAGCGCGGGAGCCAGGGGCTCGAGAGCCCCCTCGCGCCGGTACCCGCCGGCCTCCAGGGCGAGACGGGGCGGTGCGGGGACGCGGGTGAGCTTCCCCGCCACGGGCCCGAGGGCGCCCCCCTGCATCGGCGCAGGGGCGAGGTGACCCGGCACCGCACCGGCGCTCGCGGGGAGGTGGCCGGCGACGGCCCGACCGCCCTGCAACGCCGCGAGCGCGGCGTCCTGCCAGGCGGTCTGCACCTCCATGGCGGAGCGGTGGGCGGCGACCAGGCCGGCCCGGAGCTCGTCGACCAGGCCGGCCGCGAGCGCCTCGGCGGCGACGGGTGCCGTCCCGTGCGTTGCGGCCGCCGGGCGAGAGGCGTGATCCGCGTCCGGGAAGGGAACCGGTCGGTCGTCGGACGTCCCGCTACCCGCGTGCGGATCACGGCCCGGCGCCGCAGCGATCGGCGCCGCCCCGCCGACCGTGCCGCTGCCCGACTGGGGATCGG
Organism: Pseudonocardia ailaonensis; assembly: GCF_039531635.1. Taxonomy (NCBI): domain Bacteria; kingdom Bacillati; phylum Actinomycetota; class Actinomycetes; order Pseudonocardiales; family Pseudonocardiaceae; genus Pseudonocardia; species Pseudonocardia ailaonensis. The sequence continues at coordinate 65,185 of NZ_BAAAQK010000012.1, read as the reverse complement.
GGATGCCGGCCAGGGAGTCGAAGGGGGTGCCGTCGAAGGTGATCTCGTCCGTCAGGTCGCTCATCGCGTGCCCTCCTCGTTCCGGACCCGGACCGCCTCGGCGAACTTGGCGGCCATGTCGGGAGTGCTCACCGCGCCGATGTCGGTCCAGCGCTGCAGGATCCGGCCCTCGGGGTCGGTGACCGTGGCGTTCACCGTGACTCCCCCGGTCGTCGGGCGGAGGTCGTCGGCGATCACGCGGAAGGGGGTGCCGTCCGGGATCGGGGCGTACAGGTCGACCGCACCGACCGACAGCGGGAGGCAGCCGGCCTGCTGGTGCCAGACCCCCAGCACCGACGCGACCTGCAGCACGACGTCGCCGAGCACCGGGCTGTGCAGCTCCGCGGCCCAGCCGCCCCCGGCGAGTGGGATGTCGGCGAGCGCGCACTCCGCGACCAGCCGGGTCTCGGCCCGCTCGACCACTCGCCTCAGGCCCTGCAGCAGCGGGCCGTGGAAGAGGTCGGCGTCGCGGTAGACCTGCAGCCCGTCGTCACCCTCGGTGGGCGTCCAGGCCTCCCCGGCCGGGGGGACGGCCGGGCCGGCGGCGAGGACCAGCGTCGCGCCGAAATGCGGCTGGGCCGGAGTCGACCCTCCGCCCTGCGAGCCGCTCGTGATCCGGGCGCGGACCGTCAGCGTGCCGCCCTCGACCGTCCCGCGGTCCAGGCCCAGCTCCAGCTCGGCGGGCTCGGTGCCGTCGAGCACGATCCCGCGGTGCACCCCGACGTCGCGGAGCCCGACGACCCGCAGGTCGCGGTGGGTCCGCTCGGCCGTCCGCGCCATCCAGCCGATCGCGGCGGACAGCGGCAGCACCGGGGCGGCGCCGATGCGGTGGTCGGCGACCACGGCGTCGCGGGTCAGGGCGTGGGTGTCGCGGCGGACCGTGACCTCCCGGACCGGTTCGGGCGCAACGGGGGCGAGTGCGCCGCCCGGTGCGACCAGGACCGACCGCTCGCCGCGGGTGAGCTCCTCGACGAACGCCGCGGCGCCCGTCTCCGGCGCGAGCAGCGCGACCCCGCGGGCCGCGAACAGCTCCTTGAGCTCCGGCGTGACCATCCCGCCGTCCCAGGCGCCCCAGTGGATCGCGGTGCCGCCCTGCCCGTGGTGGCGCAGGGTCGCGGCGGCGCGGTCGAGGGCCTCGTTGGCGGCGGCGTAGTCCGCCTGGCCCGGGTTGCCGAGGACCCCGGCGACCGAGCCGAAGACGATGACCCGCGGCGAGGTCTCCACCGCGTCGAGCACCGCACGCAGCCCGCCGAGCTTGGGCCCGAACACCCGGGCGACGGCCTCGGCGGTCTTGTCCGGCAGGGCGGCGTCGGCGAGTGCGCCGGCGCCGTGGACCAGCGTGGTGACCCGGGTGGCGTCGTCGCCCAGGGCGGCGCGGACGCCGTCCGCATCGGCGACGTCGGCGCTCAGGTAGCGCGCCCGGGCGCCGGCCGCGCGGACTGCGTCCAGTGTGGAGCGGATCTCGCGGCGGGCCTTGAGCGCGGAGACCTGCTGCTCGACCTCCTTGGGGCCGAAGCCGCCGGTGCCGTGGCGCAGGTCGGTGATCAGGGCGGCCTTGAGGCCGTCGTCGGGCACGCCGGCGGCCCAGGCGGGCTCCGGCTCGTCGATGCCGGTGGTGCGGCCGAGCAGCAGGAACTCCGCCGGGACGCGCTCGGCCAGGGCGATCACGCAGGTGGCGGTGACGCCGCGGGCGCCGCCGGTGACCAGCACGACGTCGTCGGCTCCCAGGGGCGCCTCCTCCACCGGGGTGCCCGCCAGGCCGCGGTCCGTGCGGACCGGGGTCCAGCGGGCGCGGTCGGCGTCGACGCCGACCTCCGCCGTCAGGTCGGGATCGTGCAGCTCGGCGAGAACGACGTCCGACACCGCGGTGTCGTCGAGGCCGGGGGCGACGTCGACCGCCCGGGCGAACACGGTGGGGGCCTCGCGGGCCAGGGTCTTGGCGAGGCCGGTGAGCCCGCCCTGCAGGGCGAGGCCGAGCTCGGCGGTGCCGTGGTGGCCGAGGCCGCCGTCGATGCGGGTGACGGTGAGGAACGCGGCGCGGGTCTCCCTGCGCCGCAGGGCCTCCACGGTCGCACCGGCGGTGAGCACCGCGTCGGAGAGCAGCTGCTCGGCCGGGAACTGCGGGCCTGCCAGCAGGATCACCGCGTCGAGGTCGTCCGGCCGGTCGGTGGTGACGGTCCAGCCGCGGGCGCGCAGGCCCTCGACCAGGGCGGCCGGCGCGGAGGTGCCGCGCTCGACGATCCACGCCACCGGCTGCGCCGCGAAGGGCTCGGCGAGCCGGTCGAGCGGCGGGAGCGGGGCGAGGTCGATCGTGAAGCGGTGCGGGCGCACATCGACCGCCCGCTCGGGCTCGACCACCGCCACGGGCTGCCCGGCCGGCGCGCCGGCGAGGACGGCGACGATGTCGTCGACCGAGCGCAGCTCCGCGAGCTGCTCCGGGCCGACCGGGGTGACGCCGGGGACGAGCTCGGCGACGGCGCCGAGGATCTGCACCCGCTTGATCGAGTCGATGCCCAGGTCCGCCTCGAGGTCCATGGTCGGCTCGACCATGTCGACGGGGTAGCCCGTCTTCTCGGAGACGACGGTGAGCAGCGCGGCCCGCACGGCGTCGGGGTCCACACCGGACGGGACGGGCGTGCCGGGCGCCGGCGTGGCGGGTGCGGCGGCGAGGACACCGACGATGTCGTCGACCGACCGCAGCTCGGCCAGCTGCTCCGGGCCCACCGGAGGCAGGCCGGGGATCCGCTCCGCGACGGCGCCGAGGATCTGCACCCGCTTGATGGAGTCGATCCCGAGGTCGGCCTCGAGGTCCATGCCCGGCTCGACCATGTCGACCGGGTAGCCCGTCTTCTCGCTGACCACCGCGAGCAGGGCCGCGCGCACCGACGAGGCGTCGGCGCCGGCCGGGGCGGCAGGCGCGGGGGTCGCGGCGGCCAGCACGCCCACGATGTCGTCCACCGACCGCAGCTCCGCGAGCTGCTCCGGGCCGACCTGGGGCAGGCCGGGGATCCGCTCGGACACCGCGCCGAGGATCTGGACCCGCTTGATCGAGTCGATGCCGAGATCGGCCTCCAGGTCCATCCCCGGCTCGACCATCTCGACCGGGTAGCCGGTCTTCTCCGAGACCACGGCGAGGAGCGCGGCACGCACGGCCGCGGCGTCCGGACCGGCGGCGACCGGAGTGGCCGTCGGGGCGCCCGCGGCGAGGACGCCCACGATGTCGTCCACGGACCGCAGCTCGGCCAGCTGCTCCGGGCCCACCTGCGGCAGGCCGGGGATCCGCTCCGACACCGCGCCCAGGATCTGCACCCGCTTGATCGAGTCGATGCCCAGGTCGGCCTCCAGGTCCATGCCCGGCTCGACCATGTCGACGGGATAGCCCGTCTTCTCACTGACGACGGCGAGCAGCGCGGCCCGGACGGCGTCCGGGTCCGGACCGGTCGGCGCCGCGGTGGGCACGGACGGGGCGGCGGGGGCCGTGGAACCGCCCACACCGCCGGCCTCGGTGCCACCGGTGTGGGCGGGGGTCGTCGGGGTGGGGGCCTCAGCGAGGGCGACGGCACCGGATCCGTGGGCCCCGAACCCGTGGGGGCCGGTGCCGTTCACGTGGGCACCGCCGGGGAGCCCGCCGTTCGTGGGAGCGGCGGGGGCGAGGGGGGCGGTCAGGGCGAGGGCGTTCGCCGGCGCGGGTGTGGCCGGGGCCGGGGCGGCCGGGGCGGGAGCACCGAGGAGCCCGGTCATCCGGGACAGGACCTCGTTGGCGTGGGTGTGACCACGGCTAATCGCCAGCGCCGAGTCGGCGACGGCGCGGACGCCGGCGTGGACCTGCGGGTCGACCTGGCCACCCTGCGCCCGCAGGACGTCGACCAGGCCCTCCGTGATCCGGAGCTGGCTGTCGAGGTACCGGGCGTGCAGGTCGACGTGCTCGGCCAGCGGGTCGCCGGCGAGCCGGGTCGTGGTCACGGCGGATCCTGCCGGGGACGGGAGGGGTGCGGGCGCGCCGGACAGGGCGACCGCGGTCGCGGCGCCGGGGGCGCTCGGCGCGGCCGGGACGGCGGCGCCTACGGGGAGCGCCGCACCGGGCGCGGGGGACGCGAGACCTGCGGCGGACCCCACCGGCACCGACCCTGCGGCCGGTGGGACGACGGCGGCGGCGGTCGCCGTGGCGCCGAGGGGCAACGCCGTGCCGGGCGCGAGAGCGGCGGGGGCCGGGGCAGCGGGCGCGGTCGGCAGCGTGACCGTGTACCCGCTGGTCAGCGCCTCCCGGTACGCCTCGTTCCGCGACTCGGGGCGGTAGGTCATGCCCGACAGCGTGATCGTCATGCCCTTCGGCTCGACCTCCGCGAAGGGCTCCGCGGCGTACCGGTCGAGGCCGGCCAGCGGGGCACCGAGCACCACCAGCTGCACCGCGGCGCCGAGCAGCGACACGGCGGAGTCGCCGGAGGGGCCGGCATCCGTGGCGATCGCGATCGCCCGCTCCCCCAGCGTCCGCTCGACCAGGCCCGTCAGCACCTTCTTCGGTCCGAACTCGACGAACACCGTGGCGCCGTCGGCGGCGAGGCGCTGGAGGCCGGCGACGAACTCGACCGGCCTGCGCAGCTGCTCCGCGAGCACCTCGCGGTTCGCGGCGACGTCCGGGCCGTACTCCGCGCCCGGGCTGTTCGCCACGAGCAGGCCGGCGGGCTCGCCGACCTCGACGGCGGAGACGGCCGTGCGGAAGGCCTCGACCGCGTGGTCCACGTGGGACGTGTGGAAGGCCGCGGCGACCGGCAGCTCCGTGGCGGAGATCCCCCGCTCACCGAACGCGGCCACAGCGGCGGCAACGGCCGCGCCGGAGCCGCCGATCACGACCTGCGAGGGAGCGTTGTGGTTGCACACCACCGCGCCGTCGATCCCGGCCAGCACCTCCTCGACGACCTCGCGGGAGGCGGAGACGGCGGCCATCGTGCCGGGGTCGTAGCCGGGATCCGCCGGCGGCGCCATCGCGCGGCCGCGGGCCCGGGAAAGGGCGTGGAAGTCGTCGTCGGACAGGGAGCCGGCCGCCCACAGCGCGGTGAGCTCGCCGTAGCTGTGGCCCAGGAACCCGGCGGGCGCCAGGCCGAAGGAGCGCAGCACCGCGAACTGGCCCGCGGCGAGCGCACCGATCGCCGGCTGGGCGTAGTCGGTGCGGCGCAGGGCCTCCTCGCGCGCGGCGGCGTCCGGGGTGAACGACGGCGGCGGGAAGACGGCGGCGGCGAGGGTGTCCGCGCCGGAGTCGCCGAAGCCGGCGTTGGCGGCGTCGAACGCGGCGCCGACGGGCGGGAGGTCGATCGCGGCCTGGCGGCCCATCTCGACGTACTGGCTGCCCTGCCCCGCGAAGAGCGCGGCGACGGTGACCGACGGCAGGGCGGCGGCGCGGAACCAGATGCCCCGCGGGTGCGACCAGCTGTCCTCGGTGGAGCCGGCGAGGGTGGCCCGCGCGACGTCCCGCAGTGCGGCGGCCTCCTCGTCGGTGCGGGCGACGAAACCCAGCCGGGCGTCCGAGGCCGGGATCTCGCCTTCGGACGGCGGACCGTCCAGGGCCGCGAGCAGAGCCGACCGGGACGGCGCGTGCCACACGTGCGCCCGCGGACCGCGGTGCGCGGTGGCCGGCCGCTCCGGCGAGGCCTCGGAGAGCACGACGTGGAAGTTGGTGCCGCCGAAGCCCATTGCCGAGGCGGCGGCGTGACGGACCGGGCGCCGGGGGTCGCGGATCCAGGGCCGGGTCACCGTGTTCGGGTAGAGCGCGTGGTCGTCGAGCGCCTTGTTCGGGGTGTCGATGTTGATCGTCGGCGGGAGCACCTTGTGCCGCAGCGAGAGCGCGAGCTTCATGAGCGACGCGGTGCCCGCGGCACCCTTGGTGTGCCCGATCTGGGACTTCACGCTGCCGATCGCGGCGTAGCCCCGCTCGTCGGTCGCCTCGCCCAGGACCGACCCCAGCGCGGTGAGCTCGGTCCGGTCGCCGACCGTGGTGCCGGTCGCATGCCCCTCGAACAGCTCGACGGCCGCCGGGGAGATCCCCGCGTCCGTGTAGGCCCGCCGCAGCGCGAGCTCCTGGCCCGAGGCGCGCGGGGCGTAGATGCTGCCGAACCGGCCGTCGGACGAGGAGCCGATGCCCTGCACGACGGCGTAGACCCGGTCGCCGTCCCGCTCGGCGTCCTCGAGTCGCTTGAGCGCCAGCAGTCCGATGCCCTCGCCGACCAGGGTGCCGTCCGCGGCGTCGTCGAAGGGCTTGATCTTCCCGCCCTTGGAGAGGGCCTGTGTGCGGGAGAAGCACATGTAGCCGAAGACGGTGTTCTCGGTGTCGCAGCCGCCGGTGATCATCATGTCGGCGCGGCCCTCGGCCAGCTCGGCCGCGGCCATCCGCAGCGCCGAGAGCGAGGAGGCGCACGCGGCGTCGACCGCGCAGTTCATGCCGCCCAGGTCGAAGCGGTTGGCGATCCGGCCGGCGGTGACGTTGCCCAGCAGGCCGGGGAAGGTGTTCTCCTCCCACGGCGGGAAGGCCAGCAGGTACTTCTGCGCGATGGCCTCGGCGTCCGCATCGGACAGTCCACAGCTGCGCACGACCTCCTTGAGCACCGGGGTCTCCAGCCGCGCCGCCATCGGGTGGGTCAGCGGCATCGGGCCGGTCACGCCGAGCGTGACGCCGGTGCGGGCCGGGTCGTACCAGCCGGCGTTGCCCGCGTCGGTGACCGCGCCGGCGTCTCGCAGCAGGTCACGCGCCACGACGAGCGAGAGCAGCTGGACGGTCGTCGTCACCTCGAGCTGGTTCGGCGGCAGGCCGAACTCCCCCGGCGAGAACCGGGTCTCGGGGACGAAGCCGCCGCGGGTGCAGTAGGTCGTGTCCGGGTGCGACGGATCGGTCGACGGGGTCGGGTCGAAGTAGTCCTCGGGGCGCCAGTGGGTCTCGGGGACGTCGGTGGTGCAGTCGACGGCGTCGAGGATGTTCTGCCAGTAGTCGCGGTAGTTCCGGGCCATCGGGAACAGGCCGGCCATACCGACGATCGCGATGGGGACGTCCGCCGTTCGGCGGCCGATCCGGTGCGGGGAGTCGGACACGAATCCTCTTTTCGGCATCAGTTCGCACCGATCCGGCGGACCGAATCGGGAAATCACAAAAATCGTCAGGAAAGAAGTGCGGCGATCTCGGAGCCGATGGTGCGGTGACCGAGCGCGGACGGGTGGATGCCGTCCGGGTACCACATGTCGGGGTCCGCGCAGAGCGGCGCGGTGGACAGCTCGTAGCGCACCACGCCGCGCTCGGCGCAGAGCGCGGCCAGGAAGTCGTTGGCCTCGACGAAGCGGGTGCGCAGCAGCGCGCGGTGCTCCTCGGGCAGCCCGGGGAGCTTCCCCGGGATGTCGGGATAGTCGTGGGTGAAGACCCGGCGGCCGGGGGCGGCGACCGCGTCGAAGATGGTCTCCAGGTTGCGCCGGAACCCGTCGGGGTCGTACGCGCGGACCAGGTCGTTCCCGCCGACGGCGACGCCGAGGAGCGGCGTCTCGACGTCCGCGATCGCGGGGAGCTGCTTGTCCACGACGTCCTGTGTGGTCGCCCCGAAGGCGCCCAGGTTCAGCACGTCCCGCACGCCGAGCCGGTGCGCGACGCGCGGCACCCAGCCGACGAACCCGCCCTCGCCGTCCGGCTCGCCCCGGCCCTCGGCGAAGCTGTCGCCGATCACCACGAGCCCGTACATCAGACGGCCGCCATGATCTGGCCGACGTTGGCGGGGGCGAAGAACTCCTCGCCCGAGATGCCGCCGCCGACCATCGACAGGAACTGGCGGGTGGCCGCCTCGTTGCCGCTCACGGCCCGGAACAGGCCCTGCAGCTGAGGGGTCAGATCCAGGTCGGAGATCATCGTGGTGAACGCGTAGGCGCCCTTGGTGCCCGCGTCGCGCTCCGCCGTGTACTCGGCCAGGACGTCGCCCATCGGACGGCCGGCCAGGCCCTCGGCGATCTTGCCGGCGAGCAGCTCGGCGTGGGTGAAGGCGTCCGAGATGCCCTTCCCGGTGAACGGGTCCTTGTGGTAGCCGGCGTCGCCGACCAGCGCCCAGCCCGGGCCCGCGGACACGCGGTAGTAGTTGTCCGGGTAGCGGATGCCGGTGAAGCGCTCGGCCTGCTCGCCGGCGCGGACCTGCTCGGCGAGGTCCGGGACGACCTGGTCGAGGACCTCGTGGAAGTTCTTCTCGACGTCGCGGCGGAAGTCCGCGTAGCGGTCCCGGGTGCGCATGACGGCCACGAGGGTGCGGTCGTCGTTGGTCGGCCAGAGCCCGACCTGCTGCTGGCCCAGCCCGATCCGGCTGTGGAAGCCGGTGTCCGGGATGGCGTCCCAGTAGCTGTAGTAGATGAAGCAGGCGGGCTCGACGACCTCGTAGGTCTGGGCGCCGACCGCCTCGGCGACCCGCGAGCGGGAGCCGTCGGCGCCGACGACCACGCGGGCCCGCTCCTCGACGAGCTCGCCGTCGGCGGTCTGCAGGCGGACCCCGCGGACGACGCCGTCCTCGACGATCAGGTCGCGCAGCGTGACCCCCAGGCGCACCTCGGCACCGGCCTGCTCGGCGGCCCGCAGCAGCACCGGGTCCAGGGCGGTGCGCCGCGGCGCGAGGGTGGCGGTGATGCCGTCGATCGGGTCGGCGAACCCCGAGATCACCGCGTCGTCGTAGGAGATCGTCATGCGGGTGATCGGGGTGGCGCCGGTGGCGAGGACGTCGTCGAGCAGACCCCAGGAGGCCAGGCGGGCGAGGCCGTACTGCTGCATGTAGTGGGTGGAGACCGTGTCGGCCGGCAGGGCCGTGCGGTCGACGACGAGCACGCGGTGACCGGCGCGGGCCAGCAGCATCGCGACAGGTGATCCTGCGCAGCGGGCTCCGACCACGATCGCGTCGTAAGGCTCGTTCATCTTCTCTCGTCAGCTCCCCGATGGGTGACGGCCGATCCCGGGTCGAGTGGATCACCGTCGCCGTCGACGGGGCAGGAACGGCACAAGGGCTCGTCTGGCGGTACGAGAAATGTGTCTACGGGGGCCGGGAACGGAAGTCAACGACGGCGAACGGTCAATGGTGGCCCACTATCGCATCATGCACCGACCCGATCAGCCACCCATTTCGCCGTTCTCCACCCGCGGATTCGTCGCCATTCGGGAAACCGTTGTTCATCCGCTGTCCACCGCGGCCGGGGGTAATGGTGGGCATGGCTACCACGACCGATCCGCTGTCCGCCGTCGTCGCCCGCCTCGCCGCCGCGGGCGGGCCAGTCGACCTCGAGGAGCTCCGCCGGACCGTCGACACGATGGTCCCGTTCTGCAACCACGTCGGCGTCCGGGTCACCGAGCTGGCGCCGGACCACGGGCAGGCGGAGCTCCCCGTCCGCCCCGAGCTGCAGAACCACTTCGGCACCGTCCACGCCGGCGCGCTGTTCCTCGCCGGCGAGGTCGCCGGGGCCGCCGCCTTCGCGGGCGCGATGGCGCCGCGGATCACGCAGCTGCAGGGCTTCGTGCTCCGTTCCTCGAAGATCGCCTTCCTCAAGCCCGCGAACGGCCACATCCGCGCCCGCGCGACCCTCGACGAGCAGGCCGTCCGCGCGATCCTCGCCGGCGGAGCAGGCCGCTTCGAGCTCCCCGGTCTCGCGGTCCTGCACGACGACGCCGACCTCCTGCTGGGCCGCATCGAGCTCGACTACGTCGCCTGGCTCGGTGCCGCGGCCTGACCCCCTCGAGCGAACGGCACTCTCGCTCACACCTNGTGAGCGAGAGTGCCGTTCGCTCATGCGTAGAGGGAGGCGACCTGCTCGGCGTAGCGCTCCGCGACCACGGCGCGGCGGAGTTTCAGGCTCGGTGTCAGCGTGCCGTCCGCGATCGAGAGGGCGCCGGGGACGATCGCCCACCGGCGGACCGACTCGGCCCGGCTGACGAGGGAGTTCGCGTCGTCCACCGCGTCCTGGACCCCGTCCGGGGAGGCGCCGGGCTCCAGGAACACCAGCGCCGTCACGTAGGAGCGGCCCTCCCCCACCACGACGGCGTGGGCGATCCCCGGGTGCAGCCGGATCCGGTCCTCGAGGGGTTCCGGGGCGACGTTCTTGCCCCCGCTCGTCACGATGATCTCCTTGCGGCGCCCCGTGATCGCGAGGTAACCCTCCCGGTCCAGGGAGCCGAGGTCCCCCGTCCGCAGCCACGGTTCCGGCTCACCGGTGAGCGGCCAGTAGCCCGGCGAGACCTGGTCGCCGCGGACGAGGATCTCGCCGTCCTCGGCGATCAGCACCTCGCTGCCGGGCAGCGCCCGCCCGACCCGGCCGGCCTTCACCGCACCCGGCGCGCTCATGCTCACGCCACAGGCGGTCTCGGTGAGCCCGTAGGCGCCCAGCACCCGCACGCCGAGGGCCTCGGTGAACGCCGCCGTCGTCGGGTCCAGGGCGGCGCCGCCGCAGATCACGTGGGCGAGCCGCCCGCCCAGGGCCGCCCGCAGCGCGTCCGCGACCGGACCGGACCAGTCCGCCCCCGCCTCGACGGCCTCCGCTTCGAGGGCCGGCGTGAGGCCGGCCGCGCGGGCCCCCTTGCGGAGCTTCTCCAGCGCGTACGGCACGAGCACGAGGAACGAGGGGCGGAAGCGCGGCAGCTCCGCGGTCAGCTCCGCCGCCGAGGCCAGCAGCCCCGTCCGCACCCCCGCCCACAGGCAGCCGTGCGCGGCGACCCGGCCGAAGACGTGCGAGAGGGGCAGGAACAGCAGGGTCGACGCGTCGGGGGCGGCGAAGAGCTCCGGGAGCAGCGCCACCACGTTGCCGGCGGCCGCGAACAGGTTCCGGTGGGTGAGCACGCAGCCCTTGGGTGCGCCCGTCGTCCCGCTCGTGTAGACGATCGTGGCGACGTCGTCCGCCCCGACCGCGTCCGGGTCCGGGGTCGGCGCCGCGGTGACGGCGAGCCGGGCCACGGCGTCGCCGAACAGCTCGCCGCCGGACATCGCCGCCTGCGCGGGGGTCTCGGCGAGCACCCGCGCCGCGCCCGAGTCCGAGAGCACGTGCGCGACCTGGGCCGGCGACGACGTCGGGTAGATCGGCACGGTGACCGCGCCGGTGGCGAGCACCGCGAGATCGAGGACGAGCCACTCGGGGGTGTTCCCGCCGAACAGGGCGACCCGGTCGCCGGGGCGGACGCCGTCGGCGACCAGCCCGGCGGCGACGGACCGGACCAGGCCGGCGAGGACGCGGGCCGAGGTGTCGGTCCACTCCCCTCGGGCCGGTGCGGCGAGGACGGGCCGTGCGCCGGCGGCGTCGAGCCGGCGCAGGATCTCGGCGGCGATCCCGCCGCGGTCGGGCAGGGTGACGAGCGGCGGGTTCAGGACGGCGGTCACGAGAGGGCTCCCCTGGAGGCGTAGCTCGCGGAGCCGACCATCGGCCCGCGGCGTGGCTCGCGGAGCCGACCATCGGCTCGGCGAGGGGGCCCGGGCGTCAGGCCCCGCTGACCGGCGCCGGTGCCGGGTGGGTGTCGACGCGCAGGCCCGGTTCGGCGATGCGGATCGGGCCCGGGTACGCCGCGGCCGCGTCGTCGCGGCGGGACGCCAGCCAGGCGGGGTCGGTGGAGACGAAGTGGGTGAGGACGAGCTCGCCGACCCCGGCCTCGGCGGCGGCGGCCCCGGCGTCGTGGCCGGAGAGGTGGCCGTGCGGCCCGGTGTCGGTGGCGGCGAGGGTGGCTTCGGCGAGCAGTAGGTCGACGCCCGAGGCGAGTGGCCGCAGCCCGGGTGTGACCCCGGTGTCGCCGGTGTAGGCGAGCGAGGAGCGGCCGCTGTCCACGCGTACCCCGCAGTTCGCGGCGACGTGCCGCAGCGGGTGCAGCGACACTCCCGCGTCGCCGATCCCGAACTCGTCCCCGGCGGCGTACTCGACGACGTCGAAGGCCAGGTCGAAGGCGCGGTCGAGCAGCGGCATCGTGGTCACCGGGAACAGCGACGACAGCCGGTCGAGGACCGCGCGGCCGCCCTGCGGTACGTACAGCGGGACGCGCGGGCCGTTCAGGTCGAGGTGCCGGGCGGCGGAGACGGGATCGCCCGCGCGCTCACCGATGACCTCCTGCAGCCGCCGGTAGAGCAGCGCCTTGCCCAGCGGCAGCAGGTCGTAGCAGTGGTCCGAGTGCAGGTGGCTGATCACGACGCCGTCCGGGACAACCGCGGGCCCGAGCGCCGAGAACGCGGTGGCGATCCCCGGGCCGCAGTCGAGCAGCAGCCGGGTACCCCCGTCCGTCTCGACCAGGTAGCCGGAGCTGGCCTGTCCCTCGGCCGGCATCCCCGACCGGCACCCGAGCACCGTGAGCCGCACACGCGCCCCTTTCCTCGCAAGGCGACCGGAGCCTGCACCGGCCGTCCCCGACAACCTCGCGGACGGGAGCGGAGCCGGCAAGGAGCGATCCGCAACCGTGCGATTCAGCCCGCCGATCACCGCTGCTGGCGGAACCCGCCCCCGAACTTCGAGGTGTAGGTGAAGGGACCCGCCTGGTCGAGGGCCGCCAGCAGCGCGTCGACCAGCGGGGTGCGTTCCTCGGCCCGCCACACCACGTGCAGGCCCAGCGTCGGGGTCGGTTCGGTGAGCGGCAGCGCGACCAGCCCCTGCGCGGGTGCCCGGGCCGCGCGGGAGGCCGAGGCGAAGCCGACCACCTGCCGCGCCGCGACGAGCACTCCGGTCGCCACCGGATCGTCGACCTCGCCGCTGATGGTGAGCTTGATCCCGGCGCGCTCGGCCGCGCCCATGATCGCGTCGTGCATCGCGGGGCTCTGCTCGCGGCGGAACAGCAGGCAGGGCTGTCGTTCGAGCAGCCGCATCGGCATGCAGTCCCGGTTCGCCCACGGGTGCCGCTCGCCCACGAGCGCGACGATCGGGACCGTCATCAGCTCCTTGGACGCCACCTGCGGGCTCACCGGCCGGCCGTAGACGAAGCCGACGTCGAGCTCCCCGGAGACCACGCCGTCGATCTGCGGGCCGGTGCGGCGCTCCCAGAGCTGGGTCTGCACGCGGGGGTGCTCGGCGTTGAGGTGCGCCAGCGCGGCGGGCAGGACGTCCTGGCCCGCCGGGAAGTTGAACCCGATGTTGAGGGTGCCCGCGCGGCCCATCGCGACGGCGTGGGCCGCGGCGACGGCGCGGTCCACCTGGTCGAGCAGCTTGCGGGCCTCCTCGCGGAACGCCTCGCCCGCGGGTGTCAGCCGGACCTCGTGGGAGCTGCGGCGCACGAGCTCCACGCCGACGTCGCGCTCGAGGCGCTGCAGCTGTTGGGACAGTGAGGGCTGCGCGAGGTGCAGGCGCTGCGCCGCCCGCCCGAAGTGCAGCTCCTCGGCGATCGCCAGGAACGACCGCAGGTACCGGAACTCCATCTCGCCCGCCCTCGTGCGGAGTCGTCGGCTCCGCCTCGTGCGGAGTCGCGGCTCCGCCCCGTGCGGATGGTCGGCTCCGCCTCCGGGCGGATGGTGGCTCCGCGCTGCGCCGAGGGGTCCGCCTGCCCGACCCGGTGCGCGGGAACCGTAAGCCGCGCCGGTCGTCGCCGGACGACGCCGAGGGGCCCGGCAGGCGAACGCTCCGTGACCAGCAGCTCCACGTGCGGGTGACGGCGCAGGTCAGGCCCGGTGTTTCGGCCCCCGACCGAACCGATCACATCATCGCCGTTCACTCTCGCCCTCGGCCCCGCGCCGGGGCGGCCCTAGCGTCGGCCTCCCGATCACCGACTCCTTGGGGGCCTCGTGCTGCTCGAGATCACCGCGCGCCGGGCGGTCGCCGACGACGTCGTCGAGCTTGCGCTGTCCGGTCCCGACCTGCCCGGCTGGGCGCCCGGCGCCCACGTCGACCTCACCCTCACCCCGGACCTCGTGCGCCAGTACTCCCTGTGTGGTGGCGGGCCCGACCACTACCGCGTCGCCGTGCTGCGGGAGGCCGCCGGCCGCGGCGGATCGGCGTTCGTCCACGACCGGCTGCACGTCGGCGAGCTGGTCGAGGTCGGCCTGCCGCGCAACACCTTTCCCCTCGTCGACGCCCGCGGGTACCTGTTCGTCGCGGGCGGCATCGGCATCACCCCGATCCTGCCGATGATCGACGCCGCCGAGGCCGCGGGCGCGGACTGGCAGCTGCTCTACGGCGGCCGCACCCGGTCGTCCATGGCCTACCTGGAGCGGCTGGACGACCCTCGGGTGACGGTGCAGGCCGGTGGGCTGCTCGATCTCCGCGCCGCCGTGGCCGGGATCGCGCAGGCCCCGGGCGCCGCCGTGTACGGCTGCGGACCGGCGCCGATGCTCGACGCGCTGCTGGCCGCCTGCCCCGCCGCGCACGTCGAACGCTTCACGCCGGTGGAGGTCGACCTGCCGGAGCGGCCGTTCGAGGCGGTGCTGGCACGCAGCGGTGTGACGGTGCAGGTGCCGGCGGGCACGAGCCTGCTGACGGCGGTGGAGGCGGCGGGGATCGACGTCCTGCAGTCCTGCCGCGAGGGCACCTGCGGCACCTGCGAGGCCGTGGTCCTCGACGGCGAGCCCGAGCACCGCGACTCCGTGCTCGACGAGGCCGACCGCGCCGACGGCGGCGTGATGATGGTCTGCGTCTCGCGCGCCCGCGGCCCGCGCCTCGTGCTGGATCTGTAGTCCGATCGATCCTCCCGCAAGTCCGATCGTCGCAGGTCGGAGGCCCGATCGGAGCCTCGCCGCAGGGCCCGCCGAACCCGTCCGACGCCCGCTGTTCACCGCCGCTCCATTCCGCGCTGCTGACATCCGCGCCGAACCACCGCCCCAGGAGGAGACACCGTGAGCCGTATCCAGATCGAGGGACTGACCCGCCGCTTCGGTGATGTCACCGCCGTGGACGGGGTCTCCCTCGACGTGGCCGACGGCGAGTTCCTCGTGCTCCTCGGCCCGTCGGGCTGCGGCAAGTCGACGCTGCTGCGGATGATCGCCGGGCTGACCCCGCCGACCGGCGGCCGGATCCTTCTCGACGGCCGGGACATCACCGCCGTCGAACCGCGCGAGCGGGACCTGGCGATGGTGTTCCAGAGCTACGCGCTGTACCCGCACCTCACCGTCGCGAAGAACATCGGCTTCCCGCTCCGCGCCCGCCGGCTGCGGCGCGCCGACCTGGACGCCAAGGTCGCCGAGGTCGCCGCGGTGCTCGGCCTGGAGGGGCTGCTCGACCGGCGTCCGCGCGCGCTGTCCGGCGGCCAGCGCCAGCGCGTCGCCCTCGGTCGTGCCCTGGTGCGCGACCCCGGCGCCTTCCTGCTCGATGAGCCACTGTCCAACCTGGACGCCACGCTGCGCACCGCCACCCGCGCCGAGCTCACCGACCTGCACCGGCGCCTGCGCTCGACCTTCGTCTACGTCACCCACGACCAGGTCGAGGCGATGACGATGGCCACCCGGATCGCGGTGCTGAACGGTGGGCTGCTCGAGCAGGTCGGCACGCCCGAGGAGGTCTACGACGCCCCGGCCTCGACCTTCGTCGCCGGGTTCATCGGCTCCCCCGCGATCGGCCTGCTGCCGGCCGAGCTGCGCAGCACCGCCGGTGAGCTGCGGGCGACCGGTGCGGGCGTCGACGTGCCCATCGGTGCGGGTGAGGACAGCGCGGACGTCCTCGTCGGGGTCCGGCCCGAGCACCTCCGCATCGGTGCCGCCCTGGGCACCGGTGCCCCCGAGTTCCGCGGCACCGTCCGGCTCGTCGAGAACCTCGGCGGCGAGGAGGTCGCCCACATCGCCGTCGGAGACGGCAGGAGCAGCTCCGCGGTGGGCGACGGCCGGATCGCCCTGCGCGGGCCGCGTCCCGTCGGCCTCGCCGTAGGCGACGCCGTGACCCTCACCTGCGATCCGGCCCGGATCCACCTGTTCTCCGCCACCAGCGGCCGTCGTCTGGTGCGCGCCCCCGAACCCACCCGTGCCGCACACGCGGTCGCGGTCTGACTCCCTGGAGGAGCCCGTGCGTCCCATCCGTCTCGTCGCCGCCATCGCGGCCGCGTCAGCCTTGCTGCTGGCCGGCTGTGGTGTGGGGGGTGCTGGCAGCGCTGACGGCACCGCCGGCACCGTCGCCCGTGCCCCGGAGCTGGCCCCGGACCAGAAGGTGTCCATCACCTTCGAGTCCTACAACTTCGGCCAGGCCGGCGCCTGGACCGACACCTTCACCTCGGTCCTCGACGCCTTCCGCAAGCAGTACCCGAACATCACGGTCACCGCGCAGAAGCCGCAGGGCACCAGCGCGAACCCGGCCGCCGACGCCGTCTCCAGCGTGCAGACGCAGGCGGCCACCGGCAAGGCCCCGGACGTCGCCCAGCTCGGCTTCTCCGACCTCGGCTTCACCGTGAACCAGCTCGGTGCCAAGCCGCTCGACGACCTCGTCGGCGCGGACGCGCTGAACCAGACCTTCGGCGGCACCAACCCGTACTCCCCGGCCGCGTCGAAGCTCGGTCAGCTGAACGGCAAGACCTACGGCGTGCCGTTCGTCCTCTCGACGCCGGTGCTCTACTACAACGCCTCGATCTTCACCGCCGCCGGCCTCGACCCGGCCAAGCCCCCGGCCACCTGGGCCGAGGTCGCCGCGGCCGCCGCGAAGATCAAGGCGGCCACCGGCAAGGAGGGCGCCTACGCGGACTGTGTGACCACCCAGGCCAAGGACTGGTGCCTGCAGAGCATCATCCGCTCCAACGGCGGCCGGGTGCTCTCCGAGGACCGCACGAAGCTCCAGTACGCGGACCCGCAGTCCGTCCAGGCGATCAGCACCCTGGCCGACATGGTCAAGTCCGGTGCCAGCCCGAAGTTCAGCCAGCAGCAGGCCGTGGAGGCCTTCACCCGCGGTGACCTGGGCATGATCCTCGAGTCGTCCTCGCTGCAGGCCACGTTCGCCAAGGGCGCCAAGGGCGCCGGCTGGGACCTCAAGGGCGCGGCCACGCCGTCGTTCGGTGCCACCCCGTCCGTCCCGACGAACTCCGGTGCGGCCCTGTTCGTCCTGTCGAGCGACCCGGCCAAGCAGCGCGCGGCCTGGGACCTCATCACGTTCCTGACCAACGACCAGTCGTTCACGACGATCGCGCAGAAGATCGGCTACCTGCCGCTGCGCACCGGGCTGATGAACACGACCCTCAAGGACTGGGCCGCGACCAACCCGACGACCGGGATCAACATCGCGCAGCTCAACCGGATGGAGCCGTGGGTGTCCTTCCCCGGTGACAACTACCTGCAGATCCGCGACGGGATGATGGACGCCGTCGAGAAGGTCGTCCTGCAGGGCGCGGACCCGCAGAGCACCCTCACCGCGGCCCAGCAGCGGGGGCAGGCCCTCGTCCCGGGGACCAAGTGACGTCCCTGGCGGTCCTCTCCGACCTGCACCTGACCGGGGACCCGGCCTCGGCCGCGGCGTTGCGCGAGGCGCTCGCCGTGGTCGGGGCGGGGGCCCGGCCGGACGCCCTGCTGCTGCCGGGTGATCTCACGGCGGAGGGGGCCCCGGCGGCCTACGCGCTGCTGACGTCCCTCCTGGACGAGCTGGAGATCCCCGTCGTGCCCGTGATGGGCAACCACGACGAGCTCGGGGCCTTCACCGCGGCGTTCGGCGCGCCGGACCGGGTCGTCCGCGTCGGCGGCGCCCGCGTCGTCGCGCTCGACAGCACGATCCGCGGCCATCATCACGGCCAGGTCGACCCGGAGCAGCGGGAGTGGCTCGCCGCCGAGCTGGCCACCCCGGCCCCGGAGGGCACCGTGCTCGTGCTGCACCATCCCCCGCTGCCGTCGCCGGTCCCGTCCGTGGACCTGCTGCGGCTGCGGGAGCCGGGGACGCTCGGCGAGGTGCTGGCCGGCACGGACGTCCGCATGGTCGTCTGCGGGCACGCGCACTACGCGGGGGCCGGGGCCCTGGCCGGGATCCCGGTCTGGGTCGCGCCGGCGCTCTACTACCGGGTGGACGCGTTCCCGCCGGCCGGGCGGCTGCGCGGCCTGTCCGGCCCGGCGATCAGCCGGATCGACCTCATCGACGGCAGCGCGGTGGCGACCGCGTCGCCGCTCGGCGGGGACACCGTCTACGACGTCGACGCCGCCGAGCGGGTGGCGTGGATGAAGGAGCGGATCCCGGCATGACCCTCCTGGAGGTCCCGGCCCCGCCGCGCCTCTCCGCACCCGCCGCCGTCACGATCCCGTGGTGGCGGCGGGTGGCCCGCGCCGCACCGCCGTACCTGTTCCTCGCGCCCGGCCTCGCGTTGCTCGTGGTCTGGACCTACCGGCCGTTGGTCTCCGCGGTGCAGCTGTCGTTCTACTCGTGGAACCTCCTCCCGACGAGCCCTGCGCGTCCGGTCGGGTTCGACAACTTCGGCCGGCTGTTCGCCCTTCCCGACTTCGGCGCCTCGATCGGCCGCACCGCCGTGCTGATCCTGGGGCTGCTGCCGTTCACCCTGGTCGTCCCGGTGGTCGTCGGCCTGCTGGCGCGGCACGTCCGGGGTCGGGCGGCGACGGTCTACCAGGCGCTGGTCTTCGCGCCGATGCTCGTCGCCCCGGTGGCCGGCGCGGCCGTCTGGCAGTGGATGCTCGACCCGCGCGCCGGCCTGGTCAACCGGGTGCTGGGCACGACCACCAACTGGTTGCAGGAGCCCGGTTCCGCGCAGCTGGCGGTCATCGTGATCACGGGCTGGCACGTGCTCGGCTTCGCGACGCTCGTCGTCGCCGCCGGGCTCGCCGGCATCGACTCCGAGTACTCGGCGGCGGCCTCGCTCGACGGCGCCACCCGCTGGCAGACCACCCGCTGGCTCACCCTGCCGCTGCTCTCGCCGACGCTGTCCTTCCTGCTGCTGATGACGCTGCTGCTGGCCGCACAGTGGAGCTTCCCGCTGATCAACACGATCACCCACGGCGGTCCCTCGGGCGCGACCACGAACATCTACTTCCTTTTGTGGGACTACGCTTTCGGCTCCTTCGACGCCGGGCTGGGCGCGGCCGCGGGCCTGGTCTTCTTCCTCGGCTTCGGGCTGATCGCCCTGGTGCTGGTCCGCCTCACCGAACGGTTGTCCTTCCATGACTCCTGAGCTGCTCGTCGAGGTCCCCGGCCCGGTCCACGCCCCCTCGGACGGCGCCGTGGTGCTCCGGGAGTCCCGGCTGCGCGCGGCGCTGGGCCACGTCGTGCTGGGGCTGCTGGGTGTCGCCTGCATCATCCCGCTGTACTGGCTCTACGCGACCTCGCTGCGGGCTCCGGAGAACATCTACTCGCTCAGCCCGTTCCCGTGGCCCCTGTCCGTCGCGAACTACGTCGAGGCATGGGGCGCGGTGAACCTGCCGCGGCTGCTGGTCAACACCTTCGTCATGGCGGCGATGGTGGCGCTCGGCCAGCTGCTGACCGGGCTGCTCGCGGGATACGCCTTCGCGGCGTGGAGGTTCCGGTTCCAGAACGCGCTCTACCTCGTGTTCATCGCGACCTGGCTGGTGCCGTTCCAGGTGACGATGGTCCCGAACTACGCCCTGCTCAACCAGCTCGGCGTCCTCAACACCATCGCCGGCGCGATCATCCCGAACCTGTGCACGGCACTGGCGGTGATCATGCTGCGCACGCACGTGCGCTCCATCCCGCAGGAGCTGCTCGAGGCCGCCCGGATGGACGGCCGCAACGCCTGGGCGACACTGTGGACGGTCGTCGTCCCCAACCTCGGGCCCGCGCTGGCAGCACTCGGCGTGCTGCTCTTCATCAACGCCTGGAACGAGTACTTCTGGCCGGCGCTCGTCCTGCAGCGCACCAACGACGTCCTCCAGCTGGCCCTGCACAGCTTCATCGGGCCCGAGGGCACCCAGTGGGGCCCCCTCATGGCCACCGCCGGCCTCGCCTGCCTCCCGGTCCTGATCCTCTACCTGGTCCTGCAGCGCCGCATCGTCGACGGCTTCGTCCGCTCCGGCCTCAAATAGCGCGTTATGGAGCCACAACTGTCGTTCGGAGGCCCCGAAACGACAGTTGTGGCTCCATAACGCGGGTCAGGTGAGGGTGAGCGGGAGCTCGCGGAGGCCGCGGATCAGGAGGTTCGGGCGGTAGACGGGCTCGCCGGCCAGGTCCGGGGTGTGTACCCGGCGCGCCAGTTCGCGGAAGAGGATCTCACCCTCGAGCCTCGCCAGGGCGGCGCCCATGCAGTAGTGGATGCCGAGGGCGAAGCCGAGGTGCCGCGGCGTCGGGGCGGTGCCGGCGTAGCGGGTGACGTCGAAGGCGTCGGGGTCCGGGAACGCGCGCGGGTCGCGGTTCGCCGAACCGACCAGGACGCAGACGTTGTGTCCCTCCGGGAACGTCCGGTCCCCCACCGTCAGCTCCCGCTTCGCGGTGCGGGTGGTCATGTGCACCGGCGAGTCGTAGCGCAGCACCTCGTCGACCGTCGGGCCGGCGAGCTCGGGGTTCTCCCGGACGAGCGCGAGCTGCCCGGGGTTGCGGGCGAAGGCGAGCAGGCCGTTGCCGACCATGTTCACCGTCGTCTCGTGGCCGGCGATGAGCATCGTGACGCAGGTGGCCAGCATCTCGCTCTCGGACAGCACGTCGCCCGAGTCGTAGACCTGCGTCAGGCCGCTGACCAGGTCGTCCTTCGGCCGGACCCGGCGCTCCGCGATCAGCTCGCGGAAGTGCTGCAGGATGTCGCGGGAGGCCTCGTCCCGGGCCGCGCACTCCGCGGCCGACAGCACGAAGTCCGGGTCGAAGCCGCGGGCCAGGTGCGGGCCGACGCGGTGCACGAGGTCGACGTCCTCGACGCCCAGCAGCTCGCAGATCACGATCAGCGGCAACGGGTACGCGATCGCCTCGATGGCCTCGACCGTCCCCTCCGCGAGGGCCGCGTCGAGCAGCCCGGCGACGAGCGCCGTGATCCGGGGCCGCAGGTCGGTCACGCTCTTCGGGGTGAACGCCTTGCTCACCAGGCGGCGCAGCCGGGTGTGGTCCGGCGGGTCCATCCAGAGGAACGAGGTCGGCAGGTCGACCTTCGCGGCCTCGGGATGGAACAGGTCCGCCTCGTCGCGGTGGCTCCACAGCGTCTCGGAGAGGATCTGCGTGCACTCGGCGTGGCGGGTCACGAACTCGACCCCGAACCCGCTGTCCAGGAAGGGTGTCGCCTCCCGGACCAGGGCGTAGCGCGAGTACGGGTCGGGGCGGTGCTCGGGCGCGAACGCGTCGAACACCGGTGGGGCTGACGTCACGGGGCTTCCTCTCACCGGATGGGGGTGTCGCCGTCGAGCGCACCGTGCCGACCCGTCCGAGAACTGAACCGGAAATGGACGGAAAGCGTCGCCGACCGACCGGTCGTCGAACCTCGATCGCGGTTCCTTATGGACCGATCCCCGTGCGCCGCAGGGCGTTGAAGTGCGCTTGCATTCTTGGTCGGCTGAATGGGCCGGATGCCGCGACGCGAGGAGAATGCGATGACCGCACCGCCGACCCACCGCACCGAGGTGACCGTTCGCGGCTACGAGATCGACGCCCTCGGCCACGTGCGGCACACGGTCTACCTGGACTACGCCGAGCACGCCCGCTGGGAGTGCCTGCGCGCCGCCGGGCTCTCCGCGCAGACCCTGCTGACCCACGGCGTCATGCCGATCATGCTCGAGACCACGATCAGCTACCGGCACGAGCTGCGCTACGACGACGTGGTGCACGTCGGCTGCGAGTTCGAGTGGGGCACCGGCAAGACGGCCCGCATCGTCCAGCCGCTCGTCCGCGACGAGGACGGGACGGTGGCCGCCGAGGTGCGCAGCGTCTCCGGCCTGCTCGACCTCGGCTCCCGGAAGCTCGTCGCCGATCCGCTCACCACTCTCCGCGAGCTCGCCTCCGCGCCCGAGATCCTGGGGCTGTAGCCGTGCGGTCCATCGTGATCGGGGGCGGCATCGCCGGTCTCCTGGCCGCCCGGGTGCTCGCCGAGCGCGGCCCGGTGACCATTGTGGAGCGAGATCCCGGCGGGGGTGCGCGACGCGGGGTGCCTCAGGGCCGCCACCTGCACGGGCTGCTCGACGGTGGCCGGGAGATCGTCGAGGAGCTGCACCCCGGCTTCACCGCCGATCTCGTCGCCGCCGGCGCGCTCACCGCGGAACCGTTGGTGCACACCCGCTGGTACCTGCACGGGCGGCGTCTGCACCCGACCGGCACCGGGATGCGTTCGGTCCTCGCCTCGCGGCCGCTGCTGGAGGACGTCCTGCGCCGGCGCACCGACGCCGCCGTGCGGACGGGCACCGCGGCCGGTCTGGAGCTCGACGCCGGCCGGGTCCGCGGGCTGCTGCTCGCCGACGGCGAGGTGCTCCCCGCCGATCTGGTCGTCGACGCCTCCGGGCGCGCCTCACGGCTGCCGGACTGGCTGGCCGAGCTGGGCCTGGCCCGGCCGCGGGAGGACCGCGTCGACGTCGACCTCGGGTACGCCACCCGCACCTTCCGCCGCCACCCGCACCACCTCGGTGGCGACCTCAACGCCCTGGTCTCGACCGTGCCGCGCTCGCGCGGCGGCGGCGCCATGGCGATCGAGGGCGACCGCTGGCTGGTCACCCTGGCCGGGCTGCTCGGCGACCATCCCCCCACGGACGACGCCGGGTTCCGCGCCTTCGCCGCCTCCCTGCCGGCCGGTCCGGTCGGCGAGATCGTGGCCGAGGCCGAGCCGCTCGACGACGCGGTGCCCTACCGGTTCCGCGGCTCGCGGCACCGCCGCTACGACCTGCTGCCCTGCCTGCCCGAGGGCCTCGTCGTGCTCGGCGACGCGGTCTGCAGCCTGAACCCGCTCTACGCGCAGGGCATGACTCTCGCCGCCCAGCAGGTGAAGGCGCTGCACGCCTGGGACGGGCGGCGCGCGCGGGACCTGCACCGGACCATCGGCCGGCTGTGTGCGACCGCCTGGGAGATCGCGACCCGCGCCGACCTCGCGCTGCCCGAGGTGCACGGTTCCCGCCCGCTGCCGGCCCGGGTTCTCGACGGCTACGTGAGCCGCGTGCAGCGGGTGGCGCACGCCGATCCGGTGGTGGCGCGGGCGCTGATCCGCGTCGCGAACCTCGCGGATCCCGCCGCGGCGCTGCTCGCCCCCGAGATCCTCCGCCGGGTGCTGCGCCCGGGCGCGGACCACCCGGTCGCCCACGAGGAGCGGACGGGGGTGCCGGCATGAGCGCGCGGCCCTCGGTGCCCCGGGCCGCGCCGCGCGGCGAGCCCACGCTGCACGAGCGGCTCGACGCGGTCGCCGCCGAGCACCCCGACCAGCTGATCCGCTTCCACTCCGAGCGGACCGAGCTGACGTACGCGGAGCTCGTCGCCTCGTCCAAGCGAGCCGCCGCCCGGCTCGACGCGGGGCCGGGCGAGGCCGTCGGGATCCTGGCGCCCAACGGTCCCGAGTTCCTGCAGACGGTGTTCGCCGCCTCCCGGATCGGCGCCGCGGCCTGCCCGCTCCCGCTGCCGGCCGGGCTGCGCGACCTCGTGGAGTACGGCGAGCGGACCGCGCGGATCGTCGCGGCCGCCGAGATGCGCTCGCTGGTGCTCTCGACGCGGCTGCGCCGGATGCTCGGACAGCGTGCCGAGGCCTTCGGCGCCAAGGAGATCCTGGACTCCACCGAGCTGGTGGCGCCGGGCCGCGAGACCGCGCCCGTCGCCGTCGATCCCGAGCTGCCCGCGATCCTGCAGTTCACCTCCGGCAGCACGTCGGCACCGAAGGGCGTGCTGCTCACCCACGACAACGTGCTGGCCTGTGCCGAGTCGATCACCGAGGCGATCGCGCTCGGCCCGGCGGACGCGCACGCCTCCTGGCTTCCGCTCTTCCACGACATGGGCCTGTTCGGCACGCTGACCGGGATCTTCACCGGCATCCCCGTCAACCTGTGGAACCCCACCGCGTTCGTCAAGGATCCCGGCCGCTGGCTCGCAGAGTTCGCGCAGACCCGCGCCACCATCACGACGATGCCCAACTTCGCCTTCGACGCCCTGCTCGACGCCGACCCGGCGGGGCTCGACCTGTCCGCCTGGCGGGTCTGCTTCAACGGGGCGGAGATCATCCGGCCGGAGTCGGTGCGCGCCTTCGCCTCCCGGTTCGCCGGCGCCGGCTTCCGCGCCGAGGCGATGACGCCCGGGTACGGCATGGCCGAGGCCACCCTCGTCGCGACGCTCCCGCCGCTGGGCCGGACCCCGGTCGTCGAGGCCGTCGACCGGCACGAGCTCGCCCGCGGGCGGGCGGTGAAGGGCGACAAGGAGATCGTCGGCCTGGGCCGGGCGGTGCCGGGCATGGAGATCCGCATCGCGGGCGGCTCCCCCGACGGCAGCGTGGGCGAGGTCGAGCTGCGGGGCGCCGCGGTGACCAGCGGCTACCTCGACGACCCGGTTCGTCCCGCCGACGACGGCATCTTCACCGCCGACGGCTGGCTGCGGACCGGCGACCTCGGCTACCTGCGCGCGGGCGAGCTGTTCTTCGCGGGCCGCGCCAAGGAGATGATCACCGTCCGCGGGGTGAACACCTACCCGTCCGACGTCGAGGCCGAGGTCTCGCAGGTCAGCGGTGTGCGGCGCGGACGCTGCGTCGCCTACGCGGTGCTGGAACCCCACGAGCACGTCGCCGTCGTCGCCGAGACCGCACTCCCCGAGGCGGAGCACGACGCGCTCCGCCGCGCGATCGCCGCGCGGGTCCGCCGCGCGCTGGGCCTGGCGACGGGGTCGTCGCTGACGGTCCACCTCACCGCCCCCGACTCCCTGCCCCGCACCACCAGCGGAAAGCTCCGCCGGCTGGCGACGGCGGCACTTCTCGAGAGGTCAGCATGACCAGCGTCGTCCCGGGTATGGGCGCAATGCACTCCCTCGATGTCTTCCGGCACTACGACCGCAGCCACTGGAAGCTCGACCAGCTCGACCTCGCCGCGATCGACAGGTCGCTGGTGAGGCCGGAGCACGTCACCCTCGTGAAGAGCGCGGTGATGGGCGAGTCGAACGTGATCGCGGCGGTGCACGGCTTCCTCAACGAGTTCGCCGACGACTACGACTTCTCCGCCTTCGCGGTGATCTGGGGCTACCAGGAGGTCCAGCACCACTACGCCTTCACGTCGTGGCTGCAGGCCGTCGGCGAGGACGTCGACTCCCGCGCCGTCGCCGCGATGCGCGCGCCCTACGAACCGGGCACCACCCCGTCCGCCACGCTCGCGACCAACATCATCTCCGAGCTGACCGTGAACCACGTGTACCGCGCCGTCGCGGAGTGGGTGGACGAGCCGGTGCTCGCCGATCTCCTGCTGCGCGCCAGCCGGGACGAGGCGGGCCACGCGCGGGAGTTCCGGCACTTCGCCGCGCAGCGCCTCGCGCAGCACCCCGACGAGCTGGCGAGCGTGCTGGAGACGCTGTACTTCTACACCTCCGACGCCACGATCAAGCATCCCGTCAGCGTGTTCAAGTCCGGTCTGGACGCGCTGGAGGGCCACGAGACCATCGACACCGGCTTCCGGATGTTCCTCGACGAGCTCGCCGGCACCGGTGGCCTCGACGAGCTGCAGGGCAAGATCCGCAAGACCTTCGGCTCGCTCACCGGCAGGGACCTCTCCAGCAACGGCAAGGTCCGCCGGGCGCTCGCGGAGACGCTCGCATGACCGTCGCCCTCCCCTGGCGCACCCGCGAGGACCACCGCTGCTTCGGCTGCGCGCCACGGAACCCGCACGGCCTCGGGCTCACCTTCGAGCAGGCGGGCGACGCGCTGTGGACCGAGTTCGACCTCGGCCACCATTACGAGTCCTATCCCGGCGTGGTGCACGGCGGGATCGTCGCGCTGATCTGCGACGAGACGATGGGCAACCTGATCGTGCTGCGGAACGGCACCCCGGCCGTCACCACCAGTATGCGCATGCGGTACATCGGTACCGTCCATGTCGGACTCCCGCACCGGGTCGCCGCGACCCTCACCTCTGCGTCCCCCACGCTGATCGGCGCCGCGGCCGATGTCACCGACGCCCGCGGCGACCTCGTCGCGAGCGCCACCGCCACCTACCACCGGAGCGCATCATGACCACCTCGACGGACACCCCCGCCCAGATCACCGACACCGTCCGCGGCATCGTCGCCGAGGTCCTCGCCGTGCCCGCCGACGCGCTGTCCCTCGACACGGACCTGCGCGGCGTCGAGGGCGCCGACTCGATCAAGGTGCTGCGGATGATCGCCCGCATCGAGCGCGAGTTCGACGTCGAGCTGGAGGACGAGGACGTGTTCGGCGTGAGCACGATCGCCGAGGTCTCCGACGTGGTGCGGAAAGCGCTGTGACCACTGTCGAGCAGCACCCCACCAACCAGCACTACGACCTGGACCCGCGGGTCTTCGGGCTCTTCCTCGACGAGTCCCGCAAGTACAGCTCCGGCTGGTACCTCGGGCCCGAGGACTCCCTGGAGCTGGCGCAGCAGCAGAAGATGAACCTGGTCGCCGATCTGGTGCACGCGCAGGCCGGCAGGCGGGTGCTGGACATCGGCTCCGGCTGGGGCGCGCTCGTCCTGCACCTCGCGGGCGTCCGCGGTTGCGACGTCACCGGGATCAGCCCGGCGCCGAAGCAGCGGGAGTTCGTGGAGAAGCGGGCCCGGCAGCGGGGGCTCGCCGACCGGGTCCGGATCGTCACCAGCCCGTTCGAGGACGCCACCGGCCTGCCGACGAAGCTCGACGCGATCACCGCGCTGGGATCCGTGGTCCACATGCCGGACCTGCCGGCCGTGTTCGGCAAGGCCCGTGGCCTGCTCCGGCGGGACGGGCTCATGTACGTCTCGGAGTCCTGCTTCCGCAGCCAGGCGATCCGCGCGCGGTTCGACGAGGTCGAGGGCACGGACTTCGTGCGCGAGGCGATCTTCGGCAACGGCGAGCTGCGGCCGCTCTCCGAGCTCGTGGCCGCCGCCGAGGACGCCGGGTTCTCGATCGAGACCAGCGTGGACCTCACGAGGCACTACCACCGCACCATCGAGCAGTGGATCGAGAACGTGCGGGCCAACCGGGCGGCGCTCGAGAGGATCCAGCCGGGCATCGCCGCGCAGCTCGAGCACTATCTCGACATCTCCAACGCGGGCTGGGGCTACACCACCAAGCACTACGCGCTGGTCCTGCGGAACGCCCGGTGAACGGCCTGCTGACCGCGGCCCAGCTCGCCCCGGCCGTCGACACCTACCTGGGGGCGACCACCCCCGAGCGGCGCTGGGACGCCGAACGCTCCTTCGCCTGGGAGGCCGCGGACGCGGACCGGCTCACCGAGGGCCAGCGCTCGGCCGTCGAGTTCGTGACGGTGATCGAGGACCACCTGCCCGGCTACTTCGACGTCTACCACCGGCACTTCCCGGTCGACGGCACCGTCGCGCCGGAGGTGTTCGCGCACAACCGCGAGCTGTACCACTTCACGGTGCGCTGGGCCTCCGAAGAGGACACCCATGCCCGCGCGCTCGCCCGCTACCAGCGGGAGTCCGGGATCGCGGAGCGCGACGCCCTGCGCACCGCGCTGGCCGGCGTGGGCGCGGCCCCGTTCGACCTGCCCTTCGAGCACCCGGTGCAGTTCTTCGCCTACGCGCTGGTGCAGGAGAAGGCCACGCAGATCTACTACCGGCAGCTGCGGTCCGCCGTGGACGAACCGGTGCTCGTCGACCTGCTGACCCGGCTCTCGCGCGACGAGGCGCGGCACTTCACCTTCATGGCGGACGTCGTGACCCGGTACCTGCACGCGTTCGGGGACGAGGTGGTGGAGCCGGTCCGGGACGTCATCGCGACGTTCCGGATGCCCCTCGCGGACACCCTGCGCGGGTACTGGCGGTGGGCGCTGAAGATCGCCGACACCGCCCGCTACGACCACACGGACGCCTACGACGGCCTGATCGCCGTCCTGGACCGCGCCACCGAGGCCAGGTCCGACAAGCTCTCCGAGCTGGTCCACTTCGTCAGGGCCGCCCGCACCGTCGTCTGACATCGTGAGTGGCAATAGTCGCCATGGCGACTATTGCCACTCACAGGGGTTCAGAAGGTGATCGGGAGTTCCCGGACGCCGCGGTGGATGAGGCTGGGCAGGTACTCCAGCTCACCGGTCGCGAGCTCCAGATGCGTGGTGCGGGCGAGAAGCGCGCCGAAGCAGGCCTCCGCCTCGATCCTCGCCAGCGGGGCACCGAGGCAGAAGTGCAGGCCCAGGCTGAACCCCAGGTGGCGACGGGCGGGGTGGCTGCCGGCGTAGCGGGTCACGTCGAACTCGTCCACCCGCTCGAAGACGCGCTCGTCGCGGCTGGCCGACGCCATCAGGACGACCACCCCGTCGCCCCGCCGGAAGCGCCGCCCACCGACCTCGGTGTCGCCCAGGGCCACCCGGATCGTGAACTGGGTGGGGGCGTCGTGGCGCAGCACCTCGTCGACCGCCGCCGGGACCAGCTCGGGCCGCTCCCGCAGCAGGTCGGCCTGGTCGGGCGCCCGCAGCAGGGCGAGGACACCGTTGCCGACCAGGTTGACCGAGGTCTCCGTGCCCGCGACGAGCAGCAGCAGCGCGATCCCGACGACCTCAGCGGGCTGCAGGACCCCCTCGGCGATGCCGGCGGCGAGGCTCGAGAGCAGGTCGTCGCCGGGTTCGCGGCAGCGGCGTGCGACGAGCTCGCCGAAGTACGCCGCGCAGCCCTGGGCCGCCTCGATCCGGGCGGCCTTGTCGGCCTCGGTCAGCAGGTCGTCCGGGTCGGTGCCGCGGGCGATCGCCAGCTCCCAGGCGCGCAGCATCGGCCGGTCCGCCTCCGGGATCCCGAGCAGGCGACCCTGGATCATCGCCGCGGCCAGGGGCTCGGACAGGCCCGCGATGGCGTCGAGCTCCCCGGCGGCCAGCGCGGTGTCCATCAGCCCCTCGACGATCCGCGCCGCGGTCGGGCCGAGCTCGGCGACCGCCCGCGGGAGGAACTGCCGGGTGAGCAGGCCGCGGAAGCGGCCGTGCTCGGGCGGGTCCATGCGGACGAAGGAGCCGGGGATCCGGGCGCCGGGATCGCGGAACGGGCTGATCCCCTCCGCGTAGCCGTGCCCCCAGACGGGGCTGGTGAGGATCTCGGCGCACTCCGCGTACCGCGTGACCAGGTGGACCGGGACGTCGTCGAGCAGGTAGGGCAGCAGCGGGCCCTCGTCGCGGGCCGCGCGGTAGGCCGGGTACGGGTCCGCCTGCTGCGCGGGGTCGAAGGCGGCGAACAGGGCCGTCGAGCTGGTCATCGGTGTGTCTCCGTGATCCGCACGGGCAGCTCCGCCATCCCGCGCACGACGAGGTTCGGCCGGTAGCGCGGCCGTTCGGTCAGCAGCTCGACCTCGACACCGCGGGCGACGAGCGCGCGCAGCACGGACTCCAGCTCGAGGCGGGCGAGGGCGGCACCGAGGCAGTGGTGCAGGCCCAGCCCGAACGCGAGGTGCCGGCGGGCGACGCCGCGCTCGGCGTAGCGGGTGACGTCCAGGACGTCCGCCCGCGGGAAGGCGGCGTCGTCCCGGTTGGCGGCGCCGAGCAGGAGCAGCAGGCTCTCCCCCGCCTCGAACCGGCGACCGCCGACCGTCAGCGCGGTGCGGGCCGTGCGGGTGGTCAGGTGCACCGGCGGGTCGAACCGCAGGATCTCGTCGACGGCCGGGGTCGCCAGCTCGGGGTCCGCCCGCAGCAGGTCGAGCTGCGCGGGATGCGCGGCCAGCGCCCGGACGCCGTTGGCCACCAGGTTGACCGTGGTCTCGTGGCCCGCGACGACCAGGATCAGCAGCGTGCCCAGCAGCTCGACCGGCGACAGGCGGTCCCCGTCCTGCGCGGAGCCGGAGCGTGCGGAGGCGACCATCTGCGCGGAGCCGGAGCTCGCGGAGGCGACCGTCGTCTCCGCCCGGACCAGGGCGGTCACCAGGTCGTCCTGCGGCTCGACGCGCCGGCGCGCGGCCAGCTCGCCGAAGAACTCCGTGAAGTCGTGGACGGCGGTGGTCCGCGCGGCGAGCTCCTCGGGTGTGAGCAGCACGTCGGGGTCGAGGCCGCGCGCGATGCCCGCGGACATCCGGCGCACGTCGTCCTCGGCCGCGGCGGGCACGCCCATCATCCGGCAGATCATCCGCAGCGGCAGCGGATAGGCCAGGGCCTCGACCAAGTCGACGGTGCCCTTCGCGACGGCCTCGTCGAGCAGGCCGGCGACGATCGTCTCGGCGTCGGAGCGCATGCCCTGGATCCGGCGCGGGGTGAACGCCTGGGCCACGAGCCCGCGCAGCCGGGTGTGGTCGGGCGGGTCCATCCAGAGGAACGAGCCGGGCAGGTGGACCTCGCTGTCCGGGTGGAGCAGGCGGGCCTCCTCGGCGTGGCTCCACGCCGGGTCCGCGAGGACCGTCTCGCAGTCGGCGTACCGGGAGACGGCGTGGGTGCCCAGCGGTCCCGGCGGGAAGCCGGGGGTGTCCCGCAGGACGGCGTAGGAGGGATAGGGGTCGTGGCGGTGGGCGACGTCGAGGGACGCGGCCACCGCCGCGGCGACGTCCGACGGGGAGGGGACGAGAACGCTGGTCGAGTCCACGGGCGGATCCGTTCGGGAGGTGTGCACCGGGGGCGCACCGAGCCTGCGCGACCGGCGATCCGCCCGGCAACGGCGGCCACCGACGCCTCTGGGCCCATCGGCGGGACGAATCGGGCCAGGGAGTGTCCGGCGGATCGCCGTCGAGCCCGCGGCGGGCCGGCCGTGGTCCGTCAGACGCTCCTAGCCCACCCGCACGATCGCCGACGCCGGGCCGCGGACGTTGATCCGCCCGTTCCAGCGGACCTCCTCCAGCTCGGCGTCGGCGAAGCGACGGGCGAAGCGGGAGAACGCGATCCGGGCCTCCACGCGGGCCAGTGCGGCACCGAGGCAATGGTGGGCGCCGGCCCCGAAGGACACGGCTCGGTGCGCGTCGGGACGGTCGAGGCGCAGCTCGTCGGCATCGGGTCCCCAGAAGGCGGGATCGCGGTTGGCCGCCGCGAGGCAGGCGACGACCCACGCCCCGGCGGGGATCTCGGCGTCGCCGATCCGCAACGGCGCCAAGGTGATCCGCCGCATCAGGTGGACCGGGGTGTCGTAGCGCAGCAGCTCCTCCACCGCGGTGCCCGCCAGCGCCGGATCCGCGCGGAGCCGGCGCAGCTGCCCGGGATGGCGCAGCAGCGCGACGAGCCCGCCGGCGATCTGGTTCATCGTGGTCTCGTGTCCGGCGACGTAGAGGAACGCGACCTGGGCGACCAGCTCGTCCTCGTCGAGCACGTCGCCGTGGTCCTCGGCCTCGATCAGCGCGCTGAACAGGTCCGGCCCCGGGTGCCCGCGCTTCCACCGCGCCAGGTCGCCCACCAGCGCCGTCAGCTCGCGGCCGGCCTCGAGGACCCGCGCCTGCAACGCCGGATCGGGCAGGGGCTCCAGGCCCAGCGCCAGCACGCCGGTCAGGGCGCGGATCCGCTGCTGCTCGGCCACCGGGATCCCCAGCAGCTCGGAGATCACGGTGAAGGGCAGCGGGAACGCCAGCTCGTCGACCACGTCCGCCCGGCCCTTGTCCGCGATCCGGTCCAGGGCGGCGTCGACCAGGTCCGTGATGCGCGCCTCCAGCTCCCCCACCGCACGCCGGGTGAACGCGGCCGTGACCAGGCGGCGCAGCCGGGTGTGGTTCGGCGGGTCCTGGTCGAGCATCGCCAGCCCGCGCAGCATCCGGTTCTCGCGCCCGATCGAGCCCGAGTCCCGCTTCCAGCTCGGCAGGGCGCCCAGGTTGCGCTCGTCGACCGAG
Organism: Pseudonocardia ailaonensis; assembly: GCF_039531635.1. NCBI lineage: Bacteria > Bacillati > Actinomycetota > Actinomycetes > Pseudonocardiales > Pseudonocardiaceae > Pseudonocardia > Pseudonocardia ailaonensis. The sequence continues at coordinate 33,481 of NZ_BAAAQK010000012.1, read as the reverse complement.
TGCGGGCCCCGCTGGACGGCGACGACGTCCGCGTGCCGGGACACGAGCCAGAACCCGAGCGGGTGCTCGTGGACCGGCGCGGCGGCGCGCAGGGCCGCGTAGTGCGGGTACGGATCGTCGGCGAAGCCGTCCGCGAAGAGGTCGAGGGTGAAGGCGTCAGCGGTCAACGTCGGTCCCGCGGGTCGAGGGGTCGTTCGAGGCCTCCTGAGGCTAGGAGGCCGAACGCCGCCGGTCCCGCGGACGAGGCACCGGCAATCGCGGGATCGGGCTCCGGAATCGCCTCCCCGGCGGGCGACGGGGCTGCACCGGCCGGCCACCCGAGCGGCCCCCAGGGAGTGTCTGACGGATCGCCGTCGAGTCCGCGGCGTTCCAGGTGGGTGCCCCGCAAGGCAGCGCCGGGCCCTCATACCGGGCGTATTCGGGTTCGGCGCCAACGCCGCGGGGTACCCGCCTGGGGCGTCGCGGGCCGACGGGGGTCCGTCAGACGCTCCCTAGCGTCCCGAGGTGAGATCCCCGGCCCGCTCGCGAGCCGGGCCGACGCCGAACTTCTCGCGGGCCGCTGCGGTGACCGGCGTGAACAGGTTGACCAGGTTGCCGTCGGGGTCCCGGAACAACAGCGCCCGGTTTCCCCACGGCATGTCGGTGGGTGGGGTGACGACCTCGTCGAGGGCGTCCCGCAGGCGGGCGAAGTCGGCGTCGACGTCGTCGACGAGGAACTCCACGATCACGGTGCGGTTGGCCGCCGGCACCGCGCTGCCCTCACCGAAGAGCGCCACGGTGCGCTCGCTGCCGATCGCGAGGGTGCCTGCCGCTGTCGGGACCTCGGCGAAGAGCTCGGTGCTCCAGACCGCCTCCGTACCCGTCACCCGTTCGTAGAAGGCGACGAGACCCGGCACGTCGGCGGTGATGATGCGGGCGGAGACGAACTCCATGACTGGCTCCTCGGGATCGCTCGGTGCCACCGGGGCCGGCGGCACCGCCGACGCTAGGACCCATACCGGGCGAGAACCGCCCGGTTTCTCTGACATCCTCGACGCCATGGCCCGCCCGACCAGCCGAGTGCTCGCGCTGCTGGAGATCCTGCAGGCCGGCGGGACCCGCACCGCGGGCGATCTCGCCGCGACGATCGGCGTCGACGAACGCACCGTGCGCCGCTACGTGGAACACCTCGTCGAGCTCGACGTCCCGGTGCGCTCCGAGCGCGGTCGCCACGGCGGGTTCCGGCTCGCCCGCGGCTACCGGATGCCCCCGCTGATGCTGACCGGCGAGGAGGCGGTCGCGGTGCTCGTCGGCATGGTCGCCGCCGACCGCGCGGGCCTCGTCCCGTCGTCCGCCGCGGCCGCGAACAGCGCCGCGGCGAAGATCCGTCGCGTCCTGCCGGAGCGGCTCGGCCTCCGCCTGGAGGCACTGCTCGAGGGCACCGGCGCACCGCGGGGACGTCGAGGGGACGTCCCGGAGACCGAGGTCCTGCTGGTCATCGCCCATGCCGCGCGGGAGCGGCGGGCGGTCGCGATCAGCTACCGCGCCGCCGACGGGCACCCCAGCGAACGCACCCTCGCCCCGTACGCCGTGGTCGCCCACCACGGCCGCTGGTACGTCCACGGCGCCGACTCCGCCACCGGCGAGGACCGGACCTTCCGGATCGACCGCATCCGGAGCGCGCGCCTGCTCCCGGCCACGTTCCCGGCACCCGTCGATCGCGATCCGCGCGAGCGCGTGCTGTCCGCGCTGGCCGAGGCCCCACGCCGGCACACCGTCCGGGTCCTCGTGCACGCCGATCGCGAGCACCTCGCCCGCCACCTCCCGCCCGGGCTCGCGACCGTCACCGCGACGGCCGACGACGGCTGGCAGCGGATCCGGCTCGAGGCCGAGCGCCTGGACTGGGTGCCCTCCGTGCTCGCCGGCCTCGACCGGACCTTCGTCGTCGAGGAACCCGACGCCCTGCGCGACCACGTCAGGGCCCTCGCCCGGCGCCTCCTCGACAGCGCCGAGGCCGCGGACGGCGGCGGCGTCCGCCACCACGGCGGCACGGAGCCCGATCACGGCACCTGACGAGCGGGAGATCAGCCGCCCAGCTCGGCGACGAGGCTGAAGCGGTCCCCGCGGAACAGCGAGCGCACCCGCTCGATGGGCCGGCCCTGCGGGTCCCACGAGACCCGGTTGAGCAGCAGCATCGGCAGCGCCGGGCCGGTCCCGAGCAGGTCGGCCTCCCGGGGGGAGGCGAGCACCGTCTCGATGTGCTCGGTCGCCCGGTGGAAGGTCACGCCGGTGCCCCGGATGTAGGCGTAGAGGGACGTCCCCGGGTCGAAGTCGGTGCGCAGCAGCGGGAACCGGGCCGCCGGCAGGAAGGTGCTCTCCAGGCCCATCGGCTCGTCGTCGGAGAGCAGGATCCGTTCCAGGTGCAGCAGCTCCGCGCCCGGCTCGATCTCGAGGTGGCCGGCCTGCACCGGATCCGCCGGCTGCGACTCCAGGGCGACGAGTGCGCGCCCCGGCGTGCGACCCTGGCGGCGGACGCCCTCGGTGTAGGACTCGATCGAGAGCGGCTGCACGATCTTGGGGCCCGCCACCACGGTCGCGCGCCCGTGGCGGCGCCGGATCCGGCCCTCGACGAGCAGTTCCTGCAGCGCCTGCCGGACGGTCTCGCGGGCGATCCCGAACCGGGCGGCCAGCTCCCGCTCCGACGGCACCGCGGCACCTTCGCCGAGCTCGTCGACCAGCCCGACGATCTCGATCTTCGCGAGGTAGTACTTCGGCACCGCCCCGCCCGCCGGCACCCCGGACCGGACCGGGCCGCCCCACATGCTCGTCATGCGAGCCGCGCGACGATCCGGAGCACGTCTGCAACCGTGGGCGCGGGCGCTCCGGGGATCTTGGCCGCGTCGTCGAACCGGCGCAGCCGCACGGCCGCCGGCCACCAGGGATGGTCGAGCGGCAGGCCGTCGGCCGTCGCACCGCCCTGGGTCCGCAGGGACTCCGTGCTCACAGCCGACAGGGGGTAGTCGTCCGTGGCGACGAGCCAGCGCTTGGCCTGCACGTGCGCGCCCACGAGCCACGCGACCCGCTCCCCCAGCCGCGGCGCGAGCCACCGTGCGCCGACCCGGTCGTGCGGCCCGTCGGGGAGCAGCGGGGACCGGGCCACGTCGTGCAGCAGGGCGGCGACGACCAGCTCGTCGTCGGCCCCGGCGGCCTCGGCGAGGCCGGCGGCCTGCAGCGCGTGGGAGAGCTCGTCGACGGGTTCCCCGGGGTCGACCACGCCGTCCAGCGAGGCCAGGACCTGCTCGATCTCGTCCGGCACACCGGCACCCTAGCTGGTCTGGACCAGTGGTCACGACTCGTTCACGGACCCTTCATCCCATCTGGTCTAGACCAGCTGCGGCGCACTCGTCAGGGTGGTGGTCATGCGAGTCGTGGTGGTGGGCGCCGGGATCCTCGGCACGGCCCACGCGTGGCAGGCGGTCCTGCGGGGACACGAGGTCGTGCACCTGGAGCGCGAGCGGGAGGCCCGCGGCGCCAGCGTGCGGAACTTCGGGCTCGTCTGGGTGTCCGGACGCTCCCCCGCCGAGCTGCCGGCCGCGCTCCGCTCCCGGGAGCTGTGGGAGAAGCTCGGGGCGGACGTGCCGGGGATCGGCTTCCGCCCCAACGGATCCCTCACCCTGGTCCGGACCCCCGCCGAGCTCGCGGTGGCCGAGGAGGTGATCGCCCGGGCCGATGCCGCCGACCGCGGCGTCACCCTGCTCGAGCCGGACGAGGTGCGGCGCCGCAACCCGGCGCTGCGCGGCGAGTTCCTGGCCGGTCTGCACTGCGAGCGGGACGCCGCCGTCGAGTCGCGGGTCGCACTCCCCGCGCTCCGTGCCCACCTGGCGGCGTCCGGCCGCTACACCTTCCACGCCGGGCGCGAGGTGGTCGGCATCGACGGCGGCACGGTGGTCGACGATCTCGGCGGCCGCCACGGGTCCGATCTCATTCTGCTCTGCACCGGCGCCGCCCTCGGCGGCCTGGTCCGCGAGCTGGTCGGCGAGCTGCCCGTGCGCCGGGTGCGGCTGCAGATGATGCAGACCGAACCGCTGGGTGAGGAGCTCACCACCTCCCTCGCGGACGGCGACAGCTTCCGCTACTACCCCGCGTACGCCGGGGCCGCGCTGGACCGGCTGCAACGGACCCAGCCCCAGACCGCGGTCGCCGCGGCCCACCGCATGCAGCTGCTGTGCGTGCAGCGCCTGCACGGCGGCCTGACGATCGGCGACACCCACGCCTACGACGAGCCCTTCGACTTCGACCTCGACGACGCCCCCTACCGCCACCTCACCGAGGTGGTCGAGGGGCTCCTCGGCCGCCCGCTGCCGGCGGTCACCCGCCGCTGGAGCGGCGTGTACGCCCAGGCCACGACCCCCGACGAGCTGGTGCAACGCGCCCGGACCGGCCCGGTCCACGTGGTCACCGGCCCCGGTGGACGCGGGATGACCCTCGGCCCCGCCCTCGGCGAGGCCACCGCCGACCTGATCGGACTGTAGAGATGGACTTCGCCCTCGCCGTGCTGGACATGGCCGGCACCACCGTGGCGGACGACGGCCTGGTCGTCCGCGCCTTCACCGCGGCGCTGGACGACCTGCGGGTCGGTGACGCCGAGCGCCCGCGCATGCAGCAGTACGTCCTCGACACCATGGGCCGCTCCAAGATCGAGGTCTTCCGCGCCCTGTTCGCCGCGGAGTCCGACGCGCAGCGGGCGAACGCCGCGTTCGCCGCCGCCTACGACGAGCTGGTCGGCTCGGTGGTCCCGATCCCGGGCGCCGAGGACGCGATCCGGGCCCTGCAGGAGGGCGGGACCAGGGTCGCGCTCACCACCGGCTTCGGCGCCGGCACCCGCGACGCGCTGCTCGACGCGCTGGGGTGGGCCGATCTCGCGGACCTCACCCTCTGCCCGGCCGAGGCCGGCCGCGGGCGCCCCCATCCCGACCTGGTGCTCACCGCCGTCCTCCGCCTGGAGATCGACGACGTCCGCACCGTCGCCGTCGCCGGCGACACCACCTCGGACGTCCTGACGGGCCTGCGCGCCGGGGCCACCGTCTCGGCCGGGGTGCTGACCGGCGCCCACGACGCCGCCGCTCTCACCGCGGCCGGCGCCACGCACGTGCTCGACTCGATCGCCGACCTGCCCGGTCTCCTCGGCCATCGATAACGACTATCGCCGCAATACGGACAGCTATCGTGGCCGATTCAACGGTTCTTCATCTCGTGGACGTGAACCGCGTCGGAGTCGGTCAGGTTCCGCTGTCACCTTCTTCCGGCCGCACCCGATCGGGTGATGCGGACGGTGTGCCGCCGCGACGTCGTGGCCGGCTTCCGATCGATCGAACATGGAGCGACGCATGCGGAGAACTGTGATCGGCGCCGCCCTCGCGGTGGCGGCAACCCTGGTACTGGGGGCCTGCGGATCGGGCGGGGGCTCGACCGCGACGAACGCGTCCGGCGGGTCCGGCGCCGACGTGAGCAAGGCGGCGAGCCTCGCCGACGTGGGCGGGATGGACGCCCTGGTCGCCGCGGCGAAGAAGGAGGGTCAGCTCAACACGATCACCCTCCCGGCCAACTGGGCCAACTACGGCACCATCATGAAGAGCTTCACGGACAAGTACGGGATCACGATCACCAACGCGAACCCGGACGGCTCCAGCCAGGACGAGATCAACGCCGTCAAGCAGCTCAAGGGCCAGGACCGCGCCCCGGACGTGCTCGACCTCGGCCAGTCCTTCGCGATCGGCGCCGCCAAGGACGGGCTGCTCGCGCCCTACAAGGTCGCGTCGTTCGGCGACATCCCCGCCGCGGCGAAGGACCCCGACGGCAAGTGGTTCAGCGACTACGGCGGCTACGTCTCGATCGGCTACGACCCGGCGAAGGTCCCGAACCCGCCGATGTCGTTCGCGGACCTGCTCAAGCCCGAGTACAAGAACATGGTCGCCATCAACGGCAACCCGACGCAGGCCGGTGCGGCGTTCGCCGCGGTCTACGCCGCGTCGCTCGCCAACGGCGGGTCGTTCGACAACATCGGGCCCGGTGTCGACTTCTTCGGCAAGCTCAAGGCGTCGGGGAACTTCGTCCCGGTCACGGGGTCGCCGTCGACGGTCCAGAGCGGCCAGACCCCGATCCTGATCTGGTGGGACTACCTGCAGGAGTCCTCGGTGGCCAGCCAGCTGCCGTCGTGGAAGGTCGTCATCCCGACCGACGCCACCTACGCGTCCTACTACTCGCAGGCGATCAACGCGACCGCCCCGCACCCCGCCGCGGCGCGGCTGTGGGAGGAGTACCTCTACTCGGTCGAGGGCCAGAACCTCTGGCTGAACGGCTCGGCGCGCCCGATCCTGCTGCCGAAGCTGGTCAAGGACGGCACGGTCGACAAGGCCGCCCTCGCGAAGCTGCCGCAGGCGCCCGCCGGCGACCCGACCTACCCGTCGGACGACCAGCAGACCAAGGCCAAGGCCGTCCTCTCCCAGCAGTGGACCCAGGCCGTCGGTGCCTGACCTGACCACCACGCCGCAGGACCCCGCCGCGCGCGGTGGGGTCCTGCGGTCCCTCACGCCGTGGGCGGGCCTGCTGCCCTTCGCCGCCTACACGCTGCTGTTCCTCGGCGTGCCGGTGATCGCGATCGTGGTCGGCGCGCTGCAGGACCCCGACACCGGGGCCTTCACGTTCGCCAACCTCGGGATCGCGACCAGCGGCGTCTACGCCAAGGGCTTCGTCACCAGCATCCAGCTGTCGATCGTCACGGCCGTCGTGCCCGGGATCGTCGGGCTGCTGGTGGCCTACGCGGTGCAGACCAGCCGCAGCTCCGTGCTCAAGCGGGCGGTGTCGACGGCCTCCGGGGTGTTCGCGAACTTCGGGGGCGTCCCGCTCGCCTTCCTCTTCATCGCGACGCTCGGCAGCAGCGGCATGGCCGTCGGCTGGCTGAAGGCGCTGGGCTTCGACCCGTACGACCACGGCTTCAGCCTCTACACCTTCACCGGCATCGCGCTCGTCTACATGTACTTCCAGATCCCGATGATGGTCCTGGTGATCACGCCCGCCCTGGAGGGGCTGCGGCCGGCCTGGCGCGAGGCCGCGGACAACCTCGGGGCGAGCTCCTGGCAGTACTGGCGGATCGTCGGCATCCCGGTGCTGTTGCCGTCGTTCCTCGGCTCGGTGCTGCTGCTGTTCGGCAGCGCCTTCTCCGCCTACGCCACCACCCAGGCCCTGACGAGCGGCAGCCTCGCCCTCACGCCGATCCAGATCGGCTCGTTCCTCAACGGGAACGTCCTGTCCGGACAGGAGAACGTCGGCAAGGCACTCGGGCTGGGCATGGTCGTGATCATCGGCGCCGTCATGGTCGTCTACAGCCTGGTGCAGCGGAGGGCGTCGCGATGGTTGCGCTGAGCGTTCCCGAGGCGGTGCCGGCACGTCCCGCCCGGCGCCGGCGAAGCACCGGCGCGAGCTGGCTGCGGTGGGTCGTGCTTGTCCTGACCGGCCTCTACTTCCTGGTGCCGCTCTACGCGGCGCTCGACTTCGCGGTGCAGACGCCCGACGGCCCGTCGCTGCAGGTCTTCGGCGGCATCCCGGGCCAGGCGGGCTTCCTCGACGCGTTCGGGCTCTCGCTCACCCTGGCCCTGGTGACGACCGTGATCACCCTGGTGCTCATGGTCCCGACCGCGATCTACGTCCACCTGCGGCTGCCGCGGGTGCAGCGGCTGTTCGAGGGCATCACGATCCTGCCCATCGTCATCCCGCCCGTGGTCCTGATCGTCGGGGTCCTGCAGGTGGCGCCGGGCGAGCTCAAGGGCACGCCGATGCTCCTCGCGCTGGTCTACGCCGTGCTGGCCATGCCGTTCGCCTACCGGTCGCTGGACTCCGGCCTGCGCGCGCTGTCGCTGACCACGCTCGTCGAGGCCTCCCGCTCGCTCGGGGCCGGCTGGACCACCACGCTGTTCCGGGTCCTGCTGCCCAACCTGCGGTCGGCGCTGCTGTCGGCGACGGTCCTCACCGTCGCCCTGGTGCTCGGCGAGTACACGATGGCCAGCCTCGACCAGTACGAGACGTTCCCGGTGTGGGTCGTCGTGTTCGACCAGGACAACGCCCACGTCTCCGTGGCGGTGTCCCTGCTCGCCCTGATCGGCACCTGGATCCTGCTGCTCCTCATCTCGCTGATCGACCGGCGGCGCCGGTCCCCGAACTCGGGAGAGTCATGACCGAGACATCCGTGCACACCGGGACCGCGCAGGCCGGGACGTCCGCCGCGGCGGCGGGCGGCGCCGCGGTGCTGCTCCGCGACCTGCGCCGCACGTTCGGGGCCACCCGGGCGCTCGACGGGCTGACCCTCGAGCTGGCGGCGGGCGAGCTCGTCGCGCTGCTCGGCCCGTCCGGCTGCGGCAAGACGACCGCGCTGCGCGCCCTGGCCGGCATGGAGACCGTCGACAGCGGCGAGATCCTCGTCGACGGGCGGGACATCACCGGGGTACCCACCCGCCGTCGGGACATGGGGATGGTGTTCCAGAGCTACAGCCTGTTCCCGAACCTCTCCGCGGCGGACAACGTGGCGTTCGGGCTGCGGGTCCGCGGCCGACGCGGCGCGGCGCGGGGCGCGCGGGCCCTCGAGCTCCTCGACATGGTCGGCCTCGCCGACCACGCCGCCAAGTACCCGCACCAGATGTCCGGCGGCCAGCAGCAACGCGTGGCGCTGGCCCGCGCGCTGGCCATCGAGCCGCGCGTCCTGCTGCTCGACGAGCCCCTCTCGGCCCTGGACGCCAAGGTGCGCCTGCAGCTGCGAGGGCAGATCCGGCTGCTGCAGACCCGGCTCGGCACCACCACCCTGTTCGTGACCCACGACCAGGAGGAGGCCCTGTCGATGGCCGACCGGGTCGGGGTCATGCGCGCCGGGCGGCTCGAGCAGATCGCCGCGCCGAACGAGCTCTACGACCGCCCGGCCACGGACTTCGTCGCCGAGTTCGTGGGCACCACCAACCGGCTGCCGGCCACCGTGACGGCGGACGGGGTCACCGCGCTCGGCGGCCCGGTGCCTGGCGTCGAGACCGGTGCACGAGGCGCCGGCACCGCGGTGGACCTGCTGGCCAGGCCGGAGTCCCTCGAGCTGAGGGCCGTCGACCACGGCCCCGGCATCGTGACCGTGAAGACCTTCCTCGGCGCCACCACCCGGGTCGGGGTCCTGCTCGACGAGGACCTCTCCGTGCTCGTCGACGTGGCCAGCCCGGTCGCCGCCGAGCTCACGGTCGGGCAGTCCGTGGAGGTGTCCGTCGCCCCCGACAGCCGGCGCCGCCTGCTCGTCGCCGACCGCCGGCCGTGACGGGGCGTGATCCTCGGCGGGACCTTGCCGAGGCAGGCGAGACCGGCGCGCGTGCTCCTCGATGACCGGCGGGCGTCAGGGGGCGTGCGCCACGCCCGGCGGACCGTCACCCCCTGCACCCCTGCGGGTGGCCAGCACGGTCACCACGCTGCCCAGCGACACGACGGCGGCCACCAGGAACGCCGCCGAGTACGACCAGGACGCCGCCACCGCGCCGCTGGCCAGCGGCGCCACGACACCGGCGACGTCGAAGGCCATCTGGTACCAGGCGATCGGAGGGCCGGAGCGGCCGGCCAGGACGTCCCCGAGCATCGCGCCGCCGGCGACCGTGCCGAGCGAGGCCGCCAGGCCGGAGAGCGCCATCGCGACCAGGTAGCCGGGCACGGTCTCGTCGACGGCGAGCAGCACCGCCGATCCGGCGGCGACCACCCCGCCGATCGCGAGCGGCCCCCGCCGGCTCCACCGGTCGACCAGCCGCCCGCTGACCGGCGCACACGCCACCTGCACGACCCCCGCGACGAGCAGACCCACACCCGTCCAGAACGGGTCGCGGTGCAGCACGGCCGCCACGAACAGCGGGATCACGGTGAACCGCAGCCCGTTGCCGATCCACGCGTTGGCGAACTGTGTCGCGATCGCGACGCCGAAGCGTCGGTCGGCCCAGGCCTCGCGCAGCCCCATCACGGCCGCGACCGCGGGGACCTCGGCGGTCTCGGTGCGCCGCAACCGGCCCAGCATCGCGACGGCGAACAGGCCGCCCACCAGCAGCAGACCGCCGTAGATCAGCAGCGGCGCGGCCAGCGACACCTCCGCGATCAGGCCGCCGACCAGCGGCCCGGCCACCCCGCCGGCCAGGAAGCCGGCGTGGAACGTCGCGGTGGCGCGACCCCGCGCGTCGGCTGGGGCGACCCGGTACAGCAGGGTCTGGCCGGCGACCGAGGTGAACACCGTCGCGGCGCCGCCGATCGCCCGCCAGATCAGCAGGCCCTCGAACGAGCCCGCGAGCCCGGCCAGCAGGCTGGTGACCGCGGTGACGGTCATCGCGACCGCCATCAGCGGGCCCGGGCTGACCCGCGCCGCGATCCGGGAGGCCCACGGCGCAGCGATGATCCGCGCCAGCGCGTAGGCGCTGACCACGCCCGACGCCGCGAGATCGGACACCTGGAACGCCGCCGCCAGCACCGGGATCACGGGCGCGGCGATCCCGTACCCGAGCCCGATGCAGACGTTCACCCCGGAGAGGACGAGAACGGCCCCCGGCATCGGCGCCCGCCCGCCCGCACCAGGGAACCTCAATGCGCCCACAGGCCCTCGAATTCGCCGTTACGGATCCATGACGCGGGCATCGGGGTCAGAACTCGCGGAGGGTGTCGCGGAGGGTTCCGCCGCTGTACGCGGAGCGGGTGAGGCCGCGCCGCTGCAGCGCGGGCACCAGGCCCTCGGTGATCTCGTCGACGAACCGGCGGGTGATGCTGCCGGTGATCAGGAAGCCGTCCCCGCCGACCTCCGCCATGACCTCGCCCATCTGGGCCGCAACGGAATCGGGGGTGCCGACGAACGTGACGTTCTTCATCGACCAGCCCAGCGCCGCCTCGCGCGGGGTACGGCCGGCGCGCATGAAGTCCGCCAGCGTGGAGCGGTGCCCGTTGGTGGTCAGGTCGCCGAACTCCTCGTCGAGCCCGAACTGCGACAGGTCGTTCTCGGTGAGCGCGGAGATGTGCCCCAGGCTGGACTCGATCCGGGCGTCGATCCCGGCGAGCATCCGCTGCTTCTTGGCCTCGGCGCGCTCGACGGTCTCGGCGAGCACCGGCTGCGTGATGAACATGATCGTGAGCTCGTCCGGGTCCCGGCCGTACGCCACCATCCGGGCACGGATGTCGTCGCGGAAGGCCTTCATCGCCTCGACCGAGTGGGTCTCGGCGGAGAGCAGGGTGTCGGCGTAGCGGGCGGCGAAGTCCCGGCCCGCCGGCGAGCCCCCGGCCTGGCACAGCACCGGATGGCGCTGGGGCGAGGCGACCATGTTCAGCGGGCCCCGGGAGCGGTGGAAGCGGCCCTCGAAGTCAATGGTGTGGACCTTCGTGTGGTCCACATAGGTCCCGGTCTCGGGGTCCATCACGAGGGCGTCCGGCTCCCACGAGTCCCACAGCTGCCGCGCGACCTCGACGAACTCGCCGGCCACCTCGTAGCGCAGGTCGTGCTCGGGCAACGTGTCCATGCCGTAGTTCTGCGCGGCCCGGTCCTCGCTGGAGGTGACCATGTTCCAGCCGATCCGCCCGTGCGAGAGGTGGTCGAGGGTCTGGAACCGGCGCGCCAGGAGCCACGGCGGGTAGAAGGTCGTGGAGCAGGTGGCGATGATCCCGATGTTGCGGGTGGCGTCGGTGAGCGCCGGAGCGAGGATCATCGGGTCGTGCTTGGGGGCGTAGAGCCCGTACTTGAGGTCGACCCGCGAGGATCCCTCGAACGCGTCGGACACCATCGAGGAGTCCTCGAGCATGACGTAGTCGAAGCAGGCGCGTTCGAGCGAACGGGCGAACTCGACGTGCGCCTCCCCCGTCGGCCAGTCGGCGCCCTCGGTGCTCGACCACGGGGAGGCCCACGGCGGGTTGGAGAAGTTGCAGAACCAGCCGAGATGGAACATGGGTCCGACCTTTCAGAAAGCGAGCAGGTTGTCCCGCAGGAGCGGGCTCGCGTACTCGGTGCGGGTGAGGCCGCGGCGCTGCAGCTCCGGCACCAGCCCGTCGCAGATCTCGGTGATGTAGCGGCGGGTGAGCTGCCCGGAGCCGCTGTAGACCAGGAAGCCGTCGCCGCCGACCTCGGCCATCACCTCGGCCATCTCCCCGGCGACGGCGTCGGGGGTGCCGACGAGCTCGAGCGACTCGGTCTGGTCCCCCACCGCGGCCTCGCGCAGCGTCTTGCCCTGCGCACGGTCGAGGAAGGTCTGCAGGATGCTCTGGCTGCCGTTCGTGGACGCCGCCGCGATCGCGGGCAGCGGCTCGTCGAGCGGGAAGCGGCTGAGGTCGAGATCGCCGCCGGACATCAGCAGCAGCCGCCTCTCCAGCCGCTCGCTCTCCAGCCCGTAGAGCCGGTCGCGACGGGCCAGCGCCTCCTCGTGCGTCTCGGCCACGATCGGCGAGACGATGTAGAAGACCTTGACCGCCTCGGGATCCCGGCCTGCCTCGACCGCGAGGCGGGACATGTCCTCGCGGTAGGCCCGCATCGCCTCGATGCCCTTGGGGATCGCCACCACCGCATCGGCATGGCGAGCGGCGAAGGCCCGCCCGACGGGTGAGCCACCGGCCTGCAGCATCACCGGCCTGCCCTGCGGCCCGGGCAGGGTGTTCAGGGGCCCGCGGCTGGCGAAGTGCTTGCCGCGGAAGTCGATCCGGTGGACCTTCTCGTGGTCGACGTAGGTGTCCGTGTCGTGGTCGACGCGCAGTGCGTCGGGCTCCCACGAGTCCCACAGCTGTTCGACGAGCGTGGCGAACTCCTCGGCGATCTCGTACCGCTCGTCGTGGGGCGGCAGGTCCTCCATGCCGAAGTTCTGCGCCGCGGCGGACCCGGCCGAGGTGACGATGTTCCAGCCGGCCCGCCCGTTCGTCAGGTGGTCCAGTGTGGACATCGTGCGGGCCAGCAGGTACGGCGGGTAGAACGACGTCGAGCAGGTCGCCACGACTCCCAGGCCGCGGGTGACGTGGGCCAGCAGCGGGACCAGTGGCACCGGATCGTGCTTGGGCGCACGCACCATCTGCCGCAGCTCCGCCTCGAACGTGCCGCCGTAGGTGTCCGACAGCGCGGTGGAGTCCTCCAGCATCACGAAGTCGAACCCGGCGCGGTCGAGCTGGCGGGCCATGTCGAGGTAGAAGTCCCCGTTGGCCCAGGTGCGGCCGGCGTTGCCCGCCCAGGGCTTGTTCCAGGCCGGGGTCATGTAGTTGGTGAACCAGCCGAGATGGAACATCAGACCCCCTCTTCGACGACGGGTGTGCGCCCGCGCAGCGCCGAGATGCACACCGCGACCAGCGACAGCACCGCCAGCACCCCGACGGTGAGCGGGAAGGCGTGGGCGTAGACGGTCAGGTCGGCGGCACCGAAGTCACCGGTCCGGCCCGAGAGCGCCCCGGCCCGCAGCGCCTCCGGCAGCCCCGCGGTCAGCAGCATCAGCGCCACCGCCGAGCCCAGCAGCGCGGCCGAGTTGTCGATCATCACGCGGAACCCGTTGGCCATGCCGCGCTCCCAGGGCCGCACGCCGATGTTGATCACGGACGCGTTCGTCGTCTGGAAGATGCCGTTGCCCAGGCCGATCACGAACAGGGCGCCGGCGACCGGGAGCCCGGAGCCGCCCAGGGCGAAGGCCGTGGCCAGCAGCGCCGCCCCGACCACCGCCACGAAGGCGCCGGCCGTGGCGAGGACCCGGGCCTGCATGTGCGCCGCCCAGCGCCCGGCCAGCGGCCCGACGAGGATGTTGCCGCAGGCCTGCGCGGTGATGCAGAGCCCGGCCGACAGCGCCGTCAGCCCGTGCAGGCTCTGCAGGTACAGCGACACCAGCAGCGGGCCGGCGGCGAGCCCGAGGTTGAGCAGCGCCGTGGTGGCGTAGGCGCTGCCGCGGAAGCGGACCAGCACCAGCCGCAGGTCGAGGATCGGGTTCGGCACCCGCCGCTCGATCATCACGAACGCGACCAGCCCGAGCACCGCCGCGGCGGCCGGCACGAGGAACGACGCCGAGCCCACGCCGTCGCCCACCCGGTTGACGGCCAGCACCACCCCGCCGACCCCGACGATCGAGGTCACCGTGCCCCAGACGTCCGCCCGGATCCGGCCGTTGGTGATCGGCCGGGTGCGGCGCAGGGACACCGCGGACCACACCGTGCCCAGCAGCGCCAGCGGCACGGTGAAGGCGAACACCGCGCGCCAGCCCAGGCTCTCGGTGAGCACCCCGCCCAGCAGCGGGCCGAGGGCCACCGCAGTCGACATGATCGTGATGTTCCAGCCGATGCCGCGGGAGACGTGGCTGGCCGGGAACGCGTCGACCAGCAGCGCCGTGGTGTTGGTGATGACCGCGGCCGCCCCGATGCCCTGCAGCGCCCGGAGCGCGATCACCGGGCCGGGGGCGGTGCAGAAGCAGATCGCCAGGGTGGCGACGGTGACCAGGGACAGGCCGCCGACGTACATCGCGCGCCGACCCACCACATCGGACAGCCGCCCCAGCGGCAGCATCAGCGTGGCCGTGAGCAGCTGGTAGGCCAGCACGAACCAGTCGCCCTGCGCCGGCCCCGCGTTCAGGTCACCGACCATGTGCGGCAACGCGAGCGGGACCATGCTCACGCTGGAGAAGGTGACCCACATTCCGAGCCCGGTCACCGAGAGGACCCGCCAGGCGTACCGGAGGTCCGCGGACGGGGCCGCTGGGTCGATCCCGAGTGCCATCAGAACTCGAGCAGGTTCTCGCGCAGCGTCGAGCCGGAGTACCCGTCCCGGGTCAGGCCGCGCCGGCGCAGCGCCGCGCCGAGGCCGTCCGCGATCTCGGCGACGTAGCGGCGGTGCAGCGAGCCCGAGATGAGGAACCCGTCGCCGCCGGCCTCCTGCATGATCTCGTCCATCTGCCCGGCGACGGTGTCGGGCGTGCCCACGAGGTCCACGGACTTGCGGGTGTCCGAGGTGACGAACTCCCGCAACGTCTTCCCCGCCGCGAGCTTCTTGAACAGGGCGAGCGAGCTCTGCGTCGCGTTGGTCTCGATGTCCGGGAACGGGGCGTCGAGGTCGTACTTCGCGAAGTCCTGCCCGGTCGCGTAGGACAGCGACGCCAGGTTCTGCTCGACCGCGCCCGCCATCGCCTTGCGGCCGCGCTCGGCCCGGTCCTGCGCCTCCCCGTCCGTCTCGCCGAGGACCGGCGTGATGATGAAGAGGACCTTGCACTCCTTGGGGTCCCGGCCCGCGGCGATCATGTGGTCGGTGACCTCCTCGCGGTAGGCCTTCATGTCCTCGACGCCGTTGACCTGCGCGATGATGGTGTCGACGTTCTTCGCGCCGAACGCGCGCCCGGCCTTGGAGCCGCCGGCCTGGCAGAGCGCGGGCCGGCCCTGCGGAGACCGCGTCGTGTTGAGCGGGCCGCGCGAGGAGTAGAACTCGCCCGCGAAGTCGATCGGGCGGACCTTCGATCCGTCGGCGAACACGCCGCGCTCCTCGTCGAGCACCACCGCGTCGGCGTCCCAGGTGTCCCAGAGCTTGCGGCACAGGTCGATCCACTCGTCCGCCATGCGGTAGCGCTCGTCGTGGTCGAACAGGGTGTCGTGCCCGAAGTTCTGCGCGGTGCGGACGTTGTGGCTGGTCACGAGGTTGAGCCCGAACCGGCCGTCTGTCAGGTGGTCGATCGTCGCCGCGGTGCGTGCCGCCATGAAGGGCGGATGGAACGACGTGGTGACGGTGGCGAAGAAGCCGATGTTCGACGTGTGCTCGGCCAGCATCGGGATCAGCGGCAGCGGGTCCTGCTTGGGCACCGAGCGGGCCGCGGCGAGCCACCAGTCGTGGTTGCTGCCGTATGAGTCCGGGACGAACGAGCCGTCCTCGAACATCATGTAGTCGAAGCCCGCCCGCTCCAGCGACCGGGCCACGTCGACGTAGAGCTGCGGCTTGTTCCACTCGGTGCCGCCGTTGCCGCTCCACATCTGGTTCCAGGACTGCACCTGGAAGGACAGGAACCATCCGAGGTGCATCATCAGAACGCCAGGAGGTTGTCGCGGAGCAGCTGGTGGGAGAAGTTGCTGCGGATCAGGCCGCGCCGGCGCAGGGCCGGGGACAAGCCGTCGGTGACCTCCGCGACGTAGCGGCGGTGCATCGGCGTTCCGACGATCAGGAACCCGTCGCCGCCCACCTCCTGCATGATCTCGTCCATCTGCGCGGCCACGGTGGCCGGTGTGCCGCAGAGGTGCACGGCGTCCGTGGCGCTGTGGGCGAGGATCCGCTCGCGCAGCGTCTGGGTGCCGTCGCCCTTGAAGTTGGCGAAGCTGCTGCGGTGCCCGTTGGAGATCAGGTCGTCCGGCAGCGGCTCGTCGAGCGGGAACTGGGAGAGGTCGATGCTGGCCAGGTGCGAGCGCCCGGCGAGCAGGCCCTCGATGTTGGAGTTCTTCGCCCGCTCGCGGCGGGCGAGCTTCTCCTCGGCCTCGTCGTCCGTCTCGCCGAAGACCGGGGAGACCAGGTACATCACCTTGATCGTGTCCGGGTCCCGGCCGTGCTCCACCGCGCGGCGGCGGATGTCCTCGCGGTACGCCTTCATCTTCTCGACGCCCGGCGGGTTGGCGATGATCGCCTCGACGTACTTCGCCGCCAGGTCCTTACCCTGGTCCGACCCGCCGGCCTGCAGGAACACCGGCCGTCCCTGGGGCGACGGCGTGGTGTTGAGCGGGCCGCGCGAGGAGTAGAACTTCCCCTCGAAGTCCAGGGTGTGGACCTTGGTGTGGTCCGCGTAGACGCCCTTCTCGACGTCGGCGAGGACCGCGTCCGGCTCCCACGAGTCCCACAGCTTGCAGGCGAGCTCCACGAACTCGTCCGCCATCTCGTAGCGCAGGTCGTGCTCGGGCATGTCGAACCCGAAGTTCTTCGCCGCGTACGTGCTGGAGCCGGTGACGATGTTCCAGCCGATCCGGCCCTTCGAGACGTGGTCCAACGTGGACATCAGCCGGGCCACGGTGAACGGGTGGTAGAAGGTCGTGGTCAGCGTGGCGACGATGCCGAGCTTCTCCGTGAACTGGGACAGGATCCCCGCGAGGACGGCCGGGTCCTGCTTCGGCGCCGCACTCGCCGTCCTCAGGTAGTACTCGCTGGATCCCTGGTAGGCGTTCGGGATCTGGACCGAGTCCTCCATCATCAGGAAGTCGAACCCGCCGCGCTCGATCGAGCGGGCCAGGTCGATGTACTGGTCCGGCATCATCCAGTCCGTGGCGCCGGTGCCGGCCCACTCGGAGTTCCAGGCCTGCACCCCGAACCCGTTGCCCAGGAACCACCCCAGGTGGAACATCTTCGCGCTCATCTTCCGTACTCCTGTCCGATCCTTCAGAACTCGCGCAGGTGGTCCCGCAGGTGGGTCCCCGCGTACTCGGTGCGGACCAGGCCGCGGCGCTGCAGCTCGGGCACCAGCCCGTCCGTGATCTCGTGCACGTACCGCCGGTTGGTCGGGCCCATGACCAGGAAGCCGTCGCCGCCCACGAACTCCATCGCCTCCTGGAGGGTGTCCGCGGCGGTCGCCGGGCTGCCGACGACCTCGATCGCCTCGGTCCGGTAGGCGGTGAACGCCTCGCGGAGCGTCCGGCCGTTCGCGAACTTGCGGAACGTGGCCAGCGTGCTCTGGTGGCCGTTGGTCACCGCGTCGTCCGGCAGCGGCCGGTCCAGGTCGAACCGGGAGAAGTCGATCTCCATGGTGGCCGACCAGTTGACCATCTGGGCCTTGATCTTGGCCTCGACGTCGGAATTCATCATGGCTTGCAGCTCGCGGGCCTCGTCGTCGGTGTCGGCGAGGATCGGCGAGATGATGAACAGGACCTTGATGTCGTCCGGGTCCCGGCCCGCTTTCTCGGCCAGCTCCCGGATGTCGTCGCGGTAGCGCTTCATGTCCGGCAGGCCCTTGGGCAGCGACAGCAGCACGTCCGCGTTGCCCGCGGCGAACGCCTTGCCCGCGGGCGAGCCGCCGGCCTGGCAGATCACCGGATGGCCCTGCGGCGGGCGCATCAGGTTCAGGGGGCCGCGGCTGCGGTGCCAGCGGCCCTCGAAGTGGATCGGGTTGACCTTCGTGTGGTCCACATAGGTCCCCGACTCCTGGTCCATGACGAAGGCGTCCGGCTCCCACGAGTCCCAGAGCTGCTTGACCACCTCGACGTACTCGGCGGCCCGCTCGTAGCGCTCGTCGTGCGGCGGCAGGGCGTCCATGCCGAAGTTCTGCGCCGCCCGGTTCTCGCTGGAGGTCACGCAGTTCCAGCCGAACCGGCCCCCGGAGAGGTGGTCGATCGTCGCCGACGTGCGCGCCAGCAGCCACGGCGGCACGAACGTCGACGACATCGTCGCGATCACGCCGATCCGCTTCGTCTCGCTGAGCAGCATCGAGGCCAGCAGTGCCGGATCGCCCTTGGGCGCGTAGCCGCCCTGCGCGAGCGACGCCTCGGCCGTGCCGCCGTAGGTGTCGGACACCATCAGCGAGTCCTCGAGCATGAGGAAGTCGAAGCGGGCCCGCTCCAGGGCCCGGAGGAAGTCGACGTGCGAGTCGCCCGTCATCCAGTCCCGCTCCTCGCTGCCGCTCCACGTCGAACGCCAGTCGTGCGGGGTGAAGCTCTTGAACCAGGCCAGGTGGAACTTCGCGGCCTCCACCGTGGTCATCAGAACTCCAGCAGGTTGTCGCGGAAGTGCTCGTGCGTGTAGCCGGTGCGCATCAGCCCGCGGTTCTGCAGGGCCGGCACGAGCCCGTCCGCGATCTCGCCGATGTAGCGGCGGTTGTGCGGCTGGTTCCAGATGAGGAAGCCGTCGCCGCCGACCTCCTCCATGGCCTCGCCCATCTGCGCCGCCACCTCGTCGGGCGTGCCGATGAGCTCCATGGACTCGGTGCGGTAGGCCACGCAGGCCTCGCGCAGCGTCCGGTCGCCGGCCCACTTGCGGAAGTTCGCGAGGGTGCTCTGGTGGCCGTTGGTCGCGACGTCGTCGGGCAGCGGCTTGTCGAGGTCGAACGTCGAGAAGTCGATCTCCATCGAGCCCGACCAGCCGATGAGCTGGCCCTCCGGGTGCTGCCGCACCGCCTCGTCCTTGGCCGCCTTGCGGTCCAGGGCGTGCTGGTGGGTCTCCCCCAGGATCGGCGAGACCACGTACATGACCTTGGTCTGGTCGGGGTCGCGGCCCTCGGCGGCCACCCGCATCCGGATGTCGTCCCGATACTCCTTCATCGCCGGGACGCCCTTGGGCAGCGCCATGACCATGTCCGCGTACCGCGAGGCGAACTGGCGGCCGGCGGGGCTGCCGCCGGCCTGGGTCAGCACCGGGCGGCCCTGCGGCGGGCGCAGCGTGTTCAGCGGGCCGCGCGACTTGTAGTACTTGCCCACGAAGTCGATCGGCCGGACCTTCGTGTGGTCCACGTAGACCCCGCGCTCACGGTCCATCACCAGCGCGTCGGCGTCCCAGGAGTCCCAGAGCCGGGTCACCAGGTCCACGTACTCGTCCGCGCGGGCGTAGCGCTCGTCGTGCGGCGGGAGGGCGTCCATGCCGAAGTTGCGGGCCGCCAGGTCCTCCGACGACGTCACGATGTTCCAGCCGATCCGGCCGCGCGACATGTGGTCGAGCGTCGCG
Source organism: Pseudonocardia ailaonensis (assembly GCF_039531635.1). Lineage (NCBI taxonomy): Bacteria > Bacillati > Actinomycetota > Actinomycetes > Pseudonocardiales > Pseudonocardiaceae > Pseudonocardia > Pseudonocardia ailaonensis. Next base: position 13,845 of record NZ_BAAAQK010000012.1, on the reverse strand, counting down.
ACGGACCGGGCGAGCATCCACGGCGGGTAGAACGACGTCGACATCGTGACCGAGATGCCGATGTGCTCGGTGGCCCGGGCCAGGATCGGCGCCAGCGCCACCGGATCGCCCTTCGGCGCCCAGCCACCGCGCTTGAGCGTGGCCTCGGAGCTGCCGCCGTAGACGTCGGACACCATCGACGAGTCCTCGAAGAGGATGAAGTCGAAGCAGGCCCGCTCGAGGGTGCGGACCTTGTCCACGTAGAACGTCCCGTCCATCCAGCGGCCGGCGTCGGTGCCGTCCCAGCCGGACTGCCAGGTCGTCGGGATGAAGCTGCCGAACCAGCCCAGGTGGAACATGTCGGGTCCCGTCATGACGTCTTCGCCTCCCCGCCTGCGGTCACGGCCGCGTAGTCGATGCGGCGGTCGGTGCGCTGCGCGTAGCCGTGGATGTCGGCACGCATGGAGTAGGGGGACATGACGCGGGCGAGGAAGATGTTCGAGGCGCTGTCCACGAGCATCGTCTCGGCCTTGCTCCACAGCGGACCGGCCTGCGGGCCGATCGCGTCCGTGGACGCCAGGCCCTGCTTCATGACCTGGGCGAAGGCGTCGTACTCCGGGCCGGACCAGAACGAGGTGTTGCTGCCGCCGCCGACCTGGGTCAGCAGGTTGAGCTCGTAGGGCGGCGACATCGTCACCGCCGAGCCGGTGCCCATGCTGGCCTGCAGCCGGCCGCCGAGGCCGTCGGAGAACACCTGGGCCGCCGGCACCTGGTTGATCTTCACGTCGAAGCCCGCGTCCTTGGCCGCCGCGGCGAGCACGACCGCCGAGTCCTGGACCGACGGCGACGCGTTGCTGACCGTGAGCGTGAACGTGAGCGGCGTGGCGATGCCGGCCTGGGCCAGCAGCGCCTTGGCCTTCGCCGGGTCGTAGGTGTACTTCGGCAGGGCCGAGCCGTCGTAGTACGGCTGCTTGTCGTCGAGCAGGTGCTGGTAGGCGTACGCCCGGCCGTGGTAGACGTCCTTGACGATCTGGTCGTAGGGCACCGCGTAGGCCAGTGCCTGCCGGACCAGCTGGTTGTCGAACGGCGCCTGCTTCGTGTTCATCGTGATGCTCTGGTAGAGGTTCGACGTCGCCGTCGGCGTGAACACGTCCTTGTTCGAGGCGAGGTCCGCCTGGTCGGAGGGCCGCAGGTCCAGTGCCACGTCGGCGTCGCCGCGGGTGAGCATGTTCGCCCTCGTCGCCGCGTCGGGCACCACCCGGCGGATCATCGTCTTGACCGGCAGCGGCCCGAACACGTAGTTCGGGTTGGCCACCATCACGATCTCCTGGTTCGGGGTGACGCTCTTGAGCATGTACGGCCCGAACCCGACGTTGCCGTTGAGCATGTCCGAGACGCCCCACTTGATCGCGTAGGGATCGTCGGCCGTGGCGTGCTGCTGCAGGTAGGTGCTGTCGTAGATCGACCCGATGTTCTCGGCCAGGTTGCCCAGCAGCGTGAAGCCGTAGCCGGGCTGCTCGATCGTGAACGTCACCGTGTACTTGTCGACGGCCACGACCTGCTTGTCGATGTCGGTCAGCATCGGGGCGTAGTACCCCGGCATGCCGCCGCCCTTCGACGAGAACTTCCGCTTGAAGGACCACACGACGTCCGCGGAGGTGAGCTCGTTGCCCTGCTGGCTCTTCAGCCCCTGGCGCAGGTGGAAGGTGAAGACCTTGCCGTCGGCGCTCACGTCGTAGCTCTGGGCCAGGAACGGCTCGAAGTGGTACAGGTCCTGGACCTTGACGTTGGCGCCCTGCTCGTCGACGTACGGCTTGCGGATGAGCTGGGCGTGGAGGCTGTTCGTCACCTCCTGGTTGTCGGTGCCGTTGGTGAACCCGTAGTCGCGCACGACGTTCGACGCCTGGTCACCGGAGACCACGACGATCGTGTCGCGCGACTGCCCGGTGCCGCCCGCGGAACCGGAGTCGGCGCAGGCGGTGGCGACGAGGCTGATGGCGAGGACGGCGACGGCGGCGCGGGCGAGCCGGCGCAGGCCGGGTGGAGCGGACATGAGGGTTCCTCGGGGGTGGGAGAGGTGGGGCGGGCAGTGCTCACCGTCGGACGCCGCCGGTGCCGTCCGAGAGGTCACGGAAGAGGTGGAGGGGGTGCGGACGGGGTCAGCCGGAGCCGGTGCGGCGCAGCGTGAACCGGTTGGTGAGGACGGAGGAGGCGGCCACCGTGACGCAGAGGGCGGCGGCCGGGAAGGCGGCGGACCACCACTTGCCCACCGCGGCGTCACCGGCACCGTGGGCGATCATGGAGCCCCATTCCGGCGTGGGCGGCGGGAGCCCGACGCCGAGGAAGCCGAGCGCGGCGGTCAGCACGATGCTGATGCCGAGGATGACCGAGACGTTGAGCAGGGCCGGGCGGACCGAGTTCGGCAGCACGTGCTTCACGATCAGCCGCAGCTCGTGCTGCCCGGCCTGGCGGGCGGCGTCGAGGTAGGCGTCGCCGCGCACCCGGAGCACCTCCGTGCGCGTGAGCCGCGCCTGGATCGGCATGAGGATCACGGCGATCGCGAGCACCATCGTCACGGTGTTGGTGCCGAAGAAGGACACCACGACCAGGCCGACGATCACCACCGGGATCGCCTGCAGCAGGTCGAGCAGCCGGGAGACGGCGCGCGCCAGCGTGCCGACGGGACCGCGGCGGGACTCGTTCATCCCGACCGCGAGGCCGACGACCACGCCCAGCGCGGTGGCCAGGATCGTCGAGAACACTGCGATGAGGACGTCGATGCGGGTCCCGGCCAGCGTCCGGGAGAACACGTCCATGCCGGTGGAGTCGGTGCCGCCCCAGTGCTCGCCGCTCGGCGGACGGGAGGGCAGGCCGACCACCGCGGTGGGATCGTGGGGCGCGATCACCGGCCCGAACAGGGCCACGACCAGGACGAGGCCCAACAGGACGGCGGCGGCCCAGGTGCCGAACCCGGGCCCGGGGCGGCGGCGGTCCGCCGGCGCGGGCGGGGCCTCGGCGGTGATCGGTGCCGCCGGCGGCGGCAGGGTGGAGGTCATGATCCACTCCCCTGGACTCCGGGCCGGCGTCGCGGGTCGAGCAGCATGGTCGCGACGTCGGCGAGCAGAAAGACGATCATCGAGATTGCCGCGACCAGCACCAACGTGCCCTGCAGCGCGGTGAAGTCCAGCCCGGCCACCGAGTTCACCGCGTAGACGCCGAGGCCCCCGATCCCGAACAGCTGCTCGATGATCACCGTGCCGCCGAGCAACGTGCCGAAGATCGTGCCGAACACCGCGATCGTGGGCGGCAGGGCCCGGCGGTAGATGCTCGCGAGCACCATCCGCCGCGGTGCGCCGGTGGCGACGCGGAACAGGGTCGCCCGGTCCTCGGCCGCCGGCCCGAGCGCCCCCAGCAGCTGCTTGAGCAGCAACGGGGCGAGCGAGACCACCAGCACCACGATCGGCAACAGGTAGTGGCTCAGGATCGACGACGTGACCGCGAACCTCCCGGCGAGGATCGAGTCGAGCAGCGGGAAGTGCGTGATCGGGTCCGGCTCGACCAGGCCGGGCCGGGTCCGCCCGTTCGGGGCCGGGACGATCTGCAGCGTGGCGTAGAACAGGAAGATCCCGATCACGCCGATCACGAAGTCCGGGATCGCGCCGGCCGCCTGGGAGTAGCCGGACACGATCCGGCCCGCGGGGCTGCGCGGCGCGACGACCACGGCCAGGGACAGCAGCAGGGTCACCAGCACCAGGATCACGAAGGACACCAGTGCCAGCTCGACGGTCCCCGGCAGCCGGGCCATGATCTCGTCGAACACCGGCCGGCCGTTGACGATCGAGTCGCCCAGGTCGAACCGGACGAGGCCCGCGACGAAGTGGCCGAGCTGGGTCCAGATGCCGCCGTCGAGCCCGAGCTGCTGCCGGACCGCCTCGTAGGTCCCGGGGGTCGCGTCGGGGCCGGCGATGACCCGCGCCGGATCGCCGGGGATGAGCCGGACCAGGAAGAACGCGATCAACGCGAAGACGAGGATGTGGACCGGGAGTGCGAGCACCCGCAGGGCCCACCAGCGCTGGCGCCGGAGCGCGGCGAGGACGTCCCCGCCGGTCGTCCCGGCGTCGGCGACGGCGGCGGTCACGAGGCCACCGCCTCGATGCGCCCGCCGCGGCGGGCCGCCCCCACCAGGAACCGGGTGTACTCGTGCTGCGGTGCCTCGACGATGTCGTCGGTCGAGCCGCGTTCGACGATCTCCCCGCCGCGCATCACGATCAGCTCGTCGACCAGGAACGCGGTCGCCGGGATGCCGTGCGAGACGAAGAACAGCCCGGCCCGGTTGCGCTCGGCGTAGTCCTTGAGCAGGTTGAGGACCGAGCCCTGCACCGAGACGTCCAGCGCGGACACGACCTCGTCGCAGAGCAGGACCCGGGGCCGCACGACCAGGGCCCTCGCGATCGCGAACCGCTGCCGCTGCCCGCCCGAGACCTCGTGCGGGCGGCGCGCGGCGAGCGCCGGGTCGATCTGCAGGGTGGTCAGGACCTCGTCCACGCGGTGGTCCGCCTCGTCGCGGTCCAGCTCGCAGAGCACCATGGCGGGGGTCCGTACGGCGTCCCGCAGGGTGCGGAGCGGGTCGAACGACGAGCTGACGTCCTGGCTGACCAGCTGCACCGCGCGCCGGAAGTCCCGCCGACCGGTCCGCGAGCTGAGGTGCTGTCCCAGCGGGATCCCGTTGTAGTGCAGGCTCCCCTCGTCGGCGCGCTCCAGCCCGCAGAGCATGCGGGCCAGCGTCGACTTGCCCGAACCGGACTCACCGATCACCCCGATCGTGCGGTCCGAACCGATCGTCACGTCCACGGCGGCGACCGCGCGGTGGCGGGCCCGGTTGACGACGAAGGTCTTCTCCACCGCCTCGGCGGTGATCTGGACCAGCCCGCGGTCCCCGACGGGTTCGGCGGGGGGCCGCTGGCGCAGCACGCGCATCCGCGGGGCCTTCACGCGACGCTCGACCGGACGAGATCCGCGCCGGTGTCCACGGTGTCGAGGGTCGGGAGCCGGTGCGCGTGGCGGGCCTCGAGGTCGGGGACGCACCGCAGCAGGCCGCGCGTGTAGGGGTGGCCGGCGATCGCCTCCAGCTCGGCGGAGCGGCCCTCGTCCACGATCTCGCCGTGGTACATCACCATGATCCGGTCCGCGAACTCCTGGCAGAGCCGGATGTCGTGCGACACGATCAGCAGCGAGGTCCCGGTGTCCGCGGCCAGGTCGCGGAGCAGCTCCATCACCGCGCGCGAGAGCGAGGCGTCGAGCGCGCTCGTGGGCTCGTCCGCGATGAGCAGGCGCGGCTCGCACGCCAGGGCGAGGGCGAGCATCGCGCGCTGGCGCATACCGCCGGAGAGCTCGTACGGGCGGCTGCGCAGCACGCGGCGCGTGTCGGTGAGCCCGACCCGCGTCAGCCAGGCCCGGGCCCGGTCGGCGGCATCGCGCCGGCCGCAGCCGGTCGCGCCACGGATCACCGTGGTCAGCTGGCTGCCGACGGACCAGACCGGGTCGAGGGAGGTCATCGCGTCCTGGAAGACGACGGCCATGCCCGGGGTGCGCCGCGGCACGCCCGTGCGCGGGGCCCGGTCGAGGGCGGCGCCGTCGAAGCCGAGCACCTCGGCCGTCATCCGCGCGGAGCCGCCGAGGAAGCCGGCCACCGCCATCGCGAGCGACGTCTTGCCGGAGCCGGACTCGCCGACGAGGGCCACCTGCTCGCCCGTGCCGATGCGCAGGGACGCGTCCCGGACGGCGGTGGTCTCCCCGGCGGACGTCGGGTAGCGGACGGTCAGCCCGCGGACATCGAGCAGCGGTCGATCGGGGTCGAGCGCGGGGCGGGGACCCGGCACCGGATGTTCAGTCACTTCTCTCGTCCTTCTCGGCGGGGGCGGAGCGGGGCTGCGAACGTCGCGTTACGGCAACCGGCCGGACGTCGTCGGCGGGCGGTGAGTGCGAAGCCTGCGGATGCCGTGTTTCCGCGACAAGCACGCTGGGCGTAACCGCTCTATTGCGCCATCGGTCGCTGGGGCTCCGACGCTGGTCAGCGCGTTTCAGCGGGTCCGGTGGAGGCCAAGACCGCCACTTTTCGCCGTGTCACACACGTCACACTCTGGCCCTGGACCGGTTTCCGTAACCTCGTCGGCGAGCGGTGACTCGCCGTTCACCATCAGGCGCGGGTGTCCGGGCGGCGTCGCCCGTCCGGCACTCAGGGGCCCCATCCGCGCACATCCGCGGATGCAGGAGGTGCCCGTGACGCAGCCCGTTCCCCGGCCGGGTGACGACGACGAGGCCCGCCGTTCCTATCGCGTCGCGCGGGGGCGAACCGCACCCGCGGACACCTCGCCCCGGCGCATCTACGAGCTGCTCCGCGCGAGCATCCGGGACGGGTCGATCGGTGCGGGCGAACAGCTCGAGGAGCACATGCTCGTGCGCACCTACAACGGGAGCCGCAACTCGGTGCGCAAGGCGCTGCAGACGCTCGCGGAGGAGGGGCTGCTGGACCGGACCCGCCGGGTCGGCACCAGCCTCGCCCGCACCATCGTCCCGATCGCGCCGACCGACATCGGGCCCCGTGTGTACGCGGGCACCCGGCGCGTGGGACGGCTCAAGGTGCGCAACCTCGAGTGCACCCGGGTGACGGCCGGGCAGGCCGTGGCCGGACGGTTGCACGTCGAGCCCGGCGCCGAGGTGCTGCGCCTCGAGCAGCTCGGGTTCTACGACGGTGAACCGCTCTACCTGCGCACCGGCTATCTCGTCACGGACCGGTCCGCGCGGGAGTTCCTGACCCTGCTCGACACCCTCCACGTCGACTTCCCGCCGCTGCCGGTCGTGTTCGAGACCGTCTTCGGGCGCGCGTACGGGGCCAGCATCTACTCGGTGGAGGCGATCGCGCTGCAGGAGCGGATCGCCGCGCTGCTCGACGTGCCCGCCGAGTCCCCGGCCCTGCTGCGCGAGCTGACGACCACGGACGAGTCCGGCCGGCCCTTCGAGCTGAGCTTCACCTACTTCCGCACCGGCCGGGTGGCCCTCACCGGGATCGGCACGTTCGCCGAGTCCGGGTACGCGGCGGAATGAGCCTGTGACCCGGAACTCGTGGCGTTAATCCGCCGCGATCCGGCGATCGGTGCTGGTCCCCGCATCGGGCCGGTGGTGGCACAGACGCGCAAATCGCACGAACGGAGGCCGTAATACCGCGGCAACACCCGCCGGGTTCCGTAGGCGTCACCGGCACCCAGGAGGCCCCGATGATCGTCCCGGACCTGACCGACTCCCATGCGCTGCGCCAGGCGTACGGCACCTTCCCCAGCGGCGTCACCGCCGTCTGCGCCCTGCGCGACGGCGTCCCCGTGGGGATCGCCGCCAGCTCCTTCGTGTCCGTCTCGATGGATCCGCCGCTGGTGTCCGTGTGCGTGCAGCACACCTCGACCACCTGGCCCCAGCTCGCCGACCTGCCCCGGCTCGGGCTCTCGGTCCTCGGATCCACACACGACACCGCCTGCCGGCAGATCGCCTCGAGGACGGGTGACCGGTTCGCCGGGATCGCCTACACCGCAACGGAAGAGGGCGCGGTCCTGCTCCACGACGCGGCCGCCTGGCTGGACTGCTCGATCTTCCGGGTCGTCCCGGCCGGCGACCACGACCTGGTGCTGCTGCGGGTCGAGGCGCTGCAGACCCACGCGGAGGTGGCCCCGCTCGTGTTCCACGGCAGCAGGTTCCACGGGCTCGCCGCCCTCGCGGCATGAGCGCCCAGCCCGAGTCGTTCCGGCCACCGGACGAGATCGGCCGCGCGGTCGCCGCACTGCGCGCCGGCCGGCCCGTCCTCGTCGCCGACGCCGGGGACCGGGAGAACGAGTACGACGTGATCCTGCCGGCCGCGCTGGCCGAGCCGCGCTGGACGGCGTGGGCCGTGCGGCACACCTCGGGGCTCCTCTGTGCGCCGCTGACCGGCGAGCGGGCGGACGCCCTGGCCCTGCCGCCGATGGTCGAGCACAACCAGGACCCCCGTGGAACCGCCTACACCGTCTCCGTCGATGCGGCACAGGGGATCTCGACGGGGATCAGCGCCGCCGACCGGGCCCGGACCGCGCGTGTGCTCGCCGATCCGGCGACCCGCCCGACGGACCTGGTCCGCCCCGGGCACGTGCTGCCGCTGCGGGCGCGCGCCGGTGGCGTGGTCGAGCGGGCCGGGCACACCGAGGCCGCCGTCGACCTCTGCCGGCTCGCGGGCCTGCCGCCCGTCGCGCTGATCGCCGAGGTCACGGCCGGCACCCGCGTGGCGGGGCCGGAGGACATCGCCCTGCTCGCGGCCCGGGACGACGTGCCGGTGCTCGACATCGCCGACGTCGTCGACCACCGCCTGCGCCACGGTGACGGCGAACGCGGCCGGATCACCCGCGGCGCCGTCGTCCGGCTGCCGACCCCGAACGGCGTTCTCGACGCCGTCGGCTACCGGGACGAGGTCACCGGCGCCGAGCACCTGGCGCTGGTCGGGCGCCGCACCGCCACCCGGCCGCTGGTCGCGGTCCACGGCGAGTGCCTGCTCGGCGACGTCTTCGGCGGTCTGACCTGCGACTGCGCGGCCCGCCTGAACGCCGCCACCGCCACGATCGCCCGGGACGGCGGGGTGCTGGTCTACCTCCGCCGCCCCGGTGCCCGCGCCGTCGGCTGCCCGGACCCGCACGCCTGGACCGCGGCCGACGACGGCGCCGCGGGCGCGATCCTCGCCGACCTCGAGCACGACGCCGTGCGGCTCCTCCCCGGGCCGACGGCCGCCGGGCGGCTCGCCCGGCCCGACCTGACCGTGGTCGACGTGCCGGCGGTCGCCCCCGTCGTCGGGATCGCGGCCGCCGCTGCGATCCCGCCCTCGATCCGCCTCCTGGAGATCTCGTGACCACCACCGTCGTCGTCGGAAACCCGAAGCCGGGATCGCGCACCCGCGCGGCCGGGGAGCTGCTGGCCGAGAAGCTGACCGGCGCGCCGCCGGACACCGTCCTGGAGCTCTCCGAGCTCGGTCCCGGCCTGCTCGGCTGGGGCGACGAGGGGGTGGCCACCGCGGTCAAGACGGTGCAGGCGTCGTCGCTGGTGGTGTTCGCCAGCCCGACCTTCAAGGCCACCTACACCGGGCTGCTCAAGCTGTTCCTGGACCAGTTCGCCGGGGGCACCGGCCTGCGGGACGTCGTCGCCGTACCGCTGATGCTGGGCGCCGGACCGGCCCACGCGATGGCTCCGGACCTCACCCTGAAGCCGGTGCTCTCCGAGCTGGGCGGCACCTGCGCGCTGCCCGGGCTCTACCTGATCGACTCCACCTTCACCGAGGACGGGGTGGTCCGCGACTACGCGACGCGGTGGGAGCCGGTGGTGGGAGCCCTGACCCGCCTGCGCTGACGACCCGGTCGCGCTCCGGGGCGCGTCCGCCGCTCAGCCCTCCCGGGGGCTGCGGAGCAGGCCCAGGCGAGCCGCGGACTCGACGGCCTCCCGCCGCGACACCGCGCCGAGCTTGGCGTAGAGGGCCTTGACGTGGGTCTTCACCGTGTTGGCCGAGACCCCCAGCTCGGTGGCGATCTCGGAGAGTGGGCGGAGCGACGGCAGGTGGACGAGCACCGCGTGTTCCCGTTCGGTGAGCGTGGGCAGGTCCGGCAGGCCGTCCCGGCCGCGCACCGCGAGCGCCTCGGCCGCGAGGGCGTCGAGCTCTCCCGGCACCCCTCGCCGGCTGCGCATCAGCGCCGTCACCGCCGCGGTGGCCGTCGTCAGCGGTCGCAGGACGCCGATCTCCCGCGCCGCGCGCAGGGCCGAGGCGAGTGCGCGCTCGGCCCGGCCCTGCCGGGCGGCGCCGAGGGCGATCGCGCACTCCAGCAGCCACGCCTCGACGGGGGTCCAGGGCAGACCGGCGGGGGCCGTCCCGTCGAGGACCGGGGCCAGGAGGCGGCGGGCGGCGTCGAACCTGCTGATGAGCGCGGGCCCGGTCGCCCGCATCACGGCGAGCTCGGCGCTCCCCGCGAGCCGGGTGCTCGCCCACGAGACGACGGAGCCGGCCCCCTCGCGGTGGCCGAGCCGGACGGCCATCCCGTGGGCCAGCATCGCGACCAGCGCGATCTGCTCGTCCCGGGCGCGGTCGACCGCCGTGGTCGTGCGGGCCCGGTGCATCAGCTCGGCGCCGGCCTCGCGCTCGCCGAGGTCGAAGCGGGCCGCGGCGCGCAGCGCCTCGAGGAACGGGGTGAGCACGAGCGCCGGACCCAGCCGCGCGGCGTACTCGTCCGCCCGGGCCAGCCCCGCGAGGGTCTCCTCCGGCCGGCAGCGCATGAGGTCGGCATAGCCGGTGAGCACGACGGCCAGGGTGCCGCCTTCGGTGTCGTCCCACCGGCCCGTGCCGGAGCCGAGGTCGGAGGCGTGCTCGGCGAGGTCGGCCATCTCCTCGAACCGGCCCCGCAGCCCGGTCGCGGCCGCGAGCAGGGCGGTCGCGCGGGCCCGGGCGAACTCGTCGGTCCCGGGCTCGTCGAGGACGGAGCGGGCCAGCACCTCCGCCTCCTCCGCGTGGCTCGCGGCGATCGCTTCCTGGGCCTGGAGCAGCGGATCGGCCCCGAGGGGCCCGAGCGGCAGCGCCTCCGTTCCCGGCGGGTGGAACATCCGGTCGTGGGCGAGGGCGAGCCGCGCCCGGGCCAGCGCCAGCGCCGGTGCGCCCTCCGGGCTGCCCCGGCCGTCCGCCTCCGCCCGGTCGGCCCGGTCCACGCAGTGCCGGGCCGCGGCCAGCTCTCCTCGCCCGAGGTGGGCGTAGGCCGCGACCGCGAGCACCTGCGGGTCGGCGTCGAGCAGGCCGGCCGGGGCGACGGCCAGCGCGTCGAGCACCGCCGCTCCGTAGCCGCCCTCGACGAGGTCCGCACCGTGTTCGCGCAGCAGCGCGAGCACGCCGGGGACGTCCTCGGCGGCGCGCAGGTGCCGCACCGCGTCGACGGGCCGGTCGTGGGCGAGGAACCAGTCCGCGGCCCGCCGGTGGATGCCGCTCACGGCGTGCGGCCGGGTGCGTCGCAGGCTCGCCTGCATGTGCGAGCGGAGCAGGGGGTGCACCCGGTACTGCGCCCGGCCGGGCCCGTACGCGGTGACCAGCCCGGAGCCGCGTTCGAGGGCGTCGAGGATCTCGGCGGCGTCCTCGATCTCGGTGAGGGCGACCGCGAGCGGCGAGGGCAGCTGGTCGCAGATGCTCACCGCGTGCAGCAGGTGCACGGTCCGCTCGGGGAGCCGGGAGAGGATCTCGCTGACCAGGTAGTCGGCGATGGCCCGGTCGTTGCCGGCCAGGTCGGAGAGGTAGGCGTCCGCGTCCGCGGCGACGGCGAGCGACTGCGCGGCCAGGCGCACACCTGCGGGCCAGCCCCCGGTCTGCTCGACGAGCACGGCGACCTGGTCCGGGCGCAGGTCCGGACCGAGCGTGGCCAGCAGCTCGGAGACCTCGGCCGCGGTCATCGCCAGGTCGTCGGAGCGCACCTCACGCAGCCGCCCGGAGAGACGGAGACGGGGCAACGAGAGCGACGGGTCCCTGCGCGTGAGCAGGACGACCCCGACGGTATCCGGGAGCCGGCGGATCAGGTGGTCGACGACCACCCGCGCGGCGGTGTCGAGCTCGTGCACGTCATCGAGGACGAGGGTCACCCGGCCGGGCAGGGCCGCCAGCGCGGTGTCGACGCGGCCGAGGAACTCCGCGTCCGCGGTCGGGGACTCCGGCACCCTCAGCGTGCGCAGGGGACTGTCGGGAGGGACCACCGCGGTGGTGCACAGGGCGGCGAGGACCCCGGCCCACAGCCGCGGCTCGTCGTCGCGCTGGTCGAGGGACAGCCAGCCCGTCTCGTCCGGGTGCGCCGCCGCGAACTCGGCGACGACCGAGGTCTTGCCGTACCCCGCCGGCGCGCTGACCAGGATGACCGGGGTCGTCGCGGCCTCCAGCGCCGCCGTCAGCCTCGGCCGGTGCAGGTGCACCGGCGACGGGCGGGGCCGGGCCAGCTTCGCCGCGACGACCGTGTGCGGAGCGAGCTGTTTCGCGGCTGCGCCGCCGGACCTGCCCGTGCCGGACGCCGGGGCTCCACGCTCCACGTTGCCAGCCTTCCGCGATCGACGACCGGTTCGATCCCGCGAACTGCCCAACTTCCTCGAGAGACGCGGTGGCCCGAACGGCGGCACCGCGGGAACAGCGAATACGTGCTCGGTTCCGGTGGCAGCGGCGTTACCCGGCTACCGACGGTCTGTCCAGGAGCCGGCGCACCCCGGCCCGGGCCAGCATCAGGACCACGATCAGCAGCGACACCGAGAAGAAGCCGCCCAGCTCGACGCGTCCTCCGCTCACGAGGTCGACCGCCTCCAGGACCAGGAACTTGCTGCCGAAGAGCACCGCCCACAGCAGCAGCGCCGCCCCCACCTTGCCGGGGAGCCCCGACGCCTCCCGGAACCGGCGCTTGATCCGGTCCTTCACCGCGAGGACCGCCTCCAGGACGAGCTTCACCAGCACCGCGGTCACCAGCGACAGCGTGAAGGTCTCGCTGATCACCTGGGGCAGGTACTCGACGAACAGGTTGAGCACCACGACATAGACGGCGACGTCGACGACGCCTGCCGTGACCCGCTCGGACACCCCACGACCCTAGGGCCTGCGGCGGCCGCAGTACTCACCCGCGGCGGGTGAGCCCTGCGGGCACCGGGCGCCCGCATGCTCAGCCGCGATCCCGGTGCCCGGCCCGGCCGGCCCGATCCCCGAGCGATGGAGCACACCTCTCATGACGTCAGCCACCGCGTCCCCGGCCTCGGGCTACGGGGTCCACTCCGAGGTCGGAACGCTGCGCAAGGTACTGGTCTGCGCGCCCGGACGGGCCCACGAGCGCCTGACGCCGAGCAACTGCGACGACCTCCTCTTCGACGACGTGCTCTGGGTGCAGAACGCCCGCCGGGACCACTTCGACTTCATGGCCAAGATGCGCCAGCGCGGGACCGAGGTCCTGGAGCTGCACAACGTCCTCGCCGAGACCGTCGAGAACCCCGAGGCCCGCGCCTGGCTGCTGGACCGCAAGATCGTGGCGAACGAGGTGGGCCTGGGCCTGGTCGCCGAGACCCGCGCGTTCCTCGACGGCCTCGACCCCCGGACGCTGGCCGAGTACCTGATCGGCGGGCTGTCGACCCACGACCTGCCGACCGACCTCCGGCCCGGATACGTGGCGCTCGCCCGCGAGTCCACCGGCGTGCGCGAGTACCTGATGCCTCCCCTGCCGAACACCCTCTACACCCGCGACACCACCTGCTGGGTCTACGGCGGGGTCACGCTCAACCCGCTGTACTGGCCGGCCCGCCACGACGAGACGCTGCTCATGAAGGCGATCTACGAGTTCCACCCGGAGTTCGTCGGCGCGACGGTCTGGTGGGGCGATCCCGAGCAGGACTGGGGCCTGTCGACGTTCGAGGGCGGCGACGTGATGCCGATCGGCAACGGCGCGGTCGTGGTCGGGATGAGCGAGCGGACCTCGCGGCAGGCCATCACCCAGTTCGCGGCGGCGCTGTTCGCGAACGGCGCGGCGAACCGGGTGATCGTCGCCGGGATGCCGAAGCTGCGCGCGGCGATGCACCTCGACACCGTGTTCACCTTCGCGGACCGCGACATCGCCACCGCGTACCTCGACATCGTCGACGGCATCCACACCTTCTCGCTGCGCCCGGGCGACAAGGAGCCGGTCGAGGTCACCGAGGAGAAGGTGTCGTTCACCGACACGGTGGCCGACGCGCTGAACCTCAAGGACTTCCGCGTGATCGGGACCGGCGGCGACGCCTACGCGGGCGAGCGCCAGCAGTGGGACAGCGCGAACAACC
>NZ_BAAAQK010000011.1:0-67224 GCF_039531635.1 Pseudonocardia ailaonensis | reverse complement strand
GACTTGCTCGTCGGCGGGGCCGGCGGGTTCGCCATCGGCCACGCCACCGCCGACAACGGTCCGCGGGCGAGCCAGGCCGACGGCCGGGGTCCCGGTGGCGGCCCGGGTCGCGGCGGGGACGGGCCCGGCCGCTTCGGCGCGGACGGACGGGGCGGTTTCGGCCGGGACGGCTCCGGACGGACCGCGCCCCGGGGCCCCGCGGCCCCGACCACGAGCGCGCCGAACACGAGCGCCCCGAACACGAGCGCGCCGAACACCCCTACCCCCACCCCGACTCCCGGCACCACCGCGCCGGCGGCGGCGAGCACCGGGCCGAGCGCATGACCCTGGCCACGGGGATCGGCAGGCGGGCCTCGTGTTCGCCGCCGGGTACGTCCTGGCGATCCTCGCCCCGGTGGTGGACCTGAACCTGCCCGGGGTCGACGGCGTCGAGCCCCAAGACCGTGCGCAACGACATCTCCGACGTGCTCGCGAAGATCCACGCCGCCGACCGGGCCGACGCGGTGTTGCGCGCGCGCCGCGCAGGGCTGGGGTGAGCAAACCCGGGTGACATGGCGGATGTTTCCGGTGGGCCCCGACGCGACGCTTCTCGGGTCGAGGAAATCCGCCAGAACCTCCCGAGGAGCATCCAGTGCCCACCGCCAGCAACGGCCCGATCGCCGAGGCCATCGCATTCCTGATCGGCAACTACATGACCACGCTGTTCGTGGTCGGCCTGGTCGTCGCCGCCGTCAAGATCATCCGGTACCGGCGGGGACGATCCCCCGTCACGACGTCCGGCATCCTGCTGAACTCCTTCGTCTTCTGGGCGATCGGGTGCGCACAGGTCGTCAACTTCGTCATGCACTCCGTGTTCGGTGACTACGCCGCGAAGAGCATCGGCTGGGCGCAGAGCCCCTTCCAGCTCGAGCTCGCGCTCAGCAGCCTCGGGGTCGGCGTGATGGCCTTCATCCTGTCGTCGCGGAACAGCGCCTTCCGGGGCAAGGCCGCCGTGGTCGTCGCCACCGTGATCTTCGGCTGGGGCGCCGCGCTCGGGCACGTCTACCAGATCGTGGTGAACCACGACTACGCCGTGAACAACACCGGCCTGCTGCTCTTCTCGGACATCGCGATCAACGCGGTCGGGCTGGCCTTCGTGATCTGGCACGCCCTGGCGCTGCGCCGGGACCGCCGCACCGAGGACATCACCGCGGTCCGCACGGACGCCCCGGTGCTCAGCCGGTAGTGCCGCACAGCGGACGGAGGCCGGTCGTACCCACGACCGGCCTCCGACACGTCGTCCGGGAACCGATGGTCCTGGACCGGGGGCCGCGCCTACGGCAGTGTGGAAACAGCGTTGCTCCCCCGCCCGACAGCAATCTCCCCGAGGTCAGAACGAGTGCCCCTCCAGTACCCGACGCGCGCCCACGATCGGTCGCCCCGTGAGCGGCAGCGCGCCGGTCTCCGGAGGGCGTCGTGAAGCGCTGGACGCTGCTCGCGATCACCGCGGTCCTCGCCGTGATCGCGCTGGTCACCGCGCTCGTCTCGGGCCCGGCGACGGACCCCGACACCGCCGCGGCCCCCGCACCGGCGCCCGTGCCGGCGCCCACGACGACCACCCCGCCACCACCGCCGGCCCCGCCGAGCTGGCTGCACACGCTCGGTCCCGGTGAGTCCCCGCCGCAGTTCGTGCTCTTCTCCTTCGACGGGGCGGGCTCCGACGCGCACTGGCAACGGATCCTGCCCCTCGCCCGCCGGTCGAACGCGCACGTCACGGCGTTCCTGACCGGGCTCTACCTGGTCCCGGACCGCGAGAGCACGCGCTACACGGGTCCGGGTCACCGCCCCGGTGCGTCGTCGGTCGGCTTCGGCGGCAGCGAGGCCGACGTCGCCCGGCGCATCGAGAACCTGACGGCCGCCCGCGCCGACGGCCACGAGATCGGCACGCACTT
This sequence comes from Pseudonocardia ailaonensis, assembly GCF_039531635.1. NCBI lineage: Bacteria > Bacillati > Actinomycetota > Actinomycetes > Pseudonocardiales > Pseudonocardiaceae > Pseudonocardia > Pseudonocardia ailaonensis. The sequence goes on along the minus strand of NZ_BAAAQK010000011.1, from coordinate 65,293 downwards.
CAACGGGCACTTCTGCGCAGGCTCGGAGCCGAGCGGCGGCACGTGGAGCACGGCACAGTGGAACGACGAGCTGGACCAGTTCTTCCGGTTCCTGCGCGAGGCCCCCGGACTGGACCTGCCCGCCACCGCGGTGCAGGGCGGCCGGACGCCCTGCCTGGAGTCCCAACCCGGCAAGCTGTACCCGGCCCTGCTCGCGCACGGCATGAGCTACGACTCGAGCGGGGTCGCCGGTTCGCTCGCCTGGCCGTCCCTCGTGGACGGGGTCTGGGAGTTCCCGATGCCCACCGTCACCGTCCCGGCGCTGAACAAGCGGGTGGTGATGATGGACTACAACTTCTGGTACTCGATGAACAAGGCCAGGAACGAGCCGCAGCGGGCCGCACAGTTCACGGACTGGACGGTGCAGGCCTACGAACGCGCCTACGCCGCCGCCTTCGCCGGCAACCGCGCGCCGCTGGTCGTCGGCAATCACTTCAACGACTGGAACGGCAGCGCGTTCAGCACCGCCGCCGAGCGCTTCCTCGGCGACGTCTGCCTCCGGCCGGAGACGGTCTGCGCGACCTACGGTGAGGTCATCGCCTGGATGGGGATGCAGGACCCGGCGGTGCTCGGGGCCCTCGCGGCGAAACCCCGGCCCAGCCCCTGACTCACCGGGACGGGGGCTCGGTGAAGTAGTCGCGCAGCATCGCGATCCGGCCGTCTCGGAGCCGGAAGGGAAGACGGACACCGCCGGATCCTCCGCACCGTTCCCGGATCATCTCAGCAGCCCCGCGTCGGCGACCGCGGTGCGGAGGGCGGCGCCGGCGGGCGAGTCGATCCGCAGGAAGATCGGGGGGTTGCCGATCGGGGCCGGGACGTGGACCCACTCGCCGCCGCGGCGCAGGAAGTAGGTCTTGGCCGTCCACAGGTGCAGCCAGTCGCCCTCGGGCAGATAGAGGCTGCGTTCGGTGGCCCGGTCGTCGAGGACGGGGGCGACGAGGACGTCGGGACCGAGGAGGTACTGGTCGTCGATGGTGCGGGCGATCTCGTCGTCGGCATGGTGCAGGGCCAGGGCCCGCATGATCGGGTGCCCGGTGCGGGCCGCCTCCGCCGCGAGCTGCTTCCGCAGCGGCGCCCACGCGCGGTAGAGCTGCACGCAGCGGCGGAAGTGCGCGAGGGTCTCGGCGTCGGAGTCGAACTGCCACGCGACGGCGGGGTCCAGGCCCCGGTGGGTGCGCAGGACGGGCGTGAACGCGCTGAGCTCGGCCCAGCGGTTGAAGAGCTCCTTCGTGCGGTGGACGACGGCCCCCAGCACCGGTGCGGAGAGCGAGTCGTAGCCGCCGGTGTCGCTGTGCACCAACGAGAATCCCGAGACCCCGCCGGATAGCATGCCGACGAGCGCGCTCCGGATGCCGTCGTGCACGTCCCAGCTCTGGAGCTGGTCACCGACCCAGAACAGCGTGGAGATGCCGGGGCTCTGCGTGTAGCCGGAGCGGGAGAAGAACACGATGTCGTCGCCGCGGCCGGCCTCCTCGATCGCCTCCCTGCTCATCCGCGCCCACTCCTCGGCGTAGTGGTTGTGGAACGAGGCCGGGCTCTCGCCGGAGTGCAGCACGGCGTCGAAGGGCAGGGCCTCGCCGAAGTCGGCCATCCAGCCGGACGACTGCGCGCCCGTGATCATCTGGCTCGTGATGACCCCTTTGATCCAGGTCCGGGCGGCCGGGTTCGTCAGATCGATCAGGCCGGCGGAGAAGTTCGAGCTCGGGATGGCGACGGGCGTGCCGTCCGCCTTCCGCACGAGGTAGCCGTTCTGCTGGGCCTGCTGGTAGAGCTCGTCGTGGCCGGGCTGGTTCGCCAGGAACGGGTTGATGTAGATCATCACTCGGGCGCCGCGCCGGGCCTGCAGGGCCGCGACGAGACCGGACCAGTCCGGGTACTGCTGCGGGTCGAGCTTCCAGTCCCACCACAGCTGCTGCCCCACGGGCGTGGTGCGCACACCCACCCAGTCCTGGATCCAGAAGGCGGACAACGGGATATCGGCGTTCACGACGGTGTCGAGGGTGGACTGCGCGATTGCCGAGCCGCCCTGGACGGCGATGATCGCGCCCTCGTGGATCCAGTCCGGCAGCGGGCGCATCCGTCCGCTGTAGACGGTGTAGGCCTCGATGAGCGACAGCGGGTCCGTGCCGTGCAGGATCCGGCCCGTCATGGTGGGGGCGTTCAGCTCGATCTCCACGTAATCCGCTGCGCGCCAGTCGAACACGCAGTACTCGGAGCTCTCCAGGAACAGCGAGCGGTTCGCCGTCGTCAGGTAGTGCGGCACGGAGACCTCGGTCGTGTACCAGTCCCCGGCACTGCGAGCACCCGCCTCCAGTGCCACCGCCTGCGTCACGATCGGCAGCCCGCGCCCGACACCGTGCTCCTGCACCAGGATAGGCAGCTGCCGGCCCTTCTGGTCCAGGTACGTCAGCTGCTGACCGAAGCCGAGGACCTGCTCGTCCGGGTCGCTGCGGTAGCGCAGGAAGACCCGGTCCGCCGACGTCGTCACCGCGAAGCGCAGGTGGTGGGCCACCGGCTGGCTGAACGTCATCGTGTAGCCGGCGTCGCCGATCCTGCCGCGCAGGATGACCGCGCCCCCTACGGAGTCGACCGCGTCGACGGTCTGGTTCTCCTGCCGGACGAGGTTCGTGTCGGTGATGGTGAAACCGCTGGCCGGGGTCGTGTTCTCCGCGATGTCGGTGCCCGCGGTGCCGGTCGCGACGAAGCCGCGGCCGGGATAGCTCTCCCAGACGGCGCGGCCCGGCTCGCTGACGTGGTGCACGCGCAGGGCGGGCGCCCCGCCGAACAGGGTGAGCTGCAGGACGAAGTCGCCGACCGGGTACGACCGGGCGTCGGCGAAGACGTCCTCGGCCGCCGCGGCGGTGCTACAGGCCGCAACGGGGACGGCGGCGAGCAGCATCAGGCCGAGGCCACCACGGAGGACGGACCGGCGGGAAGGTGAGGAGGCGGGCATGGACCGATCGTCGGTGCGGCGCACCACGGGCACATCCGCCATTTCACTCGGCCCGCGAACGAGAGAGGAACCGGAGCCCCGGCGAAGGCGTGAGAGGGACGAGAGGCCCCGACCCGCCGCCGAGTAACGGCGCGGGCGGATCGTTGCGAGACACCTCACAACGCGTCCATCGCTGTTCAGGATCGGAGATCAGGCCATGGCGACAGCGTCACCGGCATCCTCCCCCGCGACAGGACCTCCTGGCGCCGCGCAGGGTGGCACGAGCCGCTCGAAGTACGTGGCGCTGACGGCGATGATGTTCGCCGTCGCCATGACCTTCATCGACCAGACGATCGTCGCCATCGCCGCGCCGAACATCCAGAGCGAGCTCGGTCTGTCGAGCAGCGGCGTCACCTGGGTCGTGAACAGCTACCTGCTCGCCCTCGCGGCGGGCTTCGCCCTCGGCGGGCGGCTCACCGACGTCGTCGGTTCCCGGCGGATCGTCATCGTCGGGATCCTCGGCTTCGCCGTGTCCTCCACCCTCTGCGGGCTCACCCCCCGCGGCTCCCTCGCCGAGGCCTGGATGATCACCTTCCGGGCCACGCAGGGACTCTCGGCCGCGTTGATGATCCCGGCCGCCCTGGCCGTCGTCGTCGCCGCGTTCCCGGTGAACGAACGCGGCAAGGCGCTCGCCATCTTCTTCGGGGTCAGCGGCGGCCTGACCGCCATCGGCCCCATCGCGGGCGGCTACCTCACCCAGTGGACCTGGCGTGCCATCTTCTGGATCAACGTTCCGGTCGCCGTCGCCGCCCTCGTGCTGACCCTGGCCGCCGGGATCGTGTCCGTGCCGAGACGCGAGCGGATCGACTGGCGCGGCGCGGCCGTCATCGCGGTCGGCATGGGGCTCTCGGTCTTCGGGCTGGAGCAGGCGCGCACCTGGGGCTGGGGCAGCGTCCTGACCTGGCTGTGCATCGTCGGCGGACTGGTCGCGCTGGGGCTGTTCGTCGTCCTGGAGCGCCGCACCGCCGTGCCGCTGATCAAGATCGGCATCTTCCGCGACCGCGCCTTCCTCGCCGACAACCTCGTCCTGTTCTTCTCCATGATCGCGTTCGTGCCGGTGTTCTTCTTCGCCAGCGTGTACTCCCAGGTCTCGCTGGGCTACGGCGCCAGCCAAGCCGGGCTCTACCTGCTGGTCTTCTTCGCGGGATTCGCGCCTGCCGCCCAGGTCGGAGGCCGCATCCTCGACACCCGCGGGGCCAGACCGTCGATGATCGCGGGCGCGGTGCTGGCGACGGCGGGGTTCCTGACCTGGGCGTGGACGATCACGGACCTGAGCCTGGGCGCGCAGTGGTGGTGCATCGTGCTCGCCGGCGCAGGCATCGGTCTGCTGCTGGGCCCGGCGAGCACCGACGCCACCAACCGCGCCGTCGACGCCTCGTACGGCGAGGTCACCGGCATCACCCAGACCGTCCGGAACTACGCGTCCGCCCTCGGCCTGGCCGTACTCGGAACGGTCCTCGGCAGCGTGTTCGCCGACCGGCTCGGGGCCAGCCTGTCCGGATTGGGCCTGCCACCGGGCGCCGCGGCGGGCCTGGCCTCCTCGAGCTCCGACGCCGGATCGGCTCTCGCCGGCGTCCCGCCGCAGCTCCGCGAGCAGATCCAGACCGCGGTGGCCACGGACTTCGCGATCGGCATCCGGTACGTCCTCATCGGCATGGCCGCCGCCCTCGTCGTGACGCTGCTCGCCGCGCTCCTGCACCCCGGTGGCCGGGTCACCGAGATCGCGGCGCTCGACGAGCCCTCCGCGACGCCTCCTGCGGAGCGATGAAGCCACTGTCACTGATGATCCGCTCCGGCGGGGAGAGGGAGCGCGCCTCACGTCCGGCTCCCGCACCGGCGGGCATGGCGAAGGCCTACCGCTCGAGGACGGCGAACCTCCCGTCCCGCGCCATGGCGACGAACGCATCGATGCTGCCCGGTTCGGCCAACGCGCCCGGGTCCAGGACCTCCTCGGGGCGCCGGCCGAGCAGGATCTGCTTCACCGGGGCCTCCAGCTTCTTGCCGGTGATCGTCCGCGGGACCGCGGGCACCTCGACGATCCGGTCGGGCACGTGCCGAGGGGAGAGCTGGCTGCGCAGCTCCCGGCGCAGCTCGTCGACCAGCTCGTCGGACAGAGCGGCCCCGTCCCCCAACGCCACGAAGAGGATCAGCAGACCGGGACCGCCCTCGTCGTCCTCCAGGTGGACGACCAGGCTGTCGCGGACCGGGGGTCGGGCCTCGACGACGGTGTAGAACTCGCTGGTGCCCAGGCGAACTCCGCCGCGGTTGAGCGTGGCGTCGGAGCGTCCCGAGATGACGAAGCTGCCGCTCGGGCCGCGGCGTGCCCAGTCGCCGTGGCGCCACAGGCCGGGGAACCGGTCGAAGTAGGCCGCCCGGTAGCGCCGTTTGCCGGGGTCGTTCCAGAACCGGACCGGCATCGACGGCAGCGCCGAGCGGATGACGAGCTCGCCGAGCGCACCGGGGTTCTCCCGGCCCTGTTCGTCGACGGTGGTGACGTCGACGCCCAGCCACGGGCCGGCGAGCTCGCCGCGGACGACCGGCTGCCACGGGCCACCGCCGACGAAGCCGCTGCAGATGTCGGTGCCGCCCGAGGACGGGTTGAGGTAGACCTGGCCACCGAGCCGGTCGGCCGCCCAGTCGAAGCCCTCCGGCGGCAGGGGTGAGCCGGTGACGCCGAGCTGGCGCAGTGCCGAGAGATCGAGCTCGCCTGCCGGGTCCAGGCCGGCTCTGCGGCAGGCCATCAGGTAGGCGGGCGAGGTGCCCATCGTCGTCGCCCCGGTCGCGGCCGCGAGCCGCCACTGGGCGTCCAGGCCGGGCCAGGTGGGGTCGCCGTCGGTGAGGACGATCGCCGCCCGGCGCAGCAACGCGGAGACGGAGAGGTTCCACATCATCCAGGACGTCGTGGTGAACCACAGGAAGCGGTCGCCGCGGCGGGTGTCCATGTGGAGGTCGTGCACCTTGAGGTGCTCGAGGAGGATCCCGCCGTGTCCGTGGGCGATGGCCTTGGGCAGGCCGGTGGTGCCCGAGGAGAAGAGGATCCAGAGGGGGTGGTCGAACGGCACGGGCTCGAACTCGAGCTCGCCGCGGGCGGCGGTCAGCTCCGCCCACGGGACCCGCTCGGCGGCCCCGACGGAGGAGGACCCGACCGTGAGCCCACCGTGGGGCACCTCGACCACGTGGGTGAGACCCGGGAGTGCCCCGGCGATGCTCGCGAGCTCGGCCCGCCGGTCGATCTGCTTGCCGCGGAACACGTACCCCGGCACCGCGAGGAGCACCGTCGGGTCGATCTGGGTGAGGCGGTCGATCACCGCCCGGGTGCCGAACTCGGGTGAGCACGACGACCAGACGGCCCCCAGCGAGGCCGTGGCGAGGAAGGCGACGACGGTCTCGGGGATGTTGGGCAGGTACGCCGCGACCCGGTCTCCGCGCCGGATCCCGAGCCGCGCCAGGCCCGTGCGGGCGCGGGCCACCGCGTCGACCAGGTCGTCCCAGCTCAGCTCGCGGGGCGGGCCCGCCTCGGAGGCGGCGACGACGGCCGGCGCGGCGCCGTCGACGTCCCCGGTGAGGACGTGTTCGGCGTAGTTGACCGTCGCCCCGGGGAACCACCGGGTGTCCGGCATCGGGCTGTCGTCGCGCACCCGGTCGAACGGTGTACCCGACCTGACCCCGTAGTAGTCCCACAGCGAACCCCAGAAGCGGGACGGGTTCTCGATCGACCACGCATGGAGGTCTGCATAGGAGCCGAACGATCGTCCGTGCTCGGACTCCAACCAGGACACCCACCGGTGGATCCCCGCGGCTCCCCGGCCCGGGACCGGATCGGGGATCGGGGACAGCCCGCCGTCGTTCATACGCTCCCTCGAACTCGCTCGTCCAGCGCCGATTCTGCACACGAGAAATCGAAACACATCTCTGCAGGGGCCCGGTTGGATAGGTCGGACCGGATGTACCTGCGGATCGCAGCCGCAGGACAGGCCGACAAGGCCTTTCGGCAATGAGCGCCGGAAGGCCCGATGCAGCGTGCGCGGAGACCGTTCTCGGCCATGACTTCCGATGGCACACAACGGCCTTCGTGACTATGGTGGCCTCATGCAGGGATTGCTCCTTCGGCTATCGGAGACAGATGGGGCGGCCTCGGCGATGCGTGTTATCGCCTTCTTCGACATGCTCTTGGAACGCAGGGCCAGCCCCCGTGCACTGGTGCAGGCGACGGCCGGCCTCGCGCAATGTGTCGTGGGGTGGCGCAGGAGCAACGGATCGGTCATCCGGCTGGCTCCGAGCGCGGCCCAGAGCCGGCAGCTGAACGACCCTCCGTCCCCCTCCGTCGAACTCGAGATCGCCGATCACGGAGTCGTCTGGCTCGAACGCCCGGGCAGTCCGGAGCCGTTCGACGAGCTCGTCCTCGAGCGGCTGGCGCTGGTCGCCGGGGCCCTGGGCCCCCACTCGAGGCCCCGGCAGGACGGCGGCACGGAGTTCGACGCGACCCAGGTGCTGGTGGACTCGACGCGATCCGAGGACGCCAGGGCCGCGGCGGCGCGAACGCTCGGCCTGCGCAGCGACCGGCCGGTCGTGCTCGTCGCGGTGCGGCACTGCATGAAACGCGATCCCTCGGTCTGGGCACGCGATCTCGAACAGTGCTGGCCGGCGGACCGGGTCCACGTGACGAGCCAGGACGGCCTCGCGGCCGTCGTCGTGCAGCAGGTGGTCACCCACGACACGATCGAGCACAGCTTGTCCGAACATCTCCTCACCACGATGTCGGCGGAGTCCAGGTCGGATCCGGAGCTGCGAGCGGGCACCAGCACACCGCGGCTGGCGACCCAGGCCCACCTGTGCTGGGAGGAGGCCAGGACGGCTCTGCGGTTCGCCGGCGCGACCAGGATGGACGTCGTGGCGTCGTACGAGCGCCTCGGATCGCTCACCCTGCTCGCCCGGGTCCCGACGTCCGTCCTGCGCGAGGACGCCGGCGTACGGGCCATCGCGCAGCTGCGGGCCAGACCGACCGGGGCCGACCAGCTGGGAGTGCTGCAGGCGTTCTGCCGGACGGGCTCCCTGCGGCAGGCATCGACGGAGCTGCACCTGCACCACAGCACGATCGCCAGCCATCTCGCCCGCATCTCCGCGAAGGTGCACTGGGACCTCACCACGCCCCTCGGGCGGTTGTCGGCGCTCACGTCCCTCTACGCCGACCACCTCTGCAACTCCTAGCGCTGCGGGGCCGGGCGGCCGGTCCTACCAGCCGCCGCCGTCGGCCGGCTTCGTCCCCGCCGGGAGCTCGATGTAGATCGACTCGGACGGGTAGTAGTACTGGCGGACCGGCTGGAGCGCCCCCGGGATGATGTTCATGACCAGGGTGTCCTTGAGTGCCCGCAGGCCGTGGATGTCGTTCGGCGGCTCGGGCAGCACACTCACGTCCCCGTCGGTCATCAGCCGCTCCTCCCGGAGCGACAGCTCGGCCACATTGGGGACGTCACCGTTGTCCAGGCGGTTGTAGGTCCGGTACAGGATGCTGCCGCTGTACACCCCGACCACCTCGGGCAGGCCGTGGTTGTGGATCGGGATGATCGTCCCGCACTTCACCTCGTTGAACACCACCCCGAGGAACCCGTCGTAGTACAGGACGCGGGACCCGGAGGTGTGCGCGCTCTTGCGGAAGTAGGTCACCAGCGCCGGATCCTCGTCGGCGAGGAGCGGACGCAGGGCCGACATGCACGTCTTCATGGCGTCGGCGACCTCGTCGCCGTACCCACCGTGCTTCTTGGCCACGTCGACCAGTGCGAGGACCACGTCGTCATACATCGCGTATCTCCCTCGAGGGTGAACCGTCTGATCTGCCCGGGCACGAGAGCGCGGGCAGGGCATGCGTGACTTCATGAGGAGGTGTGCGCGGCCGGCGACCGCCCCGAACCACCCGACGACACGTCGGGCGACGCTCCGGCCTGCGCCTGATGCCGTCGATCGTGCATCGCCCGGGCGGTCGAGCAGCACCCGACGATCGTCGTCGATCTGCCGGACGAAGCGCGACGACCGTGCGCAGCCACCCGGCACGGCCGTGGCGAGGGCACGGAGAGCACACTCGTCGGTCTCCGATCCCGGGATCGCCGACGAGCGTCGGGTGCTCACCGTCGATCGCGTCCTGCCACCATTGATCCACCGCACGGGACCAGGACATCCCGGAGATCGCGGGGAACGGCCAGGGCGGCTGCACGACCCCGCCCGGTCCGCCTCGCCGAGCCGGACGCCGCCTCCCGGGTGGCACCGGCACGGCACCGGCCGCGCGACGACGCGTCGGCGCAGCCCGTCATTCTCTTCGGCCCCACGGCCGCAGCCGCACGCCAACGACGCCAGATGTGGAATGGAGAATCGATGCTGGGAAAGGCTGGAAGGAAAGCGAGAACGCACACTTCTGGACGGATCATGGGGGCGTGCGCCGCGCTCCTCGCGCTGACGGTCAGCGCATGCGGGAGCTCGGGCGCGGAATCGGCCGGAGGAAACGGCCAGAAGGCTCCCGAGACCGTCCGCATCGGCCTGTCCCAGGGCTTCATCCTCAACCAGATGACGACGATGCTGGCGCAGGGACTCGGCTACTACAAGGAGGTCGAGGACAAGTTCGGCACGAAGATCGACCTGGAGGTGCAGGCCACCAACACGGTCGGCCAGTCCGCGTTCTTCGGGGACAGCATCGACTTCTACCAGGGCAGCATCTCCGGCCTGCTCCCGCCGGCGGCCAAGGGCGAGGACGTGACCAGCATCTTCACCCATTACACGGGCACCGCCACGATCATGGTCGGCGCGACGAAGTACAAGGCCGACCGCGGCACGAACGTGGGCGCCTACGACCACGGCAACTGGTGCTTCACCACCCTCGGCAGCAACAGCGAGGTCACCTCCCGGTACGTCGCCAAGGATGCCGGGCTGGACTGGAGCAAGCAGTCGGCGATCGCCGTCGGCAACACGAGCGCCCTGCTGCCGACGCTGCAGGCAGGCCGCTGCGACATCGCCGCGATGGACACGGCCTCCGCGGCCGACGCGATCGACAAGGGAGTGGGCTACCTCGTGGAGAACCCGCTCACGCAGGCGAACCAGGAGCGCATCTTCGGTGGCTCGGTGCTCGGGCTGGTCACGTGGGCGTCGGCGAAGTTCACCTCGAAGTACCCCGAGCTGACCCAGGCGATCACCGAGGCCCAGCTGCGCGCCGTGCGGTTCCAGCAGGAACACGCGTCCGACCCGGGCCCGATCTATGCCGCTCTGCCGAAGACCTTCACGGAGCAGACCACCGCGGAACAGTTCGCCGCGGGCTGGAAGCTCTTCGCACCCGGCATCGACTCGAACACCGGTGGTGCCGACAAGACGCAGATCCAGACCTCCATCGCGCTCGGCAAGGCGATCGGGGCGGACGTCTCGTCCGTTCCGGACAAGACGTTCGACAACACCTACGTGCGGCAGGCATACGTGGACCTGAAGACTCAGGTGCCTGCCGCCATTGCTACCCAGTAGCGGACGAGTGGTGGGGCAGCAGCACGAGCGACCTCTGCTCTCGGAAGGGAATGGCATGAACCGGCGCTTCGACGGCCATCTGGCGGCGGCGATGAACTACGGGCTCGACGCGGAACTCGCAGCGGGACTGAGCTACATCGCCGATCTGGATTTCAACGACATCACCGCGGCGCGGGTACTCGAAGCGGAGATCATGGCCATGGCGCCGCCCGTCGACACGACCGGCGTCGACGTCCGCGATCTCCGGATTCCGCTGGACAACGGCGCCGGCACGATCGGCCTCCGGCTCACGACCCCGACGGCCGTCGAGCGACCGATGCCCGTGATCCTCAACCTGCACGGCGGAGGGTTCTGCTGCGGGAACGTCGACGCCGAGCACGGCCGGGACGTCGAGCTGGCCAAGGAGGTGGGCGCGATCGTGGCCACCGTCGCCTACCGGCTGGCGCCCGAACATCCCTATCCGGTCGCACTGGGCGACTGCTACACGGCCCTCTGCTGGATCGCCGAGAATGCCGACGAGATCGGCGCGGACACCGACCGGGTCGCCGTCCACGGCCGGTCGGCGGGCGGCGGCCTCGCCGCGGCACTCACCCTGCTGACGCGGGACCGCGGGGGGCCGCGGATCTGCTACCAGTTCCTCGCCGTTCCCGAGCTGGACGACCGGCTCGACACGCCGAGCATGCGGCGGTTCACCGACACGCCGCGCTGGAACCGGCCGAAGGCCATCCTCAGCTGGAAGTACTACCTGGCCGACTGCGGCACTCCGGGGTCCGCGGACATCCCGGCCTACGCGGCCCCCGCCCGGGAGACGAACTTCGCCGGGCTGCCCCCCACCTACATCTCGGTGATGCAGTTCGACCCGCTCCGGGACGAGGGTGTCGAGTACGCCCAGAAACTGCTGGCGGCCGATGTCGTCGTCGAGCTCCATCTGTATCCCGCGACGTTTCACGCGTCCCACATCATCACCGCCGCGGAAGTGTCACAGCGCGAGCTCGCCGAAGAGGTCGCCGTGCTGTCCCGGGCATTGAACGGGTAGTGCCCGCGGGGCCGGGGCCACCACACTCAATGGAGAGGAATGTTGACATGGCGACACACTGGAACGATTCCCAGGACGATGTCCGACCCGACCGCACCAGCTTCCGGCTCGCCGTCGGCAATGAATGCGCGCTCTACGCCATCCGCCGGGAGAGCGGTTACCACACGAAGCCGCACGCCCACGACTACGAGCAGATCAGCTACATCGTCGAGGGCGAGCTGTGGACGTTCGTGGGCGAGGAGCCGTACCACCTGAAGGCGGGTGACTTCCACCGCGTGCCCCGCAACGCCATCCACTGGTCGTGGAACCGGGGCGACGTGCCGTGCGTGACGATCGAGGCGGCGAGCCCGCCGCCCCCCACCGACATGCTCGACGACCAGGAGCTCGGCGCGAAGCTGGGGCTGGTCGCCAGGCGCCTCCACGGCGAGGACGAGATCCCGGCGGTGCGGCCGTCGAACGGGCTCTTCCAGATCGACGCGGCCCGGCACGGGATCGACGTGGCGAAGGTGGAGGAGCTGCCGCCGGTCAACCGTCCCCTTCCGGGCGAGGACACGTGACCCTCCGGGCCGACGGCCGCCTGCTCGAGTTCGACGGGGTGTCGCAGCGCTACCCGTCACCGACGGACCGGGCGGCGGACTTCGTCGCCGTCCGGGACATCACGCTGCAGATCCCGGCCGGCGAGTTCGTCTCGGTCGTGGGACCGACCGGGTGCGGGAAGTCGACGCTGCTGTCGGCGATCTCCGGCCTGCGACCGGCCTCCGAGGGCCAGGTCCGCATCGGCGGTGACGTGGTCACGGGGATCCGGAGCGACGTCGGGTTCATCTTCCAGCAGGACGCGCTCCTGCCCTGGCGGACCGCGCTGCAGAACGTCGAGCTGGGCCTGAGGTTCCGTGGACTCCCGCGGGCCGCAGCGCGCGACTGGCTCGCGCGGGTCGGGCTGGCGGAGTTCGAGGACCGGTATCCGCACCAGCTCTCCGGGGGTATGCGCAAACGGGTCGCCGTCGCGTCGACCCTGGTGTACGAGCCGGACATCCTGCTCATGGACGAGCCCTTCAGCGCACTCGACATCCAGACGCGGACGTTGATGGAGAACGACCTCCTGCACGTCTGGGAGGAGGCCGGGAAGAACACCGTGATCTTCGTGACGCACGACCTCGAGGAGGCGATCGGCATGTCCGACCGGATCCTGGTCATGACTGCGAGCCCGGGCCGGATCCTCGGCGACTACCGGGTCGATCTGCCGCGCCCGCGGGACCTGCTCGAGGTCAAGATGACGGACGAGTTCGCAGAGATCTACCGGGCCATCTGGAAGGACCTCTCGGGTGAGGTCATCGCGGCGAACAAGCTGCGGATCCCCGGCGCGGTCGGCACCTAGCCGCCGCCCCGTCGGAACGACGATGTCGACAGGGGACGAGAAATGCGGAAACCGTGGACGAGCCGTCTGGCCACGCTGGCCCTGGTGGCGGCCTTCTTCCTGGTCTGGCAGGTCGTCGGCTCCGCCGGCGTGACCAACGAGCTGACGATCGGGACTCCGGGCGACGTCTTCGCCTGGATCGGCGGCTGGGCGACCGGCCGGTACACCGCGGGCTGGTCGGACCTGGCGATCACCCTGCAGGAGGCCGTTCTGGGCTACCTGCTCGGCACCGTGCTCGGGGTGTGCCTGGCGGTGTTGATCGCCGGGTTCGAGCCCCTCGCGCGACTGGTGATGCCGTTCGTCGCCGCCGCGAACGCGGTACCGAAGATCGCGATGGCGCCGCTGTTCGTGCTGGCCTTCGGCACCACCGTCGCATGCAAGGCGTACTTCGTGTCGAGCCTGGTGGTCTTCATCAGCTTCTTCGCCGTCTTCAACGGGCTGCGGTCCATCGACCGGAAGTACCTGAACCACGTCCGCATCCTCGGGGCGAGCCGGATGTGGACGGTCCGGGAGGTGTACGTCCCGGCGATCACCGGCTGGCTGGTCACCAGTCTGCGCCTGAGCTGGTCGTGGTCGCTCGCCGCGGCCGTGTTCGTCGAGTACCTCAGCTCCAACAAGGGAATGGGCCACGTCGTGCAGGTCGGGCAGGAGAGCCTGGCCGCGGCGACGGTCATCGGGGCCCTCATGATCATCGCTGTCGTCGCGGTGTGCGTCGACGCCGGTCTCGTCCTCATGGAGAGGCGCGCCGAGGAATGGAGGCCGGCATGAGCACACGACGTTCTCGGGCGGGGAGCACGCGGCTGTTCCTCGCGCGGGCGCTCTTCGTCGTCGTCCTGGTGGGCCTGTGGCAGCTCGCCGCGGACCGGCGATGGGTCAACGCGAACTTCTTCTCCTCGCCGACCGACGTCTGGGACTCGCTGGGATCGCTGTCCGGGAGCGGCGAGCTGTGGCGCGGCCTGCAGAGCACCGTCCTGGTGCTGGTCGTCGGCTGGGTCATCGGCGAGCTGGCAGGTCTGGCACTCGGTATCGCGATCGGCCTGTCGAAGAGGCTCGACGACATCCTGGGGCCGATCATCGTCTTCGCCAACGCGGTCCCCCGGATCCTGCTCCTGCCGATCTTCGTCGTCTGGTACGGGTTCGGGCCCGAGCCGAAGGTGCTGCTCGTCGTCACGGTGATGGTGGTCTTCGTGGCACTCAACGTGGCGGCCGGGGTGCGCGACGTGGACGGCCTGCTCGTCCAGAACATGCGCGTCCACGGCGCGAACCGGCTCGACCTGATCCGCCACGTGTTCCTGCCGGCGGTGGCACTGTGGGTGACGAGCAGTGCGCGGGTGACGGTCGGGTACGCGCTGCAGGCGACGATCGGCTCCGAGCTGCTGGGCGCGGAGTCCGGGCTCGGTTCGCTGATCTCGCACGGTCAGGTCTCGTTCAAGTCCGACCAGATCATCGCCGTGCTCCTGGTCGCCGCCGTGCTCGCCGTGGCCATCGACCTGCTGCTCGCCGCGCTGGAGCGGCGCGCGGTCCGGTGGATGCCGGCGACGTAGGCAGTCTTCCGCGCGCTCGTCGTCCGCGCACCGGGGTATACCCGACAACTGTCGGGTGCTGTGGCCGGACGACGGCCGTGCATAGTTCTCCGCAGCGCGAAGAGGCGACAGCGAGGCCGTGGCCGCGCGCGGAGTCGGACCCACTCTATTCGGGCGGCGGTGCTCCGCCCCCTGTGGCTAAGGGGTAGGCAGATGAGGTCTCGAACATCACGCAGATCCGCCGTCGTCGCGGCCGCGCTCGCGCTCGCCACGCTGTCGGCGTGCGGCGCCGGCAGCGCGGGCGAGCCGGGCGGCGGCACGATCAAGATCGGCGAGCTGTACTCGCTCAGCGGATCGCTCGCCTCCCTCGGCGTACCGCTCGACCAGGGGTTCAGCCTCGCGATCGACGAGGTCAACACCGCCGGTGGCATCAACGGGAAGAAGCTGGAGCTGGTGCGCGCGGACTACAAGTCCGACACCACGCAGGCCGTGCCCAAGTTCCGGGAGCTCGTCGGCAAGGGCGTCGTCGCGATCGGTGGGCCGGAGTCGGCGGTCATCTCGAGCACGCTCGAACCGCTGGCCACCGCGACCAAGGTACCGATGGTCGCCGGTTCCGGTACCAGCCCGACGACCCCGTTCGCCTTCTCCGTCTATCCGACGACCGGATACTTCGACCTGATGGCGCAGTACGTGAAGGCGCAGGGCAAGGAACCGATGTGCGCCTTCGTGGTGCCGGGCGCCAGCCAGCAGATCCAGGAGAAGTCCGCGTTCCCCGTCTTCCAGCAGAACGGGGTCCCGGTCCGCAGCGTCATTCCCCACGAGCAGGCCGCGACGGATCTGACCCCGCAGATGTCGATCGTCCGGTCCGACGGGTGCAAGTCGGTCTACGAGGGATCCACCGGGGCGTCGGTCCTGGCGTCCGCGCAGGCCATGGCGAACCTGGGGATGAACGACTCCGTTCTCGTGACGGTGGGCTCCAATGCCAACTCCGAAGTGGTGAAGGCGTTGGGCGCCAACGCGAAGTACGTGTACTTCGCGCTCCCGAAGGCCGCGGTCGCCACGCAGCTGCCGGCGTCGGACCCGCAGCGGGCCCAGCTGATGCACTTCTACGACTCGTTCGTGGCGAAGTACCAGTCACCGCCGCCGCCCTCGAGCGTCATCGGCTACATCATCGGCACGCAGATCATCGCGGGGCTCCAGGCCGGCAACACGACGGGCGAGACCCTGCAGAAGTGGCTGGACACCGCGACGTTGCCGACGATCCTCGGCACCTACGCCCGCACCCCGCAGCAGCACAACGGCGCGGCGTCGGCCGGCTACTTCGTCATGGGCCGCTTCGATCCCGCGACGAGCACGTTCGTCCTGGGAGGGGCGTCGGCGCAGTGAGCCTGGTCGTGGAGGATCTCGCCGTCGGCCATCCCGGCCTGGCGCCCGTCCTGTCCGGTGTCGGCCTCACCGTCGAGCCCGGGACGATCGTCGGCGTCGTCGGCCCCAACGGCGCCGGCAAGACGACGCTGCTCGAGAGCATCGCCGGGCTGCTGGCCTGCCGCGGCGGGTCGATCACGCTCGACGGCAGGAAGGTCGACGGACGGTCCGCCGCCGACCGCCGCCACGACGGCATCGCCCTGGTGCGCGAAGGCCGGCGGATCTTCGCGAGCCTGTCGGTGGAGGAGAACCTGCTCGTCGCCCATCGCGGCCGCCGGAGCAGCCGCTCGCGGGAGCAGGTGCTCGAGCGTTCGTACGAGCAGTTCCCCCGGTTGACCGAACGCAAGCACCTGTCGGGGGCCCTGCTCAGCGGGGGCGAGCAGCAGATGCTGGCGATCGCCCGCGCCACCGCGGAGCCGGCGTCGGTGCTGCTGGCCGACGAGCCGTACATGGGGTTGTCCTGGAAGATCTGCGACGAGGTGACCCGGGCCCTGCATCGCATGCGCGAGCAGGGGATGGCGTTGCTCGTCGCGGACGAGAGCGAACGGTCGCTGCGCGATCTCGGAGTGGACCATGTCGTCCGGCTGCACTGAGCCGTCCCGCCGCCACAGCCCGTCACGAGGAAGGAGGGCGTCGTGCTCACGCTTCAGGCTCTGATCAACGGGCTGGCGATGGGAGTGACCTACGCGCTCATCGGCATCCCGGTCGTGTTGATCTACCGCTCCAGCAAGATCATCAATTTCGCCATCGGCGGGATGATGGTGTGGGCCGGCCTGATCGGCAACGTGCTGCCGGGCCTGCTGCCACTGCCGATCGCCTACATCCTGCTGCTGGTCATCTGCGTGGCCGCCAGCATCGGCTTCTCCCTGCTGGTGGCCAGGTTCGTCATCGGCGCCTCCGACGTGATCGGGGTGCTGGTCACCCTGGGTGTCGGCTTCGCGCTGAGCGGTCTGGCCGTCGTGTTCTTCGGTCCGGATCCGCGCACGATCGAGCGCGTGGTCCCGTTCGCGTCGTTCACCCTCGTCGACGGCAGGCTCTCGCTCAGCTCCGACGTCGTGGTGGCCCTCGCCATCCTGCTGGTCGTCGCCGCCGCGGTGGCCGTCGTCCTGACCAGGACGCAGTACGGACGCCGGGTGCGTGCCATCTCCGACGACCCGGTCACGGCGCGGTCGTTGGGGATCAGGATCGGCCCCGTCATGGTCGCCACGTACGTGATCCTCGGCGTCTGCATCTTCGCGGCCACGATCGCCGTCGTGCCCAGCCAGGGGATCAGCGGGGACAGCGGGCTGACGCTGCTGATCGGCACGATGACGGGCGTGACGATCGGCGGACCCGAGCGGATCGAGGGAGCCGTCGTGGGAGGGCTGATCGTGGGCATGATCGGATCATTGGGCACGACGCTGTTCTCGCCCTTCTACCAGGCGCTCGCCCTCGCCGTCCTGCTGATCCTCATCCTCATGGTGCGGCCGGCCGGGCTGTTCACCGGGCTCCGGGGCAGGGCCGTCGCGTGAGCACCACGTCGACCGAGGACGTCACCGCCGCCGCGGGGCCCGGGACCGGGGCGGGATCCGGCCGGGTCCACGGCCTGCTGCGCGACCGGCGCCTGCCGCTGTGGGTGCTCTGCGCGGTGCTGCTGGTCGGGGGCTCGCAGGTGGGCTCCAGCAGCCTCCAGCAGGCTCTCGTCCTCGCCGTGTTCTACGCGGCGATGGCGGGCACCTACTCGCTGGTGATCGGGCACGCCCGCATCCTGTCCTTCGGGCACGCGGCCTTCATCGGTCTCGGCGCGTACTCCTACGCGCTGCTCAACATGAGGGCCGGTTGGAGCGTGCCCGCGTCGATCGCCGGAGCACTGGTGATCACGTCCGTGGCCGCGGCGCTGCTCGGCCTGTTCACGATCCGGTTCGAGGGCTTCCAGTTCGCCATCATCTCGCTGTCGGTCGCGGTGGTGTTCAGCAGCGCGATCACCGGCTTCCCGTCGTTCACCGGCGGCGGCCTGGGACTGGTCGGCTACGACCTGCTGATCCCGGCCGCCTCGACGTTCGGGCCCCAGTACCTCATCGCGGTCGGCACGTGGGCGGTGGTCGCGGTCGTCGTCTGGGCGGTGTCGCGCAGCCGGCTCGGCGCACGCATCGTGGCGGTCGGCGACGACCCGTTCCTCGCCGCGGCCTCCGGGCTGAGCCCGGTCGTCGTCCGGATCCAGGCGCTGGCCATCTCCGGTGTGCTGGCCGGCCTCGTCGGCGCCGTCTACGCCTCGGTGCTGGTGGCCATCTCGCCGGAGAACTTCGACACCAACGTCGTGATCGACCTGCTCATCATCGTCTTCCTCGGTGGCTCGCGCTCCATCGTGGGCTGCCTGATCGCGGCGTTCCTGGTCCAGGGCATCCCGGCGGCGGTCGACGTCGACTCGAACTGGCTCCTGTTCGCCTTCGGGACGGCACTCGCGGCACTCCTCATCCTCCGGCCCGGGGGGCTGTACCCGGCGGCGTCGCGTCACCTCTCGCGGTGGACACAGCAGCTGCGGGACACGGCGGCGGCCGGGGCGGGCCGCGACCGGACACCGACGACGCTCCGCGCCGTCGGGCTGTCGAAGTCGTTCGGCGGCGTCCGGGCGCTCTCCGACGTGTCCACCGCCGTGCGGAGCGGCGAGATCCTGGGTGTGATCGGGCCGAACGGCTCCGGGAAGACGACCTTGCTCAACTGCCTGAGCGGCTATGTCCAGCCGACCTCGGGAGAGGTCGTCGTGAGCACGGACGGCCAGGAGCGCGGGCTGGGACGGCTGTCCGTGCACGGGAGGGCCCGAGCCGGTCTCGGCCGCGCGTTCCAGACTCCGCGGGCGTTCCACGGCCTGTCACTGTTGCAGAACATCGCGGTGGCCCGACGCGGCACGGCGGTTCCCGCGGCCGTCGGTCTCGACGACGTGGTGCGGCAGTACCCGTTGCCGGCCGAGGACAGCGCCGTGGACCGGCTGAGCCACGGGCAGCGGCGGTGGGTCGAGCTCGGCCGGCTGGAGTTCATGCAGTGCTCGGTCCTGCTGCTCGACGAGCCCGCGGCCGGACTGTCGGACGAGGAGCAGGAGGCCCTCGTGGCCAACCTGGTCCGCCTGCGCGCGACGGGGACCGCCATCGTCCTGGTCGAGCACAACCTGGAGCTCATCTCCAGGATCTGCGATCGCGTCGTCGTGATGAGCGAGGGCCGGGTCGTGGGCCAGGGCACGGGGCCCGAGCTGGCGGCGGACCCCGAGATCGTCTCGATCATCGGCGACCGGCTGGGCGACATCAGCCGCTTCGGGGAGGTCGAGCCGCGTCCCTCGTGACGCCGTCGTCGCCGGGAGGCAGGTCCAGCCCGTAGACCCGGGCGGCGGTGCCGCTCAGCACCTGCCGCAGGTTCTCGCCGGAGAGCGCCAGTGCGTCGAGCGTGGCGCGCAGGGTCTGCGCGTACGTCGCCCCGCTCGCGGTGGCCACCGGCCAGTTGCTGGCGACCATGATCCGCCGCGGTCCGAACGCACGGACGACGTGCTCGACGTAGGGCCGGACGAGCGCGGGATCGGGGGACGGCAGCCGGGTCGCCCAACCGCTGCACTTCACCACGACACGGGGGTGCTCGGCCATGACGTCGATCGCGGCACGCCACTCGCCGCACCGCGACGGCTCGAGGAGCTGGGGGTGAGCGAGGTGGTTGACCACGATCGAGAGCGTGGGGAAGGCCGTCGCGATGCGGACCACCTCCCCCGCGACGGCCGGATCGGACATGTGGACGTCGAGCACGAGACCGCGTTCGGCGAGCACCCCGGCCGAGTCCAGGGCCCCGCCGTCGGCCAGCACGGAGCCGTCGGGCTGCCAGCCGTGCAGATGCCGGATGCCGCACAGCAGGCTCGGCTCCGGCCAGCCGTCCAGGGCCTGCCGGGTGGCGGCCTCGGAGGTCATCGGCGCCCACCCCACGACCCCCAGCACCGACGGCGTGTGGTCGGCCAGGCGCAGGAGCGTCGCGGTCTCGCGGGAGTCCGTCGCCGCCTGGACGAGCACGGCGAAGGGAACGTCGTTGGCATCGAGCTGAGCCTGGAGATCCTCCACGAGGACATCGCGGTGGAGCCGGTGCAGGGTCTCGTCGGCCGTCAGCCACTCCATCCGCGGCTGATCGAGCTGCCAGATGTGCACATGGGAGTCGACGATCAGCATGTCGCGCGGTGCCCCTCTCCGGACGAGTCGCTCCGCGTCACCGGTGCGAGTTCTCCGTATCGTCCGCGCGGTGTCACCGCAGGGGCACCCGACGATCGTCGCCCATCAGCTGTCGGGCGAGCGACGATCGGGCGGGGCCCACGTCGCGGTGATCCGACCCGTGGGGCTGAGCCGCGGTGTGACCTGAGTCGGGACACCGCGTCGGACACCCTCGATCCCGACAAGGTGTCCGGCCACCGCCCGCAGCGCCGACCACCGGACTCGAGCCGTGCTCGGTGGCAGCACGGCAGCGGTCAGGGCTCGCGCCGGCGTTCGGCCGGCCGCTCAGCGCACCGTCGCGGGGTACTGGGGGAGCTCCAGCTTGTCGGCCGGGGGCGAGAACAGGGAGCCGCCCAGGCCGGCGAGGCGCTTCACCGGCGCGCTGCCCACCACCCTGATGCCCGCCCGCAGAAGGGCGACCCCGGCGCGCGTGCGGGGATGGGCGATGCGCGGCGTGCCCGGAGGAAGCTGCTGGGCGCCGTCGACGTAGGGGCGCATCACGGCCTCGTAGCGGGCGAAAGCCGCCCGGTGGTCGTCGTGCGTCGCCAGCTCACCCGCGAGCACGTACGCGCCGACCAGCGCGAGACTGGTGCCCATACCGCTCAGAGGAGAGGCGCAGTACGCGGCGTCGCCGACCATCACCCGCCGCCCGTTGCTCCAGGCGGGCAGCCGCATCTGACCGGTGAGGTCGAAGTAGAACGGCGTGCCGTCGAGCGCGTCCAGGATCCGGGGCGTCTCCCAGCCCGCGTCGGCGAAGGTGCGCCGCAGGACCCGCGCCTGATCGTCCGGCTCCAGGTCCTCGAGCCCGCCCACGTCGGACATGAACGACAGGGTGGCGCGCGTGGTGCCGAGGTTGTCGGGCCGCAGGGTGATGCTGCGTCCCCGGGGCGCGTTGTACCAGCGCCACCAGTCGGTGTCCGACGTGGACCGCGGGATCGTCAGGTAGGCCGTGTAGAGACCCAGCGAGGTGATCTCGGCCTGTGGGAACACCAGCGCACGCGTGCGCGAGGTGAGCCCCTCGGCGATGACGACCACGTCGAACGTCCGCTCCGGACCGTGCTCGAACGTCGCGGCCACCCCGTCGCCGTGGTCGTCGAGGGCCGTGATGCGGTCACCGAAGACGTACTCGGTCTCGCCGCAGGTGTGTTCGTACAGCAGCCGAGAGAGCTCACCGCGCAGGATCTCCATCTCGGCGGTGGCGCCGGAGGTGTCGGTCTCACCCGCCGGGAACTCGGCCAGCGCCCGTCCGTCCCGTCCGACGAACACTGTGCCCCGCTCGCCGGTCGTCGCCGCGAGCGCGGCGTCCTCCAGGCCCATCCGGCGCACCACCTCCCGGGCGGCGCCGCGGACGTCAATGTTCTGGCCGGTGTCGCGTAGCTCCCCGAACCGCTCGACGACCGTCGTGCGCCAGCCGGCCGCGTTCAGCCACCAGGCGAGGGCGGGTCCGGAGATGCTGGCTCCGGAGATCAGGACGCTGCGCGTGGTCATGTCACGCCTTCCGGGGCTGATGTGGTGTGGCGGTCGTAGATCGCGACCACGGTGTCGAGAAAGCTCTCGACCGCGCCGCGCTCCTGGTCGCCGAGCGCGCCGACGGCGGCCTCCAGCTCGTCGAGCAGGGGTCGGAGGAACTCGGTCGCCGCGGCCACCGACGCGGCCGACGGCGTGACGAGGATCTTGCGGCGGTCGGTGGCATGAGGGCGTCTGCTGGCGTGCCCCGCGCGTTCGAGGCGGTCGACGATCTGGGTGCCCGCAGCCGTCGAGACCTGCAGCCGGTCGGCCAGCTCGCGGGCCGTGAGAGCACCGTCGGTGCTGAGGTGCTCCATGGCGTGCAGGTCGGTGCCGTTGACCCCCAGCTCGGCGCCCAGCCTGCGTTCGACGAGCCGGGTCCGGACCGCGATGTCCTGGAGGCGCTGCAGCACGGCCGCGCGGTACGGACCCCCGCCGGGGCGCCGCTCGAAACCTGATCCCGATGACACACCACAACACTAACACACTTAGCAATCTAGAAACTTAGCGAGATGGTCCGACGCTAGCCCTCCCAGCGCAGGTTCGACGGACTCCACGTGGCGTCGTCGTTGATCTCGTTCGACAGGATCGGATTCAGGAACGCGCTCGCCAGTGCCGAGGCAGAGCTGAACGAGCGATGGTCACTGCACTCCACGACGTCGCGAGCGACCTTGGCATAGGAGGTGACCCACCCATCTGGGCAGCCCCACTGCCCGATCTCAGGGAGCGCGCGGTGCACGCGCTCGGCGTCGATGGCTACGCGAAGTGCGCCTGCGTCAACATGTTGGGTTCGAGCGATGACCACCAGGTCCACGAGATCACGAACGCGGCTGGATGGTAGCCGCGCGTGCCCGTAGAGCTCGAATGTCGCGCAGAGCTTGTCGGCGACATGGTCAGCGACCGGATAGATCAGGTAGGCGGGGCTCTCAATTCCGGCGAGCTCGATCGTCGGCTCGGGCTGCCGTGACTCGGGATCACCCGTGATCACCGCGTTGAGCACGATGTCCACGACGAACTCACTCACCAGCCTGACGCCCGCGTACGCGTCGATCTTCACCTTCGCCAGCTCGGTCCCCGGCTGGCCAGGACGCTCTTCGGCACGACTGGAAGCGCCCGGCACGAAGCGCAGGTGATCTCGAAGATCGACGGCCGCGGCTCGTTCCAGCTCATCGAGAGCGGAGTCGAGCGTCCCTCGCTCCCTCAGTAGGTCGATGTCGCGGCTGTGACGGGCGGTACGGACCCGCGCGAGCAGAGCGGTCCCTCCCTTGAGGACCCATTCTCCGCCGCCCGCGTGGGTGAACAGGCGCGCAAGGAAGCGGTCGTAGACGAACTGGCGAGTGAGGTTCGGGGCTGTAGATCCGGCCCTTTTCGCCGCTTTCTTGCTTCGAACTACGACGGCACTCCACATCGCGTCGGGAGTGGCGTATCCGGTCGGGTGGTCGCCACTCATCACTCGTCGCCCTCGTGGTCGTCGTCCTGCTGATCGTTGTCCTGGCTCTCGACGCCTGGCGACTGACGGATCCCGGCGAGCGCTCGGCGGGCGGCAGAGCTGATCCCTGCGGTGTGAGAGGCCAGCGCCTGCTCCACGATCGCACTTATGCCGCTAATCTCCGAAGCGCTGAGCTTGGGACCCACTGCAGCCAGGGTGCCCTGCGCAACAGCGGACATGTTGACGGTTTTCTGCAGTTCAGGATTCGACAGTGCCGTCGCCAGTGATTCGTAGGTAGCGGGGCCAAGAAGATTCGTCGGATCGACCTTGGGGACGGCTGCTGCGGCAAGCTTCTCGATCGCCGATGAGACCCCTGCGACCTCCAGGAGGTTCGCGGCTGCCTGGAGGTCGATCGCCTGCTGCGCAAGTCGCGCGTGGCCGGCCCGCGTCTCGCTCAGGGCATCAAGTATCGCGGAAACGGGCAGTCGAGCAGCTCGGGCGATCTCGGCGACCTTGTCGGCGTCAACCTGCTCACTGACACCCCCCAGCTCCTCGAGGTGTCGCATCAGAGCGTTCCCGTCACCTCGGGGTAGTCCGAACCGGGGCGCGAAGTGTCCGATCCGGCCGGCCAGTTCGTCAGGGTTGAGCATTCTCAGCCTCAGCGCGTCGGCAACCACGCCAGCGACATGCCCACCGTCGTGGCCGTCGGCGAGGAGATCCACGACGGTTCTGAGCGGGGTCGTGACCGGGAGCCCGCGGTACACAGTGACCTCGTCCGCCGCGAGAACCCCCCGGTGCAGTCTCAGGTCATCACGTCGGGTCTGCTTTCGCGACGGTGCGGTGAACTCGTGGCGATCTGCGTCGAGGTCACCCAGACCTCGGAATGCTGCAGCCGAGGCGTGGGACACGACGAGGCCGTGGGGACCATCGCCGAGACGGTCGGTGGCAAGCCGACGCGGGTCAAGCGCCAGCCAGGCAGCTCGCAGTTCGATGTTCTCGGTGCCCATCGCACCCCGAAGCGCGTACACACCATGAAGAAGCCTGATGAGCGCCCCGGCCTTGCAGAGCCGCGACAGCTGCACCCTGCTCAGACCAACCACAACGGCCTGCGGAGTGGTCACCAGCCCCCACTGACCGGCGGCGATGTCCGCGAGCGCTAGTTCTCCATCGCCAGTCATACTTCGATAGTATCACCTAGGCTGTAGCGATTGCAGTGCTTACCGCCATCGCCCGAGGCACATCTAGTACGATAGTCACACGTTAATTGCAACTATCGCAGCAGCATTTTCCTCCAGCACATCCCTGTCGATCGCTGACGCACACGACCAGACGGAGCTGGTTCGGGGCGCGACCCGCCCACCGCAAGACCCTCAGCCAGAAACGAGCCCGCCGGCGGAACGACGCTCGGCCCGGTCGCCATCGAGCGCCTGCGACCATGCCTCGACGTCGTGGTCAACACTGCTGGGCCACCGAACCGGATGCTTGCCCAGTCGACTCATGCCAGGGATGCACAGACTGAGCTACACGCAGAAGGCCGCAGGACTCTGACCAACTGCATGACACAAGGGCCTGACCTGCAAAAATGGAGCCGCCTTGGGGAGTCGAACCCCAGACCTACGCATTACGAGTGCGTCGCTCTAACCGACTGAGCTAAGGCGGCGTGGTGCGTGGCAAGCGTAGCAACCGCACCGCACCTTCCCGCTCACCCCCCACCCGTCGGACTGGCTGACCGCGATCCTGCGCTGAGCGCGCTCGGGGCGCCGAGATCAACGTGAGCCACGCGGGGACGGGGCCGAGGTTCATCTCGACCGGCGGGGCGGCGGGCGACTCGCGGGTTCAGCCTTGTTGGAGGGCGGTCATCATCGCCTCGACGGCGATTCTCGGCTTGACGTTGAGCTCCAGGGCCTCGCGGCAGGCCAGGACGGCCTCGAGGCGGCGGAGGGTGGATTCGGCGCTCCACTCCCGCGCGGCCTGGTGGATGTCCGCCTCGCGGTCCGGGTTGGACAGGGCGACCGGCGCCTGTGAGGCGGCGACGAGGACATCGCGATAGAAGCCGGCGAGGTCGACGAGGGCGCGGTCCAGGGCGTCGCGCTGGGTTCTCGTGTTGCGGGACTTCTGGCGGCGCTCGAGCTCGCGCTCGGCCGCCTTGGCGCCACGGGCCGCGGTGGCCGCGCCCTTGCCGGTGCCGCCGGCCCCCATCGCGACGGCGAGCTCCTCGCGTTCCGCGGCGTCCCGGGTCTCGCTGACGTCCGTGGCCTCGGCCTCGGCGGAGCGGACGATGTTGTCGGCGAATGCGAACGCGTCCCCGAGGTGGCGCAGGCGCAGCGGGACGCCAAGGATGCGCTCGCGACGGTCCCGGGCGTCGGAGTCCCTGGCCAGGCGGCGGGCCCGGCCGACGTGCCCGCCGGAGACCGCGGCGGCCCAGCTCGCCATGTCGGGCTCGATACCGTCCCGCTCGACCAGCACCGCGGCGACGGCCTCGGGGGCCGGGCTGCGGAGGGGCACGAGGCGGCAGCGGGACCGGATGGTGACGGGCACGTCCTCGGGATGGTCCGACGGCGCGCAGAGCAGGAAGACGGTCTGGGGCGCGGGCTCCTCCACCGCCTTGAGCAGCGCGTTCGCGGCGCCCTCGGTGAGCCGGTCCGCGTCCGTGATGATCAGGATCTGCCACTCGCCGGTGGAGGGACGGCGGGCGGCGAGCTGCACCAGGTTGCGCATCTCGGCCACGGAGATCGAGAGGCCCTCGGGGACGACCTCGCGGACATCCGCATGGGTGCGGTGCAGGACCGTGCGGCAGGCCTGGCACTCGCCGCAGCCACCGTCCGGGCACTGGAGCGCGGCGGCGAAGGCGCGGGCGGCGTTGGAGCGGCCGGAACCGGGCGGGCCTGTGAAGAGCCAGGCATGGGTCATCGCGGCCGGGTCCGCGGCGGCCTGGCTCAGCTCGGCGACGGCGGCGGGCTGGCCCACCACGTCCCGCCAGACACCACCGGCCAGGATCGGCGCGCTCACAGCTCGCCACTCACGGCTCGGTGCTCACGGCTCGGTCGCGGGCCGCGGGACGTCGACGGGCTGCTCGGGAGCCGGGGGGAGCTGGGGAAGCAGGCCCTCGAGGACCTTGCCGGCCACCGCCTCGGGCTCGCCGTCCGCCTCGACCACCACGTAGTCGTGGGGCTCGGCCGCGACCAGGCCCGTGAGCAGTCGCTGGACCCGCGCGTGCTCCTCGCCCGCGACCCCGCCGGAGTCGGCGGGCGCGCCCTCGCGGTCGAGCAGGATCGAGACGTCCGGGCGAAGGCCCCCGGTGGCCCACACCGCGAGCCGCTCCAGCTCACCGCGCTCGAGCTCGGCGTCCATCCGGTCCGCCGCCACCCCGAACTGGGCGATCGGGCTGGCCATGAAGCGGTCCACGACCACGACCGCGCCCTCGTCGAGCGCGGGGCGGATGACCCGCTCCACCAGGTCCGCCCGGATCGCGGCGGCCGCCAGCGCCTTGGCGCGCGCACCGGAGAGGTGCGCCTCGCGGGTGGCGGCGGCCCAGCGCAGCGCGTCCCGCTCGCCGTCCTCGGGCTGGACCACGACGTGACCCCGCGCCCGCAGCGCCTCGGCCAGCCGGCCGGCCTGGTCCGCGGTCTCCGCCGGAGTGGCGCCCTCGACGGCGACGAGCGTGCCGGAGCCCCGGCGCACCTCGCCCTGGCGCAGGGCGGACAGCAGGTCGCGCAGCAGCGGCTCGAGCCGGCGCTCGTCCATCTGCCGGTAGGCCAGCGTGCCGATCGCGGCCGCGATCACGCCGCCGCCCAGCAGGACGAAACGGGTGCCGTCGACCAGGAAGTGGGACTGGAAGAGGTTGATCTGCCGCGTGTTGACGAGCCCGACGACCAGCGGGACCAGCGACATCGAACCAAGCAGCACCACTCGCACGAGGGACTGGACGAAGGCGACGATGCGGCCGCGGATGTCGTCCGCCACCTGGGTGCCGATGATCGTGAGCCCGGTGAGGAACGCGATGCCCGCGAACCAGCCGACCAGTGCCACGGCCACGATCGCCATGAACAGGTGGGCGGACACGGCGACGATCAGCAGTGCGACGCCGGCGCCGACGATCGCGGTGCCGAAGAGCCGGTTGTGCGGGAGGCGATGGGCCAGCCGCGGCGCCGTGGCCATGCCGAGCGCGAGGCCGACGAACACCCCGATGAACAGGACGGAGTAGGCCGCATCGCCGCCGCCGAGGCTGACGGCGTACAGCCTGGCCGACGCGATCACGGCGCCACCCGCGGCGAAGGCGCCGATGATGCCCAGGACCAGGCCGCGGATCAGCGGGGTGGTCACCACGTAGGCGAAGCCCTCGCGCAGCAATGTCAGCAGGCTCGGGGACGCCTCGGCGGTGCGCGGCCCGGTGCGCCCCGAGATCTCCTTGATCCGGAACCACACGACGGCGGCGGAGAGGAGGAAGGCGCAGCCGTCGATCACCAGGGCGATGTAGACGGTGGTGAAGGTGTCCTGCTTCGGCAGGAGGTGTCCGATGCTCGACACCACGGCGAACAGGCCGGCCCCGGCGAGCACGGCGATGCCGTAGGTGACGACGAGGCCGAGCTGCTGCGCCGTCTCGATCTGGTCCTTGCGGCGCAGCAGGTTCGGGACCGAGGCCTCCTTGGCCGGGATCCAGAACAGCGCGCACACCTCGATCAGGAAGGTGGCGGCGAAGAGCCACCACAGCGACCCGACGATCGGGATGGAGATGAAGAGGCAGAAGCGCAGGATGTCGCACGTGACCATCACGCGGCGGCGGTCGAACCGGTCCGCCAGGGCACCGGCCAGCGGGCCCAGGAAGATCGCCGGCAGCAGCTTGGTGGCGACGACGCCGCCGAGCGCGAAGCTCTGCGCGGCGTACCCGGTGGTGAGCTGGGCGGCCAGCGAGCTGAGGGCGAGCAGGCTCAGCCACTCGCCGGTGGCGGTGATCGCGGTGACGCCCCAGAGCCGACGGAAGGCCGGGATGGCCATGACGCTGCGGACACGGTGCGACGTGGGGGCCGGGCTGCCCGTGGCGGAACCCGGCAGGGTCTCGGATCCGATCGCGGGTCACCTCCTCCCGGACGTGACCGGGCGCGAACGGTCACGAACAAGCTCCGACGAGCTCGGCGCCGGGACGGACCCGCGGGGAGCGACCGCCGCCGACCCGACCAGGGTAGCCGGGGGCACCGACAGTCTCCGCGCCGACGGTCCGCGGGGACCTCAGGACGTGATCAGCGCGACGATCAGCTGAACCAGGATCACCAGGTAGACGGCCACGCAGAGGAGCACGTACAGCCGCGTGCCGCGGCGCCCGGACAGCCGGCGGCCGAGTCCGGCCTGGTCCACCTCGGTGTGGACGGGTGGGCGGTGCTCGATCCCGTCGACGACCGCGCCGCGTCGCCGCGGGGGCGAGGGTGCGGGCGGGCGGGGGAAGAGCGGGCGCCGGGCCTCGGGAACCGCGACCGGGGCCTCGGCGGGGCGAGGCCCGGGCAGGGGCTCCGGGACGGGATGGAGCTCGCGGATCGGGACCCGGACGGCGCCGACGGTGCGGGGGCGGCGCGGCGCGGGCTCCGGTGGAGCGGGGGGTACAGGGCCAGCAGGTCCGGGGACAGAACCTCCGGGGACAGCAGGCTCAGGAACAGCGGCTTCAGGGGCGGGGCGCGGTTCCGCGTCCTCGGCGGGCTCCTCGCCGGACTCCGCATCCTCGGCGGGCTCCACGCCGGACTCCACGGCCTCGTCGGGGAGCGCCCGCCGCCGGCCCGCCTCCCACGGCCTGACCTCGCCCGGCCCGGGATCGGGCGAGGGCTCGGGGCTCCGGGTGAAGGGGAGCAGTCCCCGCCACCGGACGAGCTGCGCCTCCCCCATGACCCGTGATCGTAGGTGGCGGCGCGCCGGTGCACAGGGCCCGACGCGCCGTCACCCGGGCGGACGGGTCAGTTGGCGGGCGGAGGGGCGTTCGGGTCCGGCGGCGCGGACGGATCGCCCGGTGCGGGCGGCGGGGCCGGCACGGTACCGCTGCTGACCTGCAGGAGGATCGCCTCGCCGGGCAGCGCCGTGCCCCGCGGGTTCTGCCCCACGACCGTCCCGGCCTTCGCGAGGTTGTCCACCGTCCGCGTGCTGACCTGCCAGCCGCCCCGCTGCAGGACCGCTCGGGCGTCGTTCACGCCGCGCCCCACCACGTCCGGCACCCGGGTCTCGGCGCCGCCGGTGAGGTACCGGTCGTCCGTGGGCGGGAGCGGGAGCACCGGGGTGCCCTCGACCATCGGTTTCACCGCGCCGAACCAGGTCTCCGCCGGGGTCTTGCCGCCGAAGATGTTGCCGCTGCGGCAGGCGAACGGGGCGCCCGCGCCGTCGCACAGGGGCTTGGGCGAGCGGGAGTTGTCGAAGGTGATCACGGAGCCGGACAGGTTCGGCAGGATCCCGACGAAGGCGGCCGACTTGTGCTGCTGCGTGGTGCCGGTCTTGCCGCCCATCGGCCGGTCCCACCCGACCTGCCGGGCCGCGGAGGCGGACGTCCCGGACAGGTCGTCCTTGGACAGGCCGGTGAACAGCGTGTTCGCCAGTGCCGGCTCGACGGCCTGCTCGCAGGGCGCCTCGGTGACGGCGACCTTCTGCCCGGACGCGTCGGTGATCGAGTCGATCGGGGTGGGCGGGCACCATTTGCCGGCGCTCGCGATCGTGGCGCCGACGTTGGCCAGCTCGAGCACGCTCGTCGGCGACACGCCCAGGGTGAACGACGCCTGCTTCTGCGCCTTGGTGACCTCGGCGATGGAGCGGTCCGTGCGCCGGCCCGTCTGCGGGTCCACGAACGGCGTGGTGGCGAGGCTCTTCATGCCCATCCGGACCGCCATGTCGACGACGTCCGGGACGCCCGTGAACTCCTCCAGCTTGATGAACGCCGTGTTCGGGGACGTGGCGAGCGCGTCCTGCAGGCTCATCCGCTCGGGATAGTTGCCGGCGTTCTGCACCGGGATCGGGCGGCCAGCGCCGTCCAGGTAGATGGGCGACGCGTAGCCGCTCGGCGGCACCGACATCGTGTAGTTGATGCCGATGCCCTTCTCCAGGGCGGTGGCGGCGGTGAAGATCTTGTAGACGGACCCGGAGCCCAGGTTGACCGGCTCGTACGGCAGGCCGTAGCTCGTCTCCAGGGCCTCGGCGTTCAGCCCGAACGTGCGGCTGGAGGCCATCGCGAGCACCTTGTGCTTGTCCTGCCCCGGCTCGACCAGCGACATCACGTTCGCGACGTTGGGCTGGCCGGGCGGGACCTCCTCGTCGAGCGAGGCCTTCATCGCGGCGAGCTTGTCCCGGTCCAGCGTGGTGCGGATCGTGTAGCCGCCGCGGTTGAGCTGGTCCTGCGAGAACCCGGCCGTGTTCAGGTACTCCATGACGTACTTGCAGAAGTAGCCGGCGTCGCCCGCCCCGATGCAGCCGTTGGGCTGGGTGTTCAGCGGGCTGGCGATGCCGAGCGGCTGCGCCTGCGCCGCCCGGGCCTGCGCCGCGTCGATCATCCCCTGGTCCCGCATCTGGCCGATGACGACGTTGCGCCGGTCGAGCGCGGGCTGGGGGTTCTGCACCGGGTCCGTGGCCGTGGTGCTGCGGACCATGCCCGCGAGCAGGGCGGACTGGGCGACCGTCAGGTCCTTGGCCTGCACGCCGAAGTAGGTGCGTGCGGCGCTCTCGATGCCGTACGCGCCGTTGCCCCAGAAGACGATGTTGAGGTAGCGGGCGAGGATCTCCTCCTTGGTCAGCTGGCGTTCCAGCTGCAGGGCGATCCGCGCCTCCTTGAGCTTGCGCGCCGGCGTCTGCTCGGTGGCCTTGAGCCGCTCCGCCTCGGTCCGCGCCTCGACGTAGAGCGTGTAGTTCTTCACGTACTGCTGGGTGAGCGTGGAGGCGCCCTGCACCACGTCCCCGGACGCCGAGTTGGCCACGACCGCGCGGATCGTGCCCTGCCAGTCCACGCCCTGGTGCTCGTAGAAGCGCCGGTCCTCGATCGCGACCATCGCCGCCTTCATGGCGGGCGAGATCTGGTCCGCGGAGACCTGGGTGCGGTTCTGATCGAAGACCCAGGCGAAGGGCCGGCCGTTCGCGTCCGTGATCGTGGTGCGCAGCGGCAGGCCGCCCTCGACCAGGCTGCTCGACGTCGAGTTGACGCTGTCGCCCGCGTCGTTGCTGACCAGGCCCACGCCGGCGACGAACGGGAAGGCCATGCCCGCCCCGACCACACCGGCCAGCAGACACAGCCCGAGGAGCAGTCCGAGGGGCCGGGCCAGACGACGGGGAGGAGCCACGATCGAGGAGGGTACCGGGCGCTTCGTGAAGGTTGAGTAGTTCTGCGAGTGTCGCGACGGAACCGTGGGATCACAGAATCCGTCCCAGTTGTCGTGAGCGGGCCGCCGGGGCCCGCCGGGGGTGGAGGTGGAGCGGTGGGCGCGGTCGTCAGCACTGTCGTCAGCAGCATGTGGAACCGGTGGAACTGGCGGGTCGCCGCACGCTGCCGCACCACGGACGCGGACGCGCTGTTCGTCCGCGGCGCCGAGCAGCGGCAGGTCCGGGACTTCTGCGGATCGTGCCCGGTGCGCACGGAGTGCCTGGCGTACGCGCTCGACGAGCGCGTGGAGCACGGCGTGTGGGGCGGGATGACCGAGCGGGAGCGACGGGCGGTGCTGCGCTCCCGGCCGGACGTGGCCTCCTGGGCCGAGCTGCTCGGGGAGGCCCGCACCGAGCACTACTCGCGCTCGGCGGCCGAGCGGACCGCGGACGCCCTGCTCGACGTCGCCGAGCTGCACGCCAGGACGGACACCGGTATCGACGTGGTCGGGATGGCGCCCGAGGCCCGGCGCGACGCCTGCTGACGGCGGGGCACTAGCCTGGGTCACCGTCCGCGACCCCGGAGGAAGTCCCGTGATCTCGACCGGTCGGGTGGAGTACGTCTCCGCGCTGTACCGCAAGTACGGCAGCGAGCTCTCCGCCGTGATCGCGCAGCAGCGGGAGTTCCTCGCCGCGTCGAAGGGGTCGGTGACCCCACAGCTCGACGACCTCGAGGCCGAGATCACCTACCTGCTGGTGCGCGAGCTGCGCCCCGCGGACGTGGTGGAGATCGGCACGTTCTACGGCTGGTCCACGACGTGGCTGCTCAGCGCGCTGCGCGACAACGGCACCGGGCACCTGCACTCGTTCGACATGGTCGACCACGTGCGCACCACGGTGCCGGCGGAGCTGGCGGGCGACCGCTGGACCTTCACCCAGGGGGACGTCAAGGAGAAGCTCGACGAGCTCCCCCCGGCCACGGACTACCTGTTCATCGACGCGGACCACGGCAAGCGCTTCGGCGAGTGGTACACCGCGAACCTGTTCCCGCGCATGGCGTCCGGCACCCCGACCAGCGTGCACGACGTGTACCACGGGCGGAGCGCACGGATCTGGCACGAGGGCAAGGTCGTGGTCGGCTGGCTGGCCGAGCGCTCGGTCCCGCACTTCACGGTGGCCCGCAAGAACTCGCCGGAGGCCTTCGCCGCGGTCAACGAGGTGCGGGCGGAGCTGGGGATCGAGGGTGCGCGCGGGAGCACCACCAACCCGATGATCTGGTTCGAGCTGCCCTAACCGTTCAGGAGCGAGTCGAGGAAGTCCGCGGCGCGGGTGCCGGCCTCCTCCACGTCGCCCGCGTGGATGGCGGCGAGCAGGCCGGTGTGGCTCTCGCAGGCGCCGGCCTCGACCGCGGTCACCACGCTGGCGTGCACCACCTCGGTGAGGCCCCGGTAGAGCTCGGCGAGCACCGAGTTGTGGGCGGCGCGCAGGACCAGCTGATGGAACCGCAGGTCGGCGTCGACGAACGCCGCCCGGTCGGCGGCGGCCTCCGCGCGCTCGCACTCCGCCATCGCGGCGTCCAGGTCGGCGAGGTCCGCGGGCGTGCGGTTCCGGGCAGCCAGCCGGGCGCCCTCGCCCTCCACGAGCCGGCGGACCTCGAGGGTCTCGCGCAGCTCCGTGCCCGCCAGCCGGCGCAGGGCCCCGGAGATCTCGCTGGTGGCGCGGACGTAGGTGCCGTCGCCCTGGCGCACCTCGAGCAGGCCCGAGTGCGCGAGCGCCCGCACCGCCTCGCGCACCGTGTTGCGGCCGACCCCTAGCTGTTCGGACAGTTCGGGTTCGGGCGGGATCCGGGTGCCGACCGGCCACTCGCTCCCGACGGCGCCTCTGAGCTGCGCGATCACCTGATCGACCAGCCCGGTGCGGCGTGTGGTGGCCAACGGCATGTCTCGTCCCCTCATCCGAACATGGGATGTCTGTCAGAGTAGTGGGCATGGCAATGCGCGACGACGCGGCGGGGACCGCGCTGACGGCTCCGGTGTCCCGTCCAGGGACCAGCCGGGGGCCGTTGCTCGGGACGGCACTCCTGGCGGTCGCCGTGGTGCTCGTCGCGCTGAACCTGCGGGCCGCCGTGACCAGCGCGTCCTCCCTGCTGGGCGACGTCCGGCTGGGCGTCGGCGGATCGGCCGCCTGGGCGAGCGTGCTCACCACCGCCCCGACGCTGTGCTTCGCGGTGGCCGGGGTGGCGGCGCCGTGGCTCGCGCGGAAGGTCGGGCTGGCGCGGGCGATCGGGATCGCGCTGGCGGTGCTGGTCGCCGGGCTGCTGCTGCGGGTGCTCGGCGGCGCGGGCGTGATGCTGGGGCTGACCTTCGTGGCCTGCGCCGGCATCGCGGTGGCGAACGTGCTCGTGCCCGTCGTCGTCAAGGAGTCGTTCCCGCTGCGGATCGGGCTGATGACCGGGATCTACACGGCCGCCCTGCAGGGGTCCGGGGCGATCGGCTCGGCGCTCACCCCGCCGCTGGAGGGCCCGCTCGGCGGGTGGCGGCCGGTGCTCGCGCTGTGGGGCGGGGTGGCGCTGGTCGCGCTGCTGATCTGGGCGGTGGCCGCGCGCCACGGATCGCCGGTGGCCTCACGCGACGCGCGCCGGACCTCGTTCCGGACCGTGCTGCACAGCCGGACGGCCTGGGCCGTCATGGCGTTCATGGGGCTGCAGTCGTTCCTGGCCTACGTGGTGATGGGCTGGTTGCCGCAGGTCTACATCGGTGCCGGGCTCGACAAGGGCACCGCCGGACTGATGCTGAGCATCGCGACGCTGGTCCCGGTGCCGCTCAGCCTGGTCGTCCCCGCGATCGTCGCGCGCCGGCGCAGCCAGTCCGGCTGGATCGTGGTGCTCACCGTGCCGCCGATGCTCGGCGCGATCGGGCTGATGCTGGCCCCGGCGACGTTGCCCTGGCTGTGGGCGCTGCTGCTCGGCTCCGGTTTCGCGGCGTTCTCCGTGGCCATGACCCTGATCGCCCTGCGCTCGCGCGACCCGGAGACGGCGGCGACCCTGTCCGCGTTCGCCCAGGGCGCCGGGTACCTCATCGCGTCCTTCGGGCCGCTGCTGTTCGGCCTGCTCCACGACGCGACGGG
The DNA here is from genome assembly GCF_039531635.1 of Pseudonocardia ailaonensis. Lineage (NCBI taxonomy): Bacteria > Bacillati > Actinomycetota > Actinomycetes > Pseudonocardiales > Pseudonocardiaceae > Pseudonocardia > Pseudonocardia ailaonensis. The sequence goes on along the minus strand of NZ_BAAAQK010000011.1, from coordinate 30,779 downwards.
CGGCTGGACGGTCTCGCTGCTCCTGCTGCTCGGGGCGCTCTGCGGGCAGCTGATCGCGGGATCTCTCGCGGGCCGGCCCCGCTTCGTCTAACGGAGCTGGTGGACGCTGCCCGCGGGCGGCGGCTCGGGCGCGGCGGCCAGGCGTTCGCCGACCTCCCGCAACCCGTCGAGATCGGCGATGTCCGCGGCCACCGCGGGCACCCGCACCACCGGCACCGTGGGGTGCGCGCCGGAGAACCGGGCGAGCAGCCGCTCCTCGCGTTCGGCCAGGTCCACGCGGTCCGCGTGCAGCCGCAGGACCGCCGCGGCCAGCCGCGACGAGCCGGCGTTCTCCGCCGCGGTGCGCGCCCGCGCCGCCGAGAGCGGCGCGAGCACGGGATGGGTCCGGTTGAGGACGAGCCCGGCGAGCGGCATCTTCTCCCCGGCCAGCCGGTCGACGAAGTAGGCGGCCTCGCGCAGCGCGTCCGGCTCCGGCGCGGCGACGACGAGGAACGCGGTGCCGGGCGAGCGCAGCAGCTCGTAGGTCTTGGTGGCGCGCTCGCGGAAACCGCCGAACATGGTGTCGAAGGCCTGCACGAAGGCGGACGCGTCGGCCAGCATCTGCCCGCCGAGGATCGTCGAGACGCCCTTCGCGAACAGCCCGAACCCGGCCCCGATGAGCTTGCGCAGCCCCGCGCCGCCGGCCCGCGCGGGCGAGCTGAGCAGCCGGATCATCCGGCCGTCGAGGAAGGTCGACATGCGCTGCGGGGCGTCGAGGAAGTCCAGCGCCGAGCGCGACGGCGGGGTGTCGACGACGATCAGGTCCCACTCGCCGCGGGCGCACAGCTGCCCCAGCTTCTCCATCGCCATGTACTCCTGCGTGCCGGAGAACGAAGTGGAGATCGTCTGGTAGAAGGGGTTGGCGATGATCTTCGCCGCCCGGTCCGGGGTCGAGTGCGCGTGCACCATCTCGTCGAAGGTTCGGCGCATGTCCAGCATCATCGCGTCGAGGCTCGTGCCGGGGACGGCGCTGGGCTCGTTCGAGAGCTCGTCGAGGCCGAGGGCCTGGGCGAGGCGGCGGGCGGGGTCGATCGTCAGCACCACCACGCGGCGGCCGCGCTCCGCCGCGCGCAGGGCCAGGGCGGCCGACGTGGTCGTCTTGCCCACACCGCCCGAGCCGCAGCAGACGACGATCCGGGTCGCCGGGTCGTCGATCACGGGATCGAGCTCGAGCGTGCTCACAGGTGCACCTTCAGCTGCTCGGCCAGCTCGTAGAGGGCACCGAGGTCCACGCCGCCGTTGCACTGGGGCAGCTCCAGGCGCGGGATGTCGCCGATCTCCTCGACGAGCCGCTCACCGGCCGCGGCCTCCGCGGCCACCCGGACCGCGTGCTCGACGGTCTCGGCCACCAGCCCGTCGATCACCTCGGGCGCCAGGTCCAGGCCCGCGGACAGCAGGCCGGTGCGGACCCGGCCGGCGTCCACCCGCCCGGACGCGGCCGACGCCACCGAACGGTCCGGCAGCCACTGCTCACGCACCCGGTTGACCAGTACCGATCCGACCCGGAGATCGGCCTCGCCGAGCTCGCGCACGGCGTCGAGGGTCTCGGTGACGGGCAGGTCCTCCAGCAGCGTGACGAGATGGACGAGCGTGCGCTCGGAGTGCAACAGCGCCACCACCCCCTCGGCCTGGCTGTGGATCGGGCCGGTGCGGGCCAGCTCGGACATCGCCTTCGTCACGTCGAGGAACCGGACGAGCCGGCCGGTGGGTGGGGCGTCGAGGATCACGGCGTCGTAGACCGGCGTGCCGTCCTCGGTGCGCGAGACGCACTCCTTGACCTTGCCGGTGAGCAGCACGTCCCGCAGGCCGGGGGCCAGGGTCGTGGCGAACTCGACCGCGCCCATCCGCTTGAGCGTGCGGCCCGCGACGCCCAGCTTGTAGAACATCTCGAAGTACTCGAGCAGCGCGGCCTCGGCGTCGACCGCCAGGGCGCGGACCTCGCCGCCACCGGGGGCGACGGCGATCCGGCGCTCCTCGTACGGCAGCGGCGCGGTGTCGAAGACCTGGGCGATGCCCTGGCGGCCCTCCACCTCGACCAGCAGCGTGCGCTTTCCGCCACGGGCCAGGGCCAGGGCCAGCGCGGCGGCGACGGTCGTCTTGCCGGTGCCACCCTTGCCGGAGACCACGTGCAGCCGGGCGGCACCGATTCCGGGGAGGGTCACTCGTCCAGGGTACGAACCGCGACGAACGGCCGCGCTCTCGCCCGTCCCGCCCGGCTCCCCACCGCTCGCACCTGCACGCCCGCTCGCCGCAGGGGCCCGCCTCCGGCACGCAATCGGGTGAGGGCGCCCGGTTACGCTCGCGGCCATGAGCACTCCCGGCGTCACCAGGTGGGAATACCTGAACGCACCCCTGTTGATCCACAACACGAAGGCGATCCTGGACAACTTCGGCCGGGACGGCTGGGAGCTGGTCTCCGTGGTGCCGGGAGCCACCGCCGAGAACCTGATCGCCTTCTTCAAGCGGCCGGTGCAGTCGTGACGACCCCCACCGAGCGGCTCGCCGAGCTCGGGCTCACGCTGCCCGCCGTCGCCACGCCGGCCGGGTCGTACATCCCGGCCAAGGCCTCCGGCTCGCTCGTGTTCACGGCCGGTCAGGTTCCGTTCGTCGACGGCAAGCTGGCCCGGACCGGCAAGGTCGGCGCCGAGGTCACGGCCGAGGAGGCGAAGGAGCTCGCGAAGATCTGCACGCTGAACGCGCTCGCCGCGATCGACGCGCTGGTCGGGCTGGACAACGTCAAGGGCGTGGTCAAGGTCGTCGGGTTCGTGGCGTCCGCGCCCGGGTTCGGCGGCCAGCCCGGTGTGGTCAACGGAGCGTCGGACCTGCTCGGCGAGGTGTTCGGCGAGTCCGGGGCGCACGCGCGGTCCGCCGTCGGCGTCGCGGAGCTGCCGATCGACGCGCCGGTCGAGGTCGAACTGGTCGTCGAGGTCGCCTAGATGTCCGAACCCGCGGCGGCGCACGAACTGCTCCTCCGGCTCGCCGGCCGGCTACCGGACGACGTCGTATGGCGGCTGCGGGACTGGCTCGCCGCGGGCGCGGCCGAGCAGAACCTCGCTCCGGTCGCCGCGCTGCTCCCCCGGGCCCTGCTCCGCAACCGGGTGGGGGTGACGGACGCCGAACGCGCCCTGCTCACCGCCACCTGCGGGGACAACCGCCTGGTCGACGCCGTCCTCCCGCTCCACACGCCGGACGCTCCCCATCCGGCGTTCGTGGCGGGGCCGGAGCTGCCGGATCTCGCGGTGCTCGGCGCGCTCGCGGTCGTCCGCGGGCACGCCGGCACCCTCGAGCTGCGGCACGCCCGCCGCGGGCCGCACGGCGAGCAGCGGATCCTGCTCGTCCACGGCGCCGAGCGGGCGTGGGAGCTCACCGGCACGCTGCAGCGGCTGCTGCGGGTGCACGGCGACCGCACCCCGTGCGTCGAGGTGCTCCCCGACGGGCTCGAACCGCCCACCTACCACCAGGCCGCCATCGTCGGCTCCCGGTCCGTGTGGACGCGGACCCCCGAATACGCGAGCTGAACTCCCGAGAAGGAGGGCCTCCCATGACGGCCCCACCTGCCCCGACCACCCACCATCTGCTGCTGGCGCTGGCCGGCCGGGTGGACGACGACCTGCTGGGCACGGCCCGGGAGCTCGTCGCCGTCGGTGAGGAGCCGCAGGCCGTCGAGCTGCTGCTCGCGACGCTCGTCGCCGACCGGACGCCGCTGCCGGCCCCGCTGCGCGCGGAGCTCGCGGACCTCGCCCGGGCCCGGCACGTGGAGCTCGACGCCGGGCTGCTCGCGCCGCCCGGACCGGAGGGTCCCCCACACGTCTTCGCAGCCGAGGCAGGGCCCGCGGCCGCCACGGCGCGGCTGGCCGAGCTGCTGGTCGCGCCCGAGCCGGGGGTCGGGGCGATCCGGCTGACCTGGCGGATCACGCCTGCCGGGGCCGCGCCGGGGCCTCTGCCGCACCCGATCGTGCTGGTGGAGCTCGCCGGGCCGGGGGTGGCGCCGGAGGTGCTGTCCTACCGGATCGCCGCGCACCTGGCCCGGGCCGGGCTGCCGGCGGCCGTCGAGGCGTACACGCCCGCCGACGCGCTGCCCGGCTACCAGGCCGCGGCGCTGGAGAAGGCGCGCGAGGTCGGCGCACTGACGCGGCGGGGGTTCGCGCCGGTGGGCGGTGTGCGGCCGCCGATGCCCGGACCGCAGGACCCGACGCCCCTGCGGCCGGGGTTCGAACCGGGGCGGTCCGCCGCCGCGGCGGGCCCGGGTCCCGAGGCGGCTCCGATCGGGTCGTCCCGGCACTCCGAGCCGCTCGCCGCAAGCGACCTCTCCGCTGGTCGCCGCCTGGATTCCGACGTCCGGAACGACGGTCGTCCCGCCGCGTCCGGATCCCCCGAGGGCGCTCCGTTCGATCCGGCGCCGCGCCCGCACGACGGGCCTCCGGCCGACGCGGATCCGTCGGCCTCCGGTCCCCGTCCCGCGGACCCGGGCGGGCCCTCGAACCGTTCCGGATCCGCCGCGCCGACGGCCGGACCGCCTCTGGCGGAGCAGGGCTCGTTCCCGCCTGCGGCACAAGGCTTGTCCACGCCCGCGACGCCTGGCGCCGTCCTGCCTGCGGAGCACGGCTCCTCCCACCCCGGGGAGCACGGCTCCGTCCAGCCCGCGGAGCACGGATCCCCTCTGCCCGGGGAGCACGGCTCCTTTCCGGCCACGGAACGGGGCTCCTTCCTGCCCGCCGACCCGGGCGCGGTCTCGTCCGGGGGCCCCGGCCACCGGCAGGCCGGCCCCACCGAGCCGTCCGGCCGGCCGGACGGCCAGGTGGGCCCGGGCACCGGGCAGGGGCTGCGGCCGGTCGGGCCCGGGCGGGCCGCGGACGGGCTCGGCCCGGATCCCTCCGGCGGTGTCCGCCCCGGGCAGCCGATCGATCCCCCCGGACGTCCTGCTCCGACCCCGTCCCCGCGGCCGGTGCCCGGCCACGGCGGGCCGCGTCCGCCGGCCGGCCCGGAGGCGTCCCGTCCCACGGGTTCCGGCTCGTTCCGGACGGGTGAGCGCGACGCGTCGTGGCCGACCGATCCCGACTCCTCGCGGCCGTCCGGCACGGGCGCACCTCGTCCGAATGGGGTCGACCGCCCCCGGCCGGCCGGGGGCGACCTGTCCCGGCCCGGCCCCGATCGGTTCGGAGCGCAGGCCGGCTCCGATCGGCTCGGTTCGACGGCCGGGCCCGATCAGCTCGGCACGCCCGCCCGGCCCGATCAGCTCGGCACGCCCGCGGGGCCCGGTCGGCTCGGCACGCCCGCCGGGTCCGATCAGCTCGGCCCCCACACCCACACCGGGCCGGATCAGCCCGGTTCAGCCGCCGGGCAGGACCAGCTCGGTCGGCCGGTGGAGGGGCGACGTCCCGGTCCGCTGCCCGTCCAGGGGCAGGGACCCGATCCTCGGGAGTCGTCCTCGGGGCCGCGGGCCGTGCGTCCCGCCGTCCCCGTCCAGCCCTCCGACCAGCGCGATCACCCCGGTTCCTTCGCGGGAGGCGATCCGCGCCGCCCCGACCAGAACGGTGCCTCCCGGCACCGGAGCGACCCGGACCAGGGCGCGTCCCTCCACGCATCCGGGGCGGACCCGTTCCACACTGCTCCCGGGCACGGTGGCGGGCCCGACCACGGTGCCGGAGACCATCGCGGTTCGCCCCTCGACCACGGCGCAGCCCCTCAGCACGGCGCAGCCCCTCAGCACGGCGCAGCCCCTCAGCACGGCGCAGCCCCTCAGCACGGCGCAGCCCCTCAGCACGGCGCAGCCCCTCAGCACGGCGCAGCCCCTCAGCACGGCGCCGCGCCCCGTCACGGCTTCATCTCCGACGACGAGGGTGGGCCCGAGCACGCGGCGCCCGACCAGCGGGAGCGTTCCGGCGGCGGCCGGGGCCCGTCGCCGGCCGCACCGCGCATGTCCGCCGTGCCGCTCGCCCCGGCACCGCTCCGACCGGCCGAGCCGCGCACGGCCCCGTTCGACCAGGCTGGGCGGCCGCCGCTGAAGGTCGTGCCGCCGCCCCCGGGCGAGGACCGGCCGCACCCCGGTCCGCGACCGACCCCGCTCACCCGGCCGACCCCCGTGGTCACGGGTGTGCCCACGCCGCAGTCCCCCTGGCCGGTCGCGGAGCCGGACGCCGCGGCGGCACGCCACGACGACCCGCCCGTCCTGGCCTCGATGCACGATCCCCTGAGCGGCCCCCTGCGCGAGCCGCTGCTGGGCACCCTCCTCGACCCCACCGACACCGGACCGTTGAACACCGACCGGCCCCTGTCCGACCGGCTCCCGCTCACCGGCGCCCCGGAGATCCCGATGTCGGAGGAGCCGCCGACGACCCCCGGCACCGGGCCCGACCAGGCGACGAGCGAGTCGTCCGCGGGCACCGGGAGTAGGGCGGACGCCGTCGGGGAGTCCGACGTCCCGCTCGACCTCGACCCGCCGACCCGCTCGGGCCCGCTCACCGAGGAGAACGCGGCATCGTCCGCGGACCCCGCCGCGAACGGCCAGCCGGAGAGCGCCGACAACCGTGTCGCCGTCGACCCGCTCGGTGAGCGCCGACCGGCGCGGGAGTGGCTGGACGACTGGTCGTCGGGCGCCTGGGCGATGCCCAAGGAGGAGACGCGGCCCGCCGCGCCCGGCTCGAACGGGTCCTACCCCGTCGGCCTTCCCGGGAGCAACGGCCACTCGGGCGGCCCGAACGGTTCGGGGCCGCTCTCCGGGGGTGCGCCGCCGAACGGTCTGCTCGGCTCCCGGTCGCCGTCCGAGGCGTCCGACCTCGCCGTTCCGGACGATCCGCTCGAGCCCCTCTCCGGTGCGCCCCGCCCAGCGCCGGCGGACGACCGGGTCACCGGCTCGAACGGCCGGACCTCGCCCGTCGGCGATCCGGTCACGGATCTCCCGGGCGCGCCCGGCACCGGAGCCGAGACCGATCGTGGCCCCGGCGGTCGCGAGCAGGCAGGGGACGCACCCGGCCTCCTCGGCCCGGCCGACAGCGACCCGCCCGCATCCACCTCCCTCGACGCCCCGCACCAGGCGGACGCCGGGGACCCGTTCGCACCGGCGCCGTCCGGCAGCGAGGATCGCGGCCCGGGCGATCCTGACGGTCATGATCCGAGCCCCTCGGAGCCGCGCAGCGACGCCGCGGCGAGCCCCGAGGAGCACGGGGGCGACCCGACCTGGTCGGACGAGCCCACCCCGCTCGGCCACGGCTCTCCCGCGCCGCGCCGGGACGGTGAGCACGCCTCCGCGCGGAGCATCTCCGATCACTCCAGCCCGACGAACTCCACTGTGGACGATCCCGAGCACCGGCCTCTCGACGGCTCGGCGCCGAGAGACACGCCACTCGACGGCCCGATGCCCGACAGCTCTGCGCCCGACAGCTCTGCGCCCGACAGCTCTGCGCCCGGCACCTCTGCGCCCGACACCTCTGCGCCCGTCGGCTCGGTGCTCGACGGCTCGGTGCTCGACGGCTCGGTGCTCGACGGCTCGGTGCTCGACGGCTCCGGGCTCGACAGCTCGCTCGACAGCTCCAGGCCCGCCGACATTTCCGGGCTCGACGACTCCGGGCTCGACGACTCCGGGCTCGACGACTCCGGGCTCGGCTCCCCCTCCCGGGCCCTCGATCCGGATCCGCTCGGGATCGGCCCGCTCGTCCACGATCCCGAGGCCGCCGGCCGCCACCTCGACGAGACCGACCCGGCGGACCGGCTCGCGGCGGACGCGGACCTCACGGTTCCCGATCTCCGGCCCCCGCCGGAGCCGGAGGCCGACGAGCCGGCACCCACCGGCCGCCGGGCCGCGCGCGACGGCGTCCCCACCTTCCGGCCCACCCCCGGGACCGGAGGGCGCCGGCGCGCCCGGCACCGCCCGGACGACGTCGGCGCCGGAGACGACGGGGACACCCGGTCGACGGCTGCCGACGAGCCGACCGACGATCCCGGCTCGTGGAGCTTCGGGGCCGACTCGGGCTCCGAGGGCCTCCCCCCGCCCCGCCCCGTGCCGCGGACCGTCGCGCGGGTGCGGCGGGACCGCGACCGCGAGCCCAGCGGCCTGTTCGGGGGCGCCGGCGACGTGCCGCCCGTCAGCGCCGACGGCCCGTTCGGCAGCACCACCGGCCTGGGCGAGCCCTCGCGGAACGCGGACCCGTCCCCGGAGGCGCTGGCGTCGCTGTCCAGCCGCGAACAGGACCTGCTGCGGATGCTGCTGCAGGAGCAGGCCGTCCGCGACGGCGGTCCGGGCCCGGACCGCCGCAACGGCTCCTGACCACCCGTGCCCGCCCGGGACCCGGGCGGGCGCGGTGGTCACCGGAGGCGGGCCTCCGCCTCGGCCAGCACCTTCTGCAGCCGCAGTCCTCGCGCGGCGGAGTACGGCCCGGTCGTCTCCCCGGCGGCGATCGCGGCGAGGAACTCGTCGAGGAGCACGCCGTAGCAGCGGGCCGGGTCCTCCGGCCGGTCCGTGAGGACGTGCCGACCGACCGTCCCGAAGGCGGCCACCTCCATCTCGGTGGGGTCGACCGGCAGGCCGATGGTGAGCACGAGTGTGCTGCGCGCCCCGCCGACGTGCCGCAGCCCGAGCTGCCACAGGTCGCCGTCACCCCTGCGGGCCCATTCGACCTCGGCGACCTCCCCGAGCGCCGCCTCCAGGAGGTCGATCAGGTGCGGACCGATGTCGAGCAGGGCGCCGCGGTCTCCGCGCCACGACGAGTCGGCGTACGGACCGCCGAGCGTCGCGCCGGAGAGCCAGCGGGCGGTGGCGGTCGTCCCGGCGTCCGCGGGGCCCTCCGGGAAGCCGGCCAGCCACTGCCGGGTCGCGGGGGCGAAGCGCAGGGTGAACATCGTCGTCGAGCAGACGCCGGCGGCCTCGACCGCGGCCGCCGCCCGTTCGGCCGCCGGGACCGAGTCCGCGAGCGGCTTGTCGAGGATCACGTGCCTGCCCGCCGCGACGACCTCCGGCAGGAGGGCCCCCTGCACCGAGGGTGGCACCGCGAACGCGACCGCGTCGACCGCCTCCACCAGCGCGGACAGGGACCCGAAGGCCTCTCCGCCGTACGAGGCGACGATGTCCCGGGCGGGTTCGGGACGGCGCGTCCACACCCCCACGAGATCGACGCCGCGGTGCGCGGCGAGGGCGGGCGCGTGCACCCCGCGCGCCCAGGGACCACCACCGACGAGTCCGATGCGAAGCATGCCGCCATCCTGCCGGGTGGCGCTCTTCACGTGAGCCTTCGCCGCCTCGATGACCTAGGGTCCGAAGGGTGAGCGTCGCCGAGGACAACACACCGCGGACCCCGGTGGAGCCGAAACCGGCGGCCACCGTCCTGCTGCTGCGTGACCACCCGTCGCCCCCGGAGGGCAGGTCCGCGCTGCAGGTCTTCCTGCAGCGCCGGGTGAAGCAGATGGCCTTCGCGGGCGGCATGACCGTGTTCCCCGGCGGCAGCGTCGATCCGTCGGACGTGCCGGACGCCGAGCGCTGGGCCGGCCCGGACCCGCAGGAATGGGCCGAGCGCATCGGCCTCTCCACCGCGCTGGCCGGGGCCGCAATTACCGCCGCCGTGCGCGAGGTGTTCGAGGAGACCGGCGTCCTCCTCGCCGGGCCGCCCGGGGGCCAGCCCGGATCGCTGACCGCGCAGGCCCCGCTGTGGCGCAAGCGCCTCACCGACCACTCGATCTCGATGACCGAGGTCCTCGCCACCTCCGGCTACGTGCTGCGCTCGGACCTGCTGCGCACCTGGGCCCGGTGGGTCACCCCGCCGATCGAGAAGCGTCGCTACGACACCGTGTTCCTGGTGGCGGCCATGCCCGCCGGTCAGGAGGCGGACGCCCAGACCACCGAGGCCGTCGAGGCCGAGTGGTGGTTCCCCGAGCAGGCCCTGGAGGCGCACGCCGAGAGCCGGATGGCGCTGATGCCGCCGACCCTGGTGTCCCTGCGCGAGCTCGCCGGGTTCGCCACCGCGGCCGAGGCGCTCGCCAGCTGCGCGGGCCGGGACATGACGGCCATCCATCCGACGCCACGCGTGACCGAGGACGGCATCCCCGAACTCGTGCTGCCGGACGGTTCGGTGCACCGGCTGCCGACGGAGCTGCTGGCGTGAGCGACCCGGCCTACGGGCTGCTCCGCCAGGTCACGCCGCTGGCGTCCGTCCTGCTGGAGAACAACCCGGGCCCGATGACCCTGGAGGGCACCAACACCTGGGTGCTGCGGGCGCCGGGCGTCGAGGAGTGCGTGATCGTCGATCCCGGCGAGGAGAAGGACGAGGAGCACCTCGAGCGCGTCGCCGCCCAGGGTCCCGTCGCCCAGATCCTGATCACCCACCACCACCTGGACCACTGCGGTTCCGCCCGGCGGCTCTCCGAGCTCACCGGCGCCCCGGTCCGGGCCCTGGACCCCACCCTGGTCCTGGGCTCCGAGGGCCTGGCGCCGGGTGAGGTCGTGGCGGCGGCCGGCGTGGAGCTGCGCGTCGTCGCCACGCCCGGGCACTCGTCGGACTCCACGTCGTTCCTTCTCGACGGGCCCGCCGACGGTCCGCCGCCGCTCCTGGCCGGCGACATGATCCTCGGCCACGGCACCACCGTGATCGCGCACCCGGACGGTTCGCTCGCCCCGTACCTGGAGTCGCTCGACTGGTACGCGGACCTGCCCGAGGGCACCGTGGTGCTCACCGGCCACGGCCCCGAGCACGCCGACGCCGCGACGATCGCGAAGCATTACCGCACCCACCGCCACGAGCGGCTCGACCAGGTCCGGGAGGCGCTGCGCACCATGCCGGAGGACGTCACACCGCGGCAGGTCGTCGAGGTCGTCTACGCGGACGTCGACGAGAAGCTGTGGGAGGCCGCCGAACGCAGCGTCCGCGCCCAGCTGGACTACCTGCGCGCCTAGGGAGCGTCTGACAGCTCCACGACGACCTTCCCCCGCACGTGCCGCCCGGCCTGCAGCTCGACCGCGGCGCGGACCTGCTCGACAGGGAAGCTCGCGGCGATGGGCACCTGCAGCCGGCCCGCCGCGACCAGGCCGGCGATCTCCTCGAGGGCCCCGGGGGCGGCGTGGGCTCCGTTCGCCGGCCGGACCCCGTCGACCTGGGTGGCGATGGTGCAGATCCGGCCGTCCGGGACGCCCAGTGCCCGGGCCGCGTGCACCGTCTCGGTGCCGTGGAGGTCCAGCGCCGCCGTCACGCCCCCGGGTGCGAGGGCGCGGACCCGATCGACCAGGCCGTCGCCGTAGGTGACCGGCTCGGCCCCGAGGCCGGCCAGGAAGCCGGACGACGACGCCGATCCCGTTCCGATCACCCGCGCCCCCGCGAGCCGGGCCAGCTGGACGGCGAACACCCCCACCCCACCACCCGCGCCGCCGACCAGCACCGTGTCGTCCGGGCCGAGGTCGAGAACGGCGAGGGCGGCGGCGGCCGTGGAGCCCGCGATGGCGAGGGTGGCGGCGGTGCGGTCGTCGCCGCCGTCGGGCGTGTGGTGGGCGACGCCGGAGGCGATGTGGCCGGGCACGTCGATCACCACGAAGTCGGCGACCGCGCGGGACAGGGCCCCGCCGAACACCCGGTCGCCGGCGGCGAACCCGGTGACACCCGTGCCGACCTGGTCCACCACCCCCGCGTAGTCGGTCGCGAACCCGGCCGGCAGGCTCAGGCCGAACCGGGCGGCGGTGTCCGCGTCGGCCGTCATGATCCAGTCCATCGGGTTCAGCCCGGACGCGGTGACCCGCACGCGGATCTGTCCGTCGCCGGCCTCCGGCGACGGCACCTCGCGGAGGTCCAGGACCTCGGGGCCGCCGAACGAGTCGAGCATTACCGCCCTGCTCGTCGCCGCCGGGCCGCTCTGTCCCTGCATCGCACGTCTCCTTCTCCGCGGCGAAACGGACTATGCTCCGTTTCATCCCGACACTATCACAACCGGAGCGTGATCCGTTTGGCCGGAGCGGAGGCCCGTGCACCGCGGGCGGACGCGGCCCGCAACCGCGAGCAGCTGCTGGCGGTCGCGACCCGCGTGTTCGCCTCGGCCGAGGCGGAGCCGTCGATGCGCGCCATCGCCCGCGAGGCCGGCGTCGGCATCGCGACGCTCTACCGGCACTTCCCCGACCGCGAGTCGCTCGTCGACGCCGTCTACCGGGACCAGGTCGAGCGGCTCACGGCCGGCGCCCGCGCGCTGCTCGACCGGCTGGAGCCGGCCGCGGCGATGCGACGCTGGATGGATCTGTTCGGGACCTGGATCGCGACGAAGAACGGCATGCTCGACACGCTGCTCGCGATGATCGAGTCCGGCGAGATCGCCCACGACGGGACCCGCACCGAGCTGCTGGCGGCGATCACCACGATCCTCGACGCCGGACGGACGAGCGGCGAGCTCCGCACCGACGTCACCGCCGACGACATCGCGGCCGCCCTCATCGGCATCTTCACGGTCGCCCCCCGGCTCGGAGAGGACCCCAGGACCGCGCGCCTGCTCGATCTCCTGATGGACGGCCTCCGGCCTCCGGCTCCTTAGGCCTCGAGCGTCCGGCGCCGCGCCCAGAGCAGCGCGCCGAGCGCGATCCCGGCCACGCCGCCGACCACGAACGCCGCCGGTGCGCCCGCCGCGTCGACCACCACGCCGGCCACGGACTGCCCGGCCGCGGCGCCGACCGTGATGGCGGTGACCACCCAGCCGAACGCCTCGGCCGCGGCACCGGGCGGCGCCACGGCCTCCACGAGCAGCGAGTGCCCGGTCGTCTGCGGCGTGATCAGCCCACCCGCCACCACCATGACGACGACGAGCAGGGCGAGCGACCCGACGGCCCCCGCCGCCCACATCACCAGGACGAGCGCACCGAACGCGGCCACCAGGACGGGCATCCGCACGTGCAGCGCCCGCGGCCAGGGCCGCATCCCGTAGAACACACCGACCAGCACGGACGTGACGGACCAGGCCGAGAGCAGCAGACCGCCGAGCGCCGGCGAGCCGGTTCCGGCGGTGAAGGCGGGCACCCCGACCTCGACCGCACCGACGACGACGCCGAAGCCGAGCCCGGCCAGCGCCACGGACCGCATGCCCGGGGTACCGAGCGCCCCGAGCAGCGAGCTCCGCCGCTCGGCGGGAGCGCCGCGGTCCGCCCGGGCGGCCCCGCTCAGCGCGAACCCGACGGCCCCGACGACCGCCGCCACCACGGCGACGGCGGTGCCCGTCCCCGGCCACGGTGCGGCCGCCAGGAGCGCGGCCAGGCCCGGCCCGAGCACGAAGAAGACCTCGAGACTGATCGCCTCGTAGCCGTACGCGGCCTCGCGGCGCGGGCCGGCGGGCACCAGCCGCGCCCACAGGGCCCGGGACGCGCCGGGCATGGCCGGCATCGCCGCGCCCGTCAACAGGGCGGCGAGCACGATCCACGGCAGCCCCGCGCCCGTCTCGACCGCCGCGACCAGGGCCAGGGCGAACAGCGCGAACAGCGCCGCCGCCACGACCAGCACCCGGGTGGGCCCGCGCCGGTCCATCACGCGGCCCTGCCCCACCGAACCGACGGCGACACCGATCAGCGTCCCCGCCGACACCGCACCCGCCACCGCGAACGAGCCGCTGGCCCGCTGCACGTAGAGCAGCGTGGCCAGGCTGAACATCGCGACCGGCAGCCGGCCCACCGCGGAGGCGAGCACGGGCACGGTCGCGCCGGGCGCGGAGACGGCAGCGCGGTAGTCGGAGAGCGTGACGGACACGCCTCCGAGAGTCGCACACTCTGGTACGGGCGTACCAGTTATTTCGTGGAGACCGCAGTCACCGCGCGCGGCGCACTCCCCCGATCACCGCGCGCGGCGCGCCAGCCGCTCCGGCTCCAGGATCAGCACGCTCTTGCCCTCGAGCCGCAGCCAGCCCCGGTGCGCGAAGTCCGCGAGGGCCTTGTTGACGGTCTCGCGGGAGGCGCCCACGAGCTGGGCGATCTCCTCCTGGGTCAGGTCGTGCGTCACCCGCAGCAGGCCGGACTCCTGCGACCCGAACTGGCGGGCCAGCTGGAGCAGCGACTTCGCGACGCGGCCGGGCACGTCCGTGAAGATCAGGTCGGCCAGCATGTTGTTGGTCCGGCGCAGCCGCCGGGCCAGCACGCGCAGCAGCTGCTCCGCGATCTCGGGGCGCTTGCCGATCCACTCACGCAGCGCGGCCCGGTCCATCGAGAAGGCCCGCACCTCGGTGACGGTGGTGGCCGACGACGTGCGCGGACCCGGGTCGAAGATGGACAGCTCGCCGAACATGTCCGACGGGCCCGCGACCATCAGCAGGTTCTCGCGGCCGTCCGGGGACTTGCGGCCGATCTTCACCTTGCCGCTCGCGATGATGTACAGGCGATCCCCGGGCTCACCCTCACTGAAGATGACGTGCCCACGCGGGAAGTCCACGGGCTCCAGGGCCTGGGCCAGCACCTCGGCGGCGTGCGGCTCCACTCCCTGGAAAATCCCGGCCCGAATCAGAACATCGTCCACAACAACTGCTCCTCGTCCACCCCGCCGCGGCCCCGCGGCGGATCATCGGCGCGCCAGTCTAGGGGGTTGCTCCGCACAATGTGACGAGACAAAGCGTGAACAGCAAGCCCGAATGGAGCATCCGTGCTCGCCGGACCGACACGTTCGGCCCCCTACCCGGTCGGCCAGGGGAGCCGATCGGGGGTCAGCTCGACACTTTACTCCGCCGTTGCGCGCGCCTGCTCCCCCGGTTGCGCAGCCGGAAGAGCTCGAGGGCGCGGACCGTTCCCTGACGGAACAGCGCACGCACCTCGTCGGGACGCGGACGCTCGAGCAGCTCGTCGAGCTCGTCCTGACGCACGGTGGACTCCTGCAGGCGGGCCTCGACGCGCTCCATACCCAGCGCGAAGAACATCACCAGCAGCGGCACGAGAACAGCTAACCAGGCAGTCATGACCGCCGGATCATCTCGCACGGGGCCCCGGGATCACCCACCGGGGGCCCGGCGCGGCGGCACCGATACCCGTTCGTGATCTCGGACGGGTCAGCGCGGCCCGCGGGCGTGCGGCGGAACTGTCGGACCCCGGTCGTAGTCTCGCGGGGTGACCACCACACCCCTGCGGCGCCCCACCCGCCGTGAGGTCGCGAAGCTGAGCGCCCGGATCGGCGCCGGCGAGAGCGACATCGGCCGCGCCCGCCGGGTCGGGCGGATCCTGCGGGCCCTCGCGGAGGCGTACCCGGACGCGCACTGCGAGCTCGACTTCCGCGATCCCCTCGAGCTCGCCGTCGCCACCATCCTGTCGGCGCAGTCCACCGACAAGAAGGTCAACGAGATCAGCCCGGCCCTGTTCGCCCGCTACCGCACGGCGGCGGACTACGCGGGGGCCGACCGCGCCGAGCTCGAGGAGTACGTGCGGCAGACCGGCTTCTACCGCAACAAGTCGAGCTCCCTGATGGGGCTGGGCGCGGCACTGGTCGAGCGGTTCGGCGGCGAGCTCCCCGGCAACCTGGACGATCTCGTCACGCTGCCGGGAATCGGCCGCAAGACGGCGAACGTCATCCTCGGGAACGCGTTCGGCGTCCCCGGCATCACGGTCGACACGCACTTCGGTCGGCTGGTCCGCCGCTGGGGCTGGACGACCGAGGAGGACCCGGTCAAGGTCGAGCACGAGATCGGCGCCCTGATCCCGAAGAAGGACTGGACCATGGCGTCGCACTACGTGATCTTCCACGGGCGCCGGGTCTGCCACGCCAAGAAGCCCGCCTGCGGCGCCTGCACCCTCGCGATGGACTGCCCGTCGTTCGGCCTCGGCCCGGAGGACCCGGCCGCGGCCGCCGCGCTGGTCAAGGGCCCGGAGCGGCCCCACCTCCTCGAGCTGGCGGGGCTGGGCGGGGCGTGAACCTCGCCGGGCTGCGGGAGCACCGCGCCGAGCTGGTCAGCACGGTCGTGGTGCTGGCGCTCGTCGTCGTCGGGGTCGTGGCCCTGTGGCCGCGCGATCCCGCGCCGCGCACCGGCACCAGCACCGGATCCACCGCCGGATCCACCGCCGCCCCGGCGGACGCGGCGCAGCTCGCGCCGCTGCGCGAGGCGGCCGCCCTGCCCGCGTGTCCCTCCGGTTCCGGGGGGAGCGCGCCGCTGGCGGGCGTGGCGGTGCCCTGCCTGGCCGGCGGCCCGACGGTCGATGTCGGGGCGGCGCTGGCCGGGAAACCCGCGCTGGTGAACGTGTGGGCCTCGTGGTGCGTCCCGTGCCGCACCGAGCTGCCCGCGATCGCCGAGTACGCGGCCCGGCCCGGCGCGGTCCCCGTGCTGCTGGTCGACGTGCAGGACACCGACGCGGCGGCGCTGCGCCTGCTCACCGACCTGCGGGTGCGGCTGCCCGCCGTCACGGATCCGGACGGGGCGCTGCGGTCCGCGCTCGCCGTCCCCCCGGCGCTGCCGGCGAGCTTCGTGATCCGGGCGGACGGCGGCGTCCGGCGCGTCGACCCGCCCACGCCGTTCGCCTCGGCGGACGAGGTCGCGGCCGCGGTGGGGAGACTGGTCCCGTGAGCATTCCCGGGCTCCGTCCCGAACGCACCCCTCCGTTCCTGCGACCCCTGCTCGCGCGGGTCGAGGCCGGGGACGGCATCGACATGTTCCCGCGCCGGACCCCGCCGCCCACCGGTGGCCGCCGCGCCGCGGTGCTCATGCTCTTCGCCGAGGGCCCGTCGGGGCCGGATGTCCTGCTCGTCGAGCGTGCCTCGACCCTGCGCAACCATGCCGGTCAGATCGCCTTCCCCGGTGGCGGGACGGACCCGGAGGACGGCGGCAGCCCGATCACGACGGCGCTGCGCGAGGCCGAGGAGGAGACCGGCCTCGATCCCGCCGGCGTCGTCCCGCTGGCCACGCTGCCGGAGCTGTTCCTGCCGCCGTCCGGGTTCGTGGTCACCCCGGTGCTCGCCCACTGGGCCCGGCCGAGCCCCGTGCGGGCCGTGGACCTGGCCGAGACGGCGCGCGTCGGGAGGACCCCGGTCGCCGCGCTCGCCGACCCCGCGAACCGGATCAACGTGTCCGGCCCCAGCGGGCACATCGGCCACGGCTTCCTCGTGTCGGGGGTGCTCGTGTGGGGTTTCACGGGGGGCATATTGTCCGCGCTGTTGGATCGCGCGGGTTGGGCGCATCCCTGGGACGAGTCCCGGGTCATGGACCTGGGTGAGGCGTGGTCGGCCGCCCGTTCCGCGTACACGGACGAGCAGGAGGCTTCGGGCACGTGAGCTGGGTCGATGTCGTGGTCGTCGTGCTGGCGCTGATCGCGGCGGTGTCCGGCTGGCGGCACGGCCTGGCGGTGGCGCTGCTGTCCTTCGTGGGTGTGCTCGGCGGCGCGATCATCGGCGTCCGGGTGGCCCCGCTGCTGGTCAGCGGCATCGAGGCGCCCACCACCCGGATCATCGTCAGCATCGTCGTGGTGGTGCTGCTGGTCGCCCTGGGCGAGACGCTGGGGGTGTACCTCGGCCGCAAGATCCGGGACCGGATCCACGGCGAGCGCTTCCTCGCCGTGGACTCCACACTCGGCGCGATCGTGCAGGCCGTCACGGTGGTGGTGGCGGCCTGGCTGGTCGCGCTGCCGCTGGCCTCGGCGAGCTTCCCCGGGCTGGCCGCCAGCGTGCGCGGTTCGGAGGTGCTCAAGGGCGTCGACTCGGTGATGCCGGGCGGCGCCCGCTCGCTCCCCGAGGACCTGCGCACCCTGCTCGACCGCTCCGGCTTCCCGGACGTGCTGAGCCCCTTCCAGGCCACCCCGATCCAGCAGGTCGGCCCGCCGGACCCGGCGCTGCTCAACCTGCCGATCGTCTCCGAGGTGCGGGACAGCGTGCTGAAGGTCCACGGCCGCGCACCCTCGTGCCAGCGCCAGCTGGAGGGCACCGGGTTCGTGATCGCCCCCCAGCGCGTGATGACGAACGCGCACGTCGTCGCCGGCACCACGGACACGACCGTCGAGGTCGTCACCTCGTCGAACCGCATCCGCCAGCTCGACGCCAAGGTGATCAGCTACGACCCCGAGGTCGACGTCGCGATCCTCTCGGTGCCCCAGCTCGACGCCCCGCCGCTGCGGTTCGCGCAGAAGCCGGCCTCCCCGGGGGACGACGCGATCATCCTGGGCTACCCGCTCGACGGCCCGTACACGATCGCGGCCGGCAAGGTCCGGGACCGGATCCAGCTGCGCGGCCCGGACATCTACGACGCCACCACCGTCACCCGGGACGTCTACACCGTGCGCGCCCAGGTCCGCTCGGGGAACTCCGGCGGCCCGATGATCGCCCCGGACGGCCAGGTCCTCGGCGTGGTCTTCGGCGCGGCCCTGGACGACTCCGAGACGGGCTTCGTCCTCACCGCCCCGCAGGTGGCCCAGGCCCTGGCGAACGCGCCCGGCCTCACCCGCGGCGTCGACACCGGCGCCTGTGCGGCCTGACCGCGCCCCCTTCGGCGGGCGGGGTCAGACCTCGCGGGTGATCGTCTGGTCCCGGCCGGGGCCGACGCCGATCGCGGAGACCGGCGCGCCGGTGAGCTCCTCGATGCGGTGCACGTAGGCCTGGGCGTTGGCCGGCAGCTCCTCGAAGGTGCGGCAGTGCGAGATGTCCTCGAACCAGCCCGGCAGCTCCTCGTAGACCGGGACGGCGTGGTGGATCTCGGTCTGCGTCATCGGCATGTCCTCGACGCGCTTGCCGTCGACCTCGTAGGCCACGCAGACCGGCACCCGCTCCAGCGACGACAGCACGTCGAGCTTGGTGAGGAAGTAGTCCGTGATGCCGTTGACGCGCTGCGCGTAGCGCCCGATCACCGCGTCGAACCAGCCGCAGCGGCGCGGGCGGCCGGTGGTCACGCCGACCTCGCCGCCGGTCTTGCGCAGGTACTCGCCCGAGGCGTCCAACAGCTCCGTCGGGAAGGGGCCGGAGCCCACCCGCGTGGTGTACGCCTTGAGGATCCCGATGACCCGGTCGATCTTGTTGGGCCCGATGCCGGACCCGACGGCGGCACCACCCGATGTCGGGTTCGAGCTGGTCACGAAGGGATAGGTGCCGTGGTCGACGTCGAGCAACGTGCCCTGCGAACCCTCGAGCAGGATCGTCTCGCCGGCCTCGAGGGCCTGGTTGAGCAGCAGCCGGGTGTCCGCGATGCGGTGCTTGAAGCCCTCGGCCTGCGCGAGCACGGTGTCCACGACCTCGGCGGGATCCAGCGCGCGCCGGTTGTAGACCTTGACGAGCACCTGGTTCTTGAAGTCGAGGGCGGCCTCGACCTTCTGGTGCAGGATCTTCTCGTCCAGCACGTCCGCCACCCGGACGCCGACGCGGGCCACCTTGTCCTGGTAGGCCGGGCCGATGCCGCGGCCGGTGGTGCCGATCTTGGCCTTGCCCAGGAAGCGCTCGGTCACCTTGTCGATGGCCACGTGGTACGGCATGATCAAGTGCGCGTCCGCGCTGATCAGCAGGCCCGTGGTGTCCACACCGCGGTTCTCGAGGCCCTTGAGCTCGTCGAGCAGCACGCCCGGGTCGACGACCACGCCGTTGCCGATGACGTTCTTGGCGCCCGGCGTGAGGATCCCGGAGGGAATCAGGTGCAGCGCGAAGTCCTGCCCGTCGGGCAGCACGACGGTGTGGCCGGCGTTGTTGCCGCCCTGGTAGCGCACCACCCACTGCACGGACCCGCCGAGCAGGTCGGTGGCCTTGCCCTTGCCCTCGTCGCCCCACTGGGCACCGATCAGCACGATCGCCGGCATGTGAAACTCCAGTCCTGGCTTGCGGCGGGAGGGTAACCGATCAGGTGGCTTCGATCGATCAGGAACTGGTGCTGGTGACCTGTGGCGTCAGGCCGGTGCGCCGTTTCCCGTCATACGGTATCCGTCCGGCGGGCGGGCCCCGAAGGGTGCCCGCCGTCCTCGCCGCGGTCCCGGCCGTCGCGCTGCCCTCGCGACCGGGCAAGGACGACGTCGATCCGGTGCTCGAGGAGCGGGACCCGCGGCGGCTGATCGTCCTCGGCGAGGACGCGGACCTGGCGTCCGTGCTGGTCAGGCTGCTGCGCCGGGACCGTCTCGACGTCGAGGTGGCGTTCGTGCCGACCGTCCGCCGGTCGGCCGCGGCGGCCGCCTGGGGTCTGCCGCGGGATGCCGCCGCCCTCGCCCTGGACGGTGTCGCGCGCCCGGCCCCGCTGATCAGGGACGACTCGGGCGGGGTGCTCGTGGGCCGCGGGGTGGTCCGCGACCTGGAGGGCGAGGCGTACTGCGACAACACGCGGGTGCTGCGGGGCCGGGTCCGGCGTCTGGTGGCCGTGCCCGGGGAGGCGGGGATCTCCGCCCTGCCCGGACGGGCGGTGCGGGCGGCGAGCGGCCGGGCCCTGCAGATCGGGTGCGTGGACTCACCGGTGGAGCTCGACGGCGTCGCGCATCCGCGCAGCGTGCCGCGCTGGACCTGGTACCGGCACACGGCGGACTGGCTGCTCGTCCGGCCGTGACCTGTGCGGCAGGACACGGGGCGGCAGGAAACGGGCCGGAAACATCCGCGCCGTAGAACTGTCGCCATGCACCTGAGCCCCCAGGAGCGGGACAAGCTGCTCGTCCACGTCGCGGCCGACGTGGCGCGCGGCCGGCAGGCCCGTGGCCTGCGCCTGAACTACCCCGAGGCCGTGGCCCTGATCACGGACCACGTCGTGGAGGGCGCCCGGGACGGGCGCAGCGTGGTGGAGCTCATGGACTCCGGCCGCGCCGTGCTCACCCGCGAGCAGGTGCTCGAGGGCATCCCGGAGATGATCGACTCGGTGCAGGTCGAGGCCACGTTCCCGGACGGCACCAAGCTCGTCACCGTCCACAGCCCGATCGCATGAGCGAGCACTGGGCCCCGGGGCAGATCATTCCCGGCTCCGAGCCGGTCGAGCTGAACGCCGGCCGCGAGCGGACCACGCTGGTCGTCACGAACACCGGCGACCGTCCGGTGCAGGTCGGCTCGCACTACCACTTCGCCGCGGTGAACCCCGGGCTGGAGTACGACCGCGAGGCCGCCCGCGGCACCCACCTGGACATCCCCGCGGGGACCTCGGTGCGGTTCGAGCCGGGCGTCGAGAAGGAGGTCGTGCTCGTGCCACTGGCCGGTGCACGCAAGGTTCCGGGTCTTCGCCCCGAATGGGCGGGTGACCTGTGAACGGCTCACCCACCCCGCCGACTCCGTCGGCTGCCGTCCCCCGGATCGACAGGGCCCGCTACGCGGACCTCTTCGGCCCCACCACGGGCGACCGGATCCGCCTCGCCGACACCGACCTCCTCATCGAGGTCACCGACGACCTGAGCCGCGGCCCCGCGTCGGGGGACGAGGTGCTGTTCGGCGGCGGCAAGGTGATCCGCGAGTCCATGGGCCAGTCCCTGGTCACCTCGGCCGAGGGCGCCCCGGACCTGGTCGTCACCGGCGCGGTGATCCTGGACCACTGGGGGATCGTCAAGGCGGACATCGGCATCACGGACGGCCGGATCACGGGCATCGGCAAGGCCGGCAACCCGGACACCATGGACGGCGTCGACATCGTCATCGGCCCGTCCACCGAGATCATCTCCGGCAACGGCAAGATCCTGACGGCCGGCGGCATCGACGTCCACGTCCACTTCATCACCCCGGGCCTGGTCGACACCGCGCTCGCCGCCGGCCTCACCACGCTGGGCGGCGGCGGCACCGGTCCCGCGGAGGGCACCAAGGCCACGACGGTCACGCCCGGCCCGCGCAACCTGCACCGGATGTTCCAGGCGCTCGACCACCTCCCGATCAACGTCCTGCTGATGGGCAAGGGCAACACCGTGTCCGCGGACGCGCTGTGGGAGCAGCTGCGCGCCGGCGCCGGCGGGTTCAAGCTGCACGAGGACTGGGGCACCACGCCCGCCGCGATCGACGCCTGCCTGCGGGTGTGCGACGAGTCCGGGGTCCAGGCCGCGATCCACACGGACACCCTCAACGAGGCCGGATTCCTGGAGTCCACCCTCGCCGCGATCGCCGGCCGCTCCATCAACGCCTTCCACACCGAGGGCGCCGGCGGCGGGCACGCCCCGGACATCATCGAGGTCGTCTCGCAGGCCAACGTGCTGCCGTCGTCGACCAACCCGACCCGGCCGCACACCGTCAACACGCTCGACGAGCACCTCGACATGCTGATGGTCTGCCATCACCTCAACGCCAACGTGCCCGAGGACCTGGCCTTCGCCGAGAGCCGCATCCGCCCCACGACGATCGCCGCCGAGGACCACCTGCACGATCTCGGCGCCATCTCGATGATGAGCTCGGACAGCCAGGCCATGGGCCGGATCGGCGAGGTGATCATCCGGACCTGGCAGACCGCGCACGTGATGAAGGCGGCGCGGGGCTCCCTGGAGGGCCCGGCGGACAACCTGCGCGCGCAGCGGTACGTCGCGAAGTACACGATCAACCCGGCGATCGCGCACGGCATGGCGAGCCAGATCGGGTCGGTCGAGGTGGGCAAGCTCGCGGACCTGGTGCTGTGGGAGCCGAAGTTCTTCGGGGTCCGGCCGGAGCTCGTGCTCAAGGGCGGCTTCATCGCCTGGTCCCAGATGGGAGATGCGAACGCCTCGATCCCCACGCCGCAGCCGGTGTTCATGCGTCCCCAGTTCGGGGCGGCACCGCTGGTGGCGAGCGCGACCTCCCTCAACTTCGTGGCCCCGATCGCGTTGGAGTCGGGGTTCGGTGCCGGGCTCGCGAAGGGGGCCGTGGCCTGCGACGACACCCGCTCGGTCACCAAGGCGTCCATGCTGCTGAACGATGCGACGCCCGAGGTGAAGGTGGATCCGGACTCCTTCGAGGTGCGGATCGACGGCAGCGTCGTCGAACCCGCCCCGGTCGCCGAGCTGCCCATGGCCCAGCGGTACTTCCTGTTCTGATGGGCGACGTCTGATGGGCCTGGCGACCCTGGTCCTGGCCGACGCCCGCTTCCCGGGCGGCGGCCATGTCCACTCCGGCGGTCTCGAGGAGGCGGTGGCCCGTGGGCTGGTCTCCGACGTGCCGTCGCTGGAGACCTTCCTCCTGGGACGACTGCGCACCTCGGGAGTCGTGGCCGCCGGTTTCGCTGCTGCCGCCGCCGTTCCTGACGCCACGGCCGTCTCCCCCACGTCCGACAACCACCCGCTGACCAGGCCTTCTCCCCTCGTGAGTGGCGATGGTCGCTATAGCGACCATCGCCACTCACAGGAGTGGTGGGCCGAGCTCGACGCGGAGCTGGACGCGCGGACCCCGTCGACGGCGCAGCGGGAGGCCTCGCGGGCCCAGGGGCGGGGGACCCTGCGGGCGGTCCGGGCCGCCTGGCCCTCCCCCGTGCTCGACGAGCTCGTCGCCGTGAACCCGCGCCCCCACCATCCGCTGCTGGTCGGGGCGGTGTGCGGGATCGCCGGGGAGCCTCCCGAGGAGGCCGCGCGGTGCGTCGCCTACCTGGCGGTCTCCGGGCCGGCGTCCGCCGCGGTGCGACTGCTCGGGCTCGATCCCTTCGCGGTCAACGCCGTGCTCGTCCGGCTCGGCCCGGTCCTCGACGCCGTCGTGGAGAAGGCCGTCACCGACCACCTGCCCGCGCCGAGCGCCCCCGTGCTCGACCTCATGGCGCAGGCCCACGTCCACCACCACCGAGAGCGGGTGCGTCTCTTTGTCTCATGAACGGAGCCTGCGGAGTGAACATGAACGCTGACCAGCACGGCCACGGACACGGCCACCTGATCTCCTTCGACCCCACCGAGACCGACCACGACCACCACGAGGCCGCCCCGCAGAGCGGCCGCGCGGTGCGGATCGGCATCGGCGGGCCCGTCGGCTCGGGCAAGACGGCGCTGGTCGCGGCGCTCGCGCGCAGCCTCGGCGACCGGGTGCGGCTCGCCGTCGTCACCAACGACATCTACACGACGGAGGACGCGGACTTCCTGCGCCGCAACGCCGTCCTGCCCCCGGAGCGGGTCGAGGCCGTGCAGACCGGCTGCTGCCCGCACACCGCGATCCGCGACGACATCACCGCCAACCTCGACGCGATCGAGACCCTGGAGTCCCGGTTCGGCGACCTGGAGCTCGTGCTCGTGGAGTCCGGCGGCGACAACCTGACGGCCGTGTTCTCCCGCGGCCTCGTCGACGCCCAGATCTTCGTGGTCGACGTCGCCGGCGGGGACAAGGTGCCCCGCAAGGGCGGGCCCGGCGTCACCACCGCGGACCTGCTCGTGATCAACAAGACCGACCTCGCGCCGCTGGTCGGGGCGGACATGGACGTGATGACGGGCGACGCCACGCGCATCCGCGGCGCGCTGCCGGTGATCACGCAGTCCCTCGTGGAGGACCCGGCCGCCACCGAGGTCGGCGCCTGGGTGCTGGAGCAGCTGGCGTGCGCGCCCGTGCCCTCCTGACGGTCGAGCGCCACGGCGACCGCAGCGTCGTACGGGAGCTGCGGTCGCAGTCGCCGCTCTCGCTCGTCCCCCGGCGCGGGACGGCCGCGGCGCTCGACAGCGCCGTGACCGTCCATCTCGTCGGCTCCGCCAGCACCCCCCTGACCGGAGACGACGTCGAGCTCGACGTCCGCGTCGGCCCCGGCGCCGACCTGGTCCTGACGGGTGTGGCCGCGGCCGTCGCCCTCGCCGGACCCAGCACGCTGACCATGCGGTTCACGCTCGACGAGGGCGCGAGCCTGCAGTACCTGCCCGAGCCCACGGTGATCACCTCCCGCGCCGACCACGAGACGCTGCTCCACGCGACCCTGCACCCCACCGCCCGCCTGCGCGCCCGTGAGGTCCTGGTCGCGGGCCGCCACGGCGAGCCGAGCGGCCAGTACCGCGGCACCACCCGCGTCGAGCAGCGGAGCGAACGGCACTCTCGCTCACTAGGTGTGAACGAAGGGGCCGCTCGCTCATCCGGGGACAGTGCGCCCGCCGCTCCGAGTCCGATGAGCGAACGGGCCCCTCGCTCACTAGGTATGAGCGACGGCGCCGTTCGCTCATCGACGCCTCTGCTGCACCAGACCCAGGAGCTCGGCGATCCCCTGCTCCAGGCCTCCCCCGCGCACCTCGCCGGCAACCGCGTGCTGGGCACCGAGGTGCTCGTCTGGGGCGAGGACGCCGACGCGACCGGGCAGCTCTGGGCCCTGAGCCGGCTCGCGGTGCGCGGGAGCCTGGCCACCGCGGTCGGAGCCGACGCCGTCACCACCCAACGGGCCCTCGCCGAGGCGGTGGCCGCCCACCCCGGCTGGACCGCCGCGACCCTGCAGGCGAGCCGCCTCCCGCACGAGAGTGCGATCCGACGAGGAGAACGATGACCCGCCCCGACACCCGTGCGCGCGCCGCCGACAAGTCCCGCCTCGACGGCCCGGACCTCGACGCGGACTTCGTCCAGCTCCCGGACCTCGCCGCCCGCCGGCTCGGCGGGGCGGTCGTGGCCGCCAACGACGACTTCTTCGCCGACCGCGCCGCACTCGTCATGCCCGGCCCCGTGCAGCCGCGCACCGAGTTCGGCTACCGCGGCAAGGTCTACGACGGCTGGGAGACCCGCCGGCGCCGCGAGCCCGGCTCGGACCACGCGATCGTCCGGCTGGGCATCCCGGGGATCGTGCACGGCGTCGTCGTGGACACCTCGTACTTCCGCGGCAACTACCCGCCGGAGATCTCCGTCGAGGCGACGGCGCTGGAGGACCACCCCGGCGAGGCCGAGCTGGCGGCGGCCGAGTGGGAGGCGATCGTGCCCCGCTCGCCCGCGAAGGGCGACCGCGCCAACGTCTACGAGGTCGCGAGCCGGCACCGCTGGACGCACGTGCGCCTCACCATCCACCCGGACGGCGGGGTGGCCCGGTTCCGCGTGCACGGCGAGGCGGTCGTGGACCCGCGCCTGCTCCACGGCACGATCGACCTGCTCGCCCAGGACCGCGGCGGGCTCGTCGTGTCCTGTTCGGACATGTTCTTCTCCGCGCCCTCGAACCTGCTGCTCCCCGGCCCGGCGCGGAGCATGGGCGAGGGCTGGGAGACCGCGCGGCGGCGCGACGACGGCAACGACTGGGTGATCACGAAGCTGGCCGGGCCGAGCCGGCTGCGCGACATCGAGTTCGACACCAGCCACTTCGTGGGCAACGCGCCGGGCGAGGTCCAGATCTCCGGCGCGCGGATCGACACCCCGAACCCCGACCCGGCGGGGCTCGCCGCCCGGTTGTGGACGCCCCTGGTGCCGCGGCGCCCCGTCCGCCCGGACACCCCGCACCGCTTCCGCATCGGGGCCGGCGCCCCGACCGTCACCCATCTGCGGGTCGACATCTTCCCGGACGGCGGGTTCGCGCGGCTGCGCGCCAACGGCGAGCTGACGGACGCGGCGGTGGAGACCGCCGCCGCCCGCTGGCTCGACAAGCTGCCCCCGATGCACCTGCGGGCGGCGCTCACCGGCGCCGGCGTGCATCCCGCGCTGGTGTCGGGGGCGATGCGGGTGGCCCGCCAGCCGGGCCTGGAGTGGTCGCAGGAGCTGCTTGACGCCTTCGCCCCGCGCCGCCCCTGATCGACTCCTCGTGAGTGCCGATAGTCGCTCTCGCGACTCTGCTCACCCACCCCGCCGGCTCCGCCGGCGTCCGTCCCCCGGCGGCCACTCACGGGATCAGCGGGCCGAGAGCACCCCCGAGGTCACGACCGACGCCCGGTGGTCCAGGACCGAGTCCAGGATCTCCCCGCTGCGGGTCGCGATGTTGGACAGCAGCGTCGACGCCAAGCCGTGGGTGTGCTCGGTCGCGCCCTGCACGTAGATCGCCGCCGCCGTGCCCTCGACGTCCATCCGGTAGTCCGCGCCGAGCCGCACCCTGCCCTGGTCGTCGCGGGCCGGGGTGATGCCGCGCAGGAACCGGGTGGGGTCGCCGGAGCGGTAGCCGGTGGCGTAGACGATCACGTCCGCGTCGAGCACCGTACGGGTGCCCTCCACACCGGAGGCGACGGTCACCGCAAGCCCGCCACCGGTGTCGGCGACGTCCGCGACCTCGCTCATCGGGTGGAACCGCAGCCGCTCGGCCCCCGAGACGCGCTCGGCGTAGTGCTTCTCGTACAGCGCGTCGATCAGGTCCGGGTCGACCACCGAGTAGTTCGTGTTGCGGTGCCGCTCCACGATCCGCGTGCGGACCTCGGGCGGGCTGCGGTGGAAGGCGTGCGCGGCGTCCGGGTCGAACACCCGGTTGGCGAAGGCGCTGTCGTCCGCCGGGCTGTAACCCCACCGCTGGAACACCGCGTGGACCTCGGCGTCGGTGAACGTCCGGTGCAGGTACTCGACGGACTCGGCGGCGCTCTGCCCGGCCCCGACGACCACGAACCGCCGGCCACCGCCCTCGCCGTCGAGGCGCGCGACGTTGGGCACCAGCTCGCGGTTGTGCCAGATCCGGTCGCCGAGGACGACCCCCGGCGGCAGGTGCGGCGTCAGCCCCGTGGCGACGACGACCGCGCGCGTCCGGTACCGGACCTCACGTCCGTCGCGGCGGGCCAGGACCTCCAGCAGCGGGCCGTCGCCGTTCGCCTCGGCGGGCCGGATCTCGGCGACCTCGGTGCCGTAGTCGACCAGGCCGTCGAGCCGCCCGGCCGCCCAGCTCAGGTAGTCGTGGTACTCCAGCCGGGTCGGGAAGAACGTCTGGCGGTTCAGGAAGTCGATCAGCCGGCCGCGTTCGCCCAGGTAGTTGAGGAAGCCGAAGCTGCTGGTGGGGTTGCGCACCGTGGCCAGGTCCTTGACGAAGGAGACCTGCATCCGCGCGTCCGGGATCAGCATCCCGCGGTGCCAGCCGAAGCACGCCTGCCGCTCGAGGAACCGCGCCCGCACCGGCTCCGGATGCTCACCGGCCGCGATGGCGAGCCCCAGATTGCCCGGGCCGAATCCGACACCGAGGATATCCAGGACAGGGCCGGGATCAGTCGAGCCTGCAGAAGCGGTCGGGGGCACCGGCGCACCTTCCAGTCGGGACGGGCGACCGCCGAGTGCGGTCATGTAAGCCTAAGCTAAGCAAAAGCCACCATTACTTCTGCCGAACGAGGCACGATCACGTGGGAAGGGTCACGGAGCGAGACCATGGATACGGCCGAACGGGTGAGTGGTGGTGAGTCAGGGCAGGCGCGGGCCGTCCTGCGGGACGCACGGATCGACGGGCACCGGACCGACGTCGTCGTCGAGGACGGCCGGATCGCGGGCCTGACGCCGCACGAGGCCGGCCCGGGCGTCGATCTCGGAGGCCGCCCGGTCCTGCCGGGGCTGTGGGACAACCATGTCCACTTCGACCAGTGGGCGCTCGCGCGCAGCCGCCTCGACCTCGCACCCGCCCGGTCGGCGGCCGAGGCGGTGGCCCTGGTGGCGGAGCGGCTGCGCGAGACGCCCTCGCCGAGGCTGATCGGTTTCGGTTTCCGGGACGGCCTGTGGCCCGACCGCCCGGATCGGGCCCTGCTCGACGTCGTGTCCCCCGGCACCGAGATCGTCCTCGTGGCGGCGGACCTGCACTGCTGCTGGCTGAACTCCGCCGCGGCCCGCCGCTACGGTCACGCGGAGCATCCGACCGGGATCATCCGGGAGGCGGACTGGCACCCGATCATGGAGGACGTCCGGCGGGTCCCGGAGGCCGAGGGCGACGCCCTGGCGGACGCGGCGGCCCGCGCGGCCGCGGCCCGCGGGGTGGTCGGGATCGTCGACTTCGAGGCACCCTTCCCGCTCGACGGCTGGGCGCGGCGGATCCGCGGCGGCACGGACGTGCTGCGGGTCGTCTCCTCGGTGTGGCCGGGGAGCCTGGCCGAGGCGGTCGCGCGCGGGCTGCCCACCGGCGCGGCGGTTCCCGGCACCGGCGGCCTGCTCACCATGGGCCCGCTCAAGATCGTCACGGACGGGTCGCTGAACACCCGCACCGCCTTCTGCACCGACCCCTACCCCGGCCTGCACGAGCACCCGTACGGGATGTTGCTGGTGCCGCCGGAGGAGCTGCGGCCGCTGCTGGAGACCGCCCGTGCGGCCGGCATCGAGGCCGCCGTCCACGCCATCGGGGACGCGGCCAACACCCTGGTCCTCGACGCGTTCGCCGCCACCGGGATCCGCGGCCGGATCGAGCACGCCCAGCTCCTGGCCCCGGGCGACGCGGCCCGCTTCGCCGAGCTCGGCATCGTCGCCAGCATCCAGCCCGAGCACGCCCTCGACGACCGGGACGTCGCCGACCGCTACTGGGCCGGCCGCACCGACCGCGCCTTCCCCTACCGTGCCCTGCTCGACGCCGGCGTCGAGCTCGTCCTCGGCTCGGACGCGCCGGTCTCCCCGCTCGACCCGTGGCGCGGGATCGCCGCGGCCGTGCACCGCAGCGGCGACGACCGCGCGCCGTGGCATCCCGAGCAGCACCTGCCACGGGAGGTCGCCCTCGCCGGGACCTTCGGACCCGACGGCCCGCTCCGGCCGGGGCGGCGCGCCGACCTGGTGGTCCTCGACGCCGACCCGGCCGACCTCGATCCCGCGGCGTTGCGCGGGCTGCCCGTCGCGGCGACCATGCTGGGCGGCCGCTGGACGCACACGGCGGGCCTCCGATCCACCCTGCCGCTGTGATCACCGGGGGCCGCGCTGCGGCGCGGGACGATCCGGGAGAACCGGACACGGGTCGGGCGGCCGTGCGGCCACCTGGTCGCCCGCCGGCTGACCCGGGCCGCCGCGGCCGACCGGATCGTGGTGCTCGACACGGACCGGATCGCGGACCCACGCGGAGCTGGTCGCCGCCGGCGGTCGCCACGCTGAGCTCCGGGCGGCCCGGGCAACCTCGCGCCGAGCCGTCACGCCGCCGTAACCGGCCGCCGACGCAGCCGGGTCATGCTGCGGAGATCCCACGGAGGACCCGGTGTCAGGGTCCGGCCCGTCCGCGCCCGGACCGCGGGTCCGGCGACCCGGCGAACAGGAGTTCCCGATGCTCGACCTCGGCGCCCTCCACGAGATCGGCGTGTACCGCGCCGGCGAGCGCGAGGCGGCGGCCGCCTTCTACCGCCGCTGGGGCTTCGTCCTGCTCCGCGACCTCCTCCGGTCGGACCTGCTGGCCGCGCTGGAAGAGGAATGCGGTGCGGCACAACAGGGCGTCCTCGCCGGCTCCGTCCCGGAGCGGCACGGCTCCACCAAGTACCTCGACGACGCCGGCAAGGCCGCGCGCTTCGTGAACTACGTCGAGCACGTGGAGGAGATCGCCCCCACCGTCGGCGCCGCCCTCGCCCCGCTGCGGGAGCTGGTCGCGGAGCTGCTCGGCGAGGGCTTCTGGCCGAGCCGCAACGGCGTCGTCTACCAGGACGCCCGCCCGGGCCGGGAGTCCGGCTACAGCCGGATCGGCTGGCACGCAGACTGGCAGGCGATCCCGCACCTGGACATCTGGCCCGGGACCGCGTTCACGATCCACCTCGACGCCACCAGCCCCGCCAACGGTTTCCTGCGCGTCGTCCCCGGCAGCCACCTCTGGGCCACCCCGACGCCCTACGAGAACGTCAACGGCGCAGTGGTCCCCGAGGGCGCGGTCGCCGCCAACGGCTACACCGACACCCCGCCGCCCTTCCCGATGCCGCTGGGCTTCGAGAAGATCCCCGGCGAGTTCGGTGTCTACGCCGAGCGCGGGGACGTGATCCTGCACGACGCCTACCTCTGGCACTCCGCCGCCCGCGCCACGGACGACAGCACGGTCCGCCGGCACGTCCGCGGCGGTTGGCAGGGCGGCGACGAGTCCCTCCGCGACACGGAGACCGGCTTCGTGAAGAACGCCGCCCGCTGACTGTGAGGCTGGCGTAGCCGGTCCGTTGTTGGTGGGCTGGTGATCGACGGTGGTGGGTG
>NZ_BAAAQK010000010.1:341-655 GCF_039531635.1 Pseudonocardia ailaonensis | reverse complement strand
CCGCCGAGCAGGCCGAGCGATCCATGCGACTGTTCGCCTCGGAGGTCCTCCCCCGCCTGCACGAACTCGACGCCGTACTGCCGGCCGACATGCAGGGATCCGAGGGCGGCACGTTCGACGCCGCCGACCAGCCCACCCAGCTCGGCCTCTGAGCAGGATCGGCCGGACCCCGGAGGGCGCCGCCGGGTGACACACCCGCGGTGCCTTCCCCGGGTCCGACGGACAGGGCCGGCGCGGGAGAGCACGAAAGCGCAGGACCTCGGTTCGGTGAACCGAGGTCCTGCGCTTTTCTCCGTGTCCTGTTCCTCTCCGTG
>NZ_BAAAQK010000010.1:0-266 GCF_039531635.1 Pseudonocardia ailaonensis | reverse complement strand
TGCCCATCGCGTACTCCTTGGTGAGGTGGGTGGGGATCAGTGCACGGAGGCCGCGACGTTCGCGGCGTCGGTTCCGTAGCCGCCGCCGGCCAGCTCCGGGGTGACAGGCTGCTCGGCCAGCCAGCGTTCGGCGTCGATCGCGGCGGAACATCCCGAACCGGCCGCGGTGATGGCCTGCCGGTAGGTGTGGTCCACGAGGTCGCCACAGGCGAACACGCCCGGGACATCGGTGTAGGTGGTGGGGGCCTGCGTCTTGACGTAGCCCG
>NZ_BAAAQK010000009.1:0-549487 GCF_039531635.1 Pseudonocardia ailaonensis | reverse complement strand
TCGGCGTCCGCGGAGTGCAGCATCGCCGCGTACATCGTGGGCACGCCCTCGAACACCGTGACCTTGTCCCGGCCGACGACCGCGAGCGCCTTGGCCGGGTCGAACCGCGGGATCAGCGTCAGGCAGGAGCCGGCGGCGACCGCGGCGTTGAGCCCGCAGGTCAGACCGAAGACGTGGAAGAGCGGCAGGCACCCCATGATGACGTCGTCGGGGCCGATCTCGATCAGCGTCTCGCGGGTGAGCGCGGCGTTGGAGCGCAGGTTGTGGTGCGTCAGCTCGGCGCCCTTGGGCTGCCCCGTGGTGCCCGAGGTGTAGAGGATCACGGCCGTGTCCTCGTCGTCCCGGTCGACCGGCTCGGTGATCGGCGTCCCCGAGAGCTCGGCGGGTCCGACCGCCGACACGACGACGCCGGTGATGCCCCGGGCGCGGGCGGCCTCGGGCACGACGTCCCCGGAGCCGTCCCAGCCGTAGATCAGCGTCATCTCCGAGTCGCCGATGTAGTACTCGACCTCGCGGGACTTGAGCAGGGGGTTCATCGGGACGACGACCGCCCCGGCGAGCAGCGCGCCGTAGAACAGGACCGGGTAGGCGGGCACGTTCGGCAGCACCAGCCCGACCCGGTCGCCCGGCTCCACACCGCGCGAGCGCAGGTCGCCGGCCACGGCGGCCGCCGCGGCGTGCAGCTGCGCATAGGTCAGGACATGGTCGTCCAGCTTGATCGCCGCCTGCCCGGGCCAGGCGCGGGCGGTGGCGAGGAGATGTGCGGCCAGGTTCGTCATCGTGACTCCGGTGGAACGGTCCCGAGGACGCCCGCGGGGCGTGTCCATCCCGCGGGCGTCCGATCATGCCTGTGTGTTCTCGACCCGCCGCGTCTGCCCGATGATCGCCCGGACCGCCCCCGCGGACTCCAGTTTCGCGACGGCGTCGGCCACGGCGTCCGCCTGCGCCTGTGGCACGGTGCGGGTGGCGTTGCCGAGGAACTTCCGCCGGACCTCCTCGGACGTCAGTGGCCACTCCTGGGTGCCGTGGCTGGCCGGGACACGGTGAGCGACGACGCGCCCGTCGGTCAGGTGCAGCTCGAGCTCGCCCGGGAAGTGCGTCGGGTAGTCGCTCTTCGGGTCGGGCGGACAGGTGACCGTCGCGGCGACGGCGAGCACCGCAGGGTCGTCGAGCGGCTCGTCGTAGAAGGTGCCGAGGTCCACGCGCCGCTTGACCAGGGCCGTCGCCGCCACGAACTGGACGCTGAACAATGCGTCGTAGACCGACTTCGGGGCGATCCGCACCTCGACCGGCTCGCAGACCTGCGGGATCACCTCCGCCGGGGCCGGGCAGACGACGTGGTCGACGTCCTCGGGGCGGATCCGGTCCACGCCGAGCTCGTCGAGCACCGCGAACGCGGCGTCGGCGAAGGCGTGGATGAAGTGGCAGCACGGGTAGGGCTTGAGGGCGATCTCCGGGGTGTACCAGCGCTCGCCCAGGTCGTCGAGCCCCAGGTCGTCCGGGACGTGGCCGAGGTGGCTCGCGTACAGGCCGCGCGGGCCCTCGAACACCTCCGCCGGGCCGCGGAAGCCCGCCTCGGCCATCGTCGCGGCGACGATGCCGGAGTGGGCCGCCCAGCCGGGGTGCATCCGCTTGAGCCAGGAGCCCTGGATCTGCAGGATCCCGGCGGCCTGGCTGCCGCAGATCCCGAGCGCGCTGGTGAGCACCTCCGCGTCGAGGCCGCGGAGGCGGGCCGTGACGCAGGCGGCGGCGAAGGTGCCCGCGATACCGGTCGGGTGGAAGCCGCGGCCGTGGAACTCGCCGGCCCCCGCGGCGGCGATCCGGCAGCCGACCTCGAGGCCGATCACGAAGGCGAGCAACAGATCGTCGCCGTCGGCGTTCTCGGCCTCGCCGACGGCGAGCGCCGCCGCGAGCGCCGGGCTGGTGGCGTGGTAGATCGCGCCGATGTGGGTGTCGTCGAAGTCCAGCCCGTGCATCAGGGTGCCGTTGACCAGCGCCGCCGACGCCGCGGGCAGGGCGGTGCCGTAGCCGAGGACGTGGGCCTCGGCGCCCTGACCGAGGCGGATGCCCGCGGCGTGCGCGGCGTCGCCGAAGTCCGAACCCACCGCGGCGAGCCCTGTTCCCAGGGAGTCCAGCAGGTGGTCGCGGGCGGCGTCGAGGACATGGGCCGGGATGTCGGTCAGGCTCAGCCCGGTCGCCCACCGTGCCATGCGAGTGGATGCGGTGTCGGTCATGAGGCGTTCTCTCCGATCTCCTCGAGGCGGCGGCCGCGGGTGCGTTCGCCGAACAGCCCGACGGTCAGCCCGGCGAGCAGGATGAACACGGCGGTGGTCGTGAAGACGCCGCCGAAGCCGAGACCGGCAGCGATCGCGGCGATGAGGAAGGCGTTGCCGAACCCGCCCAGGCGGCCGAGGCCGTTGGCGAACCCGGCGCCCAGCCCGCGCAGGGCGGTCGGGAAGACCTCGGGCAGGTAGGCGTAGAGCACGGCGGTGTTGGTCTGCAGCAGCAGCGTGACCCCGAAGCCGCTGATCACCAGGGCCCAGTAGGAGCCGGTGAACGCGAAGACCAGCATCAGCGCCGCGACGGCCGAGGTGAGCACCAGCATGGTGGTGCGCCGTTGGAACCGGTCGCTGAGCAGGACGCCCAGGAGTGCGCCGGCGAACGGGGCGATCGAGAAGATGGTCGTGATGGTCAGCGCCTCGGCGGTGGAGTAGCCCTTCTCGACGAGCAGGGTGGGCACCCAGGAGTTGAAGCCGTAGAAGCCCAGCACGGCGAATACCAGCGTCAGGGTCGCGACGATCGTGCGCTTTCGCATGCCGGGCGCGAACAGGTCCGTTGCCTTCTTGTGCTCGCGGATCGCGGTGGTCTCCACGACCTCGGGCAGCGGACCCGGCAGCTGGGACTCCAGCCGCTCCACGGTGGATCGGGCCTCGTCGACCCGGCCGTTGACGGCCGCCCAGCGGACCGACTCGGGCAGGATGAACCTGGCCACGACGGCGGGCACGATGCCGATGGCGCCGAAGACGAACACCCAGCGCCAGGCGTCGGCCGAGAGCGGCACGATCAGCCGGGACGCACCGGCTACCAGCGGGACGCCGAGCAGGCCGATGCCCAGCATGAGGGCCTGGCACTTCCCGCGGCTGACGCCGGGGTACATCTCGGCGACGTAGACGATCAGCACGCCGGTGACGGCCTGGATACCGATGCCGGTGACGACCCGCAGTATCCCGAGCACGGCCAGGTTCGGTGCGACGGCGCAGAGCAACGACGCGACCGAGTAGAGGACCGTGGACCAGATGACGGTGTTCTTGCGGCCGATGCGGTCCGAGAGCCGGCCACCGAGAATGGCACCCGCGAACATGCCGAGGAAGGTGTAGGAGGTCAGCTGCCCGACCTGGGCGACCGACAGGCTCCACTCCGCCCGGATGGCCGGTGCGGCATAGGCCAGGGCGTTGGTGTCGACCAGGTCGCAGATGAAGAGGACGCCGAGGACGATCATCCAGGTCCGGTGGGACCGGGTGGTTCTCGGGAGCCGTTCGAGCCGTGCGGCCAGGCGGCCGGCGGCGGACTGGTGGTCCGCAGAGGTGCGGTCGATGGTGTCGTCCATCGTGCTCTCCTTCGAGCCGGTGGGGGTGGGGGAGGTCGGTCAGGGGATCCGGATGTCGAGCAGGGGACCGTGCTGTTGCGCGCCGAACGTGTCGCGCTCGCCAGGACCGCCCTGGGCGCCGCGGCGCAGGATCGTGGTCTTGAAGGCGAGCGCGGGCTCGAAGAACATGCAGACCCGGATGTCGTCGACCGGCACCCGGTACCGCTCGGCGACCAGTGCCTCGGTCAGCACGCCGCTGTCCCGGACCCGGGCATAGGTCTCCCGGTCCGAGAACATCACGTCGAGCGTGATCTCGTAGGGCCCGGCGTTCTTGCTGCGGACGACGCTCGCCAGCTCCGCCAGGGTGTTCATGCGCCGACCTTCCGGTGGACAACGGGAAACAGGTCGAGCCCTTCGGCGTCCATGACGTGATATAGAGCGAACACGCACGCCGGACCGATGGGGTTGTCCAGCGGGGTGAGCGGCAGGGCGAGGTTGCCCGCCGTGGCCTTCTGGCCCGGGTAAGACAGGTGCAGCACCCCGACCCGCACGCTCGTGCAGATCGCCTTGGCCAGGGCCGGTGTCGCCGCCAGGACCTCGCCGAGGATCCCGACCTCGTGTCCGGGGACCGGGTGTGGTTCCCACTCGCCCATTGTTCCGTCGCGGCCGTAGACGTGGAAGACCACGGACGCCTCGCCCGCCGCCAGCTCCGGGTGCAGCACACCCGCGTGCTCCTCGACGCGGGCGAGGAACTCGTCGAGCTGGCCGATCAGGATCGGGTCGCGCACCCCGCCGACGAACACACACCGGTGCCCGACGATCGCGGCGCCCTCGAGCTTCACGGTCCTCCGCGCGGAGGGTACGTGGACGCTGCCCGCCACCCGGACGGTGCGCTCGTCGAGCGCGGTGTAGGTGCACCCCCGCAGGTCGAGCAGTCCGGCGGGCCCAGGGAGCAGGTCCGGCCGCGACTTCTCGTACAAGGTGTGCGCGGCGACCGACAGCGGAGTGCACCGCTGGCCAGGGCCCATCGGCGTGAGATCGAACGAGTCCCCCCGGACGGTGGCGAGCACGCCACCGCCCTTGGGCTCGGCGCACGCACCACCGCACTCCAGGATCTTGCCCACGTGCCAAGCGATCCCCTCCGCCACCCCGCGGCGCTCCAGGAACGCCGCGTACGGAGCCGGGTCGTAGGCCCGTCCGGCCACGATCACGTCGACCGGGTCGGGGCCGTCAAGGACCGCCGTGAACGGTTCTGCCCCCATCTGCGCGACGATGGCGGTGCACGAGTCGACGTCCGCGACAGTCGGTCTCTCACCCCGGGGATCGGGTTCCACGCGGTCGAGCCGGTCCCGCACCACGTCGGCGGGGACGTCGGCGTATACCGCCGCGACCCGCAACGAGATGCCCTCCTCCGCCGCGATCCGGTCGATCAGGCTCACCATGCCGTCGACCTGCGCGTTGGTCCCCGCGCCGCCGGCCGATCCGATCAGCAGCGGGATCGCGTGCTCGTGGACGGCGCGCAGCATCGGGCGCAGGTCGCGGGTGTAGGACTCCTCGGTGACGAGGGTGTCGCCGAGGCCGAGCATCGAGGGGCCGGGATCGGTCGAGCCGGAGTCGACCACGATGGCGTCGACGCCCGACTCGACGACGGCGCGGAAGTCCGCCTCCGGGTAGCCGTAGCCGAGCATCCCGGTCGGGGTGAGGATCCGCGTGGGACTCATGCCGTGACGGGCAGGCTGCGGGCCGGCTCGGGAATGCTCAGGCCGAGGTTGTCCCGCAGGGTGGTGCCCTCGTACTCGCGGCGGACCAGCCCGCGCCGCTGCAGTTCGGGCACGACCAGCCGAGAGAAGTCGTCGTAGGTCCCGGGGACGCTCGCCGCGGTGAGGACGATGCCGTCGCAGCAGGTGCCCTGCCATCTCTCGAGGGTGTCAGCGACCTGATCGGGGGTACCGACGATGGTCGGGGTCTCGGCCAGCGTGCCACGTCCGGAGCTGTTCACGAAGTCCCGCACGGACGGGTTCTCTTTGCCGGACAACGTGATGACCCGGTCGCGCAGGCTCTGCCAGGACATCGCGGCGAGCTCGGCGTCGCCGAACGGCTCGTCCAGCGGGCGCTTCGAGAAGTCCGTGTTGAGCACCTCGCAGAGCAGGGCGAGACCGTCCTCGGTGCGGGCCAGCCCGGACAGCAGGCGGTGCTTCTCCCGGGCGAGCTCGGCGGTCTCGGCGGTGATGATCGAGATCGCGGGGGTGATCGCGACCGAGTCGGGGTCGCGACCGGCGTCCTCGACGGCCCGGCGCAGAGCCTGATAGCTCGCGACGCCGGCCTCCTCGGTCTTGAAGGCCGTGAAGATGACGTCGGCCCATCGGCCGGCGAACGACATGCCGCGACCGCTCATACCCGCCTGCAGCAGGACCGGCTGTCCCTGCGGCGAGCGCGGGACGGTGAAGGTGCCGTGGGTGGAGAAGAAGCGTCCGTCATGGTCGAGACGGTGCACCTTGTCGGGGTCGGCGAACTGCCCGGTCCGCTTGTCGACCGTGATCGCATCCCGGTCCCACGTGCCCCACATGCGGGTCACGACGTCGACGAACTCGTCCGCCCGGTCGTAGCGCTCGTCGTGCTCGGGGTGCCCGACCCGGCCGAAGTTCGCGGCCTCCGAGTCGTTGAGCGAGGTGACGATGTTCCAGGCCACCCGCCCGGCCGTCATCAGGTCCAGCGTCGCGAAGTGCCGGGCGACGTGGTACGGCTCGTAGTACGTCGTCGAATAGGTCGCGCCGAGGCCGAGATGCCGGGTCGCGGCGGCCATCGTCATCAGCACGACGGTCGGGTCCAGCTTCACCGTGCGGATGCCGTGGCGGACGGCGATCTCGTGGCTGCCGCCGTAGATGTCCGGCATCGCGAGCCGGTCGTCGAAGAAGGCCATGTCGAACCGGCCGTCCTCGAGCGTGCGGGCGATCCGGGCGAAGTACTCGGCAGTGAGGAAGTCCTCCTTCGAGCCGGCGGCCCGCCACGAGCCGGGGTAGTTCGAGCAGTTCTGCGCCTGTAGGAACGCGATGAGCGCGAATCCGCGATTCGTCGACATTGGACAGTCCTCGTCCGCTCGGGCATGCGTCGATGCACACGCTGCTGTCGTCCTGGGGGAGGGAGCGCCGCTGCTCGCGTCGTCTCCGATACGGACGATGGTGGGTGAGGTCCGCTACTCTCGACAACGCAAGGTGCAGAATGTGCAACCGAACACGAAGGGGTCCGAGCCATGACCGAGGGCGGACACATCCGCGCCCTGCGGATCCTCGAGACCCTCGCAGGGCTCCAGCAGCCGGCACCGCTGATGACGATCGCCGAGCACGCCGGTCTGCCCAAGACCAAGGCCTATCGGGTCCTACGCGACCTACAGGACAACGGCTACGTGGACCACATCGGGCGTAGCGGCTACCGGGTGGGCGCCCGCGCCATCGCCCTGGCGTCGCTCGTCGGGCCGCGCCCGGCTCTCGTCCAGCGGGCTCTGCCGGTCCTCGTCCGCCTCGCCATCGACGCGGGCGAGACCGCGAGCCTGCACTTGCGCAGCGGGGCTCACCGCGTTCTCGTGCTCCGCGCCGATCCCCCGGGTAGCACCCACCGGATCGCAGCCATCGGCGAACGCTCGCCACTGACCTCGGGCTGCGGGGGGACGGCGATCCTCGCCTACCTCCCGACCCCGGAGGTGGACATCGTCCTCGGCCGCGAGAGCCGCGTCGTGCGGCTCGACCTGCCCGACCATCTCGCGCAGATCCGCCGTCAGGGGTACGCCACCTCGCAGTCCGCCAACCACCCGGAGCTCAACGGCATTGCGGCACCGCTGCTCGACCCCGACTCGGGCCACGCCCTGGGGTCGATCGCCATCGCGGGAGCCCCCTCCCGATTGCCCGACCCGGGCCGCCTCGCGAGGCCGCTGCTCGCCGCCTGTGCTGAGCTCGGCCCCCGCCTCGCCACCGTCCTCGGTCCCAGTTCCTCGGTTCGCCTCGAGTCTCTGGACGTAACCATCCAGAACGTGCTTCAAAGCCAGGCGTGACCGTTCGCTACAGCGCGATGTGTCGCAACGGTCGCGAGTCCGAGAAGGCGGTGGACGGGAGCCCGAGGGCTCGCCGTCCGGGCCGACCGGGTTCAGCACGGACCCGGACGTCCTGTCCACGACGTCTGCGCCAATCGGTACCTGGGGCAGACCCGGCCGGTGGCGCCACGACCATCCTCGCTGTCGATGGTCGTCATCGCATGATCAACGTCCGCTGTGCTGTAAGGGTCTTCAGAAGACGCTTCTATGTGTTGTCAAGCGGCGATCTCCGTCTGGAGACAGCGATAGATCTCCCGGACGATGTAGCGCTTGAGCAGTCGTCGGATCTCGTTGTCGGCCTTGCCCTCGGCGCGGCGTTTCGCGATGGAGGCGTGGGTGCGCGGACAGATCCGCCATCGGGTCAGCACGATGTCGGACGATCCGACCGCTGCCGGCCGGGAGCGGGCTCGCTCCGGCCAGGGCGGCGAAGGCGGCGTCGTCGCGGCAGCGGCCTCGGTGCGACACGACACGATCGCCTGGGCCGCGCTGACGGGCCCGACGCCGACCTTGTCCATCAACGCCGGTGCCAGCTCACCGACGAGCTCGCGGAGTTGCGTCTTGTTGTCCTTGAGCTCGATTCCACTGTCGCGGATTGCTAGTGCCAGGCGATGTGCTTTAGCGCGCTGCACCGCCTGCTCACGGGTCTCGCCCCGGATTCCGCGGCGACGAGCGAGCGTGGTCAGCCGCGGCGGACTCATCGGACCGCGCGCGAGAGTCCGGTCCGAGTCGTCTCCGGTGAGGAGCAAGGCGCGGAGCCGGATGATCATCCGCCTCCGGTAGGTCGTCAGCTCGCGACGGGCACCGAGCAGGATCCGCAAGGCCTTGCGGTCGCCGTCGGCGCGCGGCAGAGGCAGCCTGTCGGCGTCGAGCCGACCGCCGTCATTGTCGTCCGCGCCACCCTCCTCACCAGGGGCTGGGCCGCACACCTTTGGTCAGTTCAAGTGTAATCTTGGCTCGTCCGGTTCGCTCCACCACCTTGTGGCGTTCGTAGCCTGGTCCTTTTGTGGAACCGGACGAGCCAGCTGGACCTACCGGCGTGGCTTGATAGGAGCGTGGCACCGCCCACCTGAACTATTCCCGCTGACCGGTCCTGTCGCACCGACCTCGGAAGGCAGGGAAGAGATCGCCATATGGTGGCCCTCGGAAGGGAGGCACACAGCACTGTCATATCGTTGTCGTCGTCAACGATGTCGGCCACAAGCTCGGCGAGCGCAACCTTTGCACGACCACTGCCGACCATCTGGCCCTTTACCTGGGCGGAGAAGTCCGGGCCCGAGCGGCTGTGGGTTGTCGAGGATTGCCGTCACATCTCCTGTCGAGTCGAACGCGACCTGCTCGACGCTGCCGAACGCATCGTCCGGGTGTTGCCCAAGATGATGGCCAGGCCCGCGACAGCGCTTGCCGTACGGCAAGTTCGGAGACCGAGCCGGTGGGAGAGCCTCGATCGAGCCGAGACCGCTGGGCTGCGGGAGCAACTCGCCTGGGCCGCTCTCGACCGTTCAGGCCATCGGTTCTGAGTGCACTCGGCGGGGGACGCCGCATTTCGTCAGCTCCGCCATCCAGTGATCAGTTCCTGTGCGCCGAGAGGATTAGTGAGCTGACTGCCCTGAGTATCTCCCGCCTACGCCAGCCGATCGATGGCACGCGCGCCTCCCCCTGAGACCGGGCGAGACGCCATGGCCCGCATCGCCGTCTGCATGGTCTGCCCCTCCGCGCGTCGCGGATCTCGTGGCTCGCAGGTTCAGACGTCCTTGCCGTTGTAGAGGAGCTTCTCCGCCGTGCCCGTCCATTCGACGACCACACCGGGGGCCTGCAGGGTGCCGTCGACCCAGCGGAGCTGGTCACCCAGAGCACCGGACATGGGTTCCTTCCCGGCGGCAACCATCGCGTCCTTGACCTTCGCCCGGTCGGTCGACCCGGCCGCCTTGATCGCACGCGCCACGAACCAGGCGGCGTCGTAGGCCTCCGCGGCATAGTTCGTGGGCTCCTTGCCGAACATCTGCCGGTACAGACCCGAGAACTTCTCGCTCCCCGGCGACGAGACCAGCGACGAGAAGTCCGTCGGCC
Organism: Pseudonocardia ailaonensis; assembly: GCF_039531635.1. Classification (NCBI taxonomy): domain Bacteria; kingdom Bacillati; phylum Actinomycetota; class Actinomycetes; order Pseudonocardiales; family Pseudonocardiaceae; genus Pseudonocardia; species Pseudonocardia ailaonensis. Next base: position 539,750 of record NZ_BAAAQK010000009.1, on the reverse strand, counting down.
ACACCATCCCGGCCCCGTCGGGGCCAGCCGGCGTGAGGTTTCCGGCCCCAGCAGCGGAGTTGCCGAGCACCGGCCCGGTGTAGCCGGCCTGCCGGAGCTGGGTCATCGCCGTCACGTTGGACGCACCGCTCTGGATCAGTGCCACACCGTCCGGCTTCGCTCCGAGGATCTGCGCGATCGGCGCCGAGAAGTCCTGCGTGGTCGGCGTCGTGCCGACCGACGCCACGACGTTGATGCCGAGCTCCTTGGCGAGGTCGGGGAGGACCGTCGACCCGATCTTGGCGAGGGTCGGGGACGAGGTCGTGTAGATGATGCCGAGGGACTTCCAGCCCTGCTCGGCCACGAACTTCTTCATGATCGGATAGAAGGAGATCATCAAGGGTGTGGCCCGCCAGGTGTAGTCACCGACCACCACCCCGTCGCTGCCGGCCTGGGTGTAGATGATCGGCAGCCCAGCTTTCTGGGCGATCGGCGACATCGCCAGCGCGCTTGGCGAAGCCACAGATCCGAACACTGCCGGGATGGAGCGGTCGCTGACCGCGGTGCTGAGCTTGTTGGCCGCGGTGACCGGTTCTCCCTTGTCGTCCTCGTAGGTCACCGACAGGGTCGAGTCGCCGAAGAACCGGGTGTCGTTGATCTCCTTCGTCGCGACCTTGTACCCCTCCTCGGCACCCAACCCGGCATAGGTGAACGGGCCTGTCTCGGGATTGATGGACACGATGCGGATCGTCTGCGGAAGCCCGCCATCCACCGGGTCGGCTCCGCTGCCCGATCCGCAAGCCGTGAGTACCAGTAGGGCGAGCAAGCTCGTGGCGGTCAATGACGGCCATGCCTTACCGGGCGTCCTACTCATGTTCACGATCTTCATCTATAGTCTCCTTTGACTCGGGTTTTCTCGATGGCAATCACCTCTGCCTCGAGCAGGAAGAGTAAGTAGTTTCGATCGGCATCGGCAGAGGTCGTAAGAGGTGCTGCTACTCGGCTTCGAATCGCGCGATCCCGGCTGCACGCCCGGACGAGACCCATATCTCATGACCGACCACGAGTCCTGTGGTGGAGAGTCCATAGGTAGAGCCGTCGAAAGCCAGAACGGTCGAGATCTCTAGCGTCTCGGCGTCGATTCTCAGGACCTTGCACGGGAAGAAGCAGGTGTCTCCCGCCCTGAACGCGTCGTAAATCTTGGACGGTGTGGTGCCGAACGCTCCCGCCGCCAGGATTGATCCGTCAGGTGACCAGGTCAGATTGTCGACGAGGATCCCAAGCTTTATGGAGTCGACAGTCGTAGATCCGTGGGTCCGAGTGAGCCGTACGAGATTCCCGTCCCGCCACCCACCGATGAAGATCCGCTCTGCGTCCTCAGACACGAGAATCCCGTTGGCCCCGGCCATGGTGCTGCCGGGCACTGCAGCGCACCCGCCTTCGCTGTGCCACTCGACCGCGCCGACACTCTCGATTCCGTCGAACATCCGCGCCATCCCGCCTTCAACGCCGTCGACATCCGGATCAACGGTGCTGCTCACCAGAAAGCCACCGTCTGTGAGTGCCGCAATGTCATTGGGCCACGTGCCGCGCGGGAGGATCACTCCGCCCCGCCATGCCAGGGACGGACTCCTCTCGGAGAGATCCACGTCGAAGACTTCGACGGACTGGCGGCCGCCGTGATTCACGACGTACAGCCGATGACTACCGTCCTCGAGCGCCGAGACATCGAGCCCGTGGGGTGCGAAAACCAGAGGGTCAAGTACATCAGGGGTCGCTCCGAACGTCTCGGGGTCGTGACGAGTCGAAGAGCGATACGGGTACACCTCCTGTGCGCTGTTGTCACGGGTGTCCACGGCATAGAGCCGCCCATAGGGCACACTCCGGCTCGGCTCACCGCTCGTGATGATCCATGGAGTGCCGGGCACGTGTGCGATCTTCTCCGCATTCACAGGGCCCCGCACGATGCCCTTGAACGTTCCGACGCCCTCGAATTCTCCGCCCACACCGACCCCCTGGATGTCGCGCACGCTCACGATGCCGCCGCTGCGGCTCGAGCCGCGATTGCGGTGGTCCAACCACCGTCTACGGTGATCGTCGCACCGTTCACGTAGGACGCCTCGTCCGAGCAGAGCCACACCGCAGCCGCTGCCACCTCGCTGGGGCGGCCCCGGCGACCGGTCGGTGGAGGTCCGGACGAGGTGCTTGCACCGTGCGGGAGGGTGGCGGTCATCGGGGTGTCGACGGTGCCGGGGGCGATCGCGTTGACCCGCACGTTGTGACTGCCGTTCTCATAGGCCGCGACACGGGTCAGCATGGCCAGTGCTGCCTTGGACACGCAATACGCGCCCCGCCCCGGCACGACCGATGCGGCACCGACCGAGGTCGTGTTGACGACGGCGCCGCCACCCCCGGTTCGCATCGGTCCTAGGGCTTCGCGCAGAAGGAGCCACGGGCCCATCACGTTGATCGACATCACGCGGTCCCAGGTGTCGTCGGAGGTGGTGTCGAGCCACAGGTCATCGGTGGTGATCCCCGCGTTGTTGTGCAGGAAGTCCAACCGTCCGTGACCGTCCACCGCCGCGCGGACTACGGCGGCGACATCGCTCGCCCGAGTCACATCGCACCGAAGGAAGACCGCGCGATCGTGTCCGATCTGATCCACGACTTCGCGCCCACCCGGTTCGTCGACGTCCGCGAGGACGACGAACGCGCCCGCGGCCACGAACGCCTTCGCCGATGCTCTCCCGATTCCCGAGGCGCCGCCCGTGATGATCCCAACCTGACCGTCTAGCACATCATCTCCAGCTCCAGGATGTCAGCCGACCGACGGCCGGCCCCTCAATCAGTATCAGGGTTCAGGACGCTATTCAGCCTCGAAGGCACGTGTCAAGACCTATCCTTCCAGTTCCAGGGCATTCTGTGACCATCCATGAGCCATGATGGGGCCGGTACTATCATCATCGTTGGAGCCGCGCGAAGCGGGTGGGGCATGCTCTGTGCAGCAAGTCGTCGACCTCGACCCGCATGCAGGCAAGGGTGCGCTGGTCCTCGGCCAGTCACTCGCTCAACGGTCTTGGCGAGGGTTAGACTCTCACTGATGGACGACTCGGACGGCACGGCTGCGGTCGGCGCCGACCCCTCGCTCGACGTGCTTCCCGACCGCACCCCAGCCTCGGCATCGCCCCGTACTCGCAAGGTGTCGACGATGGTTGCCGCCGCGATCGTCGAGGACATCGTGTCGCAGGGGCACGAGGCGGGCGCCCGTCTCGCTGTCGAGGCGGCGATGGTCGAGCGGTTCCGCGTGTCAAGGGCGTCCGTCCGCGAAGGTCTGCGGCTCCTGGAAACGCATGGCGTCATCGATCTCCGGCCCGGCCAGCGCGGAGGCCCTGTGGTGCGCGAGCTGGTGGCCGGTGACCTTGCGCGAACTCTCACGCTGTTCTTCCGACTGACCAACGCCACGTACCGGGACGTGGTGGAAGCACGGATCGTGATCGAACCGGTGATGGCCAGGCTGGCAGCGGAGAGGCAGGACGCGGACCAGCTCGCGCGGCTCCGTGAGCTCGTGGAGCATCCTGCTGAGCGTCGGAACACCATGGGGTCGGCGCAGGACTTCCACGACACGATGAGCAGTGCCTCGGGTAATCCGGTCCTCGACATCCTGGGCAAGGCGCTGCGCATGGTCTACGCCGGGCACCTCCAGGCGGAGAACTTCTTCCCTGCGGACGCGGCCGGGGGGATCGCCGACCAGCACCAGGACATCGCGGACGCGATCTTCGCGGGGGACGGCCCGCTCACCGAGCAGCTCGTGGCCGATCACCTCAGGGACTACGCCGATCTGCAGGACGCCCGTACTCCGTGGCTGATGGACAAGCGGGTCGTCTGGGACGCCTAGCCCTATCGCCGCGGCCCAGGGTCGTCGACGGAACTGGTCCCATCCAACGTGAGCCGCGCCCTGGTCGTGGACCGCATCGAGGGACATGCCCATCGCCGACCTGTCGGCGTCCCACCGAGGAGGCAGCTCCGCAGTGGCGTGACTGCGTCGTCACGTTCTGGTACAACCACGACGGGGGTACGCGGACATCTCCCGGACACTCGGTGCGCGTGAGCACGGCAGGTGGGCGACCAGCGGGATCATCGCGGACCGGACCGTGTGGTCTCCCCGGCGAGGCTCAGACAGGGCCCCGGTGCGCTCATCGCCAGTCGACTCCGGTAGCGCCGGAGGGTCGACGCGGAGAATCGGTTGGTTGTTGTGTCCAGGCATGATGACCCCATGACAGGGGACGGGAGCGTCGTGGCCGCGACTCCGATACGGCGTGCTCGTCAGAAGTCCCGGCGTCTCGCGGAGATCATCGAGGCGGGCGCCCGGTTGATGTACTCACGTGGGTTCGCGTCGACATCGGTCGCTGATGTGACGGCAGAGGTCGGGGTCGCCCCCAGCGCCCTGTACCGCTACCTGCCGGGCAAGGAGAAGCTGCTCGCGGCCGTCCTCGACCGGCGGTTCACTGACTACGAGGACGCGCTGCAGGACTGTCAGGGCTGGGACGACGTCGCGGATCGACTCACCCCCATTGCGGTCGCCCACCGAGACCTAGGCGTTCTGTGGCAGCGCGAGGCACGTGCCATGGCGGTCGACGACTACGACGCGTTGGCGCTGAGGCTTCGCGCGATCGCCCGCGGGATCTCCGAGCTCCTCGACGGGCCGGGAGACGGACCACCGCCGATCGCGCGGGCGTGGTCGACGATCTCGATCCTGACCAGCCTCTCCTACCACTCCACGACGGTGTCGCGGGAGCGCCTGCTCCGGCTGCTGCCACAGCTGATTCGTGCTGTGGGCGCGCATCTCGTCGAGGGTCCGCCGCACGGATCGTGGTCGGCGCAGCCGATCGCGTCGGTGGCCCCCCCGCTGGCCGACGAGGACCTCGACGACACGGACCTCGCGATCCTCGATGCTGCGATGCGGCTTTACGGGGCGAAGGGGTACCACCAGGTCACCATGGCCGATCTGGGTGAAGCCGTCGGCATGGCCGGGCCGAGCCTTTATCACCGGTACGACTCGAAGTCCACGGTCCTTGCGGCCGTGCTCAACCGGGCCGGCCTCCGCTTGAACGCGGACGCGCGCGGGGTGCTGGATGGGGCTGCGGACTCGGTGACGGCGATGCGGGGCCTCCTGCACTCCTATGCCCGCCTGGTCACTACCGAGCCCCATGTCGTCGAGGCGCTCCTCAGCGAGGGCGCCCGGCGTCCGGACGGCGACCGGCGTCCGGTGGCCGAGCAGCACGACCGATACGTGAAGATCTGGAGTCGCCAGCTCCGTCGCTGCGTGCCCGCGCTGCCCGCGGGCGAGGCCATGGCGCGCGTGTACGCCGGGATCACCGTCGTCAACGACCTCTCCCGGACCCACTCCACCCGGGCCGAGCTCTCGGTCGACGCCCTGTGTGACCTGGCCTGGGCGGCCATGAGCGCTGGACTCGCCCTGCGCTAGCTCGTCCGAGTCAACGGCAGTCGGCCTGGTCCGGCTCTCATGCGCGCTTCCGACATCGCTCTGACCTGCATACTTGTCGCAAAACCAGAACTGTGATTAGGTAACCGCGAATCATGAGTAGGGCGATCACGACGTGATCGTCGCAGGGTCGGCATCGGCGGGGCCGGGAGCGGGGCCAGCCGGGGTCGGTTCCCGCGAAGGGGGTGGACAGGGTGTCTGTGACGCGGCGGGGTGAGGCCCGTGTGGCGAGCCGGTACTTCGTCCCCGGGGCGATCACGGACAACGGTCACGGGCAGTTCATGACCGGCCAGATGTACGTCGAGCATCTCCTGGCCCCCGAGCGGGAGTCGGCTTCGGCCCTGGTCTTCCTGCACGGCGGTGCGCTCACCGGACACTGCTGGATGCAGACCGCCGACGGCCGTCCGGGTTGGGCGCCGTCAGCGGTCGACCGGGGGTACGACGTGGTCGTCGTGGACCAACCCGATCGTGGTCGGTCCGGCTGGTCGATCAGTGCGGACGCGGACGACTTCACCCGCCTCTCGGCCGGCGACGTCGAACGGCTCTTCACCGCCTGTGCGGCTCACCGTGCCTGGAGCGGTGCCGAAGGGCATACGCAGTGGCCGGGCACCGGCCGGGTGGGTGATCCGGTCTTCGACCAGTTCTTCGCCGGCACGGTGCCTTACTTGTCCGACCATGCCCTGAGCCAGGAGCGTGCCCGGGATGCCGTGGCGGGACTCCTCACGACGATCGGGCCGGCGGTGCTGGTCACGCATTCGCAGTCGGGGCCCCAGGGTTGGGTCGCGGCCGGTGCGGCCCCGCAGCAGGTCCGGGCGATCATCGCGATCGAGCCCTCCGGGCCGCCCGGCCGTGAGTTCTTCACCGGAGAACCCGCCCGCGGGTACGGGATCTCGGACATCCCCGTCGGCCTCGATGCGGAGGGGATGTCCGTCCTCCGTGACATCCCGATCCTGGTCGTCACCGGCTCGGCCTCCTACCACGCCTGCTACGACGACGAGACCGTCGCCCTCATGCGCAGCTGGGGCCTCCGGGTCGAGCACGTGTACCTGGCCGATGTCGGCATCGTCGGCAACGGCCACATGATGCAGGTCGAGTCCAACTCAGACCAGATCCTCGAGCTCGCGCTGACGTGGCTCGGAACCCTCTGACCATCGACAACAAGACTCCCGAGTCAAAGGAGACCGCGGATGAAGATCGTGAGAACGACGGGCGGGCCCGGACGGCCCTGGCGGGCGGTCGCCGCGGGGTCGCTGGCCCTCCTAACCCTCGCCGCGTGCGGATCGGGCGGCGGGGGGACCTCCGCGGACGGGGGGCTTCCGCAGACCATCCGCATCGTGTCCGTCAACCCCGAGACCGGCCCCACCTCGTTCGCCGGGCTGGGCGCCGAGGAGGGGTACAAGGTCGCGACGAAGGAGATCAACGACACCCGGTTCTTCGGCGACTCGACCCTGTCGGTGACCTACGAGGACGACAAGGGGGAACCGGTCACCGCGGCCAACAAGCTGAGTGCGGCCGTGAGTGACCGCAGCGTCCCGGCCGTCTTCGGATCCATCGCGACCCCGAGCGCCCTGGCGATGTCGCCGATCGCCCAGAAAGCTGGGCTGCCGATCATCTACACCCAGGCCGGCAGCGACGGGGTGGTGGTCGGTGACTACACCTGGCGGGCCACACCCTTGATGATCTCGTTCTACCCGATCATGAAGAAGTTCGTGGCCGAGCAGGGCTGGAAGTCCCTCGGCATCATCTACACGACCTCCTCGCCGACCCTGATCAAGATCGGGTCGACGGTCCTCCCCGACCTCGCGAAAGAGCTAGGCATATCGGTGGTCGGTTCGGTCGGGACGACGCCGACCACGCAGGACTTCTCGGCGCCGATCGCCCAGATCCTCGGAGCGAAGCCGGACGGCGTGGCGGTGATCCAGACGGGTGCGTCCAACGTGACGGCGATGACCCAGCTGCGGCAGGCAGGGTATACCGGGCCGGTGCTCGGCAACTCCGGTGCGGGGGCGGGGAACCTGACTCCGGCCGGTGCGAACGGTGCCGGGATGGTGTGGCCGACGGACTTCTCGTCGCTGGTCTCGTCGCCGGGGAGCGAGAAGTTCTCGGGTCTGTACCGGCAGATGTTCGGCAAGGAGCCCACGAACTATGCCGCGGAGGCCTACGACGCCGCCTGGTTCGTGGCGCGTGCGATCAAGGCGGCCGGGTCGACCGACCGGGCGAAGGTCAAGGACGCGATGGTTGCCGCCGGGAAGGAACCCATGTCCGGTGCTCTGGGGGATCAGCTCCGCTGGGTCGACGGCACGCTGCAGGCCCCCGGTGTGGTCGTCGAATGGACGGGCACGGCGGAGAAGCTCCTCTACAACGGCAAGGACGTCTGAGCCGGGCCCGGCCCGCGACCTCTGAGGGGAGAACCGTGCAGTTCATCGTGCAGATCGCGACACTGGGATCCATTTACCTGCTGTTCTCGCTCGGGTTGAACCTGGTGTGGGGGAGCCTGGGGATCCTCAACTTCGCCCACGGCGTGACGTTCGTCTTCGCCGTCTACCTGACCCACCTCACCCTCGGGGTGGCCCGGCTCCCGTTCCTCGTGGTGCTGCTGCTCGGTGCCGCGTGCGGCGCCGTTCTGACGGTCCTGCTCCAGGTCCTCGTCTTCGAGCCGATCCTGCGCCGGTCGCCGAGCATCCACCAGGCCGAGATGAGGATCCTCATCGGCGGGCTCGGCTTCTCCACGATCCCGCTGGCGTTCATGGAGCACCAGACCAAGAACCTGCCCTTCGGCCTCGACCAGGGCTCGTTCGTCGTGAGCCCCGTGGTCCTGGGGTCGTTCCGCGCCACCAACATCGCCCTCTACGGGATCGGCCTGGCGGTGCTGCTAGGCCTCGCGATCGCGGTGTGGCTGGCCCGCTCACGGGGCGGGCTGGCGCTGCGCTCGCTCGGGGTGGACGCGCCGGTCGCCGGCCTGATGGGCATCGACCGGCGCCGCTCGGCACTGCTCGCGATGGCCCTGGCCGGCGGGCTCGCAGGCCTGGCCGGGGTCGTCTACACCTACACACTCACCGCGCTCACACCGGACAGCGGCGACCTCCTGCTGGTCAAGGCCTTCGCCATCGTCATCCTCGGCGGCGTGGGCAGCATCGCCGGTGCGGCCGTCGGGTCGCTCGTCCTCGCGGCCGCAGAGGTCTCCGTCCTGACGTTCACGAGCGGATCGTGGGTCGACGCGGTGTCCTTCAGCCTCATCTTCCTGATGCTCGTGCTGCGTCCGGTCGGCCTCTTCGGCCGGAAGGAGGTACGTCGGACGTGACCGACTTCTTCGCCTCGAACCTGACTCTCATCCAGGCCACGTTCGTGGGGTTCGCGCTCGCGCTGTCCATCCAGGTCCCGCTCCGCCTGGGGGTCTTCTCCCTGGCCGGCGCGGGGGCGTTCGGGCTGTCGGCCTATGCGACGGCGTTGCTCGTGCTGAAGGCCGACATGCCCGCCCTTCCCGCGCTCGCCGTCTCGGTCGTGGGTTCGACGCTCGTCGTTCTGCTGCTGGGCCTCGTCGTGTACCGGCTGAGCGGCATCTACCTCGCGATGGCGACGGTGGCCTTCGACCTCATCGTTGGCGTGGTCGCGCTGAACGGCGACCCCCTGACGGGCGGCTCGACCGGCCTGTACGGCGTCCTCACGGACTTCGACGTCGTCCAGATGATCGTGCTGCTCGTCGTCGTGGTCGTCGTGCTGGCCGCGACGGAACGCGGACGGACGGGGCGTCGGGTGGACGCGGTCCGTGAGGACCCGGAGCTCGCCGCCTCCCTGGGGGTGAACGTACGGAGGTACCGGCTGTCCGGTTTCGCGGCCGGCGGCGCCCTCGGCGCGCTGGCCGGGGGGATGGCGGTGCTCACCCGGAGTGCGATCAGCCCTCCGGACGTCGGGTTCTCCCTGATCGTGCTCGCGTTGACGATGATCGTGGTGGGTGGGACCCGGTCGTGGGCCGGAGCGCTGATCGGCGCGGTCCTGTTCACCTGGCTGCCCACGCTGCTGACGGCGATCGGGGAGTGGCAGGACCTGGTCTACGGCGTGATCGTCACGCTGGCGGCGATCTTCCTGCCGCGCGGCATCCACGGGGTGGTGCTCGACGCCGTGCGCCGGAGCCGGAGACGTCCGCCCGACGCGGACGGAGCCAGCGCGGCGGACGGCGGTCCCGACGTGCCGGCCACCGAGGCCACCGAGGCGGACAGGGCTGCGGAGGCATTCCGATGACCACCACTCCCGAGGCGACCGCGACGGCCCCGCCGGTCCTCGAGCTGCGCGGGGTCTCCGTCCACTACGGCGGGGTCAAGGCCGTCGACCGGGTCTCGATGAGCATGGCCGAGGGCAAGATCTACGGTGTGATCGGCCCCAACGGGTCGGGCAAGTCCACCCTGATCGGTGCGATCACCCGGCTCGTCCCGCTGACCGCGGGTGAGCTGCTGCTCGATGCGGTGCCCTATTCCGGCGCGCGCGCCCACCGGCTTGTGGCGCTCGGCGTGTCACGCACCTTCCAGACGGTGCGGCTCATCCCGAACCTGACGGTGTACGAGAACGTCGAGCTGGGCGCCGACCTGCGGCGTCCCGGACAATTCGCCCGGCGCGTCCCGGGGCTCCACCCCACCCGGGAGGAGCTCGCGGCCGCCGTCGACAGGGCGATCACGGTGACCGGGCTGGACTCCCTGCGACGCCGCCTGCCGGCCGAGCTGTCCTACGGGGCGCAGCGACGGGTGGAGATCGCCCGGGCGATCGCCGCGCGGCCACGCTTCCTCCTGCTCGACGAACCCACCGCCGGCATGAACCAGATCGAACGCCACGAGATTGCCGACCTCATGCACCGCCTCTGCTCTGCGGGCATCTCGCAGCTCCTCGTCGAGCACGACGTCCAGATGGTCGTCGACACCACCGACCACGTCTTCGCGATGACCGCGGGCACGCTCGTGACCGAGGGACGCCCCGAGGACGTCATCCGGGACCCCCGTGTGCAGGAGGCCTACCTCGGCAGGAGATGGCGGCACGATGCTTGACATCAGTTCGTTGGCCTGCAGCTACGGCAGGGTGGAGGCCGTCCGCGACATCAGCCTCCGCGCCCGGCCCGGGGAGATCACCCTGGTGCTGGGTGCGAACGGTGCCGGCAAGACCACGATGATGAATGCCGTTGCGGGACTGCTGAAACCGGCGGCGGGCACCGTCCGCCTCGGTGAGGAGGACCTCACGGGCCTGCCCCCGCACGTCGTGGTCCGTCACGGCCTCGCCCTCGTCCCCGAGGGTCGGCGCATCTTCGGGCCGATGACCGTGGCCGAGAACCTCCGCCTGGGCGGCTACCTCCGTCAGGGAGCGCGGCTCCGTGAGGTGCTCGCCCGCGTCCACGAGATGTTCCCGGTGCTCCACGATCGCCGCGACGTCGCCGCCGGGCTGCTCAGCGGCGGCGAGCAGCAGATGCTGGCCTTCGGTCGCGCCCTGATGTCGGAACCGACCGTCCTGCTGCTCGACGAGCCGTCGATGGGTCTGGCACCGGTGATGACCGACGTGGTCCTGGGCAAGGTCGCGGAGCTCGCCGCGACGGGACTCGGCGTGCTGATGGTCGAGCAGAACGCCGACGCGGGCCTCGACATCGCCGACCAGGTGGTCGCCGTCGCCCGCGGTTCGGTCGTCTACTCCGGGGACGCGGCCGACGCACGCAACCACGCCTCCGTCCTGCGTGCGTTCCTGGGCGAGGCGGCGCTGGCTCCGGCGGCGGAGAGCGGTGCCCGGGACCAGGGCGGGGAGGCCTGAGTGGCGACCGGCGGACGCTTGACACCCGGGCGATCACGCGCGTTAACTAGTCTAACTAAGTAATAGACCTCGGCGTGGAGGAGCGGTGATGGCGGGACGTGCGGAGGTGACGCCGCTGGGGGGCGTGCTCGGGGCGGAGGTCAGCGGGGTCGACTGGGCCGAGGACGTCGACGAGCCCACGGTCCGGTTGCTGAGCGCCGCCTGGCACGAGCACCAGGTCCTGATCTTCAGGGGCCAACGCCTCTCACCGGAGCGGCTGGTCTCGGTCGGTCGTGCCTTCGGCGACCTCGAGCGCGTCGAGACCTACGCCGGGCTCGAGGGGTGCCCGGAGGTCATGCCGCTGGTCAAGGAGGCGACCGACACGCTGAACGTGGGGGAGGGATGGCACATCGACTCGACCTACCGGGACCGTCCCCCTGCCGGTGCCGTCCTGTATGCGGTCGAGGTCCCGCCCGTCGGCGGGGACACCCTGTTCGCCAGCATGTACGCGGCCTACGAGGCGCTCTCCCCGGGGATGCGGCGGCTCACCGACGGGCTGCGGGTCGTGCACGCCAACGGCTATCTCGGCGACGCGGCCGCGATGGAGGAGCGGCGGGCCGGGCTCGCCATGGCGGTGCGGACCGAGACGCTGGTCCGGACCGCGGAGCACCCGCTCGTGGTCCGACACCCCGGAACGGGCCGGCGGTCCCTGTTCCTCAACGGCATGGTCGCGGACGGCGGGATGACCTCGCACTTCGTGGACATGACGGCCGAGGAGACCACCCCGCTGATCCGCTCCCTGTGCGCACACGCAGCCCGCGACGAGTTCGTCCTGCGCATCCGCTGGGAGCCGGGGATGGTCGTGGTCTACGACAACCGGTGCTTACAACACAACGCCCGCAACGACTATCACGGCCATCGTCGCGAGATGTGGCGGATCTCCCTGGCCGGGGGCATCCCCACCTGACCGAAGATCAACAAGGAATGACGTTGAGGAGTAACCAACCCATGACGGACGTCGTCGATCCGACCCCCGCGGCCGAGGCGGGAACCGCTCGGTGGTTGGAGGCCTTCTTCCGCGCCGTGCGCGAGGGCCTCTCGCCCGCGGAACTGTTCCTCGCCGACGCATCATGGCGCGATCTCCTGGCGCTCACCGGTGACCTGCGCACCCTGGACGGTCGCGACGCGATCGCCGAGGAGTTGGCCCGTCTACGGGTCGGCGAGACCTCGTCACCGGTGCTGGGCGAGGTCGTGTCGGTCGTGCGCAACGCACGGACGCTGCGGGACGCGTGGGAGGTCGTGTTCCGGTTCGAGACGGCTGCGGGCCGGGCCGACGGTGTCGTCCGGCTCGTCGACGAGGGCGGCGAGCTGCGGGCGTGGACGCTCATGACCTCGTTGCGGAGCCTCCGTCCCGAGCTCGCCCGGACCCGGCCGGAGCGGCCCAGCGATGCGGCCTACGAAGGACAGGAGCGCCGGAACTGGCTGGACTTCCGCGCGCTCGAGGTGGGCTACGAGGACCGCGAGCCCGAGGTCGTGATCGTCGGCGCCGGGCAGTGCGGTCTCGCGCTAGCCGCCCGGCTCCGCCAGGCCGGTGTGGACGTGCTCCTCGTCGACCGGTTCGCCCGCGTCGGGGACAACTGGCGCAAGCGCTACCACGTCCTGCGGCTGCACAACGAGAAGGGCTCCAACCACCTGCCCTTCATGCCGTTCCCGGAGAACTGGCCGACGTACATCCCGAAGGACAAGCTGGGGGACTGGCTCGAGTCCTACGCCTCGGCGATGGAGCTCAACGTCTGGACCTCGACGGAGTTCCGTTCGGGCGAGTACGACCCCGGGTCGTCGACCTGGACGGTGGAGGTCGCCCGCGACGGTGAGCAGCGTGTACTCAGGCCCAGACACCTGGTCATGGCCATCGGGGTGAGCGGGACGGCGAAGCGGCCCGATATCCCCGGCCTCGGGGACTACCGCGGCGATGTCGTCCACTCGAGCGAGTACGTGCAGGGCAGTGCCTACCGGGACCGGTCCGCGCTCGTCGTCGGGTCGGGCGTCAGCGGCCACGACATCGCCCAGGACCTCTACTGGCACGGCGCCCGCGTGTCGATCATGCAGCGCAGCTCGACCATCATCGCGAGCCTGCACCCGGGGGCGGAGAAGGTCTACGCCCACTACCGGTCCCCGGAGCCCCTCGACCAGCTCGACCTGCTGAACGTCTCGGTCCCCTATCCGGTGAAGCGGGTCAGGGCCCAGCGGCTGACCACCGAGATCGCCGAGCTGGACCGGGATCTGCTCGACCGGCTCGACGAGGTGGGCTTCCGGACTCACACAGGCTCGGACGGCACGGGCTTCCAGATGCAGTTCCTGCGCGAGGGCGGCGGCTACTACATCGACGTCGGGTGCTCCCAGCTGATCGCGGCCAAGGAGATCGAGGTGCTCGACGCGCACACCCTCACCCGGTTGACCGCCGACGGCGCGGAATTCGCCGACGGCAGCACCCGGCAGTTCGACGTCATCGTGCTGTCCACCGGCTACGAGACCGTGACCGAGGCGGTCGCCACGATGCTCGGCCCGGCGATGGCGGACCGAATCGGGCCGGTCTGGGGGCTCGACGCGGAGGGGGAACTGCGGAACGTCTCCCGTCCGACGGCGCAGGAGCACCTGTGGTTCATTGCCGGTGGACTGGCCGAGGCCCGGATCTACTCCCAGTACCTCGCGCTGCAGATCGAGGCCGACCTGGCGGGCATCAGACTCCCGGCCGGCGCGCGATGAGCCGCATTGCGGACTCCGCGCACGTGACGACCGCCTTCACGGTGACCACCGTCGCGGTGGGTGGTGTCGCCGTTCTCCGGATGGGCGGAACCCGGGGGCAGGCCCTCACCGCGCAGGCCTTCTCCCTGCTCGAACGGACACTGCGCAGCGCGTTCGCCGGAGAGGCCGACGGGATCGTCCTCACGGGTGACGGTGCGGTCTTCAGCGTCGGCGCCGACCTGAGCACCGGTGCACGTTCCCTCGACACCCTGATCACCGAGGACGGAGGTGCCGCACCCGACTGGCTGGAGCCGGCCGGACGGGTCACCGCCCTGCTGCGCGGCGGGCCGATCCCGGTGGTGGCGGCGGTGAACGGCGACGCCGTCGGCGGCGGCGCGACGCTGTCCCTCGGTGCCGACGTGCGCATCGCCGCGTCGACGGCACGTTTCGGGTTCGGCTTCGGCAAGGTCGGGGTCGTCCCCGAGGGCGGGTCCACCTGGCTGCTCCCGCGACTGGTCGGACTGGCCAGGGCGACCGACTGGATGTTGAGCGGCCGGCTGGTGCCGGCGGCGGAGGCACTGCAGGCCGGTCTGGTCAGCGAGGTCGTCGACGGCGACCCGGTCGACCGGGCGGTGCGGGTGGCCCTCGGGCTCGGCACGAAGGTCTCTCCCCGGGCACGTCGCGAGATCAAGCTGTTGCTGGAGGAGAACGGCGCCCGGTCCTTCGACGAGGCGCGGGTCGCCGAGTCCCGGATGATGCGCGAGCTCGCCTCGGGGCCAGACGCCCGGGAAGGGATGACGGCGTTCGTCGAGGGCCGGGCACCCCGGTTCACCCGCTCCACGGGCGGGACCACAGGCACGGGAACGAAGGAGGCGAGCTGATGAGTGACCGGGACGAGATCCTCGAGCTGTCCGCGAAGTACATGCACGCGCTGGACCTCGACGACCGCGCGGCGTGGCTGAGCTGCTGGACCGAGGACGGCTACTTCGAGCGCTACCGTTCGACGAACCGGGCCAAGGGCATCGAGGAGCTGGGCCGCCGCATCTTCGACAAGCCGGAGCGGCCGCACGGATTCCACGTCACGTCGGACTTCGCGATCACCGTGGACGGCGACACGGCGACCGTGCAGTGCTACCTCCTGTTCCTCAACGAGCAGAAGCGGTGCGAGGTGTCGATGTTCGGCATCTACCGCGACCGGCTCCGCCGCACCCCCGACGGCTGGCGGTACACGGAGCGGATCTTCGAGCCGAAGTACATCCTGGAGTCCATCCCGAACGTCATGGTCGACGCGCCGTGAAGGCGTGGGCTCCGCTGCGGACCGAGGTCCGCGCATTCCTCGCCGAGGAGATCGGGCGTGGCGGGTTCGTCCCCCTCGTCGACTCGTGGGCCCGCGGGTTCTCGCGGGACTTCAGCCGGCGGCTCGCCGCGCGCGGCTGGGTGGGCATGACGGTCCCGCAGGAGTACGGCGGCGCCGGCCGGTCCCATGTGGAGCGCTTCGTCGTCGCCGAGGAGCTGCTGGCCGCGGGGGCGCCGGTACTGGCGCACTGGGCAGCCGAACGCCAGGTGGCCCCAATGCTGCTGCGGATCGGCACAGAGGAGCAGAAGAGCAGGCTGCTGCCCGGCATCGTCCGCGGCGAGCTGAGCTTCGGGATCGGTCTGAGCGAGCCCGACTCGGGCTCGGACCTCGCCTCGGTCCGGACCCGCGCGACCCGGGTCGACGGCGGCTGGGCGATCACCGGGCAGAAGGTGTGGACGAGCGCGGGGGACCGCGTCGACCACATGTTCGTGCTGTGCCGGACCGGTGACTCCGAGGATCGGCACCACGGCTTGAGCCAGCTCATGGTGTCGACCGACGCCGAGGGCTTCCGTGCGCGGCCCATCGTCACCATGTCCGGGGAGGCCGAGTTCGCCGAGATCTTCCTCGACAAGGTGTTCGTCCCGGACGCGGACGTCATCGGCGAGATCGGGCGCGGATGGCAGCAGGCGACCCAGGAGCTCGGCTGGGAGCGCAGCGGTCCTGACCGCTACCTGAGCACCTTCGTGCTGCTCGCCCGCTTCCTCGCGCTCGAGGCTCCCGCCCTCGACGCCGACCGCGGTCGGCTGGCCGCGCGCCTGTCCGCGCTGCGCGAGCTGTCCTGGCAGGTGGCGGAGAAGGGACAGGCGGGCCTGGACTTCGGCGCGGACGCGGCGCTGGCGAAGGACGCCGGGACGACCTTCGAGCAGGAGAGCGTCGAGATCGTGCGCCGTGCCCTCGGGTCCGACGTCCGGCGCCATCCCGAGCTGCAGCGGCTCCTGCACGCCGCCCAGTTCGCGTCGCCGACGTTCACCCTCCGCGGCGGGACCAACGAGATCCTGCGCACGATCACGGCCCGGCAGCTGGTGGCGTCGTGACGGACATCGACGACCTGCGCGGCGTCCTCGACGACGTCGCCGGTGCCTACATCAGGTCGCTCGGCGCGGGTGCCTCGCCTGGCGCGGGCGAACTGTGGGAGGAGCTGGAGTCGCTCGGGCTCACCCTCGTCGGGAGCGCCGAGAGCCGCGGCGGAGGTGGTGGCACGGTGGAGCACGCGATCGAGGTCGCCGCCGCGGTCGGTCGACACGCGCTCCCGCTCCCGATCGCGGAGACCGCGGTCGTGGCCTCGTGGCTGCTCGACAGCGCGGGTCTGGACCTCCCCTCCGGACCCCTGACCGCGGGAGGGTTCGCGCCGGCCGACCGAGTGACGGCCGCCCCGGCTGCCGGCGGTGTGCACCTGCGCGGGGTGGCTCGTGCCGTTCCGTGGGCCCGCGCCGCCCCGCACCTCGTCGTCGTCGCCGACGGGCTCGACGGCCGGCTGGTCGCACTGGTCGAACCGGCCGGCCTCGCGATCACCGAGGGCGAGAACCTCGCGGGTGAGCCCCGCGACGACGTCGAGCTCGACCTCGCCACGACCATCTGGGCACCGCTGCCGGCCTCGGTCACCAACACCGGGATCAGAGCGCGAGCGGCCCTGTCGCGCAGTGTGCAGATCCTGGGCGCGATGGAACGGACCCGTGACCTCACGCTGGAGTTCGTCCAGCAGCGCCGGCAGTTCGGCCGTCCGATCATCCGGTTCCAGGCCGTGGCACAGTCCGTCGCCGTGCTGGCGGCCGAGGTCGCCGTGGCCCGCGCCGCCGTGACGAGATGCCTGCGGTACGCCGAGACGGGCGGACCCGCCTGGGAGATCGCGTGCGGCGCGGCGAAGGTGACCACGTCGCGTGGCGCCGCAACGGTGGCCGCACTGGCGCACCAGCTGCACGGGGCCGTCGGGATCACGGCCGAGTACCCCCTCCACCGGCTGACCACCCGCCTGCTCGCCTGGCAGGACGACGACGGGACCGAGGACGAGTGGGCCGCCGTGGTGGGCCGATCCCTGCTCGCGCTCGGCCCGGACGCCTGGTCGGCCCTCACCCCCGGTGAGGTGCTGTCGTGACGCAGCCGCTCGCCGGGGTCCGGGTGATCGAGTTCGGGACCGTGCTCATGGTCCCGTTCGCCGGTCAGGTCCTGGCGGACCTAGGCGCGGACGTGATCAAGGTCGAGTCGTTGGAGGGCGATCCGAACCGGCAGGTGGGGGCCGGCCCCCATCCGGACCTCTCCGGCGTCGCGCTCAACCTCAACCGGAACAAGCGGTCCCTCGCCGTCGACGTCCGCGCCGCGGGCGGGCGCGCCGTCCTGGAGCGGCTGGCGGCGACTGCGGACGTCTTCCTGACCAACCTGCGTCCCCTGGCGCTCGACAAGCTCGGCGTGAGCTACGCCGACGTCCGGCACTGGCGTCCCGACATCGTGTACTGCCGCTCGCACGGCTACGGCTCGGACAGCGGTCGCGCGGACGAACCCGCCTACGACGACGTCGTCCAGGCGGCCAGCGGGATCGCCGGTCTGTCCGAACGCACCCGCGGGGAGCCGGAGCTGCTCCCGACCGTGCTCGCGGACAAGGTGAGCGGCCTGACCATTGCCTACGGGGTTCTGGCGGCCCTGTTCCAGCGGGCCACGACCGGACAGGGCCAGGAGGTCGAGGTCCCGATGTTCGACACGATGGTGGCCTTCACCCTCGTCGAGCACCTGGCCGGGGCGACGACCCGCCCCCCGTTGAGCACCCCGGGCTACGACCGGGTGCTGACACCCCACCGCCGCCCGCACCGCACCGCCGACGGCTGGATCGTGGTCATGCCCTACTCACCGCGGGACTGGGACCGCCTGTGGGAGCACCTCGACGAGCACGGGCACCGGGCCCGGCTCAGAGGGCTGTCGCCGCACGAGGTCAAACGGCTCGCGCCGCAGATGTACGGCTGGCTCGACGAGATCCTCGTCGAGCGGAGCACCGCCGAGTGGGTGGACACCTTCGTGACCCTCGACATCGCCGCGGCCCCGGTCGCGTCGCTCGACGAGCTCGTCGACGGCCCGGCCCGTGAGCTGGGAGTCCTGCGCGAGGCCACCCATCCGCTGGCAGGCCCCTACCTGGAGATCCGCGGTCCGGTCCGGTTCTCGGGCGCCGAGGCCTCCGAGCCGCGTCCCGCCCCGCTCATCGGCCAGGACTCGCTCGACCTGCTGGCCGAGCTCGGCATCGATCCGCTGCACGCCCGCAACCTGGTCGAGAGCGGGACCGTGCGGGTGCCGGAACCGCCCCTCGTGGAGGAAGCATGACCCAGACCCCTCTCACCTCACGTTTCGTCGACTTCGCCGGCGCACTCGACCTGCGGGAGGTCCCGGACGAGGCTGTCCGTGCGGCCAAGTCGGCCATCCTCGACTGGCTCGGCGTGACCCTCGCCGGAAGTGCCGAGCCGCTCGCCGGGGCGCTCCTCGCCGCCAGGGCCGGCGACCGTGGCGGTCCGTCCACGGTGGTCGGCGCCGGGCGCACGGCCTCGCCGGAGACCGCCGCGCTGGTCAACGGCGCGTGTGCCCACGCGCTGGACTTCGACGACTACCTGGCCGAGGGCGTGATCCACGGGACCGCGCCCCTGGTCGCGGCCCTGCTCGCGGTCGCCGAGGACCGCGGCCGGACCGGTGCGGACCTGCTGGCTGCCTTCGTCGCCGGCTACGAGGTGCACGCGCACCTGTCCACCGTGCTTGGCCAGCCCCTGATCCACCGCGGCTACCACCCGACCGGGGTGCTCACCCACCTGGGCACGGCGATCGGTGTGGGCAGGCTGATCGGGCTGGGTCCCGAGCTGCTGGCCACCTGCCTCGGTCTCGCCGGCACTCAGGCGGCCGGCCTGCTGGCCAGCTTCGGCACCATGGGCAAGCCGCTGCACAGCGGGAAGGCCGCCGCCGACGCGGTGCTCTCGGCGTCCCTCGCCGAGGCCGGCTACACCGGGAGCACGTCGGTGCTCGACGGTGAGCGGGGCCTGCCCGTCGTGCTGACCGGCATCGACGACGAGCAGCTGGGCGCGGAGCTCGGGACGCGGTGGCTGGTGGCGGACAACGCCATCAAGCCCTACGCCGCCTGCGGCGCGATCCACGCGTCCATCGACGCGGCGATCCGGCTGTCGCGGGTCGTCGATCCGGCGCGGATCGACCGAGTCCGGTGCGACGTCTCGGCCGTCACCGTGCGGGCCGCCGCGATCCCGCGTCCGGCGACCGGCCTCGAGGCCAAGTTCAGCACCCAGTACGCGGTCGCGTCGGCGCTGCTGAGCGGGACCTCGCCGGCCTCGCACTTCACCGACGGCGCCACCGGGCGCGCCGACGTCCGGGCACTCACCGAACGGGTCGACCTGGTCAGCACCTACGAACGGATCACCCGGGCGCGGGTCGAGGTCACCCAGACCGACGGCACCCGTCACGAGGACACGGTCGACTGGGCGAAAGGCAGCCCGGGCAACCCCATGACCGGTGACGACACGGCGCGGAAGTTCCTCGACCTGGCCGCGAACCGGATCGGTCCCTCGGTGGCGGCCGAGGTCGTCGCCTTCGTCGAGGGCCTGGAGAAGCAGTCCGACCTGCGTGACCTCGCGGCGCTCGTCCGCGGGAGCGAACCGGCGCGGGCCGACGGGTAAGGAGACGCCCCCATGAGCGGATGCCCTGTGCACATCACCTATCCCTCCCTCGACGGCGCGGAGGACCCCTATCCGCAGTACGAGTGGCTCCGGACCGAGTCGCCCGTGTACCGGATCCCGGGTACCGACGACTACCTCGTGTCCCGGTTCGACGACGTCGTGGCCATCTCGAAGGACTACGAGACGTTCTCCAGCGTCGGCAGCCGGACGCTGTACAACCCCTTCCCCGAGACCGGCGACGGACGGGAGACGCAGAGCCTGATCGAGGCAGACCCCCCGGACCACCGGGTCAAGCGCGACTTCTGCCGCAACGCCTTCAAGCCACGGGCCCTGCAGGCCCGGACGGGCATGATCGAGGACCTCTGCAACGCGCTCATCGACGACCTCGAGGGCCGGGACCGGATCGACTTCGTGGCCGACTTCGCCGAACGGCTCCCGCTGCTGGTGCTGACGGACATGATGGGCTTCTCGCGTGACGACCTGGCCTGGCTCGACGGCTGGTCGCGGGTCGACAACGGCGGGCTGAGCTTCCTGCCCCCCGAGGTACAGGAACAGCAGCGGACCAGCGCCCAGGGCGCGACCGAGAACCTCACCGCGACGATCCTGCGGCTCGCCGCGGATCCGGGCGACGACGAGCTCAGCTTCATGATCCGCCAGCAGGTCGAACGCGATGGGTCCCTCGACCTGGACTACGTGCGGGACAACGCGGTGACGGTGATCCGCGGCGGGGTGATCACCACTGCGCACCTCATCTCGATGGCCATGTTGAAGCTCCTGGAGGACCCGTCTCGGTTGGCTGCCGTCCGGCAGGACCACTCGCTCATCCCGGCGGTGATCGAGGAGACGCTCCGCATGGAGTCGCCGGTGCAGTGGGCCCCGCGGCGCGTCACGAAGGACACCGTGGTCGGCGGCGTGGACATCCCCCAGGGTTCCCGGGTGCTGATCATGCTGGGCGCGGCGAACCGGGACGGCGAGGAGTTCCGAGAGCCGGACCGCTTCGACCCGGCCCGAGAGAAGGTGGCCAACCAGATCGCCTTCGGGATCGGGCCGCACTTCTGTCTGGGCGCCCCGCTGGCCCGGCTGGAGGCCCGGATCGCCTTCGAGACGTTCCTGTCCCGGGTACCGTCGGTGACCCTGGTCCCCGGCCAGGATCTTTCGCACGCGCCCAGCGCCCAGTTCCGCGGACTCAACGCGCTCGTGATCGACATCGCCAACAAGACCGCCACCGAGGCCGCTCATGTCTGAGCCGGTGCGGATGGTGCCACAGACGCTCGCCGGTCAGGTCGCCGTCGTCACCGGAGCCGGACAGGGGATCGGCCGGGCGGAGGCGCTGGCGCTGGCGGAGCGCGGTGCGAAGGTCGTGGTCAACGACCTCCTCGAGGACCGCGCCGCGCAGGTGGTGGACGAGATCGGGCAGGCGGGCGGCGAGGCCGTCGCGAACACCAGCAGCGTCACGAGCGCGGAGGGCGGGGCCGAGCTGACCCGGCTCGCCCTCGAGCGGTTCGGCGGCCTCCATGTCGTGGTGAACAACGCCGGCTTCCTCCGGCCCGGCCCGTTCGGGGAGCTCGGCGCCGACCAGATCGACGCGGTTCTCGACGTCCACCTCCGCGCCGCGTTCCACGTGACCCAGCCGGCGTGGCGGGTGATGAAGGAGCAGCGCTACGGCCGGGTCGTCATGACCGGGTCGAGCGCGGGGATGTTCTCGCAGGCCGCGAACAGCAACTACTGCGCCGCGAAGGCCGGGGTCTTCGGCCTCGCCCGCGCCCTCGCCACTGAAGGGGAGGACCACGGGATCGCGGTCAACGTCGTGCTCCCGTTCGCGGCGACGACGATCAGCGTCGAAAACCCGATCCCGGGCAACCAGGAGGCCCGGGAGCGCCGCGGGGCCGCCTACCGCGGTGAGATCCTCCGCCGCCGCGATCCCGCGCTCGTCGCGCCGCTGGTGGCGCACCTGGCGAGCCCGGCCTGCCGGGACAACGGTGACGTCTACTCGGTGTGCGGAGGCCGCTACGCGCGGGTGTTCGTCGCGTTGGGGCCCGGATGGATCGCGCCCGAGCCGACGGGGATCACCGCCGAGGACCTCGAGGCGAACTGGGCGGCCGTGCGCTCCACGACCACCGTCTCCGAGCCACGGACCCTGTTCGACGAGGTCGCCGAGGTCGTCACCGCACTCGACGGGCTCGTCCCGACGGCCGCGCGTCTCGGGAGCTGAGGAGCCGATGAGCGACATGTCGGGGCGGCGGGCCGTGGTGACCGGCGCGAGCCGTGGAATCGGCGCCGCGGTCGCCCGGCGTCTGGACGAGGCGGGCGCGACGGTCGTCGTCGCGGCGCGCTCCGTCGACGGCTACTCCGGGCCCGGGACGGCGGTCGCGGCGGACCTGTCCACGGAGGACGGTCCGAGCCGGCTCGCGGAGGAGGCCCTCGGCCGCCTCGGCGGGATCGACGTCCTCGTCGACAACGCCGCGTCGCAGACCCGTGTCCAGGGCGGTGTCCTGGAGATGACGGACGCCGACTGGCTGGCGGACCTGAACGGCACCCTCCTCTCCGCGGTCCGGCTCGACCGCCTCCTCCTCCCGGCGATGATCGCGTCGGGGGGAGGGGCGATCGTGCACATCGGCTCGGGCGCGTCGCGGCTCCCGCAACCCGCCGCGCTCGCCTATGCCGCGGCCAAGGCGGCGCTGGCGGCCTACAGCAAGGGCCTGGCCCGGGCGGTCGCCCCGGAGAACGTCACGGTCAACCTCGTGTCCCCGGGGATCATCGAGACGACCGGCATGTCCGCCCGGCTCGACGAGCTCGTGTCCGGGACCGGTCTGGACATCGAGGAGGCGCGACGGCAGTTCGTCGCCGGGTTCGGCGTCCCGCTCGGGCGCCCTGGCCTCCCGGACGAGGTCGCGGCGCTCGTCGAGTTCCTCGTCTCCGCCGACGCCCGCTACATCACCGGCACCCAGTACGTCGTCGACGGCGGGCTGATGCCGACGGTCCACTGACCAGCGGGAGTACGTCTCGCCTGTGCGCATTCACCACCACGAGTAGATCGTTCGACCGAAGGAGGTCGTCCCGACGTGACCGCTACGTACGAGCCGGGGTTCGTGAAGGGGGCGGACCGGGTCCTGGACTCGATCCGCCGAGCCGATGCCCACGCCGAGTCGGAGTACCTCGGCCAGGGCCCGGAGAAGGTCGTCGCCACGGTCTCCTCGCCGGAACGGCTGGCCTGGTCGGACAGTGTGACGTGGCTGATCTCGCACATCGACGAGGACGGGAAACCGTTCCCGGTCGTCGCGACGGATATTCCCGGCATCCGCGACCACTACTCCCTGATGCACGGCTCCGGTCAGCGGGACAGCGAGTACAGGGTGTTCACCAAGCTGGCGAGCGAATGGTGGACGTTCTGGCACACGGACTGGTACGGCCCCTCCTCCGGAATCCCGACCGATCACGCCACCTACCAGCACACCGAGAACCTGACCATGCTGCTGACCGACGGTGCCACGGGCATCTCCGGTGAGATCGCCTGGCTGCGCTCCTGGCTGCGGACCGGCGAGGCCCCGAACACCCTCGCCGACCGGAACCGGACCCGTTCGACTACCACGACGCGGTCAGGGCCGGGGACATCGACGCGATCATGGACCTGTTCAGCCCCTCGGAGTACGCCTACGCCGGTGTCCGGGACTACTTCCCCGCGGACGGGAACACCTTCCCGTTGCTCGACACGCGCGAGAAGATGCGTGACTACTACAGGCGCTTCTACGACGCCGCCACCGTCACCGACGTTGCGCTG
Source organism: Pseudonocardia ailaonensis (assembly GCF_039531635.1). Classification (NCBI taxonomy): domain Bacteria; kingdom Bacillati; phylum Actinomycetota; class Actinomycetes; order Pseudonocardiales; family Pseudonocardiaceae; genus Pseudonocardia; species Pseudonocardia ailaonensis. The sequence continues at coordinate 515,976 of NZ_BAAAQK010000009.1, read as the reverse complement.
ACCAACTGGTACGTCGGCGAGTGGTTCCTGTTCGCCGAGGCGAGATGGCGGCTCGACCTGGAGGGAGGCGGCCGCGTGGCGATGATGACCGTCGAGATCCTGCCCCTGGGCTCGGACGGGAAGTTGGTCGGGCGCAGCGGGTACGGCACGTCGTTCGAATGACCGGCGTCCTGCCCCGGGCGACGGCACGCACGGAGGAGGGAGCTCGACGGGGACAGGTGACCGCGGCCGAGCTCCCTTCGAAGGTCACGGCTCACGTCCATGATCGGACGATGTGCCGGACTCGACCTCGAGACGCAGGGCCTCGTTCATCCGGCCGAACTGCTCCCGCATCGCGACCTGCAGGTCGCGACGTCGGGTCAAGGCCCACAGTCCGTGGACGCGTTCGGCCTGGCGCAGCACCGTGCCCCCGTCCGCCGGGATCAGGACGAAGCTGTGCCGGCCGGACAGCTGCCAGCGGCGGTGAGAGCCACCGACCCAGGCGAACTCCCGCTCCGCCTTCCAGGTGTCCAGGACGACGTCGATCGTCGCCGGTCGACCGCCGGTGCCCACGCGAGTGACGTGCCAGAGCGCACCTCGCCCGTAGGCCCCGCCGGTGTCGATGCCGATGACGAACGGATTCCACGCCGGGTATCCGTCGAAGTCGGTGAGCACCGTCCAGACGGCCGCCGGGCTCGCCGCGACGAACGTGTCGACGACCGCACACACCCTCACCGCGACCCCGGCGTCCGGCCGGCGCTCACCATGCGGCACGACCGCGGCGTGCCCGGGAGAGCACCCGGTAGACCGGGTCGGTCTCGTCGTCGGCGCCGGACAGGGTGGTCCCGTACCGGGGTCGTGCTCCCGCCTCGTCGATCGGCCAGCCGTCGGCCCAGTCGACCACGGCGGCACGGTCGGCGATGCGCCAACGCCCGCTGCCGTCCCGCCGGTACTCGTCGAGGTACCGGCCGCCCATGATCCGGTAGGCGTAGCCGGTGTCGGTCGTGTGCACGGTGTGGGACACGTTGCGCACCTCGCCCTCGGCCACGTCGCCGTCGACCCAGATCAGGTGGTTCGTGAGCTGGTGGGCGACCATGATGCTGCCGGCGCGCAGCCGCGACATCGCCTCGATGTACTCGCTCGCCAGGCCGTTCGGCTCCCCCCGGTTGTCGCGACCGTCGGGCAGGTAGACCTGGCGGAGCAGCTCGGCGTCGTCGCGGTCGCAGGCCATGCCGTACAGCAGAACGAGATCGCGGATCTCCTGCTTCGCGATCACCTCGTCCATCAGCGCTTCCCGTGTCCTGGGCACGTCGTCGACGTGATCGGGTGCAGTCGGCCGGTTCATCCGACAAGGCCCGCCAGCCCGTGCGGCGCGGTGCCGTACAGCCGGGGAACGGCCACGGCGAGCTCCTCCGGTCCGAGCACGAAACCGTCGCGGGAGCGGTACCGCGCACCGGGCGACCAGCCCTCCATGCGGACGACCTCGTTGCCCTCGACCCGCAGCACCTGGCCGGTCAGCCAGCCCGCTGCCGGTGAGGCGAGATACACCACCAGGCCCGAGGCGTTCTCGGGGGCGAGCGGGTCGAAGCCGCCGTCGGTGGGCGCCTCGTCCATGATCGTCGCTGTCATTGGGGTGCGGGCGAGGGGGGAGACGGCGTTGGCGGTGACCCGGTAGCGGGCGGACTCCTGAGCGAGACTCAGCGTGAACCCGATGATCGCGGCCTTCGCGGCCGCGTATGCCGTCTGCCCCGGGTTACCCGCCATGCCCGCACCGGAGGTGGTGTTGACGACCCGGCCCGCGACGTCGCCGCCGGCCTTGGCCAGGCTCCTCCAGTACGCGCACGCGTGACGGGACATCGCATAGGTCCCCTTGACGTGGACGCCGAGGGTGAGGTCGAGATCCTCCTCGGTGGCCGAGGTCAGCATCCGGTCCCGGGCCACGCCGGCGTTGTTGACGAGGATGTCGAGGCGCCCGAGCTCCTCGACCGCGTGCTCGACGACCGAGGCGCAGGCCCGCCAGTCCGCGACCGACGAGGTGTGCGCGACCGCCTTTCCCCCGGCGGCGACGATCTCGTCGACGACCTCCACCGCAGGCGACGTGGTCTGGTCCGCCCGGGTGGGGACGTCGTTCACCACGACCGATGCGCCGGCGGCCGCGAGCGCCAGCGCGTGGGCCCGGCCGAGCCCGCGCCCGGCGCCGGTCACGATCGCCACGCGGCCGTCAAGAAGTCCCATGGGTGTGCCTCTTCTCGGTGCCGGTCTCGGATCTGCTCGCAGGGTCGATCCCGGGGTCCGGTGGGACGGGCAGCTCCACCACGGCCTTGCCCGACAGGGATCCGGCCTCCAGCGCCAGGAGCGCCTCGGGCAGCTGCTCGAACCGGAAACGCGACCCGATGTGGGGCCGGATCGTGCCGGCCTCGACCATCGCCCCGAGCTCGCGTGCGGTGGCGGCCATCGAGTCGACGGGACGTCGGAGCGGTCCGTTCCAGGCCACCCCCACGAGCGAGGTGTTGTTCAGCAGCAGGCGGTTCGTGCCGATCGTCGGGACGGACCCGGCCGCGAAGCCGAGGACGAGCAGCCGGCCCTCGGGGGCGAGGCAGCGCAGCGCCTCCGGCGTCACGCTGCCGCCCAGCGGATCGACGACCAGGTCCACGCCGTCCGGGGCCTGTGCGAGCACCTCCCGACTGAAGCGCTCGCCGAGCACCACGACGTCGTCAGCCCCGACCGAGACGGCGACCGGAACCTGCTCCGCGGTCGCGACGCCGGCCACCACCCGCGCGCCGCTCGCGCGGGCGATCTGGACCGCCGCGCTCCCGATCCCGCCCGCGGCGCCGAGCACCAGCACCCGCTCGCCCGCCACCAGCCCGCCCCGGACCCGCAGGGCGAAGTGCGCGGTCTGGAAGTTGATGACCAGGGCGACGGCCGAGCCGAAGTCCGCGCCCCGGGGGACCGGGACCACCCGGTCCCCGGGGACGTCCACCAGCTCGGCGTAGGCACCACCCTCGACGTAGCCGCAGACGGCATCCCCGGGTAGCCAACCGGTGTCCGGGGATGCCGCGGCGACGATCCCCGCCACCTCCCGGCCGGGGACGGCGGGCAGGCTCGGCAGACCCTGGAGCCGACCCCGGGTCGTGAGCAGGTCCGGATGGTTGATGCCGATCGCGCGGGCCCGGACCACGACCCGGCCCGGTCGTACTGCCGGCTCCTCGGTGACCACCGGGCGCAGTGCCCGGGGGCCACCGAAGGAGTCGAGCCGGTAGGCGCGCATCACCCGATCGCGAAGAACGGATCGGTGCTCTTCTCACCGAGGATGAACGGCTGGATGTCGTGGTAGGTGCCGTCGTAGGCCGGCACGACGTCGCCGTTCTTCACGACCGAGAACCCCATGTAGGGAGCGAACAGGCGGGGGAAGCCCGGCACCCGGGACTGGGTCGTGAAGTTCAGCGGCGGACCGGTGTCGTCGCTGTTCGCCGACGTGGTGGCACCCAGGGCCTGCTGGAGATTCGCGCCGGTGACGTCCTTGCCCTGCGAGACCATCTCGCGGATCGTGTTCGAGAGCACGGACATGGCCACCCACACCGGTTGGGCCGTTGTGGGGGAGTGCTTCTGCTTGTCCACGGTGGAGTACGCGGCGATCGCGTCGCGGAAGCCCTTCCACTGCGGGCCCTGGACGTTGGTCACCAGCCCGGTGACGACCGTGCCGTCCCACGTCGCGGGGTTCTGCGAGACGAGCTCCTTCGTCAGGCTCGCGTTGCTGATGATCCGCGAGAAGGTGATGCCGGCCTGGGGCAGCGCCGCGCCCAGCTGGGCGACGAAGGTGTCGGACGTCGCGCCGATGATCAGGCAGTCGCTGCCCTTCATCTGGGCGACGATCGGGCCGATGTCGCTGACGTTGGTCGGGTAGGTGATGACCCGGACACCGACACCCTGCTTCGTCAGGCCGTCCTGCTGCGGCTTAGCGCGGGCGACCAGGGACTCGTTGGTCACCAGGGCGACGGACCGGCACCCCTCCTTGACCGCGGCGGCGACCTGTCCCATGCCCTGCTGGAGCGAGCCGACCGTCACGGGGAACGAGTTGGTGTTGGTGAAGGCGTCGGGGGTCTGTGCGGTGCCGGGGACCCAGGGGATCCTGGCGTCCGCCAGGACCTGGAGGAAGGCCGGGCTCTCGATCGCCCAGCCCACCGTGGCCACGGCCTTGTCCGAGACGGCCTGCCGGGCGCACGCCGCGGTCTGCGTCGGCGACGCCTGGTTGTCGCACGTCGTGATCTGCAGGGGACGGCCGTTGATCCCGCCCGCCGCGTTGACCTGCTTCGCATAGGCCTGGGCGACGTCGATGAACTGGGGCAGCGAGACGAGCTGCGCGTCAACCGGTGCCGTCGCCATGACGACGATCGGCGCCCCGGACGGTCCACCGGACGTGCCGGCGGCACCGGGGGTGCCGCTGCTGCAGGCCGCCAGGCCGAGCAGGCCGGCGGCGACGGTCGCGGCAAGGCCGCCGACCCTTCGCCGGTGACGCACCGGTGGGGGCACAGCTCCTCGATTCGCGCGATTCGGGATGGTCAACGACTGCTCCTCTCTGAGCAGGAGACCCGTCGGAGCGATCGCCCACGCCGGTCGAGCCGCCACGCTGACATAGTTTACCAAGTAGAGCAAGTGCTCTTCCTGTATACATACAAGGATAACCTGGTTAACCTATTGCACTCGCTGGGATTGCGTGATTGGGTCGGCCGCGACCAGAGGGCTCGCACAGTGGGGAGCAGTCGATGCGAACGTCGCAGAGCGCACTCGTCGTCATGGATTTCCAGGAGGCGATCGCCGCAGGGTGCCCGGCCGCGCCCATGGCCCTGAAGAAGGCCGTCGAGGCGATCTCGCTGGCCCGGGCGGCGACCATGCCCGTGCTCTTGTGTCGGGTCGCCCTGCGCGCCGGCGGTGCCGGCATCGGCTCGGGGAACGCGATGTTCACCGCCGTGGCGGGCAGCGGTGCGTTCGCGCCGGGGTCCCCGACGGCGGAGTTCTGCGCCGGGATCGCGTCGGAGGACGCGATCGTCGTGGACAAGCGTCGGGTCAGTGCCTTCGCGGGGAGCGACCTCGACGAGGTGCTCTGTTCCCTGGGGGTCGGGACCGTCGTGCTCGCCGGTCTCCACACGAGCGGTGTCGTGCTCTCGACGCTGCGCGCGGCGGCCGACAAGGACCTCGCCGCCGTGGTGCTCTCCGACGCCTGCGCCGACCCGGACCCGGTGGTGCACGACGTTCTGATGGAGAAGGTGTTCCCGGCGCAGGCGACCGTGCAGGACGTCGACGGCTGGGCCGCGGCCCTCGGTGAGGGCCGGTGACCGAGGTGGCGATGGCGCCGACCGCGGCGGAGATCGACCGCTGGGTCGCCGAGAAGGTCTGGCGGACGGACAACCTGCTACACGTGCTCGACGCGCACGCCTCGGCTCACGGTGATCGGCTCGCGGTGGCCGACCAGCACCGCAGGCTGTCCTACCGCGAGTTCGCCGACCGGACCGCGGCGCTGGCGGCGTGGCTCGTCGGGCTGGGTCTGCCGGCGGGCGCCGTCGTGGCGGTGCAGTCGCCCAGCAACGCGACCATCCCGCTGATGCACTTCGCCTGCGACCGCGCGGACCTGACCTTCCTGCCGCTGTCGGACGCCTGGCGCGAGCGCGAGATCGGACACCTCCTGGAGCGGTCCGGAGCGAGGGTGGTCGTCGTCCCGCCGGACCGCGACGACGTCCGGTACTCGGCGATGATCGCCGGGCTCCGGGCGGACCTTCCCGCACTCGAGGTCGTCGCCTCCTTCGGGCCGGGTGCCTCGGTGGACCTCGACGAGGTCATGCTCCGGCCGGCGCGGCACCGGGGGACCGGTCTCGCCACGCAGTCGCTGCCGCGCATGTGCATGGTGACGTCCGGGACATCGGGATTCCCGAAGATCTCGCTCTACAGCGACGACAACCTCTGGTTCTTCCTCTCCGTCTACCGGGAGACCCTGGGAGTCGGTGAGCAGCCCGAGGTGTTCGCCGGCATCGCCCCGGCGAACACCGGATCGACCGGCTACCTCTTCCCCGTGCTGACGCCTCTCCTCTTCGGGTCGAGCAGTGTCATGCTCGAGCACTGGAACCCCGTGGCCGCGCTCGACCTGCTGGCCGAGGAAGGCGCGTCCGTCGCCGTCGCGGTGCCCACCCAGCTGATCAAGATGCTCGACGTCGCGAAGCGGCGTGGGATGCGGCTTCCCGCACTGCGGGTGCTGTCCAACGCGGGCGCTCCCATGCCGCCCGACGTCGCCGCGGAGATCGACGCCACCCTCGGCCAGGTCCTGCCCATGTACGGCGCCACGGACGGCGGTGTCCCCACGATGACGACCGTCGACGATCCGCCCGGGAAGCGGCACCGCTCGGTCGGTCGGCCCCTGCCCCACACCGAGCTGCGGATCGGGGAGGGGGCCGGTTCCGAGGTGGGCGAGATCCACTGGCGAAACCCCATCAAGAGCTACGGGTACCTCAACGACGCCGCCCAGACGGCGGCCGCCTTCACCCCCGAGGGTCTCTACCGGTCGGGTGACCTGGGCCGGGTGGACGAGGACGGCTACCTCCACGTCGTCGGGCGGGTCAAGGATCTGATCATCCGGGGCGGGCAGAACATCAGCCCCCGGGAGATCGAGGACGTCGTGGTGGAGATGGCGGAGGTCCTCGAGGTGGCGGCGCTCGGGGTGCCCGACCCGGTCTACGGCGAGCGCGTCTGCCTGTGTGTCGTGCCGACCGGACCCCTCACTCTCGACCGGGTGGCCGCCCACCTGCGGACACGGGGCCTCGCGGAGTTCATGGTGCCCGAGCGGTTCGAGGTGTTCGACGAGTTCCCCACCAACTCTGGTGGCAAGGTCAGCAAGGTGGACCTGCGGGCACTCGTCCTGGCCCGCGCCGCTCCGAACCCCGAGGAGGCCGTCCGGTGACGCTGCTGGAGACCTATGCCAGTCTCAACCCGTCCTTCGTGGCGGACGGCGTGCTCGAGCTGCTGTTCGACGCGCCGAACCTGAACGCGGTCACCGCCGAGATGCACGCGGACCTGGGGCACGTCTGGCGGGACATCGAGCGGTCGCCGGAGGTCCGCAGTGTGGTGCTGCGCGGGGCGAACGGCACCTTCTCGGCCGGCGGCAGCTTCGACGTCATCGACCGGGCGATCGAGGACCCGGCCTTCCGCACACAGCTGCTCCGGGAGACGCGGGACATCGTCTTCGCCATGATCGAGACCACGAAGCCGGTCGTCTCCGGCATCCGGGGAGTCGCGGTCGGCGCCGGGCTGGTGGTGGGTCTGCTCGCCGATGTCTCCGTGGTCTCGCGGACGGCACGCCTCGTCGACGGGCACACCCGGCTCGGCATCGCCGCGGGGGACCATTCGGTGATCTCGTGGCCTCTGCTCTGCGGCATGGCGAAGGCGAAGTACCTGCTCCTCACCTGCGAACCGGTGACGGGGGAGGAGGCCGAGCGGATCGGCCTCGTCTCCCTGTGCGTGGAGGACGACGAGGTCGACGTCCGGGCGCTGGCGATCGCGACGAGGCTGCGCCACGGTGCCCAGGACGCGATCCGCTTCACCAAGCAGTCGCTGAACCACTGGTACCGGGCCAATTCGGCGGCCTTCGACCTGTCGGTCACGGCGGAGATGTTCGGGCTCGGCACCCCGGACGTCCGGGAGGGGGTGGCGTCGCTGCGGGAGAAGCGGGCGCCCCGATTCGGATGAACGCATCAGGTCTCGCGGCCGGCTGTCCCTTGCGCCGAGTAATGTCTAACTTATGTCCCTAGGTGAGTCCGAGCGCGTCCGCGTGCCGAAGGCTGCGGAACTCGTGGCGATGCGACTGCGCAAGAGCATCGTGGAAGGCGAGCTGACCGACGGGGATCTGCTGCCCACGGAGGCGATGCTCACCGAGCGCTACGGGATCAGTCGTCCCACCCTCCGGGAGGCTCTACGGATCCTCGAGTCCGAGGCGCTCATCGAGGTGCGCCGGGGCAGCCGGGCCGGTGCCGTCGTGCGTCCGCCGAAGGGTGAGGTGGCGGCCCGCTACGCGGGCTTCCTGCTCGAGTACCGGGGGGCCACGCTGTCGGACGTCTTCACGGCCGCGGCGTCGATCGAGAGCCAGTGCGTGTCCGCGTTGGCGGCCAACCGGACGGAGGAGGATCTCGCCGCGCTACGGGAGGCGCTGGCGCGCGAGACGTCCGCGGGGTCGATGGAGGAGTCGCTCGCGGCCCAGAACGAGTTCCACGGGCTCGTCATCCAGCGCACCGGCAACATCACGATGGTCGCGCTCGCCGAGATGGTCCGCCATGTGATCGACCGTGCCACGACCAAGGCACTCGAGCGTGAAGGAAGGTCGGAGCGGCAGTCCGAGGCCCGGCACAAGAGCGACCAGACCCACCGCAAGCTCATTGCGCTGCTCGAGGCGTCGGACGCCGACGGCGCCAGCGAGCTGTGGGAACGCCACGTCCGGGAGACCAGCCGCTATCTCGAGAAGGTTCTGGACAGCCAGGCCGTACTCGATCTCTTCGACTGACCCGCCGCCTCGCGCGGCCATTGCGTGCCGGCCCTCGCCGGTCTACCCTAGATAGTTAACTAGGTCAGCTATCTGAAGGGCGTCGGCATGATCACGACGATCGGCACGTACCTGCCTCCGTGGGCCGGGCGGACGGGCCGCCGGGCGGGGCCCGACGAGGACGCGGTCACCCTGGCCGTCGCCGCGGGGCGGCTGGCTCTCGGCGCAGCGACGGGGCAGGTAGTCGGCCGGGTAGTTCTGATCTCGCGGGAGCTCCCGCTGCTCGAAGGCGGCAACTCGGCGGCCCTCACGGCCGGTCTGGGCCTGCCCCGCGGTGTCCGGGTCGTCGAGCAGCTCGGCGGGGCCGCCGCGACACTCGACGCTCTGCTCGAGTCCCCCGTCGCCACGCTCGTCATCGGCGCCGACGCGGGCGAACCGGCGGGGGCGGCCGCGGCGGTCGTCGGCGCGGGAGGGCTCGACGTCCGGTACGTGAGCCGGATCAACCGATCGCTGCCGGTCCGGTCGCGGGACAGAGCCGGGGGGTTCCACGACTACGAGGACCCTCGGCTCCTGCGCGATCGCGGCGCTCTTGCGTCCCTCGCCGAGCTCGGCCACCCGAAGCTCGACGTCGTCGCCGGCGTGGGCGGCCGGGAGGCCGGGGACCTGTCGTCCGGGTCGCCGCTCGACCTCCCGACGGTGGGCGCGTCGTCCGTGCTGTTCGCGCTCGCCGGGGCAGCCTTCTCCCCGGGAGCAGTGCTGGCCGCCGTCGACCAGGCCAGCGTCACCGTCGTCGAGCTCGACGGAGGGCACGTCGCCGTCCGGCGGGACGAGCGCGCCGCTCGCCCCGCTCCGCCCCTCACCCTCACACCGGGCCCGCCGATCCCCGTCTCGCTGAGCGCCTACGACCGGGCCTTCCGGGCGAAGCTGGGATGGCGGGCGAGCACCGACGCCGACACCGGCGAGCTGCGGTTCCCACCCAGACCCCACGGGGCCGTGCGGGACGCCGCGGGAGAGGTGGTCCTCGTCGACCTGCCGCGCCGCGGCGAGGTCTACACCTCGAGCACCGTCAACGTCCCGGTCCCGGGCAAGGCCACCCCGTACCAGCTGGTGATCGTCGAGCTCGACGGGATCGGTGTCCGGGCTCTCGCGTCGACCACCGGCACCGCGGCGGCGGTGGCGATCGGGGCGCCGGGCGAGATGGTCCTGCGCCGGATCGAGATCCGTTCCGGCATTCCCGACTACGGCTACGCCTTCCGGCCGGACCAGGAGATCACGGTATGAGACGGTGCGCGATCGTCGGCGCGGGCATGACCCGGTTCGCCGAACACTTCGACAAGGGGATGAAGGATCTGCTCCCGGAGGCGCTCGACGAGTGCCTGCGCAGTGTCGACAAGGGCGCCGCGAAGGCGGACATCCAGGCGGCCTGGTTCGGTCAGCTGCAGACGAGCGACGGGTTTCCCAGCGGGGTCCTCGCCGACTCGTGCGACCTGCTGGACATCCCCGTGACCCGTGTGGAGAACGCGTGCGCGACGGGCAACGACGCACTGCGCAACGCCGTCTTCGCCGTCGGGTCGGGAGCGTTCGACGTCGTCCTGGTCATCGGCGCGGACAAGATCCGTGAGTCCTCCGCACGCACGACGTTCTGGGAGTGGGCCGGCATGACCCGCGACATGGCCTGGGACTACCCGCTGGGTCTCATCGCCCCCGCGAACTTCGCGCTTCACGTGCAGCGGTATCTCCACGAGAGCCCGGCCACCCGGGAGCACATGGCGATGGTCGCGGTCAAGAACCACCGTCACGCGCTGAACAACCCGAAGGCGCAGCTGCGCTTCGAGATCTCCGTGGAGAAGGTCCTCGGCGCGCCGATCGTCGCCGACCCGTTCGGGCTCTACGACTGCACCCCCCAGAGCGACGGCGCGGCCGCGCTCCTCGTGGTCGCGGAGGACCGGGTCGACCGGTTCACCGACACTCCGGTGTGGGTGCGCGGGGTCGGGCTCGGGCTCGACCGGGTGATGCACCAGCACAAGCGCGACATGACCACGTTCCCGGCCACGGTCCGCGCGGCCCGTCAGGCCTTCACGATGGCCGGCATCACCCCGGACCAGGTCGACGTCGCCGAGGTCCACGACTGCTTCTCCGGGGTCGAGATCATGTCCTACGAGGATCTCGGGTTCGCCGACCGGTTCCAGGCCTACCGGCTGGTGGAGGAGGGAGCCACGAGCGTGGGCGGGCGGATCCCGGTGAACCCGAGCGGCGGCCTGAAGGCCAAGGGGCACCCGCCGGGTGCGACCGGGGTCGCACAGTGCGTCGAGATCGTGGAGCAGCTGCGGGGTGAGGCCGCGACCCAGGTCGACGGGGCCCGCCTGGGGATCGCGCACAACATCGGTGGACCCACCGCGGTGTCGGCCGTCTCCGTGCTGTCGATCGACAAGGGCTGATCGCGAGGAGGCCCGCCCGGTCGCCGTCTCGCGGGGACCGGGCGGAGCCACGGGGAGCGCCGGGCCGGGCGCCTCAGCGCGGCGCCCGGGGCAGGCCCAGGATCCGTTCGGCGAGGATGGTGCGCTGGATCTCGCTGGTCCCGCCGAGGATCGTCTGGGCGTGCCCGACCAGCATCCGCTTCACCAGCGGCTGTTCCTCCTCGAGCGCGGCGGGTCCCAGCGCGGCGATGCCGAGGTCCGCGATGTCGCGGTAGGTCTCCGAGGTCAGCAGCTTCAGCACGGAGAAGGTCGATCCCGACGGGTCGGTACCCTCCTCGATGGCGCGTTCCCAGGTCACCCGCATGAGCCAGACCCGGATCCAGGCCTCCACGATCTGGTCGCGAAGGGCGTCGTCGAGTCGCCCGTGCGCAGCCGCGGCGGTCTCGAGCTCCACGATGCTCTCGAACATGCCGACCGCGTTCGCCCCCAGCGAGAGCCGTTCACGGCCGAGCGTGGCCTTGGCGACGGCCCATCCGGCGCCCGGCGTGCCGATGACCTGGTCGGCGCCGAGTACGACGTCGTCGAGGAAGACCTCGTTGAATTTGCTCTCCCCGTCCATCTGTCGCAGCGGGCGGACCGTGACCCCGGGGCTGCGCATCGGCACGACGAACGCCGACAGCCCGCCCGGCCCCGGCCCGCCGGAGCGGGCAAGCAGGATTCCCAGGTCCGCGCTGTCCGCGGCACTCGTCCACACCTTCTGCCCGCGGACCTGCCAGCTCCCGTCCGGTCGCTCGACCGCCCTGGTGGCGACGGCGGCGAGATCGGATCCCGCACCCGGCTCGGAGAACAGCTGGCACCAGAGGTCCCGGCCGTCGCGGATGCGGGCGAGGTGACGCTGCTGCTGGGCGGGGGTTCCGAAGCGCATCAGCACGGGGCCGACGAGGTCCGGGCCCACCATCGACAGCTGACGCGGCACCCCGGCCCGTGCGCACTCCTCTGCGAAGGCGGCCTGGTCGGCGACCGAGGCGTCGGGCCCGCCGTGCTCGGCCGGCCAGTGCAGGCAGGCGTAGCCGTGCTCGGCGAGGGTCGCCTGCCAGTCGCGACCGGCCCGCACGTCGCCGTGCGACGGGGTCGGGCCGTAGTCGTGCAGGCCGGCCGGCCGGGGCGCCGTCTCCAGGAAGCGCGTCACGTCCTCACGGAATCTCACAGACCCACCAGCACCTTCCCGGACGCCCGCAGCGCCCGTCTGTGCTCCGCCGGCTGCCCCAGCAGTACGGCCGAGCCGCGTGATCGTTTGACGTGCAGCTGGGCCGAGTGCTCCCAGGTGAAGCCCGTTCCGCCGTGCAGCTGAACGTTCGTCGAGGCGCAGGCGAGATAGGCCTCGGTGCACACCGATCCGGCGATCAGCCGGGAGACCACGCCGGGGTCCGCGTCGGGCCCGGGCGGGTCGTCGAGCTCCTGGGCCGCCCGTCGCGCGGCGGATCGCGCGCTCTCGACGCGCAGCAGCATGTTCGCGCAGTGGTGCTGCACGGCCTGGAACGACCCGATCGGACGGCCGAACTGGACCCGGGTCCGGACGTGGTCCACGGACCGTTCGAGACAGGCCGCGGCACCACCGGTCTGCTCGGCGGCCAGCATCGTGACACCCACACCGTGTGCGGCGAGCACCGCCTCGGGTCCGCCGACCATGACGGCCGGGGAGTCGTGGAGGACCACGTGACCCACCCGGCGCGTGCGGTCCGATGTCGCGACCGGCTCGACGGACGCGACGTCGGCCCGCTCGACGGCGAACAGGCCGACCGTCCCGCCGGCGTCCGCCGTGACCAGGAACAGGTCCGCGACGGCGGCGTCGAGGACGTAGCGCAGGCGCCCGGCCAGGCGCCAGGCCGGGCCCGACGACTCCGCGGAGACGCCGCTCGGCGGGTCGTACCAGCTCCCCGAGCCGGCCGCCGGCGCGGCGACCGTGACGATCGTCGTGCCGGCGGCAAGGCCTGGCAGCCATCGGCTGCGGGCCTCGTCCGTCGAGGCCGACAGGGCCGCCGCCGCCAGGGTCGCGGTGGCGAGGAACGGCACGCAGGCGAGGGTGCGGCCCAGCTCCTCGTGCACTACGGACTGCTCGGTCCAACCGGCACCGGAACCACCGAGCTCCTCGGGGACGGCCAGTCCCAAGAGCCCGACCTGTGCCATGGCGGCCCAAAGCGCACGGTCGAAGCCGTCGCCGTCCATGTGTTCCCGGACCTGCTGCTCCGTCGCCAGGTCGGCGAGCACCGACCTCGTGACGTCCCGTAGCGCGGCACGCTCGAGGGTGTCCGTCACGGCACCTCCAATTACTTGTGGAAGTTAACTAGGTTACATGTTAACGTCGCCGCTGCCGGCGACGCAATCGCCCGGCCCTCCCCTCACCGGCGAGTTGGAAGGAGCAGTGACGCGATGGCCGTCACGGAAACGTCGGGCTCGCTGGGACAGGTCCAGCGGGTGGCCGACTCGTTGCAGCGTTCGATCAGGCACGCCGAGTCCGAGTACGTCGTGCCGTTTTCGACCGAGATCGTGATGGCCACGGTCTCGTCCCCGGAGTCCCTGCGCTGGTCGGACGATCTGGTCTGGATCGCCCCCCGGTTCGGCGGTAACGGCTCGCTCGCGCTCGAGGCCGCCACCGACCGTGCGGGCGTCACGGCCCACTACGAGTGGGTCAAGGGTGCGGGCGAGCGGGACCGCTACGACCTCATCGCCCGCCTGTCGACGGACTGGTGGGTCATCTGGGACTCGGAGTGGCGAGGTGTCTCGCCCTTCACCGGGGAGCGGGTGGAGACCGAGGCCTTCTCCCTGCACTTCACCGACGGCGACGGGATCAGCGGGGAGATGACCTCCCTGCGGCTCCGGCCGCCCGTCGACCAGTCGCACGCGGAGCGCGTCCAGCTCTTCAAGGACTACTTCGCCGCGGCCGAGGCCAACGACGTCGAGCGCCTGGTCTCGCTGTTCAGCCCGGCCGAGTACATGGGCACCGCGGTCCGGAGGTACTTCGGCCCCGAGGGGCCCGAGCTCGCGTTCCTCCCGGACCTCGCGGATCTCCGCCGGCACTACGAGGACGTCCGGGACGCCGTCACGGTGACCGGGGTGAGCATCACCAACTGGTACATCAAGGACTGGTACCTCTTCGCCGAGGTCTGCTGGTCGCTGGAGACCCGGAGTGGGGACCGGATCGGGATGTCGACGGCCGAGGTGCTGGTGTTGGCCTCGGACGGCCTCATCTCGGGACGCCTCGGCTACGGCACCCGTCCCGAGCCGCTCCCCGCATGACCGAGCTGCTCGGGGTGGCGGTGCTCGGTCTCGGGCTGAGCTCGCTGTACGCCCTCGCGTCGCTGGGCCTGGTGCTCACCTACCGTGGCTCCGGGGTCGTGAACTTCGCCCAGGGTGCGATCGGTCTGTGCGCGGCGTTCGTGTGGTTCGAGCTGCACGTCAACGGTTCCTGGCCCTATCTGCCCGCGCTCGTGGTCGCCGTCGTCGCGGCGGCGATCCTCGGCGCGGTGATCCATTTCGCGTTCATGCGGCCGCTGCGGACGGCCTCGGCCATCGCCCGGACGGTCGTGACGCTGGGCCTGCTGATCACACTGCAGGCGGCGGTGATCCTGCGCTACGGCTCGGTGGTGAACACCGTGCCGAGCGCTCTCCCGACCACTCCGTTGTCCGTCGGCGGGGTCACGGTGCCGGTCGACCGGCTCGTCCTGATCGCCGTCGCCGCCGCCCTGACGGTGGCGCTCTGGCTCGTCTACCGCTTCACCGGGTTCGGCCGCAGCACCAGCGCGGTGGCCGAGGACCAGACGCTCGCCGGCGCGGTCGGGGTCTCGCCCGACGTCGTCGCGGCGGCGAACTGGGCGCTGTCGAGCGCGCTCGCCGCGCTCGCCGCGATCCTGGTGGCGCCGATCATCACCCTCCACGCCAGCTCGATGACGACCCTGGTCATCGGGGCCCTCGCGATTGCGCTGATCGCCGGCTTCCGCTCGTTCCCGGTCGCCTTCGCCGCGAGCGTCGTCCTGGGCGTCGGCCAGACGCTCGTCACCCGGCTCGTGGACCAGCCGGGCGCGGCGGCGGCGGCCCCCTTCGTGGTCATGATCATCGTGATGACGGTGCGCGGGAAGGCGATCCCGCTGCGGGACCATCCCTTCGCCAAACAACCCCGCGTCGGGAGCGGTCGGCTGCGGCCCGGCCCGGTCGTGGCGGGGGCGATCGTCACCACCGTCCTCGTCCTCACGCTCTCCGAGGCGTGGGTGCTCGCGATCGGCACGACGCTCGCGGTGGCGACCTTCCTGCTCTCCTTCGTGGTGCTGGTCGGGTACGTCGGCCAGATCTCGCTCGCCCAGTGGCCGCTGGCCGGCTTCGGTGCGTGGGTGGCCGGGCGGCTCATGTCCGCACACGGAGTCCCGTTCCTGCCGGCCCTGGTGATCGGCGTCGTCGCCACCGTCGTCCTCGCGGTCGTGATCGCGCTGCCCGCCGTCCGGGTGCGGGGCATCAACCTCGCCATCGTCACCTTCGGCCTGGGGGCGGTGCTGGAGTTCCTCCTGTTCACCAACTCCGAGTACACCGGTGGCATCGACGGGACCGCCGTAGACATGGAGCTCTTCGGCTGGTCGTTCGACGGTGGACTGCACCCCTACCGCTACGTCGTGGTGACCTTCGTCGTGCTCCTGCTGCTGTCGGTGGTCGTCACCAATGTGCGTCGCGGGCTCGTGGGACGGCGGATGTTGGCCGTGCGGACGAACGAACGGGCCGCCGCCGCGCTCGGGATCGGTGTCACCTCGGTGAAGCTCTACGGCTTCGCGCTGTCGGCCGGCATCGCGGCCGTGGGCGCGGTGCTCGTCAGCTTCTCGGTCGGGATCGTGGACTACGCCCAGTTCTCCTCCTTCGGGTCGACGGTCTACCTGGGCCTCGCCTACCTGGGCGGGATCGGGTTCCTGGCCGGGCCGCTGCTCGGCTCCCCGCTGGCCCCGAGCACCATCGGTACGCAGTTCGGGAAGGACGTGCTGGTCGGGTTGGGGGCGTATCTCCCGCTCATCGGCGGCATCGCGCTCGTTCTGACCGTGGTCGCCAACCAGGACGGGGTGGCGAACGACCTCGCCCGTATTTCCCGGCGGGTCGTGGACCGCATCGGCCTGCACCGCCGGTCGAACGGGCGGGCCCGGCCGGTCGCGTTGCCGGAGAGCCCTGTCGCGGACCGCGGCCGGGTCCGGCCGGCCCTGCTCGAGGTCGAGGGGCTCTCAGTCAGTTACGGCAGCACGGTCGTGCTCGACGGGGTCTCGCTGGACGTGCGGCCCGGCGAGGTGCTGGGCCTGATCGGGCCCAACGGCGCCGGGAAGACCACGCTCATCGACTCGATCACGGGCTTCACCCGGCCGACCGCGGGCACCGTGACCCTGGATGGCGCCGACCTGCTGGGGCGGTCCCCGTCGGCTCGCGCCCGGGCCGGGATCAGCCGCGCGTTCCAGTCCCTCGAGCTGTTCGAGGACCTCACCGCGCTGGAGAACATCATCGCGGCCACCGATCCGGCCAGCCGCGCCTGCTACGTCACCGACCTGCTCCGTCCGGCACCGGTGCGGCTGGAGCCCGGAGTGGTCGACGCGATCCGGGAGTTCCGGCTCGAGGACGACCTGGACCGGCCGGCATCGGACCTCCCGTACGGCCGACGGCGCCTCCTCGCGATCGCCCGTGCCGTGGCGAGCGGCCCGAGCGTCCTGCTGCTCGACGAGCCCGCAGCGGGCCTGTCCGGCGAGGAGTGCCGGGAGCTCGCGCGGGTCGTCCGCAGGCTCGCCGACGAATGGGGGATGGCGGTGCTACTCATCGAGCACGACGTGGAGTTCGTGATGGAGACCTGTGACCGGCTCGTCGTCATCGACTTCGGCCGGGTGATCAGCAGCGGCGATCCCGCCGTGGTGCGACACGATCCGGCCGTGGTCGAGGCCTACCTCGGTGGGGGAAGCGCGCCACTCGCGCTGAACGCGGAGCGGACGTCGTGAGCGCTGAACGCGGAGCGGACGTCGTGAGCACGGGGGCGAGGGCCGCGGCGGACGTGCCCGTCGTCGCCGAGGTGCGCGGGATGTGCGCCGGCTACGGGAATGTCGCGGTGGTCAACGATGTCGACCTGGTCGTCCGGGCCGGACACGTCGTGACGCTGCTCGGCCCCAACGGCGCCGGAAAGACCACGACGTTGCGCGCGATCGCCGGGCAGATTGGCCTACGGAGCGGCGAGGTCCGCTTCGCGGGCCGGGCGACCCGCATGCCGATGCACCGGCGCGTCCGGTCCGGGATGGCGTACATCCCGGAGAACCGGGCGGTCTTCCGCAGCCTGAGCTGCCGGGACAACCTGCGCCTCGGCAGCGGCGGCCTGGCCGCGGCACTGGCCGTCTTCCCCCAGCTGGAGAAGCGGCTCGACGTGCCGGGCGGCCTGCTCTCCGGCGGGGAGCAGCAGATGGTGGGGCTCGCCCGGGCACTCAGCCGGCGGCCGCGACTGATCATCGCCGACGAGCTGTCGCTCGGGCTCGCCCCGTTGGTCGTCGACGAGCTGCTCGCCGCGATCCGGAGCGCCGCCGACGACGGCGCGGCGGTCCTTCTCGTCGAGCAGCACGTCCGGAAGGCGCTCACGATCGCCGACGAGGGTCACGTCATGAACCGCGGCCGGATCGCGCTCTCCGGGAGCGCCGCCGAGCTGGTCGAGCGCATCGACGAGATCGAGGGCGCCTACCTCAGCCTCGCGACGGCGGACGAGGGATGACGCTGCTGCGGCTGCGGAACGTGGGTGCTCTGGAAGAGGCCGTCGGAACACCGCTCGGGCCCGGGTCCTGGCACACTGTCGGACCCTCGAGCGCGGAGTCCTTCGCCGGGGCCACGGGCCGCGGCACTCCGCCCGATGTGGTCGACGGGCTGTTGACGTTGTCGCTCCTGCCTCGTCTGGTGAACGAGATGCGAACGGTCGAGAACGTCCGGATGGGGGTCAACTACGGCCCGAACCGGGTGCGGTTCCCGGCCGCCGTCCCGATGGGTGCCCGGGTCCGCGCCCGGGCGGTGATCATCGGCGTCGAGCGGCTGCCCGGTGACGCGGCCCAGGTGGTGACCCGGGTAGTCGTCGGTCTCGAGGACAGTGTCGATCCGGCCTGCACCGCGGACCTCGTCGTCAGGTACTACTTCGCCAGGGAGCCGTGAGCACCGATGTCCCGTCCTAATGCCCTTGCCGGTGCCCCGGGTGAGCCGGCGCCGCACCTGCGGGAGTCCGCGGTCCCGATCCGGAGCCTCGTGCACGTCGGGGCCGAGCCCGCAGCGTTCGAGCAGGCGGTCGGAGCAGGTGCGGACGCGCTGTTCTTCGACCTCGAGGAGCCTCGCCTCCCGTACGGACCCGACGAGATTACCGAGGCGCGGGCAGCAGTCCGCGACTGCCTCGACCGGTTGCCGGTGGGCCGGGGTCCGCTGGGCTTCGTCCGCGTCCACAGCCCCTGGTCAGGCGAGACCCTCGCCGATCTCCGGGCGGTGCTGCGGTCGTCGTTGACCGGCGTCATCCTGCCCAAGACGGCCGGGCCGGCCGACGTGATCGCGCTCGATGCGCTCCTGACCTGCGTCGAGCACGAGGCCGGGCGTGCGGTCGGTGAGCTGCAGATACTGCCGTTCCTGGAGACTGCCCAGTCGATCAGGGTGGCCTACGAGATCGCGACGGCCTCGCCCAGGGTCACGTACATGGGGGGCATGGTCTCCCGGTTCGGCGACGTTCACCGGGCGATCGGATACCGCTGGACCCCGGAGGGCGGGGAGTCCCACTACCTGAGGTCGAAGGTGCTGATCGACGCCCGGGCGGCCGGCATCCGCTACCCGATCAGCGGGGTGTGGGGTGGCGAGCCCGACGATCTCGAAGGGCTCCGACGGTGGAGTGGACAGCTCCGCGACCTCGGGTACTACGGCATGATCGTAAGTCCGGCGGGTGTCGGTGTCGCCCATGAGGTCTTCTCCCCGACCGCGGAGGAGATCGCCTCGTGGATGGCGCTCGTCGAGGCCGACGGTGACGCGGGCTCGCCACCCGATCGCCATCTCTCCTACGTTGAGTCCGCCCGGTCCAACCTGCAGTGGGCGAGCCGGCTCGGTGGAGGAACTGGTACTGCCTGATGGACCTGGCCGCGTCGCTCGCGGCGCCTGCAGGAGGGCCGGAAGCGCCGAGGCTCGAGATCGCCGGAGCACGGGCGTGGAGCCCGAGGCGGCGGTCCGGCCGTCACGGCGAGCCCATCGCGCGTGACGCGCTGCGCCGAGGCCGTCCGACGATCTCGGAGATCGCGGCGAAGACGGGCTACCAGTCGGAGCGTGCATGTGGTGCGCCTTCAGCCGCTGTCCCAATTCGGCGACGACGTGGGCGTTGATGCACCGCGAGCGGATCGTAGAGCGGGGCCGGCGGGCGTGATCTACGACGCCCTGGAACGTATTCGCGGCGGCTCAAGCGCGACGTGCTCTTGGCGGATGGCGATAGACGGCGCGCCGGCTCAGCGATGGGCCTCGGTTGACGGCGACCGATGCTTTCAACTACCGTCCGGCTGGCCGGTTGGTCGAGAAGATTCGACAGGCTTGGTCCGGTGAAAATAGAGGAGTGACAACGCTAATATGTGTCCGCAAAACCGACCGGCTGGCCGGTCGATAGAGCCGTTGCCCACTGATCTGGAGCTGCTGTCCCCGGCCAGGGTTGCGGACCCGTATCCGGTGTACGAGGTGCTGCGGGCTCAGGGATCGGTCGTTGAGGTGCCCGAGCAGGGACTGTGGCTGGCCACGACGTACGCGGCGTGTCTGGAGATCCTCGGTGATACGGAGCGGTTCTCGTCGCGGGAGTCGTTGTCGGGTCGCAATCAGTTCAAGGCGCACCCCGAGGCCGCCTCGGTGCTGCGCGGCGGTCCCGGCTATCCGCGGGTACCGACCTTGATCCTGACCGACCCGCCGCAGCACACCCGCTATCGGAGGCTGGTGCAGCGCGCGTTCGCCCCGGCGAAGACGATCAAGCAGTTGCGGCCGGAGCTCGAGCGCATCGTCGACGAGCTGATCGACGGCTTCGTCGACCACGGGAGTTGCGACTTCGTGGCCGAGTTCGCCTATCCGCTGCCGATGCAGGTCATCAGCCTGGTCCTGGGCATCCCGCCGGAGATGCGGGACACCCTGAAGAGGTGGTCGGACGACTTCATCGCGGCGCAGGCTGGCAACATTGACGCCGAACGGGTCGCGTCGGCGGCGGCGAGCACGGTGGAGTTCGAGCACTACGTCTCCGACGAGTTCGACCGGCGCGCCGCCGCCCCCGACCGCTACGAGCGGACGGACTTCCTGTCGCGGCTGGTCGTGGAGGACGAGGCGAGCTCCCCCGAGGAGCGGCTCAGCCGGCAGGAGCAGCTCAGCCTGGTGCAACAGATGCTGGTGGGCGGCAACGAGACCACCACGAATCTGCTGGGCAACGCCATGGCGATCCTGGCTAACAACCCGGAGCAGGCCGAGCGGCTGCGCGCGGACCTCACGCGGGTCCCGGAGTTCGTGGAGGAGGCGCTGCGCTACCGCTCCCCTCTGCAGGGCCTGTTCCGCATGACGACCCGCGACACGCAGGTCCAGGGCATCGACCTCCCCGCCGGGGCCAAGGTCATGGTGCTGTTCGGCTCGGCGAACCGGGATGAGGGCGTCTACTCCCGGCCGGGGTTCGACCCGGACCGGGACAACCGCTCGAACCCGCACCTGGCGTTCGGCCGAGGTGCGCATGCCTGTATGGGGCAAGGGCTCGCTCGGGCCGAGGCTGCCACCGCGGTGGCCCGGCTGGTCGGCCGGCTCGCGGACATCCGCCAGGTCCCGGGCAGCGTCTGGGCGCCGGTCGAGCTGTTCGGCTTCCACGGCCACCGGGTACTGGACATCGAGTTCATCGCACGGAAGGCCTGACCGGCGGTTCCGGATCCACCACCTCACCACGTCGACGAAGACAGGAGGAACCGTTGTGAGCGTCACGAGCAGCGGTAGCGAGATCGAGCGGAAGGCACTGGAAGCCTGGCAGGCCGAGCGGCTGCGGGACACCGTGGCTCACGTCGTCGGGAACTCGCCGTACTGGGCGCGGCGGTTCGCCGACGCCGGGATCGACCCGAGTTCGGTGACTACTCCGGCGGACCTGTACCGGTGCCCGACCCTGACCAAGCGCGACTACATCGACGTGCTGGCCGAGAGTCCCGGGGACTACGGGGGCCTGCTATGCGAGCCGCTCGCTGATGTGATGGCCAACGGCGCGAACTTCTACCGCACGACGGGCACGTCGGGGTTGCAGGGCCGGTTCGTCAACACCGACGAGGGCAGTGCCGTCTACGGCGCGCAGGGCGCCGAGCTGCTGCGTTCGGCCGGGGCGGTCGCGGGCGACACAGCGCTGCTGGCGTTCCCGCTGGGGTTGTGGGCGGCCGGCTGGGGCCTGTATTACGGGGCCAAGCAGGCGAAGATCGTCGTCGTGGCGGCGGGTTCGCCTACCGACACCGCCGGCCGCGTGCAGTTGTTGCAGGACTACCGGCCGGCGGTGGTCGCCGTAACCCCCAGCTACGCGCTGACCCTCGGCGGAGCGCTCGTGGAGGCCCACGTCGACCCGACAACGTTGGGAGTCAAGGGCCTTCTGTTGGGGGGTGAAACCTTCTCGCGGAGCCGCCGAGACCGCATCGAGGAGCTGTGGGGTGTCCCCGGCGGGACGCGCAACTTCTTCGGCATCAGCGAGGGCGGGCCCCTGTTCGCCGTGGAATGTGCCGCGCAGGACGGGCTGCACCTGTTCGAGCGCGACACGATCCACCAGTTCTGGAAGCCCGACAGCACCGAGCCCGCAGCACCGGGTGAGCTGGCCGAGCACGTGTTCACCAGCATCGCGCATCGGACCATGGCGACCTGGTTCAACTTCCGGACCCGCGACGGCGCCGTGTACTCCGATGAGCCCTGCCCGTGCGGCAACCCGAGCCGCCGGATGTGGATCAAGGAACGGCTCGACGACATGGTGAAGATCCGTGGGATCAACATCTTCGCGTCCGCCGTGGAGCAGATCCTGTCCGGTGTGCCGGGCGCATCGTTGCAGTTCCGCCTGGTGGTTGAGCGGGAGAACGAGCACGACACGGTGACGGTGGAGGTCGAGATGGACCCCGCCGCCGACAGCGCCGGGCTGGAGGCCGCGGCCGCGGCGGCGCTGCGGACGGCGATCGGCACCCGGCTCGATGTCCGGGCGGTGGCCCCCGGCACCCTGCCGACGACCGAGCTCAAGGCCCGCCGCTGGCTCGACAAGCGCCCGAAGGACTGAGCCGGTGACGACGTCCCCGATCTCACCGACCTCCGCGGTCCCAGCGGCCGGGCGGACGGCCGGTCCCTACCACTACGAGGACTTCGAGCCCGGCCGGTTGTTCGCCCACCACTGGGGGCGCACCCTCACCGAGGCCGACGCGGTGCTGTTCGCCACCCAGACCCACCAGTACCAGCCGGCACTGTTCAACGCCGCGTACGCGGCGCACCTGGGCCACCGGGACCGGCCGGTGAGCGAGCTGCTCACCTTCTCCGTCGTGCTCGGCCTGTCGGTCGCCGACCTCACCGAGTCCGGTGGCCCGTTCCTCGGCGCCGACGAGATGAGCTTCGGCGTGCCCGTGTACGTGGGGGACACGCTGGATGCCACCAGCGTCGTCGTGTCCCGCCGCGAGTCGGGCAGCCGGCCCGGTTGGGGCGTCGTGCGGTGGCGCACGGTGGGCACCAACCAGCACGGCGACATGGTCGTGCACTACCAGCGCTCCAGCCTCGTGCGCCGGCGTCCGGAGGAGACGGGGGCGGACACGTGACCGTCACGACCGCGGCGTACTACTTCGAGGACATCGAGCCGGGGCTGGTGGTGGAGCACCGCCGTGGCCACAGCGTGTGCACGGCGGACAACCAGCTGCTCTCGCTGTTGACGATGAACACCGCGCAGACCCATTTCAACCGCGACTCGCTGTCGTCCTACATGGACGGTGCTTTTCCCGAGCCGCTGCTCAACGCGTGCGTCGCGCTCGCGCTCGCTGTCGGGCTGACCACGGACGACCTGAGCGCCAACGCCCTGGCCGACCTCGGATACGCCGAGTTCCGGATGCCGGCCCCGGTGTTCGTGGGGGACAGCCTCTATGCCGCCAGCGAGGTCGTCGAGGTCGCCGACGTCCCCGACCGGGCCGACGCCGGCGGCGTCACTTACCGGATCACCGCCCGCTGTGGTGACACGACCGTGCTCACGGTGCGGCGCCACGTCCTGATCAAGCGCCGGTCGCACTGGCTCGCCCGCGACGAGGAGTTCCTCCGGGCCGTCCATGCCGCCGGAACCGCGCTCCTCGGGCGCGGCTGACCATCGAAGGAGGAGATGTCGTGGACATCGTCATCGACTGGGGTCTGTGCGAGAGCCACGGGCAGTGCGAGTATGTGGCCGGGAAGGTGTTCCGGCTCGACGACGAGGGCGATCTGCACGTCGCGGAGGACGTCGGCGAGGAGCTGCGTCCGCAGGTCGAGCTCGCCGTGAACGTCTGCCCGGCCCAGGCCATCGCGATCCGGGGCTGACGGGTGGCACCGACGCGACGGATCGCGGTCGTCGGGGCCTCCCTGGGTGGGCTGCGCACCGCGGAGGCGCTGCGGACGCTGGGCTACGACGGCCAGCTCGTCGTCGTCGGTGAGGAGCCGCACGCCCCGTACGACCGCCCGCCCCTGTCGAAGGACTTCCTCACCCGGCCGATGTCGGTCGACGAGCTGACCCTGCGCTCGCGGGACCGGCTGGACATCGACTGGCGGCTCGGCGTGCGCGCGACCGCGCTCGATCCCGGCGCTCGCTCGGTCCGGACCACCGACGGTGTGCTGTCCGACCTCGACGGCGTCGTGATCGCGGCCGGGGCCGCGGCCCGCACGCTCGAGCTTTCCGGGCTGGCCGGGATCCACACCCTACGGACCGCCGCGGACGCCCTGGCGATTCGTGAGTCCCTCGCCGTCGCCGCGCGCGGGTCCGGGGCCGTGGCGATCCTCGGGGCCGGACTTGTCGGTTGCGAGGTCACCGCGAGCTGTCGTGAGCTGGGTCTGTCCGCCGTCCTCGTCGATCCCGCTCCGCGGCCGATGGCCCGCGCCCTGCCTGGCGTCGTCGGCGGGCTGATGGCCGAAGAGCACCGCCGGGAGGGCGTCGACCTGCGGCTTGGCACGACAGTCACCAGCGTCCGTGGCAGGAACCGGATCAGCGGCGTCGAGCTGAGTGACGGCACCTCGGTGGAGGTCGACGCGCTGGTCGTGGCCGTCGGATCGGTGGCTGCGACCGGCTGGCTGGCGGGCTCCGGCCTGGACCACGTCGACGGCGTGCTCGCCGACGAGTGGTGCCGGGCCCTCGGCGGGGGCGGGCGGGTTGTCGCCGTCGGCGACGTCGCGCGCACCCCCCGGCCACGGGGTGGGCCGGAGCGCGGCGAGCACTGGTCCCTTGTGGTGGAGCAGTCGCTCGTCGCGGCCAGGGCGCTGCTCGGCGACCTGTCCCCGGGTGTGCCCGCCGTGCCCTTCTTCTGGTCCGACCAGTACGGCCGCCGGCTGCAGATCGTCGGCAGCCCGCGCGACACCGACGCGTACTCCGTCGAGACGTCCGAGCAGGGGTGGGCGGTCTCGTTCACCCGGGACGACCGGCTCGTCGGGCTCGCCGCGCTCGACTTGCCCGGCCGTGTGGCCGCCGCCCGCCGGACCCTGCGGACCGCGTCGGCTCTCGCCCGCTCGAACCACGGAGGGGCATCGTGAGACCGAGTCCTGATCTCACCGCCACCCCCGTCACCGACCTGCTCGATCTCGGGGGCCGGACCGCGGTGGTCACCGGCGCCGCCCGCGGGATCGGCAGGGCCTGCGCCCTGCGGCTGGCCGAGGCCGGCGCACGCGTCGTGGGGGCCGACCTCGTTTACGGCGACGGCACCGAGGAGGGGATCGACGGGATCGCCGCACGGCACGTCGACGTGACCGACCCCGACAGCGTGGGCGCGGTCGTGGACCGGGTCGTGCAGGAGACCGGACGCCTCGACATCTGGGTCAACGCCGCGGGCATCTTCCCCCGGGGCGGCGTGCTCGAGCTCGGCCTCGAGGATTGGCGGACCGTGTTCGCAATCAACGTCGAGGGCAGCTTCCTGGGCGCGCAGCTCGCCGGCCGGCACATGACCGAGGCCGGCGGTGGCGTCATCGTCAACGTCGCCTCCACCGTCGCCCACCGGGTTAATGGCAACGCCGCGCATTACCGCGCGAGCAAGGCGTCGCTGCTCTCGCTCACCCAGAACCTCGCCGTCGAGCTCGGGCCGGCCGGCGTCCGCGCCCTCGCCGTCTGCCCGACCCTGACCCTCACCGAGGGGGTGCAAAACCTGGCCGGGACCGATCCCGTCGGGCTGGAGCGATTCGGGGCGCGGCTGCCCCTCGGCCGCGCCGCCGTGCCCGACGACGTCGCCCGCGCGGTGCTGTTCGCCGTCAGCCCCATGGCCGGCTACATGACCGGCAGTGCCCTCTACGTCGACGGCGGGGAGCTGCACAGGTGAGCCATCATCGCCGTCCGGTGGCTCCTTGCCGGAAGTCCCTGCCGGGAACAGTACGATCGATGGTGGGTGACCGGCTGGCCGGTCATCGATGGTGAGGTGGACGGAGGCCGACCGATGAGCGTTGCGCACGACAATGATGGCGAACTCACGGATGCCAAGCGGCTTATCGTCCGGCACGCCGCGGCCCTGTTCCGTCGGAAGGGGTTCCTCGGGACCTCCATGCGCGACATCGCCGACGCCGTCGGCATGTCCAAGGCCGGCATCTATCACCATTACCCGACGAAGGAGCGGCTGCTCCAGGACATCGTCGGAGTGGGAGCAGACGCTCTCGACGCACAGCTTCGCGAGGTCATGGACTCCGGAGCGTCGACCGAGGATCGCCTCGACTGCTACTTCCGCAGCCGGATGCGCACGATCGCGGAGTATCAGGACGTTCTGACTGTCATCTGGCAGGAGCGGCCGACCATAGGCGACGGCCTGTTCGAGTCCGTCGCCCGCCGGCTTGAGCGATACCGTGCGGGCGTAGTCGAACTGATTGCCGAAGGCCAGAGGTCCGGAGTCGTGCGTGCTGACCTCGATGCCCACCTCATGGCGCTGGCTGTCGACGGGATGACCGGTTGGGCCTACCTCTGGTATCGCGACAACGGTGGCCAGACGCCCGAGCAGATCGGTGGAGCTTTCTGGTCGATGCTCTGGGACAGCATGCGGAGCGGGTAGCCCCGCTGAGGAGGAGGCCGAGGACACGATCGCGGCCATCCGATGTGCGGACTGCGGGCCTGCTGACTACCTGGTTGGGGTCTCGCTTCGGTGGGGGGTCTGTCCGCGCAAGTTGGCCTTTTGGATCTTGCCGGTGGACGAACGGGGAAGTCGTCGACGAGGGTGAGTCGGCGGGGCATCTTGAACGAGGCGATCGTCCCGCGCAGGCGGTCGAGCAACCGCTGCGGGGGCGTCGTGGTAGCCGAGCATGATCGTCGGGCTGTCCACGCGGATCTCGCCGACGACGCCGGTGGAGGCAGACTGTCCGTCCGGGCCGACGACCGGACCGACGCGCCGTTCAGCCCGATCCCTTCGGAGCCGGCCGGCTCCGCGGTGCTCCAGTCCAACGGCGTGGAGGTGACATTGCCGGACGCCTCGGTCAGCCCGTAGAGGTTCATCAGGCGGGCACCAGGGTCTGCTCGACGCGGGTGAACACAGTCGGCGGGCCACCACCCCACCAGGCGGACCGGAGGGTGCGCACGGGAACTGGGGGCAGGCCGTCGGGCCCGCGGCGTCGGCTCTGACCGCCGGGCTGGCGTGGCGTTCGACGACGATGCCGGCGACTTCTCCTGTGCCGTCCACGCTGTACCGGCGTCGGGCGCTGCCGAAACGTCGATGATTCCGCTGTGCACCAGGTGTTGTGCACGTCCTTCCGGGCCACCGGCACGAGAATGACTCCACCCGTGGCCGCGCCCGGGTCCTGCAGGAGGTGGTGAACGGGACGCTCGTCTCCGGCGGCTGGCGGTCTCCTGAGGTCCACGATGCTCTGGGCCTCTGCCCGTCCTGCAAAGGATATGCGTCGGACTGCCCGACCTGGGTGACATGGCGAGCTACAAGGCGGAGGTCCTGCACCAGGCCTACCGCGGTGGGCTCGTCCGAGATCGCACTGCGCGCTGGGGTGGCTCCTCGCACCTCCGCACGTGGTTCGAACAGCACGAACGCCCCGTCGCGGGTGACCCGGTGCTGTTCTGGGTCGACACCTTCACCGAGGTGTTCTCCCCGGAGGGCGGCATCGCCGCTGTCACGGTCCTCGAAGGCGCAGCTACCATGTCGAACTCAGTGCCCGCGGCCTGTGCTGCGGCCTGACCTGGATCAGCACCGGGCAACTCGACACAGCCCGTCGGGTCCTCGGCAGGAGTGTCGCCGTCCTGGCGCGATCCGCGGGCCGCCGGGATCCCGATCGTCGTCCTCGAGCCCCTCGTGCGCAGTCGTGTTCCGTGGGGACGCGGCGACACTCCTCCACGACACGCACAGCGCCGACGCCGTGCCAGTGTCGACCGAGACCCTGGCCGAGCTGCTCAGCAGCAGCCCCGGGTGGGAGACCCCGATCTGAGCGGCACCACCGTCCTCGCTCAGCCCCATTGCCACCATCACGCCGTCATGGGCTGGGAAACCGACCGCGGGCTGTTGGCCGCCGCCGGCGCCGAAGTGACCGCGGTGGGTCGATGGTGCGGACTTGCCGGCAACTTCGGTGCCGAGGAAGGACACTTCGATCTCTCGGTCGCGGTCGCGGAGACCACGCTGCTCCCCGCCGTCCGGGCCGCAGCCGACGATCATGTCGTCCTGGCCGACGGATTTCCTTTCGCACCCAGCCCGAGGCCCTCGCGCCGCGCAAGGGGAGTCACCTTGCCGAGTTCCTCGCGGCGCAAAGGCACCGAAGCTGGTCAGCGACGTCGCCGTGACGACCAGTCGGTCGGTCGACTCTGGGGATGTCGGCCGGCACGAGGAGGGTAACCCAACGGTGGTTGATTGTGCGACCGCCGTCACATGGCGCGGAGCCGAGTGGTGGTGCCTCGGATCAGGCTCGCCGAAGGTCGTGCTGTGATCAATCTGCGGTATCGATTCGATGGGGGCACTCCTGCCGGCTGATCGCATGCCGCGGGATCTGCCGGAGCGGGCTGGGTATTGGACCACCTGTCCGGCCGGGCGCGGTCGCATCACGGCGCGCCAGATCGGTGACTCGGTCGCCTCGTAGGCGCTAGCTGTTCAGGCCCTGAGTAAGTCAAGTCTCGCGACGCAGGGCGGTTTGCGCACCCAGGTCGATCACTCCGAGTCGGGGTGCTCCATCAGGGCGCGATTGGAGGCGGCCCTGACGTGGGTGAGCATCTCCGCCGAGGCGGTGGCGGGGTCGCCTACGGCGAGAGCGTCGAGAATCCGCCGATGCTCGGTGGCCGCGCGTGCGGCGTGCGCGTGCCCGGCCTTCATGAAGAGGCGGAATCGCTGCACCGGGCCGCTGAGCGCGTGGAAGGCGCTCTCGAGGAAGGGATTGTCAGCCTGAGACGCGATGAGGCTGTGGAAGCGGGCGTCCGAGGTCCAGTAGAGGCGGAACCCGTCGGCGTCGCTGTCCGCGTTGGCCGCGGAGGCGGCGAGCTCGTCGATGGTGACGGCGAGCTCGGCGATGAACTCCGGCGTCCGGCGCAGCGCGCTCTCGGCGGCGATGGCCGGTTCGATGAGCTCACGGGCGGCGGCCAGCTTCGACATCTCGCGGTTCGTGAAGGCGGGGGCCACGAAGTAGCCGCGAAGCGCCTCGCGCTGGACGAGCCCGGAATGCTCCAGGCGCGCCAGGGCTTCACGGAGGGGAGTCTGGCTGACCTCGAGCTCCCGGCTGAGCGCCCCGATGTTCAGGGGCTCTCCGGGCTTCCGGGTACCGTCCATGAGCTGCGTGAGCAGTACGTCGTACATGCGGTCCGCAAGAGGAACCCTCGGCAAGGACCATCCCCCCATCGCTTCGTCGACGGCTGGAGGGAGAACCCTGCCAGGCTCGTCGGGTGACGCCGTGCCGATGTAGCGCTGCGTGAAAATAGTATCTCGCGCATCGTACGCCGTACCACCGTGACGTTCACACACCGTGCGGACCGCCCGGCCGAGCGCTACCCGGTTACATCGTCGGAGACCGCTGCGGCGGTCGCCAGCAGTTCCGCGTCGCGACCGCGCACGGAGAACAGCTGGATGCTCCAGGGCGCCGGACCGTCCCCGGCGCCGGGCAGCGAGATCGCGGGGCCACCGAGGAGGTTCTGCAGCCGGGTGTTGCGCATCAGCATTCGGCGCACGTTCTCCAGGACCGCCTCCTCGCGGGTCGGCCCGGTGATCGGGATCGTCGCGTTGACGAGCGCGTCGTAGCGCTCGGCGAGCGCTGCGACCTCGGTACGCACCCGGTCCACCTCGCGCAACGCGTTCTCGTACTGCTCGCTGGTGATGCGGGAACCGTCCTGCAGTCGCTCGCGGACATCGGCGCCCAGCCGCTCGGGGATCGTCTCCAGGCGTTCCCGGTTCACCCGGTAGGCCTCGTAGGCCATGATCGTGCTGGACACGTCCATGACGTCGAACCCGATGGGCGACGTGACGGAGTCGATCCGCCAGCCGCGGTCCGCCAACGAGTCGAGTGCTCCCTGCAGTGCTGCCGCGATCGCGGGATCGACGGCCAGGTCGGGATCGTCGAACAGAGCGAGCCGGCGCCCTTCGCCGGGCCCGACCTCGATCGGGACGTGGCCGAACACGCGCATCGCGATGCGCGTGTCCGCTACCGAGACGGCGAGGAAGCCGACGTGGTCGAGGGTGGGGGCCGTCGGATGGACCCCCTCGGTCGACAGCAGCCCGTAGCTGGGCTTGAAGCCGACGATCCCGCAGAGGGCGGCGGGGGCGCGGATCGAGCCACCGGTGTCGGAGCCGAAGGCGATGGGGGAGAGACCGCCCGCGACGGCCGCCGCGGAACCGCTGCTGGAACCACCGGGGATGATCCCGGGGTGACGCGGGTTGTAGGCGCCGCCGTCGAAGTCGTTCAGACCCGACGGGCCGTACGCCAGCTCGTGCATCCGCGTCGTGCCGATGATGATCCCGCCCGCGGCGCGGAGCTGGGTGATGACCGGCGCATCGGACGTCGGGACGATGTCGACGGCACCGGACCCGGCACGCATCTTCTGCCCGCGGATGCCGATGATGTCCTTGACCGCGAAGGGGATCCCGTCGATCTCCGACAGCAGTCGGCCCGCGCGGCGCCGTTCGTCGCTCTCCTGCGCCTGCCGGCGGGCGTCGTCGGCGAAGACCACGACGAAGGCACGGATCGAATCGACGGTGGCGTCGATCTCCCTGAGGTAATGCTCGAGGAGTTCGACCGCCGAGTACCGGCCCTGTACGAGACCGTCGCGCAAGTCGCACAGTGTGTTCGGTGTCGGCTGGCCCAGTGCGTTCTTCAGCGTCTCCACGATCCGAAAGGTACTACAACTTCTCCGCCTCTGCTATAGTATAGGCAAATGGCTGACATCGATCACCTCCGTCCCGGCGTCCGCGCCAGCCTGCCCGAGTTGAAGGAGTTCTCCGATCAGCGGCTCGCGGAGAAGATCGTCGACGCGTGGGCGCTCTCGTTGAGCGAGACCGAGTTCGAGCGCATCGAGGACATGCCCGGCTCGGCCAATCCAGACTCGCCGCCCCTGCGCGACGGCAACCAGGCCACACACGTCCGCGGCGTGGCACTGCTGACCGTCGCTCTTGGCGAAGAGCTGCAGCGGGTTCTCGGGCCCCTCGGCATGAACCGCGACATGCTCTATGCCGGGGGAGCGCTGCACGACCTCGGGAAGCCGTTCGAGAACAGCCCGGCCAACCAGGCGCGTTGGAAGGCAGACCCGGGCAGGACCGGCCTGCCCTCGATCCGGCACTCCGTGTACGGGGTGCACATCGCACTGACCGTCGGCTTGCCCGAGGAGCTCGCCCACATCTGCGGCTGCCACTCCGGCGAGGGCCAGCTCGTCTACCGCAGTCTGCTCAACAGCGTCGTGCACCATGCCGACCACGCGTTCTGGGCCGCCGCCGAGAAGGGCGGCCTGCTCGACATGGATCCCTCCGAGCTCTGGACGAAGAAGGGCTGACCCGCTCCGCCCTGCACCAGCGATCTCGTCTGTGCAACCCGAGATCGACAACTCTCATCCGAGACCACGAAAGAAGGAGAAAGCTGATCATGGCCAACGAAATCCTCGCCAAGGGCATCGCTCCGCTCGAAGTTCCCCTCACCCACGTCGTGCGCGCGGGTGACATGGTCTACATGTCCGGGCAGATCGCCGTCCGTGCGGACGGGACGATGGTCAAGGGAGACTTCAAGGAGGAGACCCGCGCAGTCCTGGGGAACATCAAGGCCGGCGTCGAGGCGGCCGGCGGCACGCTGGACGACGTCGTCAAGACCACCGTCTTCCTGCTCAACGCCACCCTGTTCGCACCGATGAACGAGGTGTACCGCGAGTACTTCACCAAGCCCTTCCCGGCGCGCTCGACGATCGTCGCCCCGCTGTCCGATCCCGACCTGCGCATCGAGATCGAGGCCGTCGCGTACATCCCCGAGCACAGCTGACCGTGGCTCCGACCGACAGTGGCGAGGCCGGGGCGACGGGCAGCCGTCCAGGTCCTACCGGCCCTCCACAGCACCGGACGGTCCATGCCAGCGGGCTGCGCTGGCACGTGATCGAGGCGGGCGGTGGGCCGACGATCGTGCTCGTGGCCGGCTTCCCGCAGAACATCCACGCCTGGCGGCACGTGATCCCGCTGCTCGCCGAGAGCTGGCACGTCGTCGCGGTCGACCTGCCGGGTCAGGGCGACTCCGAGGTGCCGGCCGGCGGGTTCGACACGTGGACCACGGCCGGGCGGCTGCACGACCTGCTGTTCGAGCTCGGTCTGCACCGGTACCTGCTGGTCGGGCACGACATCGGCTCGTGGGTCGGCTTTCCCTTCGCCCACCGCTATCCCGAGTCGCTCACAGGCGTCGTGTTCGTGGACGGCAACATCGCCGGGATCTCGTTGCCGGAGATGGTGCCGACCGGGCTGGACGGGTGGCGCCAGTGGCACTTCCTGTTCAACGCCCTGCCCGACCTGCCCGAGGCGCTCCTCGCGGGCCGGGAACGGATCCTCATCGAGTGGTTCTTCGCCCGCAAGACCGCCAGCTGGCGCGAGACCTTCACCGATGCGGACGTCGCGGAGTACGCCCGCACCCTGGCGGCGCCCGGCGGTATCCGGGGCAGCCTCGGGTACTACCGCGCGGTGGCCGAGAACGCCGAGCGCAACAAGGAGCTGCAGAAGACGCAGATCCAGGTGCCGGTCTTCGCCGTCGGGGGCGAGGTCGGTTCCGCACCGGGCCTGCAGGACGACATGCGCTCGCTCGGTGTCGACGTCACCGGCACCGTGATCCCCGGCTCCGGGCACTACATCCCGGAGGAGGAGCCGCACGCGCTGGTCGAGGCGATCGTCTCGTTCGCCGCGCGGCTGGGTGACCGCTGACGAGGTCGCACAGGTAGACGTGCTCCCCGGCGGAACGCGCTCGGCATCGCCCCCGTGGCGGCGCCGGGCGTGCATCGCGTGGCGGCGGGGGTGAGACGGACGTGTCGCCGGGCCCCGCCGCCGCCCGACCGCCGAGCAAGGAGGACCACCGATGGCCGATCGATCCATCGTCATGATGAGCGGGTTGGCGACGCGCAAGGCGTTCGACGACCACCTCTTCGCTGCCTTCACCGAGCGCACCGGGGTCGAGATCGTCCCCGTGTACGACCCGACGGTGGCACTGCTCCGGCGCCTCGACGCCGGCGAGACCTTCGACGTCATGATCGCGGCCACCCCGTCGTTCGACGACCTGGTCGCGCGAGGCGTCGTGGCCCCCGGCCCGCGCCCGATCGTCCGGGCCGGGATCGGACTCGCCGTGGCGCGCGGTGCCGCGCACCCTGCGATCGGGACCACGGACGAGTTCGTGGCCGCGCTGGCGTCCGCGCGCTCGGTCGCGTACTCGCAGACGGGTCAGAGCGGCATCTATTTCGTCGAGCTGGTGACGCGGCTCGGTCTCGCCCACGTCGTACTCCCCGGGGCCACCGCGCTCGAGAAGGGCTTCACCGCGACGGCCCTGGAGAGCGGTGTGGCCGACCTCGCCGTCCAGCAGCTCAGCGAGCTTCTGTACGTGGCGGGCGCCGAGATCGTCGGCCCCTTCCCCGACGAGCTGCAGAAGTGGACCGAGTTCTCGGCCGGGACGGCCGCGGCCTCCGCGGGCAACGCCGATGTGGCGGCGTTCGTCGAGTTCCTCGGCAGCGCGGAGGCGGACGAGGCGTACCGGCTGACGGCCCTCGAGCCGGTGAGCCGGGTGCTGACCTCATGACCGGCCTGCGTTTCGACGCGAACCTCAAGTGGCTGTTCACCGAGCTGCCCTTCCCCGAGCGGTTCGAGGCGGCCGCCCGTGCCGGCTTCACCGGTGTCGAGTACGCGTCCCCTTACGAATACGAGGCCCGGCAGCTGCACACCCTGCTCGATGACGCGGGACTCGAGCAGGTCCTGATCAACACCCCGATGGGTCCGGCCGGCTCGCCAGCCCGCTCCGGCAACGCCTGCATTCCCGACCTGGTCGAGGAGTACCGCGAGGGAGTCCTGCGCGGGCTGGAGTACGCGACCGCCCTGGGCGCGGCATTCCTCCACCTCGTGGGCGGGGTCGTGCCGGAGGGTGTGAGCGCGGACCGCGCCTTCGCGCGCTACGTCGCCAACGTCGCCTGGGCGGCCGAGCAGGCCCGCGGCACCGGTGTCCGGCTGTTGCTCGAGACGCAGAACAAGCGCGACGCGCCCGGCTTCGTCCTCACCACGCAGGCCCGCGCCGCTGCGGTCGTGGAGGCCGTCGGTAAGGACGTCGTCGGGCTGTTGATGGACTTCTACCACCTCCAGATCGACGAGGGCGACCTCGTGCGGACGTTCGAGAAGTACCGCGACATCACGTTCCACCTGCAGATCGCCGACGTGCCCGGGCGTGGCGAGCCCGGCGCCGGCGAGATCGCCTACGGCACCCTGTTCCGGGTCATCGAGTCCTCCGGGTACGACGGCTGGATCGGGTGCGAGTACCGCCCCGCCACCGAGACCGTGGCCGGGCTCACCTGGATGAAGGAGCTTGCGAGATGAGCGCTGCCCTCAAGATCGCGCTGATCAGCGCCGTGCCCGCAGCCATCCCGCCCGCGCAGGCCGCGCTGCAGGCGGCCCTGCCCGACGTGGTGGTGTGGAACATCCTCGACGATCGGCTGCTCGACGACGCCGACGGCCGCGGGGGTCTGGACGCCGCCCTACGCGAGCGCATGCAGCGGTTGATCGCGCATGCCGTATCGGAGGACGCGGACGGGGTGCTGCTGACCTGCTCGCTGTACGGCCCGGTCGCGCAGCAGACGCAGGCCGCCGTGCCGGTGATGGCGCCCGACGAGGCGGCCTTCGTCGACATCGCCACCGGCTACGCGTCCGTGCTCGTGCTGGCCTCCTTCGACAACGCGCGCGACGACTCGGTGCTGCGCCTGGAGACGGCCCTGCGCGCCGCGGGCAGTGGCGCCCGCGTCGTCGGCCGCTCGGTGCCCGCGGCGATGACCGCGACCCGGTCCGGTGACCAGGAGGCGCTGGTCGCCGCGTTGGCGGAGGCATGCGCCGACCGGCCCGCCGATGTCGATGTCGTCTTCCTCGCGCAGTACTCCCTCGCACCCGCGCACGACGCCCTGCAGGAGGCCATCGGCATTCCCGTCGTCTCCGGACCCGTGAGCGCGGCGGAGGCCCTCCGTCGGCTCGGGTGCGAGCAGGTCGCCCGATGATCGGTGTCATCGCCGACGACGTCACCGGGGCCACCGACGTCGCCGTGGCGTTCCGTAGGGCGGGGCTGCGGTCCGGTGTCTACTTCGGAACGCCCGAGTCGACGGCCGTCGATGAGGGCCTGGACGTCGTGGTGATCGCGCTGAAGTCCCGCACGATCGCAGCCGACGGCGCGGTCGCGCAGTCGCTCGCCGCCGCGCACGCACTGCAGGCGATGGGCGCGACGCAGCTGTACTTCAAGTACTGCAGCACCTTCGACTCCACTGCGAACGGCAACATCGGGCCGGTCCTCGACGCACTCGTCGGGCTGGTGCAGGTCGACGTCGTGGTGACGACGCCGGCCTCGCCCGAGCACGGCCGGACGACGTTCCACGGCCACCTCTTCGTCGACGGTGTCCTGCTGTCCGAGTCGTCCATGCGGAACCATCCGCTCACACCGATGCGCGACTCCGCGCTCACCCGGCTCATGGACGCGCAGGCCGAGGGCGGGAGCGCCGTCATCGGTCACGACGTCGTCGCGCGGGGTGCGGCCGCGATCCGGAGCGAGGTGGAGGCGGCCCGCGGCGGCACGCGCTACCTGTTCCCCGACGCCGCGTCCGAGGTCGATCTCCTCGCGATCGCCCAGGCGGTCCTCGACGCGCCGCTCGTGGCCGGTGCCGCGGGCCTTGCCGGCGCGATCGGTCGGGTGCGGGGCGGGGCCCGCGCGTCGCGGAACGGCCGGAACGACAGCGTGCCGGCGGGCCGGGCCGCCGTTCTCGCGGGGAGCTGCTCGCGCCGCACGCTCGAGCAGATCGACCGCGTGCTGCAGGCGGAGCGCCCGGCGCACCGGCTGGACGCGCTCGAGTCGGACGACCCGGAGCACCTCGCGCGGCGCGCACTCGAGTGGTACGACGCGCTCCCGACCGGCCCGGCCCCGCTGATCTACTCGTCCCTGCCTCCGCCGGAGCTCCACGAGGTGCAGGAGAAGCTCGGGGTGGAGCGCTCGGCGGAGATCCTCGAGGCCGCCATCGGACGCGTCGCCGAGGGTCTGCGCGATCGGGGGGTGACCCGGTTCGTGGCCGCGGGCGGCGAGACGTCGGGATCGGTGGTGGCGGCGTTGGGGGTCCGCGGCGGCATCGTCGGCGTCGAGGCCGCCCGGGGCGTGCCGTGGATCCACACGGACCAGGACCTCGACGTGCTGCTCAAGTCCGGGAACTTCGGCGAACCCGACCTCCTGCTCTCCGCGTCGGAGGGCAGCGCATGACGCCGACCCACGAGGCACCCGCGGACCAGATCGTCCGCGTCGCCCGGTCCCTGTTCACGCGGGGTCTGACTCACGGCAGCACCGGGAACATCTCCGTCCGGACGGCCGACGGCATCCTCGTCACGCCGACCGGGTCGAGCCTGGGCACGGTCGAGGCGGACGAGCTGTCGCTCGTCGACGACCGCGGGGTGCACCGGTCCGGGCCGAAGCCGTCCAAGGAGGCGTTCCTGCACGCCGCGATACTGCGCGCCCGGCCGGGCGCGCACGCCGTCGTGCACACGCATTCGACGCACAGCGCGGCCGTGTCCTGCCTGAACGGCCTCGACATCACCAACGCCCTGCCGCCGCTGACCGCGTACTACGCGATGCGGGTCGGCCGGCTACCCCTGCTGCCCTACCACGCTCCTGGCGACACCTCGTTGGCGGCGCACGCCGAGACGACCGCGGCCACGCGCCACGCCATGCTGTTGAGCAACCACGGTCCGGTCGTCGCAGGGGCCAGCCTTGCCGCGGCGATGGACGCCCTCGAGGAGCTGGAGGAGACGGCGAAGCTGTTCCTCCTCCTGCGTGGCTTGCCGGTCAATCCGCTCACCGAGAAGCAGGCCGCCGCGCTCGCTCCCTGACGTTCCGGCTCCCTCCACATCGACGACGGCCCCACCACTCGCCAGGGTGGTGGGGCCGTCGTCGGTCCGGGTGACGCAGGATGACCAGTCCCGATCCTGGCCGAACCGTGATCCGTCCGATCATGATCTCGCCCGGACCGAGGTGTTGCACACCCTCGGTCCGGGCGAGTTGTCCGGAGCGGATCGCTGCCGGAGGGTTCCGGTAGAAATGGGTACCCGGTCTCCCGGCAGGGCCTCTAGACGAAGTCGGTCAGCGAACGGCCCGTGGTCTCGTCGTTCTTGTAGGCCGCGATCGCGGTCCCGACCGCGGACACCATGACGAAGAACGCAGGCAGGAGCAGGTTGCCCGTCGAGCCGTAGAGGGCGGTCAGGATGAGCGGCGCGGCCCCACCCAGCACGGCGGTGGTGACGTTGTACCCCAGCGCATAGGCCGTGGTGCGCACGTTCGAAGGGAACAGCTCGAGCATCATCGGGTGCATGACCGAGTAGTTGCCCGCGAAGGCGAGACCGAGGACCGCGCCGGCAACGATCGCCAGTGCCTCGCTCCCCGCGTTGAGCGACAGGTAGGCGGGAACGGACAGGACGATGATCGCGACACAGGACGTGATCATGACCGGCCGTCGCCCGATGCGGTCGGAGATCCGCGCGAAGAACGGGATGGCCACCGTCGCACAGGCCAGCGAGACGGCGGCGACCAGGAGGCCCGCAGGACGGGTGAACTTGAGCTGGCTCGTGAGGTACGTCGGCATGAAGACGAAGATCACGAAGAAGCCCGCGCTGTTCAGCATCGGAAGGGTGAATGCCAGGACGAGTCGCCGGCGGTTCTCCCGGGCGAACGCGTCGCGCAGAGGGTTCCGCGCGATCTTGCCCTCATCCCGCATCGCGGTGAAGGCCGGGGTGTCCTCGAGCTTCTGGCGGATGTAGAAGCCGATGATGCCCAGCGGTGCTGCAATGAGGAACGGGATGCGCCAGCCCCAGCTCTCCATGGCCGCGGGCGAGAGCGTCGAGGTCAGGAGGAAGGCTGAGCCGCTGCCCACGAGGTTGGCCAGCGTGCTGCCCGCTTGCGGGAACGACATCAGGAAGCCCCGCTTGCGCGGCTCCGCGTGCTCGCCGACGAACGACATGGCCGCGGAGACCTCGCCCCCCACGGACACACCCTGGATGAGGCGCAGGAGGAGTAGGAGCAGCACGGAGCCGATGCCCCAGGAGGCGTATCCGGGCAGCAGGCCGATGGTGGTCGTCGCCCCGGCCATGAGGGTCAGGGCGAGCACCATGGCCGGACGCCTGCCCACTCGGTCGGACATGATGCCCAGCAGCACCCCGCCGACCGGCCGGAAGACGAACGAGACGGCGAAGATGCCGAAGGTGAAGAGCAGCGCGACGGCCTCCGCCCCTTGCGGGAAGAAGACGATCGCGATGATGCCGGCGAGGAAGCCGTAGACCGAGTTGTCGTAGTTCTCGACGAAGAACCCGATCGCTCCGGCGACGGTGACCTTGCGGGTCTCGCTCGGCGATGAGCTCTGCACCACGTGGGCAGATTCAGCGGATGTCACTCGGGATCCTCTCGGCAGATGTCGGGGGCATGGCCCATCGCGGAACACCGTGAGACACAATAGTATAGTCTTTCGCCAAGTACTATTGCAACGTTCGCGTTAAGCGTTGAACGGGATGAGGCATCATCACCGTCGTCGACGGGACGCTGGCAGCCGCGGTGCTGCTGAGCCTCGACACGGCCTGGGACGGTGATGGGCCGATCCCGTCGCGGGAGCACTGGCGGCGGATCGCCTGGCTCACGTCGGCCCACGGCCAGGACGGTTACCGCGCCCGACAGCGAGAGTCGACGAGAGGGACTGCCAGGGTTCGGTTAGACTTCAGATCCGTGAGGACGTGCTCCTCGCTGGAAGAATCGTCATCGTGCCCAAGCCGTTCCCGAAGGTGTTTCGCCGCGACGTGATCGCCGTCGCCCGCCAGGGCGACCAGTCCATCGCCTAGGTCGCTCGGAACTTCGGGATCTCGGAGTCCTGCCTCTCACGCTGGTCGAAGATCGCCGACCGCGAGGACGGCATCAGCGCAACGGCCGATCAGGAATCGATCGCAAGAACGACCTTCCCGAGGCTGTGCCCGTCCTCAACGAGCCGGAGGGCGGCGTGAGCGTCGTCGAACGGGCGCACATCCGTGACCAACGGGTCGAGCGCGCCGGCAGCCACCAGGTGCCCTAGCTGTTCCAAGACCGCGGTGCTCCGGTCGCGGGTGACGTTGGTGCCTCCCAGCTGCGCTACGAGGTCCCAGTTGGACACCGAACGCAGATGCCGGGCCGGATCGGCAACCAGTGGGGCGACGGTCCTCAGCGCCTTGCGGCCTGCCATGTTGAGTACCGCGTCGATGCCGCCCGGGGCGGCGGCGTGGATCCGGTTGAGGACGTCGTCGTCGTAGGCCACCGGGATCGCGCCGAACCGTATGAGATCGTCGTGCTTGGCGGGGCTGGCCGTACCGATCACACGCAGCCCGCGGGCACGAGCGAGCTGGACGGTCGGGATCCCGACGCCGCCGCCGGCGCCGTTGACCAGCAGCGTCGAGCCCTCGGGGAGGTCCAGCTGGTTCAGCGCGTCCCAGGCCGTGCCGGCAGCGACGGGCAGCACGGCGGCGTTCTCGGGGCTCACCCCGGTCGGCCGGTGCGCGCAGAAGGACGCGGTGACGACGGCCTCCGGGGCGAAACCACCGACCATGCCGGGGCAGCCGCCGAAGACCTCGTCACCCACCGCGAACCTGGTGATACCCTCGCCGACGGCCGTGACGGTTCCGGCCACTTCTCGTCCGAGTACGGCCCGCCCGACGGCGCCATAGAAGCCCTGGCGCAGCCGCCAGTCGCCGGGATTGACTCCCGCGGCGCGGACACGGACACGGAGCTCGCCGGGTCCTGGCTCGGGTACCGGCACCTCGAGGAAAGCTTCCCGATCCGGCCCGCCAGTGTCGGTGAAGCCGTACGCTCGCATGATCCGTTTACGCACGTTCCT
The DNA here is from genome assembly GCF_039531635.1 of Pseudonocardia ailaonensis. Taxonomy (NCBI): domain Bacteria; kingdom Bacillati; phylum Actinomycetota; class Actinomycetes; order Pseudonocardiales; family Pseudonocardiaceae; genus Pseudonocardia; species Pseudonocardia ailaonensis. The sequence continues at coordinate 476,309 of NZ_BAAAQK010000009.1, read as the reverse complement.
GGACTGCAGGTTTCTGCGCGAGTCGTTCCATCGCTTTGACCGGTCCGATTGCTGGTGTCTCCGCGGCGACCTCGGCCATGAGCCGTAGGGCCGCCGGTTGGGTACTGTTGACCGTCAGTCCTGTGATGCCGGACTCGGCCCATGCAACGTACCGTTCCCGGATCCGATCGGGTGGGCCGACGAGGACACGCCCGTCGATGTAGGCATCTGGCACTGCGTCTGCAGCTTCGGCCTTGCGGCCGGCCAGAAAGAACTCTTGGATCTGGGCCGCCTCGTCGGAATACCCGGCCTTGACCATCTGCGCATTGTGGTAGTTCTGCTCACGTGCGCCCATGCCTCCCACATAGAGGGCGATGCGCGGCTTTATTGCCGCGAGCGCACCTTCGACGTCGTCGGTGACGAGCACGTCGATGGTGGGCTGGATCTCGAAGCCCGTCCAGGACTTGCCCCCGCCGGCCCTGGCGAAACCCTCCATGAGCAGCGGCCCGATCTCCGCCATCGAGTCCGGCCACATGCGCAGCGGCAGCAGCCCCTGTCCCAGCTCGCCCGCCAGCCGCGTCATCGCCGGGCCGCCTGCCCCCAGCCAGATCGGCAGTGCTGGGTTCGGGTGCAGGATGGACATGAGGGGCTTGCCCAGCCCGGAGGCACCCGGGGCATCGGCGGGATAGGGAAGGACGATCTCGTGCCCGTCGTGCTCGACGGGGCTCTCCCGCGCGAAGATCTTGCCCATGATGGTGACGTAGTCCCGTAGCCGCCAGTACGGCTTGCCCCAGGGCTCGCCGTACCAACCCTCGACGATCTGCGGCCCGGAGACGCCGAGCCCGGCGACCACCCGTCCGCGGCCGGCAAGAGCGTCGACCGTCTGGACCTGCATCGCACACATCGCTGCGGTTCGGCCCGCGAGCTGCATGACCGCCGTCCCGAGCCGGATGCGGTCGGTCTTCGCGGCCAGGTATGCCAGGGGCGTGATGGCGTCGCTGCCGTACGCCTCCGCGGTCCACACGGAGTCGTAGCCGAGCTGCTCCGCCAGGAGCACTGTGTCCAGAGGGAGTTCCAGGCTCCGCCCCGAGTAGCCGATGGACAGGCCGAGCTTCACGAAAGCCTCCGGGTGGGTGGGGTGCGGGGGAGTGGGGGTGGGCTCATCTGTACGCAGTGGCGATGGCCCGCTGCAGGGGGACGCCGTCGGTGACGAGCCCCGTGGCCACGAGCTCCTCGACCACATCTGCGGCGAGGCCGGCATCGGCCAGGATCGCCCGGGAGTGTTCCCCGACGCCGGGCGGGATCAGCGGACCGGAGCGAGCCGTGCGACTGAAGGTTGCGTAGCGGCCGGGTGCGGCGATCCACGACCGCCCGTCGGACGCGCCGACCACGTGCAGGAACTCGGCTTCGAGCAGCCGCGGGTCGCGGATCACCTCGCCGATCTTCCGAGCGATGACGGCGGGGACGTCGGCCGTGCGCAACGTGGCCATCGCCTCGTCGGAGCTCATTCGTGCGAAGGCCTCCGTGAGGGCTTCCTCGGGTCGGGACACCAGATCGGAACTCTGGATGCCGAGAGCCGCGCCCAGCCGACGACCGGTGTCCCCCTGCGGGCGGGGCGCGATCCGGATCCAGCGGTCCTTCACCTCGTAGAGCCGGTCGAACTGCCCGGGCCCCGGAAAGTCGTCCCGGCCGATGGTGGGATCCGGTGCCGAGGCGAAGGTCGTCAGCTCGCCACTCTGGAGGTAAGTCGCCGTGGCGATCAGGGAGTCGTGGATCTGCTGGCCCTCCCCGGTGCGCTCGCGGTGCAGCAGGCCGAGTGTCACCGCCAGCGCCGACATCGCCGCGGTCGCGTTGTCGTTCACGGCGATGGTGTTCACCGCCGGCTCCCCGTCGCCTCCTTCGGCGCGCATCATGCCGCACAACCCCTGGACGACCACATCGACTCCGCCGAGCCGGCTCATCGGCCCGATGTCCCCGTAGGCGGACATGGACACGACGACGAGCGCGGGGTTGGCCTTGAGCAGCGACGCCCGGTCGATGCCGAGGCGGGTGGTGACTCCGGGCCGCAGTCCGTCGACCACGGCGTCGCATCCTGCGACGACCTGGTGGAAAGCGGCCAGCCCGGCGGGGGAGCGGAGGTCGATCGCCAGGCTGCGCAGCCCCCGGTTCACCGCGTAGGCATTGTCGCGGAACGGGTCGCCTCCTGTGGGCTCGACCTTGATGACGTCCGCGCCGAGCTCCGCGAGCAGCAGTCCGGCGAACGGGGTGGCGACGAAGGCGCCGGTGATGACGACTCGCCGGCCGTGCAATGGGCCTGGCCGGACGGGGCCACGGGCGGGGGCGCCGGTCCGGCCGCTCCAGTCCTCGATGGTGTCGGAGTGCTGGCCCAGCATCGGTGCGGGACCGCGCACCCGTCCGGGGGACGCCGTCATCCGGATCGGGACGCCGGGCATGACGACCTCTCCCCGCTCGGGGTCCTGGACCACCTCGCGCATGCCGATCGCCCGCACCTGCGGGTGGTCCAGCCACCCGGACCGGTCCGCGACGACCACGCAGGGGATGCCCGCGCCCTGCAGGGCCTCGACCCACTCGTCTGCCGACGCACGGAGGAAGGCATCGGAGATCTTCTTCTTGGCCCACGCCAGGTTCTCGGGCTGCACGAGCCCCCGGGTGTTGCCCTCCAGACGCTCGTCGTCGAGCATCTCCGAGAGCCCGAGCACATGCAGCAGCGCGGTCTCGAACTTCGGACCGAGGGCGCCCGAGGCGATCCACCGGCCGTCTCCGGTGAGGAATCGGGTGTACGCGGGATGACGTCCCCCGGTGCCGACGGCGGTGGACACGTCCGGCGCGTCCGGGTTGACGGTGAACGCGGAGGTGAGCAGCTGCATGAGCCCGTTGACCCCGGACACGGTCACCCGCTGCCCGCACCCGGAGCTCTCCCGTTCGAGCAGCGCCGCGACCGTGCACACGGTGGCCCACAGGCCCTGGCAGTAGAGCGTCGTCGGGTAGACGGAGTCCACGGGGTGGCCGGACATCGAGCTCTGCCGCCAGGCCTGCCCGCCGAGTGTGGCGAGCAGTGCGGCGGACTCGGCGCCGCCCGACCAGGGGGTGTACCCGGGCAGGTACGGCGGCAGCTCGACGACGACCAGGCGGCCGTGCCGGGAAAGGAGCTCGTCCCGGTCCAGGCCGTACCGCGCGAGCTGGTTCCCCCCGGTGACGATGAGGACATCGGCTCCGGCGACCTGTCGCCCGAGCCACGCGACCCGGGCCGGATCGTCGGCCGGGACGACGACGCCGCGCTTGCCCCGGTTCCAGGTGGCGAAGCCCGCCCGGGACCGGGCCGGGTCCCCCTCGGGCCCCTCCACCTTGACGACGTCCGCGCCGAAGTCGGCGAAGAACATCCCGACGAGGGGCCCGGCGACACCACCGGTCAGGTCGAGCACGCGAATGTCGTGAAATACGTCCATGTGACACCTTTGGGGTGGCGGCGGAGGGGTTCCTCGATGAACGGGCTGGGGCCCACCCTGCTTGACGGAATCTATAGATTCGTTACATTAGTGGCCGGTCATGGGAGCGTCAAGGCTGGACCGGCCGTCCTCTCACCGGTCACCCGGCGGGTGGTGGTGGGGGCGTCCGGGGCGGTGTCGGAGTTCGCCGTTGTCGGCGAGAAGGAGGTGGTCCGTGAGCTATTCCTTTCCCCTCGAGCCCGGAAAGGTGCGGGAGTTCGCGGTGGCGACGCAGGTCGGGCATGGCCGGTCCGCCGAGGTCGGGACGGTGATCCCGCCGACGTTCCTGGCTGCCCGGGTCTTCTGGAAGCCCGCTGACCAGCCGGCGGTGATCGGGGACCGGATGGATCGCACGCGAGTGCTGCACGCCGGCGAGGAGTTCCGGTTCCACGGCCGGGTGCCGGCCGCCGGTGAGGTGCTGACCGTGACCGAGCGTCTTGGGGACGAGTGGCGCAAGGAGGGGCGCCGGGGCGGGGGACTGCACTTCATGACCGTTGTCACCGAGTTCCGGGACGCCGACGGGGTCCTGGTCGCCGAGGCGATCTCGACGGCGGTCGAGACGGAGCGGGCGGCCGAGGAGGGTGCGCGGTGAGCAGTCGGACAGCCGGTTCTGTGGCCTCGGTGATTGAGGTCGGGGCAACTGCGGCCGAGAGGGTCGTCGGACCCGTCACCCGGACCGACATCGTCCGGTACGCGGGCGCCTCGGGGGACTTCAATCCCATCCACCACGACGAGGAGTACGCCCGGGCGGCGGGATACCCAGGTGTGTTCTCGGTGGGCATGTTCCAGGCGGGCGTCCTCGCCGGTTTCGCCGTGGACTGGCTGGGGGCCGAGCGGCTCCGTGGCCTGCAGGTGCGCTTCAAGGAGCAGGTCTGGCCCGGGGACGTCCTGACCTGCAGGGGCAGGATTGCCTCGGTCGAGGCGACAGAGACCGGACGGCTCGTCGAGGTGGAGCTCACCTGTCTGCGGCAGACGGGCGCCGCCGCGATCGTGGGCCGGGCGACCTTCGAGCTCGCCGAGGGCGACGGCGGAGCTACGTCTTGACCCCGGTTCGGAAATATCTATAGATTCGACCGGCGGCTCGCGACCTGTGATGCCGCGCCCTCGAGGCGGGTGTCGTCGGACCATGTCGGACCGGCGGCGCGGCGATGAGCACGGTGCGCTGACGGTCTGCGGGCCGTGTGGTGAGAAGGAGTCGGCATGGGTGTACTGGACGGGCGCGTCGCCATCATCACCGGCGCGGGACGCGGCATCGGCCGCGAGCACGCGCTGTTGTTCGCCCGTGAGGGCGCGCAGGTCGTCGTCAACGACCTGGGCGGGAGCCCGAAGGGCGAGGGCAGCGACGCGAGCCCGGCACAGCAGGTCGTCGACGAGATCCGCGCGGCCGGGGGCGAGGCCGTCGCCAACGGCGACGACATCTCGGATTGGGACGGCGCACGCAGCCTGGTCGGCTCGGCCGTCGAGACCTTCGGGAAGCTCGACGTTCTGGTGAACAACGCGGGCATCCTGCGCGACCGCACCATCGTCAACATGACCGAGGCCGAGTGGGACGACGTCATCCGCGTTCACCTCAAAGGTCACTTCGCGCCGCTGAAGTGGGCGGCGGTGTACTGGCGGGAACAGTCCAAGGCCGGTGCGCAGGTGCAGGCCTCGGTGATCAACACTTCGTCCACCTCGGGCCTGCTGGCCACCGCCGGCCAGGCGAACTATGGCTCGGCCAAGACCGGCATCGCCACGCTCACCGAGATCGCGCAGAAGGAGCTGGGACGCTACGGCGTCCGGGTCAACGCGATCGCGCCGGCCGCGGTGACCCGGCTGTCCGAGGGCGTCCCCGGCTTCGAGGAGCGTCAGGAGCGCCGGCGGGCCGAGGCCGCGCAGACCGGGTTCGACAAGGGCGACCCGGCGAACATCTCCCCGTACGTCGCCTACCTCGCCACGGCAGACTGCCCGGTCGCCGGCAAGGTCGCGTTCGTGCGGGCCGGCACCGTGCAGCTCTTCCAGCCCTACACCGTCGTCGACAAGGTCACCGTCCAGCACCGTTGGGAGGTCACCGAGCTCGCCGAGGCGGCGGCGAAGTGGGGCGAGATCAGCTGGGACGCCGAGCTGGACCTGGGCTGAGCGCGGTACGGAGGGAGGCGATCATGTCCGAGGGCCCGATCCCCGAGCCGACGCCCGAGACCGCCCCGTTCTGGGACGGTGCCGCCGCGGGTGAGCTGTGGCTGCAGAAGTGCGACGACTGCGGCCGGTTCTACTTCTATCCCCGCCCGTTCTGCCGGTACTGCGCCTCTGCCAACGTCGCGTGGCACCGCGTGTCCGGCCGCGGACGGCTGACGTCCTACGTCATCAACCACCGGCAGGCTCCCGGTCTCGTGGGCCAGAGCCCGATCATCGTACTGGTCGAGTTGGACGAAGGGCCCCGCATGCTGAGCACCATCGTCGGGTCGGATCCGGACCCGTCCCAGCTCCCCCTAGACGCGCCGGTCGTCGTCCAGTTCGCGCACCGGGGCGGGCGCGCGATCCCTGTCTTCCGGCTACAGGAGAAGATGTCATGAGCGGGATGCACGAAGGGAACATTGCCGTCGTCGGCGCCGCGGAGACCGACGAGGTCGGCGTTGTGCCGGGCCGCTCGGCGCTGCAGCTTCACGCCGAGGCGGGCCGCAACGCGCTGGCCGACGCCGGTCTGACCGTCGCGGACATCGACGGCATCGCGACCGCCGGGCTCAACGTCGTGGAGGTCGCGCACCACCTCGGCGTAGTGCCCCGCTGGCTCGACGGGACCTCCGTCGGCGGGTGCAGTTTCATGCTGCACGTGCGGCACGCCGCTGCGGCGATCACCGCGGGGGCGGCGTCGGTCGTGCTGGTGACGCACGGGCAGTCAGGGCGTTCCCGGGTCGGTGCCCCGCCGTACACCGTCGCCCCGGACTCGTTGCAGGGCCAGTTCGAGGCGCCGTTCGGGTCCTCGGCGCCCTTCACCTCCTTCACCGTCCCTGCTCTACGGTTCCTGCATGACCGGGGCATGGACCGCCGCGCCCTGGCCGAGGTCGCGGTGGCGCAGCGGGCGTGGGCCGTCGACAACCGTCGGGCCTTCCGCCGCAAGCCGGTGACGGTCGAGGAGGTCCTCGACGGGCCCCCCGTGGCCTACCCCTTCACCCGCGACATGTGCTGCGTCGTCACCGACGGCGGCGGCGCGCTCGTGCTCACCAGCGCCGAGCGGGCGGCGGACCTGCCCGGCGCGGCCCGGGCCGTGTACCTGCTCGGCAGCGGCGAGGCGAGCGAGTCGTCGCTGATGGCGCAGATGGACGACGTCTCGTCCTTCGGCGCCTTCCGGCGCGCCGGCGCCGAGGCGTTCGGTACGGCCGGGGTCACCCACGCCGACATCGACCACCTCATGGCTTACGACGCGTTCGCCCACCTCCCGCTCTACATGCTCGAGGACCTCGGGTTCGTCGGGCACGGGGAGTCCGGACCCTTCGTCGCCGAGGGACACACCCGGCCCGGCGGCTCGCTACCCATGAACACCAACGGCGGGGGGCTGTCCTACACCCACACCGGCATGTACGGCATGTTCGCGATCCAGGAGTCGGTGCGCCAGCTCCGGGGGGAGGCCGTCGTGCAGGTGCCCGACGTGGAGATCGGGTTCGTCCAGGGCGTCGGGATGTTCTTCGGGGCGGCGGGCAGCCTCATCCTGTCCGCCCGGATGCCGTGAGCGAAGGGAGCCACATGACCACCAGCACGTCGGACGCGGGGTTCCGCACGCGGGTCCGGACCTTCCTGCAGGACCGGGCAAAGCCCGCCGGGTCGCCCACCGGTTCGTCCACCGAGGACCTGCCGCGCGCCGACGCGTCTCCGCTGCAGGAGGCCAAGGCCTTCCAGCGGGCGGTGTGGGATGCGGGACTGGCCGGGATCACCTGGCCCCGCGAGTACGGCGGGCAGGGGCTGAGCACGGACGAGCTGGTCGCCTACAACCAGGTCGCCGCGGACTTCGAGCTGCCGACGATCCCGCTATCCATCGGGATGGGGATGGTCGGGCCCACGCTCGTGGAGCTGGGCACCGACGAGCAGAAGGCCCGGTACCTGCCGCCCCTGCTGCGGGGCGACGAGGTCTGGTGCCAGATGTTCTCCGAACCGGACGCCGGGTCGGACGTCGCAGCCCTGCGGACGAGGGCCCTGCGGACCGCGGACGGATGGGTTGTCAGCGGCCAGAAGACCTGGACGTCGAACGCTCAATGGAGTGACTACGGGGTGGTGCTGGCCCGCACGGACCCGTCCGCGCCGAAGCACCGCGGGATCACCATGTTCGTGGTGGACATGCACGCGCCCGGCGTCACGGTGCGCCCGCTTGTCGTGGCCACCGGCCTGGCGCCCTTCAACGAGGTGTTCTTCGACGGGGTGGCGCTGCCGGCGGACGCGGTCGTGGGGGAGGTGGACCGCGGCTGGCAGGCCGCCGTGGCCATGCTGCGCCACGAGCGGGTGTCCATCGGCACGCGGGTGCAGACCCGCGCCAACGCCCTGGGCTTCGACTCCCTGACCGAGCTGGTGCGCAGCCGCCGGTGGCCGCCGGACCCTGTGACCAGGCGACAGCTCGCCGACGCCCACGTCCGGGAGGCCGCGGTGCTCGCCTACGGGCAGGTGCTGCAGGCCGAGGTGAAGGCCGGGATCGAGGCGGGCGCGCGCGGATCGGTGGCGAAGCTCGCCGGCGCCGAGCTGCGGCTCTGGCAGGCGCGCCTCGCGCAGGAGCTGCTGGGCCCGGACATCGCCCTCGGCGCCCCCGGCACCGCGGCCGCCGCGCTCGGCATCATCGCGGCGCCCGGGGTGGCCACCGCGGGTGGGACCAACGAGATCCAGCGCAACATCATCGCCGAGCGGATCCTGGGCCTGCCGAAGGACGGCGGGATCGCCGCTCGGGATACACCCTTCGACCAGATCAGGACGACCCGATGAGCCTGGTGCGCACCGAGGAGCAGCGCAGCCTCGCGGAGATCGTCCGGTCCTTCGTGGCGAAGCGGTCGCCGCTCTCGGCGATCCGCGTGATGATCACGGAGGGCCGAGCCTACGACCAGGACGTCTGGCGCACCCTGTCCGGTGAGCTCGGCCTGTCCGGGCTGATCGTCCCGGAGCATCACGGGGGCACTGGTGGTTCGTGGGCCGATCTCGCCGTGGCGCTGGCCGAGCTGGGCGCTGGTCTCGTGCCTTCCCCGTTGCTCGCGTCGGGCGTGCTCGTGAGCGGAGCCCTGATGGCGTCCGACGACGAGGATGTCAAAGCGGAGTTGCTGCCGCGCCTCGCGGACGGCTCCCTGCTCGGGGCCCTGGCCGTGAGCGAAGCGGAGTCCCCGAGGTGGATCCCGGACAGGCCACGTACAGTGGCGCGGAACGACGGGGATGGGGTCCGCCTCTCGGGGCGCAAGAACGCCGTCCTCAACGGGTGCGAGGCAGACGTGCTGCTCGTGCAGGCGGTTCGCGAGGGCAGATCGGAGCTGCACCTCGTCGATCGCGGTACCTCCGGGCTCTCTGTCACCCGGACGCCCGCGATCGACCCGACCCGCAGCGTCGCCTCCGTCGAGCTCGAGGATTGCCTTGCGCGCCCGCTCGCCGGCGACGCCACCGCCGCCCTGTCGCAGCTCGCCGACCTCGCCGACTTCGCGCTCGCCGCTGAGCAGGTGGGCGCACTTCGGGCCTGCCTGGAGATGACGGTCCAGTACGCCGGGTCCAGATTCGCCTTCGGCCAACCGATCGGGGCCTACCAGGGCGTCAAGCACAAGCTCGCCGACATGTACACGCAGTGGAGTCTCTGCGATGCGGCCCTGCGCGTGGCCGCGGAGGCCGAGGGATCGGCAGAACAGCCGACGACGGCAGCCGCGGTGCGTGCCTTGACGTCGAGCACCTATGCGGACGCCGCACAGACCGCCATGCTCCTGCACGGTGGGCTCGGCTTCACCTGGGAGCACGATGCGCATCTCTATCTCAAGAACGCGATCGCGGGCAACGTGCTCCTGGGCGAACCGGCCGAGCGGCTGGAACGGGTGGCGCTGGGCCTCGGCCTCGCGTGATCCGCTGAGGTGATCCTGCCCGCTCCTGGCGAGTTCTGAGGCTGCTGCACCGGCCGCCAGTGCCGGGGAGGCTCTGGCAAGCCCTCACGACGTGTCCTGAGGCTCTGCCGGCGCCGTTCGCGAGGCTCGAAAAAAACTATAGATTCTCTTGCCGGACGCGTCCTCCGCTGGCTACGCTCGTCCCGTACGAATTGTTACCTGCTTTTGACCCGGCCCGATCCGTCCGAGCCGTCGCCACCGTGTTCCGGACGGGCCCGACCTGTCCGGTACACCCGCTGTCGAACCGTCCTGCGACACGTCGCAACCAGGCTCGGGAGTGTGGCGTGCACCGGATCACCGGTGTCGGTCGGTCCGAGCAGCACATGACCTCAGTGCCGGGCTCGCCCGGGTGAAGGGAACCTCCGTGAAGATCGGGTGCTACTTCAACTTCCAGAACTACACCGACTGGGATCGGTACCTCGCGAAGAAGCCCGGCCCACCGGCCGTGACCGACGCCCAGATCTACGACGAGGACATCGCCCTCGCGGATCTGGTCGAGCCGTTCGGCTTCGACTCCTACTGGGCGATCGACCACTACACCTCGCCGTACGCCATGACCGGTGGTGCGCTGAACCATCTCACCTACATGGCGGGCAAGACCCGCACGCTCGACCTGGGCACGATGGTGACCGTCCTTCCGTGGCACGAGCCGGTGCACGTCGCGCACCAGATCGCGATGCTGGACAACCTCCTGCAGGACCGGCAGCTGACGCTGGGCTTCGGTCGCGGCGCCGCGATCCGTGAGTTCAACGCGTTCGGGATCCCGATGGGGGAGTCCCGGCAGCGCTACAACGAGAGCCTCGAGGTGATCAAGGCCGCGCTGAACGACGAGTGGTTCTCCTACGACGGGGAGATCTTCAAGGTCCCGGAGACCACGATCCGGCCGATGTTCCGCAACCCGCAGCGCATCCTCGACCGGATGCGGGTCGCGTGGGCGAGTCCCGAGTCGCTGCCCCCTGCCGCCCACGGCGGGCTCGGCATGCTCCTGACCGGCCAGAAGACGTTCGCCGAGTACGGCCGCGACGTCCGGAACTTCAATGCCGTCCGCGCCGAGCACGGATGGGCGCCCACGCAGCCGACCGTCGTCGTGCGGGCCGCCTGCTTCGAGACCGAGGAGGAGGCCTGGGACGTGATGGCCCGGCACACCCTCGAGGGCAACAAGAGCAGCCGCGTGCACTACGAGTTCGCCGACATCGAGCGATTCCGGACCACCAAGGGCTACGAGCAGTACGCCAAGGCGCGCGACCACGTGCGCAGCGAGCAGGAGATCCTCGACGGTGCGGGCCGGCCACAGGCGTGGGGCACGCCGGACCAGGTCTACGAGCGTCTGCTGGACATCCAGCGCACCACCTGCGCCGAGGAGTTCGTCCTCAGCTTCCGGATGACCTCGATGCCGGCCGAGCAGGCCGAGCGCTCCATGCGGCTGTTCGCCGAGAAGGTGCTGCCCCGGATGCACGCCTACGAGCCGGTGTACAACCCCGCGGTCGGCGAGGCCGTCCAGGAGGAGGCGGGCGAGCAGGAGCTCGCCCGGGCAGTGTCCGGCTCCGGCGTCACTCCGGCCTGACGTCGACCCATCGGCAGGAGACGGACAACGGCGGGTATCGAGATGACAATGGCGAGTGAGCAGGTGCCCGAGGTCGAGGAGACCGGGCGAACCGAGGGTGAGGAGCTGCGAGCGGCGGTTCGTGCGTTCCTGGAGAAGGAGTTGCCCCGCCCGGACCGGTACGGGACCGGTGTCGCCGGCGGGCCGGGATACATGGACTTCGCCCCCGGGTTCAGCCGGAAGCTGGCGGCGCAGGGATGGCTGGGTATGACCGTACCCGCCGAGTACGGCGGGCATGGTGGTAGTGACCTCGACCGGTTCGTGGTGATCGAGGAGTTGCTGGCCGCAGGGGCGCCGCTGCTCGCCCACTGGGTGGCCGACCGGCAGACCGCGCCGATGCTGATGGCGTTCGGGAGCGAGGAGCTGCGACGCCGGTTCCTGCCCATGATCGCCGCAGGCGAGTGCTCGATGGCTCTCGGCTTCTCCGAGACCGAGTCCGGTTCGGACCTTGCGTCCGTCCGGTGCAGGGCGACGAAGACCGATGACGGTTGGAGCCTGTCCGGGACGAAGATGTGGACCAGTGGGGCCCACACCAACGACTGGATGGCGACGTTGGTCCGCACCGGCGAAGCCGACGGTGACCGGCACCGGGGCCTGACCCTGATGCTCGTGGACCTGCACGCCCCGGGCGTGACTGTGCGGCCGATCCTGTTCCCCGACGGCGGCCACCGGTTCAACGAGGTGTTCCTCGACGACGTCGCCGTCCCGGACGAGCTGGTGATCGGCGAGCCCGGCAGCGGCTGGGAGCTCATGAACTCCGAGCTCTCCCACGAGCGGGCCGGGCCCGAGCGATTCATGGCCGTGTGGCCGCTGTTCGAGGCCTACCTGGCGGAGAGCCGGCGTCACGTCGACGGCGCCGAGGAGGTCATCGGCCGGATAGGGGCACGCTTCTGGGCGCTGCGGCAGTTGGCACTCTCGGTTGCTCCGGGCCTGTCCAGCAACAAGGCCGACCCCCTCGGGGTCTCCATCCTGAAGGACGTCGGCACCCTCTTCGAGCAGGAGGTCGTCGAGCAGCTGCAGGCGATCGTCGAGGCGGACCCGGATCCGGGGGCGGACTCGCTGTTCGAGGTGCTGCTGGCGCGGGCGCTGGTCATGGCTCCGTCGTGGACGATCACCGGCGGTACCACCGAGGTGCTGCGCTCGATCGCGGGCCGCCGGCTGCGTGGCCGGACCGCCGGGCGGGCCATCGAGGAACAGCCCGGCCCACTGGAGGAGACGCTCACCGAACTGTTCGAGGAGCGCAATGGGCCGGACGCCCGCCAGGCGGCCGAGGCCAGCGGCTGGCCGGTGGACTGCTGGGACGCCGTCGCATCCTCGGGCTTTCAGTGGGTCGGGGTGCCCGAGGCGGTCGGGGGGTCCGGGGGAGACCTGGCGGAGGCCGCTTCAGTCGTCCGGCTCGCCGGCCACCACGCGGTCGCGTTGCCCCTTGCCGAGACCTCGATGCTCGGGGGTTGGCTGCACGGGGTCGCCGGGCTGGCGCTGCCCCAGGGAGCCGTCAGCGTGCCGACGGCCGGCGTGGCCGACACGCTGCGGATCGGCGCGGGCAACCGGGTCACCGGTCGGTTGGACCGGGTGCCGTGGGGTGGCCGGGTGGAGCGGGTACTGGCAATCGTGGACACCTCGCAGGGGCCGGCTCTCGTCGTGCTGAACCCGCGGTCCGCGGAGATCCGATCGGGACACAACGTAGCCGGTGAGCCACGAGACACCATGGTGTTCGACGGCGTGCCGGTCCCGGCAGAGCACGTAATGCCGATCTCGCCGGAGACCGTGCAGCAGCTGGAGCTGCGAGGTGGCCTGTCACGGGCTCTGCTGTCAGCGGGGGCGCTGCGTGCGGTCGCCGACCTGACGACGACGTATGCGAACCAGCGCCGGCAGTTCGGCCGGGAGATCATCTCCTTCCAGGCCGTGTCCGGGCGGCTCGTACAGCTTGTGTCGGAGGCCGAGCTCGCCGCGCTTGCCGCCGAAGCGGCGATCGGGCGCCTCGCCGAGGGCGGGCCCACGGCGGAGCTCGCGGTCGCATCGGCCAAGGTCACGGCCGCCCGGGCCGCGACTGCGGTCACCGCGCACGCCCACCAGATCCACGCGGGCATGGGGATGACCCAGGAGTACCCGCTGCACCAGTTCACCCGACGCCTGTGGGCGTGGCGGCAGGAGTGGGGCACCGAGGCCCGCTGGGCACAGCGGGTCGGGCGGACGTTCGTCGCTGCCCCGGTGGACCAGCTCTTCCCGTTGATCACCGCAGGCCCGATTCGTCGCTGACGGTGAGCCTGCTCCCCGATGGAGGGCTCGGCGCGGGCGCGCCGACTCGGTCGTGCTCGCGCCGCCGCCGTTCCGCGTCGGACACCGTCCCCCGCTCGACACAGGGAGAGACCTGACCATGTCAACCAGCGCGACAGCTGCCCCGGAGTCCGGTCCCCACGACGCGCCGCACGGTGCCTATCGTGTGGTCGACCCGACGACCAACGAGGTGGTGCGGGAGTTCCCCACTGCCACTGATGCCGACATCGAGAACGGCCTCGCCGGCGCCCACGCCGCGTTCCGCGTCTGGCGCGCGGTCCCGATGGGCGACCGCTCGGCCCTGCTGCACCGTGTCGCCGCCCTGTACGCGGAGCGGATCGACGAGCTCGCGGTCGCCGTGACCCGGGAGATGGGCAAGCCGGTCCGAGAGGCGCGGGGTGAGCTGAAGCTCGTGATGTCGATCTTCCGCTACTACGCCGACAACGGCGCGGAGTTCCTCGCCGACACGCCGCTCTCGCCGCGGGGCGGGGGCACGGCGGTCGTGCGCAAGGACCCGGTTGGACCGGTGCTGGGCATCATGCCGTGGAACTACCCCCACTACCAGGTCGCCCGGCTGGTGGCGCCGAACCTGATGGCCGGCAACCCGCTCGTGATCAAGCACGCCCCGCAGTGCCCCGAGACCGCTGCGGCGATCGAGGAACTCTTCCGCGACGCCGGATCACCGGAAGGCCTGTACACCAACGTCTTCGCGACGAACGTGCAGGCGGCCGCGATCATCGCGGACCCGCGGGTCGCGGGCGTCTCGGTGACCGGCAGCGAGCGGGCCGGCGCGGCGGTGGCGGAGATCGCGGGCCGCAACCTGAAGAAGTGCGTCCTCGAGCTCGGGGGTTCCGACCCCTTCATCGTCCTCAAGTCCGCTGACCTGCCGAAGGCCGTGAAGGCGGCGGTCGCCGGGCGGATGGGCAACGCGGGTCAGGCCTGCAACGCCTCGAAGCGGATCATCGTCGTCGGGGACAACTACGAGCCCTTCGTCGAACAGTTCACGGCGGCGATGGCGGCACTGCAGCCGGGTGACCCGACGGACCCCGCCTCCGGCTTCGGCCCGATGTCGTCCGAGCGTGCCGCCGAGGGCCTGCTCGAGCAGGTCCGCGACGCCGTTGACCAGGGTGCCATCGTCCGCACCGGCGGACGCAGGGTCGACCGCCCCGGCTCCTTCGTCGAGGCCACCGTCCTCACCGACGTCGGGCCCGGGATGCGGGCCTACCGTGAGGAGCTGTTCGGCCCGGTCGCCGTGGTGCACGGCGTGCCCGACGCCGACGCCGCGGTGGAGCTGGCCAACGACTCACCGTTCGGGCTCGGCGGTGTCGTGTTCGGCGGTGACCAGAGCGCGGCCGAGGAGATCGCCGACCGGCTCGACACCGGAATGGTGTGGATCAACAGCGCGCAGGGCTCGGCCGCCGACCTGCCCTTCGGCGGGACCAAGCGATCCGGGATCGGCCGTGAGCTGGGCTCGCTGGGCATCGAGGAGTTCGTGAACAAGAAGCTCATTTACACCCCCGCCCCACGCTGAGACGGCGCTGCTCCACCGGTCGGGTCCCGGCCCTCGGACATCCGGCCCTCCCCGTCGCAGCGGGGAGGGCCGGACTCCTGTCAGGAGCTGGTGCGCGAGGCGACCGGGCCCGGGTAGGTGGCCAGGGCACCCCCGTCGAGCGGGACCAGCGCAGCGGTGATGTAGCGACTCGCGGGCGAGGCCAGGAAGGTGACGAGCTCGGCGACGTCCTCGACCGTGGCGGGGTCGGCGATCATCCGGTTGTTCCGGCGGGCCGCGTTCCTCACCGGGTCCGCGAAGGTCGCCGCGGTCTCGGCGCTGTGGATCGAACCGAGCACGATGATGTTCGACCGGATGCCGTGCTCGGCGTAGTCCACGGCGATCTGTCGGCTCAGGCCCTCGAGCGCCGCCTTCGACGTCGCGTACCCCGGCGAGGAGCGGTAGACGCGGTGCGCGCTGATGCTCGAGACCCCCACCAGCGCACCGCCACCCGCCGCGACCATGTGCGGGAGGGTGTACTTGGCCAGGAAGAACGGGCCGTAGACGTTGACCTTCATCAGCCGGTCGAACACCTCGGTGGGTTCGTCGGCGACGGGCCGCTCGCCGCCGCCGCGCAGCACGTCGCTGGCCGCCGCGTTGTTGACCACGATGTCGACCCGGCCGAACTCGGCGACCGCGGTGTCGACCGCCGCGCGCACGGCGTGCTCGGACGTCAGGTCGGTGGGAACGAAGATCGCCCGGCCACCGGCGTCGCGAACCTGACGGGCGATCGTCTCACCGGAGTCGCTGCGCCCCAGGCCGACCACCGCGGCGCCGTCGGCGGAGAGCCGCCGAACCAGGGCAGCGCCCATGCTCCGGGTCGCGCCACTGACGACGGCCACCTTTCCGTCGAAGATGCCGTCTTCCATGTCTTCCTCCAGGTATGTCAGGTGAGTGCGGGGCAGACGTCGACCAGGACCTTGCCGATCGCACCCTGTTTGACCGCCTCGAACGCCCGTCCGAGATCGGACAGTGGATGGCGATGGAGCGGCAGGCCGGCGCTGCGGCCCACGTCCAGGACGCCGGCGTCCAGAGCCAGGGTGATGGCGTCGACCGCGCAGCGCTTCGCGGCCGGCGGCATCGTGAAGATCGAGACGAACTGCCAGCGGGCATTGAGCATCATCGGCCCGCTGATCTCCAGCGAGAAGGTGTTCGCGGCCCGGCCGGCGTAGACAGCCACAGTTCCACCGGGTGCGAGCACGCCCAGGTCGAGCTCGGTGTTGTGATCGGGCGCCAGTTCGACGGCGATGTTCACGCCCGTCGGGGCGAGCTGCCGGACGACGCTCCCGGCATCGCCGTCCCGGCGGTGGACGACGTGATGTGCCCCCGCCGCCTCGGCGAGCGCCGCCTTGTCCGGGGTGCTCACGGTGGTGATCACCGTGGCGCCGCCCCAACGGGCGAGCTGGATTGCCGCGTGCCCGACGGCGCCGGCACCGCCGGCCACCAGCACGGTCTGTCCGGCCAGCGAACCCGGGGTGAGGCGGTCGGGCCCCCGTTCGGCGACGGTGAGGCACCTGTGGGCCGTGACAGCAGGGACACCGAGACAGGCGCCGACCTCCAGACCGACACCGTCCGGTAGCTGGACCGCGTTCTCCGTCGGCACGATACTGAACTCCTGGGCGCTGCCACCGCACCGCTGGCGGGCCGTCTCCCACAGCCACACGCGCTCACCGACGCGGGAGGCGTCGATCCCGGGCCCGACGGCATCGATCACCCCGGCGCCGTCCTGGAGTGGGACGACCGGCGCGTGGCCGGTGTATCGAAGTCGGTTCTTCCAGTCGGCGGGGTTGATCCCGGCAACCCCGATCCGCACCCGTACCTCGCCATCGCCGGGTTCCGGGACGGGGCGGCGGATCTCGTGGACGTCGCTGAAACGTCGATAGGCCATGGCACGCACTGCGTCTATAGCCCGGCCGAGACGCGGACGGCCTCCAAGGCGCGCAGCGTCTGCTCGGGCGTGGGCGGCGGCGCGGCATGGGTCTCGGCTGCGACCCGGGCGTACTCGTCCCGCGTCGCTCCGATGTGGACCGGGGCGCCGGAGTGGTTGTACAGTGCGA
This sequence comes from Pseudonocardia ailaonensis, assembly GCF_039531635.1. Classification (NCBI taxonomy): domain Bacteria; kingdom Bacillati; phylum Actinomycetota; class Actinomycetes; order Pseudonocardiales; family Pseudonocardiaceae; genus Pseudonocardia; species Pseudonocardia ailaonensis. The sequence continues at coordinate 459,252 of NZ_BAAAQK010000009.1, read as the reverse complement.
CCACCAGCCGCGAGGCGCCCGCTTCGGCGTACTCCTCCTGCATCTGCGGGGTGGCGCCGCGGACGATGGCCGAGATCTCGATCCCGGAGGGGTCGCGGCCGATCTTCTCGCACTCGGCCTCGATCTGCCGGCGGGTCTCGGCGATGGTGGCGGGCGACTCGCCGGTGGCGATCCAGCCGTCCCCCCAGCGCGCGATCCGGCGGGCCAGGTTCGCGTTCCGCGGCCGGCCGCCGATGATCACTGGCGGGTGGGGTGTCTGGACGGGCCGAGGGTCGCAGCGCACGCTCGGGAACTCCACGAGGGTGCCCTTGTAGGAGGCCACGCCGTCGCGCCAGAGGGCCTTCATCGCCTCGACCGACTCCCGGGTATAGCGGAAGCGGGTGTCGAAGTCCGTGCCGAACAGCTCCACCTCCTCGCGGGCCCATCCGGTGCCGACGCCGAAGAGCACGCGGCCGCCGGAGAAGTTGTCCAGCGTGCTGACCGCCTTGGCCAGCAGGAGTGGATGGTGCTCGGGGACGATGCAGACGCCCAGCCCCAGCTTGATCGTCGTGGTTGCGGCGCCGATGTAGGAGAGCAGGACGAAAGGATCAGCCATCTGCCCGTAGACCTCGGGGACGGCGCCACCGGTCATCGGGTAGGCCGTTTCGAACGCCGTGGGCAGGATCGCGTGCTCGGGCACCCAGAAGGAGTCGAAGCCGCTGTCCTCCACGGCCTTCGCGATCGTGATCGCGTCGATGGTGTACCCGGTGACGTAGAACAGGACCCCGATTTTCATGCCGGGCCGGCCGCACGGACGGCCGACGCGATGCGCGTCGCAGGGTGGGGAGCTGTAGGGGTCATCGGTGGTTCTCCATCCTTCGGGGCGCAGCGGTCCGTAATATCTATAGATTGTGGCATCAGTCGGCGGGTACGTCGACCCGCACGACATCGATCCGGGAGTTGTCGGACCACCGTGCGGCCAGGTCGGTCATCGCCGGCCCGGGGTGCAATCCCCGGCGGCCGGAGCGGAACTTGCGGATGCCCCACTGCACGGCAATGTCGTTGGACCCGTTGCTCAGCAGGAACAGTGACCGCCCGTCCGCCCCGCCCAGGCAGCACGCCACCGCGCGACGGCCCGGGATCTCCACGATGTCGGTGACCTCGCCCCCCGGCAGGACGCGGCGGTACTGCCCGTCGGCAGTCGAGGAGGTCCAGATCCCACCGCCAGCGTCGGCGGCGATGCCGTCGGCCCGGAAGGGGGTGAGATCGGCCCAGGTCCGGCGGTCGGACAGTGAGCCGTCGGGGTGCCGCTCGAAGGAGGTGAGCCGCTGTGCGGGCAGCTCGGAGACGACGTAGAGGCCGTCGGGTGTCAGACACGGCCCGTTGGGCGCGGTCAGCCCGTCCGCCACGACGCGGGCCGAGCCGTCCGGCTCCACCAGCAGGACTGCGCCGGTGCCGGGCACCGCCGCCGCGTACTCGTCCCGGCGGCCGACCGCGCCGACGTAGGCGCGCCCGGCCCGGTCGACGATCATGTCGTTGACGACGCCCAGACCGAAACCGGACAGGTCGGCGTGGACCGAGGAGCTGCCGTCGGGCCCGATCCGCAGCACCTCGGGATAGTCCAGGTTGGACACCAGTGGGGTACCGTCGGGCAGGAAGCCCAACCCCACCGGCAGCTCCGTGCCCGAGAAGCGGGCGACGGTCTCGGGCTCGTTGTCCTGGCCGACGGCGACGACGCGCTGGCCGAAGACATCGGAGAACCAGAGCCGGTCGCGGTACCAGCGCGCCCCCTCGGCGAAGCACACGCCCGCCACCAGCGGCTCACCCGACACCGCGGTCCTGCGGGCGGGCCGCGAACCGGTCGACGAGCTCACGGCGCCGCCCGAGCGACATGGGTGACCGCGGTGCCTCGGACGAGCGGCCGGAAGATGGAGAACGCCCGCGGGTGGATGTTGGCGCCGACCTCGGGCGCGCCACGCCAGTGGTACATCCCAGGGGTGCGCAGGGACTGCGCGTAGGTGATGTCTGGCTTGTCCTCAAGGTAGGGGAGCTGGTAGCCGATCGCGTCGAGAAAACGGCCGCTCCCGCTGATCCCGGGGTGTGCGGCGGTCATCGCCACCAGCTCGCAGAGGTTCGCGCCCACCTCGTCCTCGGCCAGCCCGGCCCGGGCGTCCGCCGGCGAGATCGGGTCCGGGAAACGCCCGCCCCACAGGGAGAACCAGCCGGAGTACGGCGTCGCGGGCATCCGGCTCCGTTCGTCGACCGGCGCGTAGTCCCCGGCCCGGGGCACGAACCGGATCCCGCACAGATCCGCCTGGCGGGTCCAGGGGATGCGGGTCTCCACCAGCAGCGGCACGTCGAGGCGGCCGCGGTAGGACTGTGGCCGCGCGGCGAACGTGGGCAGGCCGCGGACGTACTCCTCCGCGGACATCCCCAGCGCGGCGGGGTATCCGCGGGCCACGAGGAGGGCGACGAGCCGCTGGCGTTCGGCCTCAGGGTCCAGGTCGGTCAGCCGCGCGAGGGAGAACGGTGCGAGGGCCGTGCGTGACAGCGGGGCGTTCTCGACGAGCACCCGGTGGCGCCGGGTGGCGGTCCGGGCGCCGTGGGTGGGCCCGTGATCGCCCGCCCCCAGGTCGTAACCGACCAGCAGGCTGCCCTCCACCGGGTCGCGGTAGGCGGCGCCCCCGGGGGCCTCGGCGGAGCCGTCGAAGCGCGCAGTGGCGACCCGCCCGTCGACCCGCGAGCCGGTGCGCACCCAGAACCCGCGCTCGTCGAGGTAGTGCCCGGTCAGCCGGCGGCTGTCCTGGCTGGCCACGACGTACTGGTTGAGGGTGAGAAGGACCCGGTCCGCGGCGGCGACCTGCGTCATGAGCTCCGCCTCGGTGGTGTCGCCGAAAGGGCAGTCGATGTCCGCCTCGTAGGAGAACCAACCGGCGGGGTTGTCGTCGTTGGTCACCACGTTGTCGATGTGCAGGGCGTAGCTCGCCATCCCCGGGAACAGGTTGGCGAGGCCGTGCCGGCCCTGCTGGGTAGCGAGGTCGGGCGGCAGGTAGCCCAGCCGCTCGCCGCGTGCCGCGAGCTCGGCGAGCTCCACGGCCTCGAACGGGCACAGGGGCACGACGTAGCGCACGCCGGAACCCTCCGTGCGTTCGTCCCACAGTGCCTGCTGCAGCCCGGTCACGGCGGCCGGCGTGGGACGTTCGCCTCCGAGCCGGTCAACGACAGTGTCCGTCGACGGAGCGTGTTCGGCCACGACGGTCATCCCCTTCCTTCGGTCGAGTTCCAGTGGTGCAGGTCGGGGAGGGTGAGCGCGAGGATCCTGGTCTCGCCGTGCGCCCGCAGGAGGTGGCCCTGCCCGTACTGGTCCTGGACCAGGCAGACGTCCCCCGGGACGAGACGTTGCACCGCGTCGTCGCCCCCGACCTCCAGCTCCAGGGTCCCGGAGGCGACGCACACCAGGTTGACCGTGGCGTCGGTGTGCCAGTCCCCGGCGTGGCCCGGGGAGAACGCGATGAACTTCAGCCCGTCGAGCCGCTGCGGTCCGGCGTCGTCGAAGAGTCGGTCGAAGGCCCGGAAATGCGCGACGTCCTCGGCCACGTACATCTCGCGCAGCGTCGTCCGCCGGTCCGGCGCGGGCGGCTCGACCGGCGGCGGCACGACGCCCGTCGGACGCCACGAGGGAAGGAGCTCGACCCGCAGCACCCGGCTGCCCTCGGGATGGGTGAGTCGGTGGTCCGCCCGAAGTCCGGCGTCGAGCAGGAGCACGTCGCCCGGCCCCAGCTGGACCCGGGCCTGCGAGGTCTCGACCTCGATGCCGCCGGACACGACGAACGTCAGCTGGCGGGTGTCCTCTCCGGCCCACATCTCTCCGTGTCCCGCCGGGAGTGCGAGCGGGTGGACCGCGACTACCGACCCGGCCGGGTCGGGTTCGGGCGTGGCGGCGCGGTCCGCGGCCGTCGCCGCGGGGCCGGTGGCCACGAAGGGCAGGGGCAACGATTCCGGGCGGCTGCGCCCGGTGCCGTCCGCAGACAGCCGAACCGACTTCATGACGATGATCACCTTGGGGTGGTGGTTCTCGGCCCGGGCCGCTGGTCCGGTCCGGGTGTCGCGTGGGGGCACGTGGTCGACGGCCGGCCGCGCCCACCTACCACCGTGCACCGGTGCCGGATCCGCCCGACCGGGCCGGGGCCAGAACGCGGCTCCGGAGCACCGCCGGGGAGCGGCAGGGGCCCGACGGGAGCGGGATGGCGGCGGCCCCCCTGGACGGGCGGGCGGTGTGCGAACTCACCGCGGGGCCACACTCCAGAGATCTCTACCGGGCGAGTCGGGACCCGAGGCGTCGACGGCGGCGACCCTAGTCGACACCGCATCGTGTCCGCAAGAGAATCTACAGTTTTCGCGCGTCCCTGCTCTGGGGGGCGTCGCGGGCCGTCTGAGCTGCTCACGGCGCGGTAACGCTGCGTGCGATACTGCGCCTCATGGCTCAGTCGCGCGCGGATCGGGTGACGGACGAGCTGCGAGCGGCGATCATCTCGCGGGTCTATACACCCGGTGAGCGCCTCGCGGCGCAGGCTCTCGCCCAGCGCTTCAACGTCAGCGAAACCCCTCTTCGCGAGGCGTTCGCCCGCCTCGCGGGCGAGGGCTGGGTGACCTACCTCCCCCAGCGGGGTGTGCGCGTCGCCGACGTGTCGATGAAGGAACTGGTCGACGTCTACGAGCTGCGCGAGCAGCTCGAGCCGCTGGCGGTGGAGAAGGCGACGCTGAACCAGACGGCGCGCGGCCTCGCGGCGGTGAGGAAGTCGTTCGCGACGATGGTCCGCGCGGCGGAACGGGACCCGGGCGCCGAGGACGGCACCACTCCCGGCTCCTACGAGATCGCCCACGACCAGTTCCACCGGGTTGTGGTGCAGGAGTGCGGTTCCCCGCTCGTCGTGCGGTTCATGACGATCCTGATGGACCAGTCCGCGCGTTACCGCCGGCTGTCCATGCCGGTGCGCAGCCGGGGACGGCAGCTGCACGACGAGCACGAGCGGATCTTCCGGGCCGTCGAGGCGGAGGACCCGGCCGAAGCGGCCCAGGCCACCCTGGACCACATGCGCAACACCCGCATGGCGATCCTGGACTGGCTGGCGACCCCGGCCGCGACGGAGATCGAGCCGGAGGTCGAGGCGGACCCGGAGGGCGTGGCCGGGCACTAGCGGTACGCCGTCAGCGTGCGGTACTCCATCGGGGAGCCCTGCCGAACGACGCCGCGTGCCAGCAGCTCCGCGATCCGCTCCGCCGAGAGGCCGGACTCCTGGAGGATCTCGGTGCTGTGCTCGCCGACCCCCGGTGGGATCAGGCCGGAGCGGCGCTGCGATCGGGAGAACCGCGCGTACCGGCCCGGAACGAAGATCGTCTTGTCGTCGACGGTCCGCATGGTGTCGAACACGTCCCACGTCCGGTACTCCGGGTCGTCGATCAGCTCGACCTGCCGGCGCGCGGGCACGGCCGGAATGTCTGCCGCCCGGAGCCTGTGCAGCGCCTCCCCTCGGGTCAGCTCGGCGAATGCGGAGGTGAGCAGCCGGCTCAGCTCGGGCGCGGCGGGCAGCCGCGGGTCCTTGAGCAGACCCGCGCGGTGGAGGGCCTCGCCAGGCCGGTCCAGGGCCTGCACCCGGATCCAACCGTCCTTGGTCTCGTAGAAGGAGTCCGTCGGGCTCGGGCCGCGGAAGTCCCGTCCGCCCACACCCGCCGGGCGGCGCCCGGGGAAGCGGATCAGCTCCTCGCACTGCGAGTACGTCGAAGTGCCGGCAAGGCTGAGCCGGATGCGCTGGCCCGCGCCGCCGCGGTGGCGGTGGAAGAGGGCGAGCAGCGAGGCGAGCACGGCCAGTGCCGCGGTCTGCACGTCGTTGATGCCGACGATGCCCATCACGGGCTCGTCATCGCCACCCTGCGCCATCATCATGCCGCTGAGGGCCTGCAGCAGTGGGTCGAATGCGGGCTGTGAGGCCAGCGGACTGCCCTCGCCGAAGCCGGTGATCGAGACCGAGACGATCTGCGGGTTGACCTGCACGACCTGGGCGTAGTCGATGCCGAGGCGCTCGAGCACACCGCCCCGGTAGTTGTCGACGATGATGTCGGCCGTGGCGGCCAGCGCCAGGAACGTCTCTCGGCCCTCGCTGGACTTGAGGTCGATCGCCACGCAACGCTGGCCGCGGATGTAGGGCATTCCGCGATGTCGGAAGTCGTCACCACCGGGCACCTCGATCTTGACCACATCGGCACCCAGATCGGCGAGCAGGGTCCCGGTGAAGGGCCCGGCGAGGACGGTCCCGAGGTCGAGGACCCGGACCCCGGCCAGCGGTCCGAGCCCGTTGGGTGCGGAGGGACCGGACAGGGCGGTCGCGGCCCGCGGACGCGGTGTCCAGTCCACGACGTCGCCGGTGTGCTCGCCCACGCGGGGCGCGGGGCGGGGCGGAACCGCAGGGGTGCCGGTCATCCGGATCGGGCTCGCCGGCATGACCACCTGGCCGCGCTCCGGGTCGTCGAGCTCCACACGGACGCCGAGCGGCGCCAGCAGGGGGGAGTCCAGCCACTCGTCGCGGGCGAGCACGGGACCGACGGGGACATCGGCCGCTCGGAGCGCGTCGAGCCACTCGGTGCTGGTCCGGGTGGCGAACCGCTCGGCGAGCCGCTGCCGGACCCAGGTGCGGTTGCTCGGCAGGCGGATGGTCTCCAGATCGTCCGCGATGCGCTCGTCGTCGAGCACATCGGACAGGTCGAGCACCCGCAGTGCCGTCCGCTGGAACTTGGAGGTCAGCGTCGCGAGCAGGACCCATCGGCCGTCGGCGCACCGGTAGCGGGTGTACATCGGGTTCAACCCGCCCGGTCCGTAGTCGGCGGGCAGCTCCGTGACACCCGGGTCGATGAGGTAGGCGAAGGCAACCATGGTGGCGTGCAGGCCGCCGGCCGTGACGACCTGGCCCACGCCGGAGGTCTCGCGCTCGATCAGTGCGGCCGTGGCCGTGGCCGCGGCCCACGTCCCCTGCAGGTAGAGCAGCCAGGGATAGGCCATCTCGACCGGTGTACCGCCGTAGGAGCTCTGCCGGAAGCACATCCCCGACATCGCCCAGGTGAGGCCGGCGGACTCGGCACCACCGGCCCAGCGTGGCTCGTCGAGGAAAGCCGGCAGGCGCAGATGGACGAGCCCGGGGTTGCGACGGGTCGTGGTCGCCGGAAGGCAGGCTGCCGCGAGCGGCCCACCGGGGTCGTTGGTGACCAGAACGTCCGCGCCGTCGACCAGCGACGTCAGCCGCGCGAGGTCCGCTTCGGACGCGGGGTCGATCACAACGCTGCGCTTGGTGCGCTGCCACATTGCGTACCCGGGACGGGAGCGGTGCGGGTCCCCGCCCGGCACCTCGATCTTCAGCACGTCCGCCCCGTAGTCGGCGAGATGCATCGCGGCGATGGGCCCGGCCACCCCTTCGCTCAGGTCGATCACCCGGATGCCGCCGAGCGGTCGGGCGGGTCGTCGTGTCGGGGCCGGGTCGCTCATCTGCTGCCTTCCGGAGACAAGGATCGCGAGGGCCGGTGCGATCGATCCGAGGGATGCTGTCGCCTCCGCCCGAGCCGTACGCCACCGCCGGAGGCCGTACCGGCCGGTCGACGCTAACAGCGCGAACTGGCAAAGTCTATAGATTTTTCCGGCCCCCGGGTGGCCCCCTGGAAACTATAGATTCTCTTGTCGGTGCGCGGGCTCTGAGCTAGCCTTCTGCGACGACGACGCGCGATCGGCCAGGGTCGCCGACGGTGGTGCGCCCGGTGACCGGGGTAACGCGCTGGAGTCCGGCGGAGGCTCGACGAGCGGTCGATCCCGACATCTGCGGAGGACGACGTGCGGCTGGATTTCGGTTTGACGGGCAAGCGAGCCGTGGTGGTGGGCGCCGGGCTGGGCATCGGCCGGGACACAGCCCTGTCGCTGGCCGAGGCCGGTGCCTCGGTGATGTGCGTCGATCTGGTGGCGGAGCGGGCGGAGAAGGTCGCGGGCGAGGTCCACGAGATCGGCAGCACCGCGGCGACCTTCGTCGGCGACGTCACCGACCGGGTGGCCGTGGAGTCCCTCGGGGCGGAGACGGTCTCCGCGCTGGGTGGCGTGGACATCGTCGTGGACATCGTGGGGCTGGCCTACAACGTGGGTGTCCTGGAGGCAGCCGACCGCAGCTGGGACGCCAACTTCCGGCTCAACCTCTACCACAACTTCCTGGTCACCCAGGTCTTCGCCCGGCAGATGGTGAAGGCGGGCAACGGCGGCTCCATCGTCCATATCGGATCGGCCACAGGCTTCCTGCCGCACATCGGGAGCCTGCCCTACAGCGCGGCCAAGGCAGCGCTGATCTCGATGATCCAGTCCAGTGCCGTCGAGCTCGCGCCGCACTCGATCCGGGTCAACGGTGTCGCGCCGGGGGTGATCGACACTCCGCGCCGGAACCGCGAGTTCACCGAGACGAGCGTGGCCGCGTCGCTGCGGAACGTCCCGATGCAGCGATTTGGCACGACGCAGGAGATCGCCAACGTGGCGGTCTTCCTCTCCTCCTCCCTGGCCAGCTACGTCAGCGGGCAGGTCTACCTCGTCGACGGTGGAGCGATGGCAGTCGGCCCGTTCCCGAGCGCGCTCGGCAACCCCGTCCAGGCTCCTCTTCCCGCGACCGACGACGCCACGGTGTGACGGGTCGTGGCGTCGCCGCCGTGCCGCCGGGACTACGGCGGACAATCCCGGTGGCGTTCAGCGCGGGGTGGTCACGACCACGTAGTCGTCGTCGGTGTCGACCTGCACCACCTCCGCCACATAGGGCCCCCGGACTCGGCCCTGCGCCGGGTCCCCGTGGAGCGCCGACACGATCTGCTCGCCGTGCTCCACGGCAACGTTGAAGCGCCGAGCTCGGGTGAGCTCCGGATCGAACCAGGACTGGCCGGTCTCCAGCTCGAACTCCCAGCCGTGCCACGGGCAGGTCACGAACTTGCGGTTCGGGTCGAACCGGAACTCCCCGGGCGCGTCGGCCTCGATCGAGCTGACCACCTCACCTCCGCACAGGCTGGCGCCCTGGTGCGGGCAGCGGTCGGCCAGCGCCCGGAAGGTGCCGCCCACGTTGTAGATGCCGATCGCCCGCCCGCCGACCTGTACCAGCCGATGCTTGCCGACGGGGATGTCGCTGACCCGCGCCACGACGTGCTTCCTCATCGACGCTCCCTCGCCTGGTCCCGGTCCCGGCAGTCGCCGGGCGGGTCTCGCCCACAAGCCTGCCAACGTGACCCGGGCCCGCCAATAGCGGCAGGACCGAGAAACGGCCGGCACTCGTTGTCGACGCGACCAACACCACCGGCGGACCGGTCCCGGAGTGGTCCGCACGTCAGTGGGAGGGCAGATCCCGTCCGAGCAGCGAAGCGCGAACGGTGACCCACCTCGACCCGATGCTCTCGCGGGAACCGGCCCGGATGCAGGAGACCTGCGACGCGCTGCTCGCCTCGATCCTGGCCGACACCGCTACGTTCGGGGCCCGGCTCGGGGCGCGGATGCAACAGGAGCTGGCCGCCTACGCCGACATGTCCGAGACCCAGATGACCGCGATTCCGCCGCTACGGTGGGCCCGGCTCGGCCCCGACCGGCGCTCGTTCGCCGAGCCAGGAGCCCGCGAGCGCTTCTACCTGGCGGGGCAGATCCGGGCCCGACAGGGCGTCCCAGCAGGGGAGATGCTGCAGTCGTACCGCATCCTGCACCAGGAGCTGCGGCGCCGGGCGTTCGAACTGGTGGCCGACAATCCCGACCGCGACCTCCTGCTGCTGGAGCTGTTCGAGCGCAGCATCGCCTACGTCGACGCGGCCATGGTGGTGACCGCCGAGGGCCACCGCGCCGCCGAGCTGGAGCTGCGCCGGCGCGACGACCACCACCACAGCACCGTCGTGCGCAAGGTCCTGCTCGACGGCGACGCCAGTGCTACCCTGCGCAACGACCTGGACTCGTTCGGGATCGACTGGACCGGGCCGTTGCACGCCGTGCGGGCCCGCCTGGAGCCCGGGACGCCGCTGGACGTGCTGCGCCGGCATTTGGCGCACGACGCGGTCGGCGGCCGCAGTACCGGCCTCGTGGCCCTGATCGACCGGGACCTCTGCGGGTTCGTCACGAGCCCGCCGCCGGCGCCCGGGCCGATGGTGGTCGGCATCTCCGAGCCGGTGGCCTTCCTCGACCTGCCCCGGGCGTTCGAGCTGGCCAGCAGGGCCATGCACACCGCACTGGCCTTCGACCTGCCCGCCGGGATCTACGACCTCGCGGGGCTGGGCGTACGGGCGGCGGTCACTGCGGACCGTGACGTGGGCATCGAGCTGCACCGCCGGTTCGTGGCCGCGTTCGCCCCGCGCGGCGAGTCCGGCGCGGCCATCGTCGACACCGTCCGGCGCTATCTGGACAACGGACAGCGCCTCGACCTCACCGCGGACGCGCTGTGGGTGCACGTCAACACCGTGCGCTACCGGATCACCCGGTTCGAGCAGCTGACCGGCTGCTCGCTGAAGAACACCGAGGACTTGGTCGCGGTGTGGTGGGCGCTCCAGTACGGCGCCGGGCGCGCGACCGACACCGACGGTCGCGCCCCCGGCGTCGCCGATCCTGGCGACACGCGCGACGGCTGACCCGGTGCAACGGTCAGCCCAGCCGGTAGAACTCGCGGGCAGTCTCGGCCATCACCGCGGCGCGCGACTGCGCCGGCAGCACCGACAACAGCTGCGCCACGTCGTCACCGTGCTCGTGCGGGTAGTCGCTGGCGAACACCAGCATCTCCGGCCCGAGCCACTCGATGATCCGGGCCATCTCCTCGGGCGGCCCGGCGTTGATCGGGGCGGTGGAGAACCGCAGGTGCTCGCGGAACACCTCGCTGGGCGGCAGGCGCATCCATGGCACGGTGCGCCGCAGCCCGCGCCAGTCCTTGTCGAGGCGCCACATCAGTGACGGGACCCAGGTGAACCCGCCCTCCAGCACGGCCATCCGCAGGTCCGGGTAGCGCTGGAACAGCCCCTCCGCCACGATGTTGGTCAGCTGTGACTGGTAGAGCTGCAGCTCGCCCACCCGCTCCTCGATGTACCAGGACGGCCAGCCGCAGGCAGTGGGCGGACCGTCGCTGGTGCCGCCGTGGTGCATCCCCATCACCAGACCGTGCTCGAGCAGTGCTTCGTATACCGGGTACCAGTTGCGCTTGCCGTAGAGCGCTTGCGCCCGGACGGGAAAGAGCACCTGCACGATCCCCGGGTGGGAGCCGACCCGGTGGATCTCGGCGACCATGTCGGAGAAGGTGTGCGCCGGGATGACCATGGACGCTCGGAGTCGATCATCGCGCTCCAGCCACTCGGCGATCAGCCAGTCGTTGACGGCCCGAGTGATCGCGACGGCGAGATCGGGATGGCGGATCGAGTCCACGCCCGCGTAGCAGTTGAGCACGACGTACTCCGGTGAGCCGGGCTCAAGCAGGTCGGTGCGGAGCAGGTCGAACGCGGAGCCGGCCTGCGGGCCGGACTCCCGCCGCCAGCGTGCCGCGACCGTGCTGAGCGCCTGCGGGGGATAGGTTGTGGGGATCGAGTAGGGGCCGTGATAACCCCTCTCGGTGATGAACTCCCGCCACATCGGTGAGAGGTACTCCCAGAGCGCGGGTACGCCGGCGAACTGGGCGTGCACGTCCGTGTCGATCACCGGGCCGGTCCAGCCGCCGGTCGGCGGCGGGGTGCCAGGGCGATCCGGAGAGTTCCGGGGACGAGTGAGCAGGCTCATCGGGCTCGCCGACCGAACCCGTAGAGGGCGGCCGCGGTGTCGGCCATGATCGACTGGCGGACGTCGGTGGGCAGGTCGTGCGGGAGCGCCTCGGCGGGGGAGTCGTAGTCCCAGTGCGGGTAGTCGCTGGAGAACATCAGCCGCTCGACCAGCCCGAGTCGGCTGAACTGATCGAGCGCGCCGGTGAACCACTCCGACCGGGTCGGTTCCTCCATCGGCTGGGTGGTGAACCAGAAGTGCTCGGCCAGGTACTCGGCGGGCCGGCGCTGCAGGTGCGACACCTCGGAGCCGAGCACGTCCATCGCGGACTCCATCCGCCACACGAACGGCGCCACCCACGACCATCCGCCCTCGACGACGACCACCTTCAGGGTGGGCCAGCGGTCGAACACGCCCTCGAAGACCATGCTCGACACCTGCGAGACGACCGGATACTGGTATCCGGCGTGGTTCTCGAAGTAGTACGATGGCCAGCCCGCGCCACTGAGCTGCCCGGAGCCCGACCCGCCCGGGTGGAAGGCCAGCGGCATGTCGTAGTGGGTCAGCGCCTCGAACAGGGGCCAGTACTTCTCGTGGCCGAAGGGGCGTTCGGTGCGAGTACCGACGACGGCCTGCACCCACCGGTCGTCGAGCGCGCGGCAGCGCTCGATCTCGGCGACCGCGAAGGCCGGGTTGTCGTACTGGATGGCCACGCTGCCGCGCCAGCGCGGGTCGCTGCCGAACCACTGGTCCATCGTCCAGTCGTTGTTGGCCGCCTCCAGCGCCGCGGAGAAGACGACCGGGTCGTTGCCGCCGCTGTGCGAGATCTGACCGGGGATGTTGTTGAGAATGGCGATGTCCACGCCGAACATGTCCAGGTGTTGCCGGCGGGCGAAGACCGGATCGCCACCGGCCACCCCGCAGGGCGGCACTGCGTCGTGCCGGCCGGCCTGCGGGCGCAGGGCCGGGGTGACGTCGGCCTCCGCCCGGGTCCGGACGCCGAAGGTCCGCAGACGTTCCGCCCAGCGTTGCGGCAGGTAGGGAAGGAGGGCGTCGGTGTAGGAGATGTTGTGCACGTCGGTGTCGACGAGGCTGATGGCGACCGGGTTCACGGCGCCGCCGACCGGATGTAGTGCGGTTTCGGTCATGCGAGCCAGTGTGGCTCCACTCCGCACCGTGCTCTACGGACGGACGGTCGAACTCAGGCCCACGCCCCTTGTCGACGTCGACAACGTGTGGACGATCTCGACCGCGACCGTCCCCCGGCTGTGGATGTCGACAGAACCGGGCGGACGAGGATCGTGCATAGCCCAGTAGCCGTCGCGGGACGGCCGGTCGATGATGCCGGATGAGGCGGGCCACGATCGGTCTCGGCAGCGAATTGTGGGGGAGGAGGCGTACTGGTGAGGATGCGCTCCGCCGTCACCGTCGAGGACGTCCGCCGGATTGCGCGCCGCCGGCTGCCGCGACCGGTGTTCGACACGCTCGAGGGCGGTGCGGGAGACGAGGTGTCGCTGCGGGCCAACGAGTCGGCCTTCGCGCGGATCGAGTTCCGACCTCGGCCGCTGACCGACGTGACCACGCGGGACCTGTCCACCGTGGTGTTCGGAGAGCGGCTGTCGAGCCCTATCCTGCTGGCGCCGACCGGGGCGAGCCGGATCGCCCACTCCGCGGCCGAGCTCGCCGTGGCCGGTGCAGCCGCTCGGACCGACACCGTCTACATGCAGTCCACCGTGGCCGCGTTTCCCTTGGAGCAGGTAGCCCGTGCCGCCCCGGGCCGGCTGTGGTTCCAGCTCTACCTGCCCCGCACCCGGGACGAAACCGCCGCACTGCTCGGCCGGATAGAGATGGCCGGCTACCGCGCGCTGTCGGTCACCATCGACACCCCCGTCTTCGGAAACCGGGAACGCGACGCCCGCAGTAGGCTGCTCAGCCGGACACCGTGGCACCCGCAGACGCTCGCGCACGGGCTGGCCCGCCCGGCCTGGGCGATGGACTTCGTGCGGGGCAACCTGGGCCCGCGTCGCCCGGGCGGGCGCTCCCGGTTCACCCTCACCCAGACCCGTCAGTCGATCATGACGTCGTCGTTCTCGGTGACCTGGGAGGATCTCGACCACGTGCGTGGGCTGTGGAAGGGCCCCCTGATGGTCAAGGGCTTGCTGCGCGGCGACGAGTGCGGCCGGCTGGCCGACGCCGGGGTGGACGGGGTGATCGTCTCCAACCACGGCGGCCGCCAGCTCGACGGCGTTCCGGCCACCGTCGACGTGCTGCCCGAGGTGGTGGCGGCTGCGGCCGGGCGGCTCGTGGTGTTCGTCGACGGCGGATTCCGTCGGGGCGCCGACGTGGCCAAGGCGCTGTGCCTGGGCGCCTCGGGAGTGTTCGTCGGCCGTCCCTACCTCTACGGTCTCGCAGCCGGCGGCGAGGACGGCGTGGTCCGGGTGGTGGAGCTTCTGCGCTCCGAGCTGGACCGCACTATGGCCCTGCTCGGCGCGGCCACCGTGGCCGATCTCGAAGCCGGGCTGGTCACCGGGGCCCGTGCCCCGCGCGCCCCGGCGCAGGGGGGATAGACCGTGTCGACCCGGGACCCATCGTGCTGCTGCCGCCCGATCTGGATGAGGTCATCGACGACGAGGGCCGGGCCGGGTGTGGTGGTCAGCGAGCGGCGCCGGGGATGACACCGGTACAGATGCTCGACGCGGCGGCGGGTCCTGCAGGACGGGACACCGCCGACATGATCTTCCCGATGGCCGGGCTGATCGCTCATCCGGTCCGGAGTGCACTGCGGGTGGCACCTGGAGATCGATCCCGCGTCGGCATCAACGGTACGGAGGCGGACGAGGATCGGTCCGGTGGGCGATCGACAACAAGCCGTTGACCCCACCGCACAAAACCTATAGATTTGGCAGGGCCTCAACAGCGCCGTTGTCCTGTCCCTGAGCAGGGCGGACGGCAGCTCGCTGGTCGTGTGCCGGCCTCCCTCAGGGAACAAAGGTGATCTCACGTGCAGACTGCGAAGCGCATTTCGGCATTCGGCTCCGGCTCCTTTCCTGGTGGGCCCTCCGTGGCATCGACCGCGTGGACTCGGTCTGTCGTGCATAGCGACATTCAGTACGTCTTCAGTTCGTCGAACAGGGGGAGCCGAGTCATGGGCAAGGGCCCACCGCGAGTCCGACCATGACCCGTACTGCCGCCGACATCCGGGCCATAGGCGATTGGAGTGCGGCAACCTGTCGAGACGTCCTCCTCGGTGAGTGAAGCTCCGAGGCATAGGACAGCCCACATCCGGTCACACGTCTCGCCCCGGTCCCTCCGGGGACGGCGATCCGCGTGTCGGTCCCGTACGCGGACCGCGAGGTTGGCCACGCCGGGCGATCGCGCCGACCCCCCGCGGTCCGGTGACGAGAAGTTCCTCGTGCCGGTCGGAGCAGGCTCGCGGCCGTCCGGTTGCGCCGGTTCCCGTCCCGGCGGGACCGGCCCCAACGGTCCCGTCTGGCCCGGCACGGTCAGCAGCAGGTCAGGTCGATAAGGAGGAACCTTGAGGGACTCGAACCCCCATCAACGGCGCCGCCGGCGCTCGCGTGTCCGTCGGACGTCCCGCCGGATGGGACTCGCTCTGTTGGTGACGGCCCTGTGCACGCTGGCGGCGTGCTCGTCCGGCTCGTCGAACGCCGCGGACTCGGGATCCGACGGCGTGGCCAAGGTGGCGTGGGAGTTCTCGCCGGTCCAGGGCATCCTGCTGGACGCGGTGGCGTCGAAGGGTGGCTACCACCCCTACATGACTCTGATGTACGACTCCATGATCCATCTGACCCCGTCCGGCCCGAAACCCGGTCTCGCGACCGACTGGAGGTTCCCGGACGCGAGGACGGTCGTGCTGACCCTGCGCAAGGGCGTGACGTTCCAGGACGGCACCCCTTTCAACGCTGCCGTGGTCAAGTTCTCCTGGGACCGCATCATCGCCAGCAAGGACATGCAGAAGTCCTCGCAGATCAAGGCGATGGAGTCGGTGGAGACCCCATCGGACGACACGGTGATCGTGCACCTGAGCGGCCCCTTCGCGACCGACTGGCGCGACCGCTTCCTGAACAACCCGTGGCAGCTGGCCGTGGTCTCGCCGGACGCGGTGAAGAAGGCCGGTGGTGACTTCAGCAGGGCCCCGGTGGGTGCTGGTGCCGGGCCCTACGAGTTCGTCTCCTACGAGTCGAACCAGAAGCTCGTGCTGCGCGCCAACCCGAACTACTGGGACAAGTCAGCGGTGACCCTCAAAGGCATCGAGTTCATCAACACCGCCCAGGGAGCGCCGACCCTGGCCGCCCTCAAGGGCGGGGTGGCGAACATGGCCTTCACCGGGGCCGGTCCGGACATCGCGTCCGCCACGGCGCAGGGGCTCAACGTGTCGGCGGCCCTCAAGCCGGACTCGGCCACCAACGCCTACTTCTGCACCAGCAAGGCCCCGTTCAACAACATCAAGGCACGGCAGGCGGTCGCCTACGCGGTCAACCGCGACGCGTTCGTCAAGGGCCCCTACGGCGGTCTCGCCGTCGCCAACTCCGCGACGATCCCCACCTCCTCGCCGAACTACCCAGGCCAGGACGTGCCGGACCCGTACACGTTCGACCCGGTCAAGGCCAAGCAGCTGCTGGCCGAGGCCGGCGTGCCCGACGGAACCACGATCACCGCGCTGGCCGACCCGACCGGGGCGAACGCGGCGGTGCTGCAGGTCCTGCAACAGCAGCTGCAGTCGGTGGGTCTCAACCTGTCGATCCTGCCGACGGCGAACGCGTTCGCCGACCTGCGGACCAAGAAGCCCGACATCTACTACTCCGGGACCGGTATCTCGTACGGGTCGCAGTCGATCTTCGTCTCTCCCGGGGGCACGGCCAACTACTGCGACCTCGACGATCCGCAGCTCAACGCGGCGCTGGCCCGCACCCAGGACCCGAGGCTCGACGCGGCCCAGCAGAAGGCCGCCTGGGCGGACTACCAGCGGGTGTTCTACGACGTCGAGGCCGGCTTCACACTCGCCGACGTCAAGCAGGCGACGATCTCGACCTCCGCGGTCACCGGGATCACGGACCAGCTGGCTCCCTCGAGCGGTGAGCCGGAGACCTGGGCCGGGATCACGGTGAAGGGCAGGTGAGCGGCGGACCTCCGCCGCGGCAGGGGTCAACAGGTAACCGTTCGGCGGAAGGCGGTGCGACATGGATCTAGGGCTGAGCGACCGAACGGTCGTGGTGACGGGCGGCGCGTCGAACCTCGGGCACGGCATCGCCCTGGCATACGCCCGGGAGGGTGCCCGGGTCGTTGTCGCCGACATCGACGAGGCCCAGGCCGAGCGGACCACCGAGCTCGTCCGCGATCTCGGGACGGACGCGATTGCCGTCCGCACCGACGTCACCGACCCGGAGCAGTGCGCTGCCGCGGTGAACCGGGCGTGCGAGGTCTTCGGCGGGGTCGACGTGCTGGTGAACAACGCCGGCGTCGGTGCGGGCACCTACGGCTACTTCCGCGATTACACCGTGGAGGCCGCGCAGCGGGTGATGGACCTCAACTACTGGGGGACCTTTCACTTCTGTCGCGCAGTGATCGAGCCGATGACTGCCGCGGGCGGCGGGGCGATCGTCAATATCGGGTCGAGCGTGTACGAGCGCGGCCGGGCGGACCTGCCGGTGTACTCCTCGGCCAAGGCCGCGGTCGTGGCGCTGAGCAGGTGCCTCGCATTGGAGCTCGGCCCCAGTGGCATCCGGGTGAACGTGGTGGCGCCGGGGTTCGTCCTGCCCTCCGGTGTCGAGCAGATCGGGCGGAGCAGCACCAAGAACACCGCGACCGCGTTCAACGACTACCGCGCTCTCGCTACCGGTCTGGCTCCCGGCGGCGGGCTGCTGAATCCGGAGGACATCGCCGGCCTGGTGACGTTCCTCGGGTCGCACCGGGTGGCCCGCGGAATTACCGGCAAGGTCCTCGTGGCCACCGGCGGCACGGTGTTCGGCGACGAGGACGAGCGGCTGCAGACCACGCTGGAGGCGCTGTTCCCGTCGATGTCGGAGAGCCGGACCGAGCCATGAGCGGTGCGGGGGAGGTCGCCACCGTCCGGGGCCCGGTCGCCGAGGAGTCGCTGGGCCGCGTTCTCATGCACGAGCACGTGTTCGTGCTGAGTCCGGAGGCGGTGCAGGACTACCCCGCCGACATCCACTGGGACGAGGAAGAGAAGATCGCCCTGGCCGTCACCAAGCTCACCGAGCTGGTGTCGGCCGGGATCGGCACCATCGTCGACCTGACAGTGCTGAACATGGGGCGGTTCCTGCCGCGGCTGGCCCGGATCAACGCGGCCGTGGACCTCCACATCGTCGTGGCAACCGGGCTCTACACGTTCGACGTGGTGCCGCGCTTTCTCAAGCACATTGGGCCCGGTCGCGCGATCGAGCGGTCCGAGCCGTTGGTCGAGATGTTCGTCCGCGACATCGAGGCCGGGATCGGGGACACCGGGATCAAGGCGGGGATACTCAAGTGCGCGACCGACGTTGAGGGCCTGACTCCCGACGTCGACCGGGTTCTGCGGGCAGTCGCCCGGGCGCATCGGGAGACGGGTGCGCCCATCTCCACTCACACCCACGCCGCATCGGAGCAGGGCCTGGCCCAGCAGGAGGTGTTCCTCGCCGAGGGGGTGGACCTGACCCGCACGGTCATCGGGCACTCGGGGGACTCCACCGACCTGGACTACCTCAGGCGGCTGGCCGACCGGGGATCCTACCTCGGTATGGACCGGTTCGGGCTAGACCGCCCGCCGCACTCGGACTTCGACACCCGCGTCGGTGTCGTGGCGGACATGTGCGCGGCCGGTTACGCCGACCGGATGGTCCTCTCGCACGACGCGAGCTGCTGGACCGACTGGCTGCCCGAGGAGCTGTTGGACGGTTCCCCGTTCACCATGCCGAACTGGCGGTTCACCCACGTCAGCGAGGACGTGGTGCCGGCCCTGCGGGCGCGCGGGGTGACCCCGGAACAGATCGACCTGATGTTGATCGACAATCCGAGACGCATTCTGGGCGGACAAAAAGAAGGTTACTGACTCTCGCGAGGCCCTGACGACGAAGACGCATTCCATTGTCCTCCGCCCACGCTCCGACTGTTCTCGGCCGACGGTCGCACGGCGCACACCCCGGACACCGGAACGTCGTCCGAGTCTCGTCGAGGCAGCGACCCGATTGGATCTTCAGTACATCTCGTCACCCCTGTCATCCCGTTTCACGTCGGAGGTTCACATGCGTCCCAGGATCGATCACCCGGCCCCTGGCCGGCCGAGACGGTCGAGGCGGCTGCGCCGGGTGCTCGCACTCGGGTTGGTTGCCGGCCTGTCCCTGGCCACGGCGGCATGCTC
This sequence comes from Pseudonocardia ailaonensis, assembly GCF_039531635.1. Classification (NCBI taxonomy): domain Bacteria; kingdom Bacillati; phylum Actinomycetota; class Actinomycetes; order Pseudonocardiales; family Pseudonocardiaceae; genus Pseudonocardia; species Pseudonocardia ailaonensis. Next base: position 440,125 of record NZ_BAAAQK010000009.1, on the reverse strand, counting down.
GTCGTCCACGTCCTCGGACGGCACTGGTCAGGGCGGGTCACCGGCGGTGGCCCGCACCGCCTACACCTTCTCGGAGGTGCAGATTCCGGTGTTCGACTCGCCCACCTTCAAGGGCGGGTACCAGCCGTGGATGCAGCTGATGTACGACACCATGATCCACGAGACGCCGGCCGGAGCCGAGCCGGGCCTGGCCACGGCCTGGACGTTCCCCGACGACAAGACCGTCGAGCTCACCCTGCGCGAGGGCGTCAAGTTCCAGGACGGGACCCCGTTCAACGCTGCGGCAGTCAAGTTCTCCTGGGACCGAGTCATGGCCAGCACCACCATGCTGAAGGGCGCATCGCTCAAGTCGATGACCGCCGTGGAGGCGCCGGCGGACAACAAGGTCATCGTGCGACTGAACGCGCCGTACGCCTACGACTGGAAGAACTACCTGCTCAGAGGGTCGATCTACCTGTCGGTCGTCTCGCCCACCGCGGCGCAGAAGGCCGGTGACGGCTTCTCGGCCAACCCGGTCGGGGCCGGGGCCGGACCCTACGGGTTCGCCTCGTACACCAAAGGACAGAAGGTCACCTTGACCGCGTCACCGAACTACTGGGACCCGCAAACGATCGGCCTCTCAGGCGTGGAGTTCGTCAACACCGCCGGCGGCGCGCCCACCCTCGCCGGTCTCAAGTCGGGCTCGCTCGACGTCGCGTTCGCCAACGGCGGCGCGAACATCAACGCGGCCAAGGCGCAGGGGCTGAAGATCGCCAACACGGTCGTGCGGCCGGACTGGAACTATGGTGGCTACTTCTGCGGCAGCAAGACGCCGTTCAACAACGTCGCGGCTCGGCGCGCGGTCCTGTACGCGCTGAACCGGGACGCGTTCGTCAGTGGACCGTACGGCGGCTACGCCAAGGTCAACCCGACGACCATCCCGACCACCTCGCCGGACTTCCCGGGTGACACCGTGCCCAACCCGTACGCCTACGACGTGGCGAAGGCCAAGGCGGCGCTGGCCGCCGCCGGGGTTGCCCCGGGTACCACCATCACCGCTCTGGCGGACCCGACCGACCTCAACGCTGCGACGCTGCAGGTGCTGCAGTCCCAGCTGGATGCGGTGGGGCTGAAGCTGGAGATCACCCCCAGCGCCAACGCCTTCGCCGACATCCGGACCAAGCAGCCCGACATCTACTTCCAGGGCAGCGGGTTCCCGTACGCATCGCAGGGCATCTTCTTCGAGCCGAACGGGGTGGCCAACTACTGCAACTTCGACAACCCCGACCTCACCAGGTCCCTGGCCGCGGCGCTCGACACCAGCATCACCGCCGACCAGCAGAAACAGCGCTGGGCAGACTTCCAGAGGATCTACTACGACGTTGTCCCCGGCTTCAACCTCGCCGACATCGAGCAGGCCACCATCACCACGTCTGCCGTCTCGGGTGTCCCGGCGGACAAGGACCCTTCCAGCGGGCTGGCCCAGGCTTGGGCGGGCATCTCCATGAAGAAGTGACCGACCCGGACCGGTCGGTGGGCGATCGGATGGGGTGGTCGCGTCCGACGCGCCCACCCCACCCCGGGTTCGCGGCACGACGGCGATCTTGTCGTGTGGGTTCGATCCGGGGTGTTCCGGCCCCGATGAGTAGCGCCCGAGCTGCGCGGGCCGCAGGTCCGGCGACGTTGCCGACCGGTGTCGATCAGTGCGTTCCCGGCCTGTGTGTACGTGCGACGTTCGAGTCCGGATCGGCCTCGGTGTTCGCTTGACACAGCATCAGAATGTATAGATTCTTGTCGCGACACCTCCCTGCAGCAGCAGGCGGGGCCAACCTTTGCGGGAGCGTTCATGCAGTGCCGCACGTCATTTGATGGCGCCGGTGGTCGGTCGACATGACCCTGGCACCGCTCACCCCAGATCTCTCCACCTCGCTCGTCGATGTGCGCGGGCTGGTGAAGGAGTTCCGTCTGCCCCGGGTCGCCCTGCGCTCCGGGCGCCCGTCGGTGAAGGCGGTCGACGGGATCGAGTTCGGCATCGGAGAGAGCGAGACCTACGGGCTGGTCGGCGAGTCCGGCTCGGGCAAGAGCACCGTGGCCCGGCTGCTGGTCGGCCTGACAACGCCGACCGCGGGTCAGATCCAGGTGCGCGGCCAGGACATCACCCGGCTGCGCGGATCGACGTTGCGGGTGCACCGGCGCAACGTGCAGATGGTGTTCCAGGACCCGTATTCCTCGTTCGACCCGACCGCAACGTTGGCCGACTCAATCGCCGAACCGCTGCGGACACACACGTCGATGTCCAAGCAGGCGCAGGTCGCGCGGGTCTCGGAGCTGCTGGGGCTGGTGGGTCTCGACCCCGGGTACCGCGACCGGTTCCCGAACCAGCTCTCGGGCGGCCAGCTCCAGCGGGCCGCCATCGCCCGGGCGCTCGCCGTCGAACCGCGGCTGATCGTGCTGGACGAGCCGGTCAGCGCCCTGGACGTGTCGACGCAGGCGCAGGTGATCAACCTGCTGGAGGACCTGCAGAAGAAGCTGTCGATCTCCTACCTGTTCATCGCGCACGACCTGTCCGTCGTCGAGCACGTCAGCGACCGGATCGGCGTGATGTACCTGGGCCAGCTCGTCGAGTCCGGACCGACCGAGGCGATCTACGAGCGCCCCGCCCACCCCTACACCTCGGGGCTGCTGGACTCCATTCCCGTCCCTGATCCGCACGCGCAGCGCGAACGACGCGCGTTGAAGATTCGCGGGGACGTGCCGCCGATGGCGTTGCGGCCGTCGGGGTGCAGCTTCCGCACCCGGTGCCCGTTCGCCATGGACGTCTGTGCCGACGAGGAGCCTCAGCCCTTCGTGACGACGGAGGCCGTCACGGTGCGCTGCCACCTGCACTTCCACGGGCCGAGGCTGCTGGGCCGCAGCGTGCGCACGTTGCTGTCGCCGCCCACCGTGGGCGCCCCCGACGTGGTGTCGGCCGAGTGACGGCCCGCATCGACCCATCGGCCGCCACCGGCGGGTGTGGTGAAGGACAGGACATGCACGAGACGCCGAGCGGGCTGCGACGCCGCAGCCGCCGGGACCGGGGTGAGGTCACATGACCTGGTACGTGACCAGACGGCTGGCCAGCGTCATCCCGACGCTGCTGGTCGTCTCGTTGTTCACTTTCGCCCTCATCACCGCCATCCCGGGGGACAAGGCCCTCGCGATCGCCGGCGTGGCAGCGTCGGCCGAGGACCTGCAGCGGGTGCGTGAGCAGTACTTCCTCGACCAGCCGATCATTGTGCAGTACTGGCACTGGCTGACCTCGGTGCTGCACTTCGACTTCGGCGTCTCGCGGTTCAACGGCGAGTCGGTGGCGGGGCAGATCGCCTCCCGCCTGCCGGTGACGTTGTCGCTGGTGCTGTTGGCCGCCGCGATCGCGCTGCTGTTCGGCGTGCTGTTGGGGATCTCCTCGGGCCTGCGCCCGCGCAGCCCGGTCGACGTCATCACCAATCTGGCCTCCGGCCTGGTGCTAGCCATCCCGAGCTTCGTCGGCGCAGTCCTGCTGGTCCTGGTGGTCGGTCTGCAGTTCGGCTGGTTGCCGCTGCAGGGCTACGAGAAGTTCGGTGACTCACCCATCGGCTGGTTCGAACACATGCTGATGCCGGCGTTGGCGCTGTCCGGCAACCTCGGCGCCATCGTCTACCGTCAACTCAGGGCCTCGGTGAACGACACGCTGGGCAGCAGGTTCGTCACCGCGGCCTGGGCGCGGGGCGGGACGCCGGTGCCGGTCACCGGCAAACACGTGCTGCGCAACGCCTCCGGCCCGGCACTGACCTCGTTCGGGGTGCAACTGGCGTACCTGATCGGCGGCACCGTCGTGGTCGAGCAGATCTTCTCCATCCCCGGCATGGGGACCTACATGCTGGCGGCGATCAAGGGCAACGACGTCCCGGTCATCCAGGGCTGCATCCTGACCTTCGTCGTGTGCAACGCGGTGTTCTCGTTGCTCGTCGACATCATCTACGGCCTGTTGAATCCGAAGTTGCGGGTGGCCGCATGAGTACTCCCGGCATCATCGGAGGCCCCACGGTGCTGTCCAAGCCGCGGCGGAACTGGACGCGGCGTCTGCTGCGGAACCCGTTGGCGCTGCTCAGCGGCTCGTTCCTGCTGATCGTCGTGGTGTGCGCGGTGTTTGCCCCGCTGGTCGCGCCGTCGGACCCGTCGGCCCAGTCGGTCGACAGCCTGTCCGGGCCATCAGCGCAGCACTGGCTGGGCGCGGACTCGCTGGGCCGCGACACGCTCACCCGCATGATCTACGGGGCCCAGGTCTCGCTGACCGTGGCGGTCTCGGTGGTGCTGATCGGCCTGGCCGTGGCCGTCCCGCTCGGGGTGTGGGCCGGCTACCGTGGCGGCCGGGTCGACATGGTCGTCATGCGCGTCTCGGAGGCCGTCATCTCCATCCCCACGCTGATCCTGGCGCTGGCCATCGTGTCGTTCCTCGGTGCCGGCACGTCGAGCAGCATCTGGGCACTGGCCGTGGTGGTGACCCCCGGCCTGGTCCGGGTGGTGCGGGGGCAGGCCCGCGCGGTGGCGCAGGAGACCTTCGTCGAGGCGTCCCGCTCCGTCGGCACCCGCAACATCACGATCATGGCGCACCGGGTACTGCCCAGCGTGTGGTCGCCCATCATCATCCAGGCGACCACCTACCTGGGCGGCGTGCTGCTGGCCGAGGCGTCATTGAGCTTCCTCGGGCTGGGCACGAAGCCGCCCACGCCGAGCTGGGGCGGCATGCTGCAGGACGCTGTCAGCACCGCACTGTTCGTGGCCCCGCTGCAGGTCGTCGCGCCGGCCGTGGCGATCATCCTGACCGTGCTGTCGATCAACAGCGTCGGAGACGCGCTGCGGGTCGCCACCGGAATCGGCCGCACCCGGCCGCGGCACCGCGCGCGGGGCCAGCGACTGGGCATCACCTCGGTCGACCGCCCCTCGGCGACCCGGTCGACGGGCTCGACCGGGGCGACCCGAGAGGCCGGGCCGACCGAGGCGACCGGGGTGGCCGCGCCCGCTGGGGTGAACGGGTCTGCGGCGACGGTGGACCCGGCCGCGCCACGCCCGCTGCTCACGATCTCCGACCTGTCCATCGAGTTCGGCTCGGACAAGGGTCCGGCGACCCGGGTGGTCGAGGGGCTCAACCTCTCGATCAACCGGGGCGAGGTACTGGGCCTGGTGGGGGAGAGCGGCTCGGGCAAGACCGTCACCGCGATGTCGATCATGCGGCTGCTGCCGTCCCCGCCCGGGACGGTCGTGTCCGGGCGGATCGAGTTCGACGACGTCGACCTGCTCTCGCTGCCGCCCCGGCAGCTGCGCGACATCCGTGGGAGCCGCATCTCGGTGATCTTCCAGGACCCGATGACCTCACTGGACTCGGCGTTCACCGTCGGTCACCACCTGCGCGAGGCGCAGACCAACCACGCCTCCGTAGGCCGGGCCGCCTCGCGCAAGCGCTCGGTGGAGCTGCTCGACATGGTGGGCATCAGCCGGGCGGCCGAGCGCCTGGACGCCTACCCGCACGAGTTCTCCGGCGGCATGCGCCAGCGAGTGATGATCGCGATCGCCCTGGCCAACGACCCTGACCTGGTCATCGCCGACGAGCCGACGACCGCACTCGACGTGACCGTCCAGACGCAGATCCTGGACGTCCTGCGCGGCCTGCAGAGCGAGCTGGGAACGGCGTTGCTCTTCGTCACGCACGATCTCGGTGTCATCGCCGACATCAGTGACCGGGTCGCGGTGATGTACGCGGGCCAGATCGTGGAGACCGCGGAGGTCGACACGCTGTTCGCCAATCCCAAGCACCCGTACACGGCGGGCCTGCTCGCCGCGATGCCGCAGGCGGGCCGCGGGCTGGACCGGCTCCGCGACATCCCGGGCACGGTCCCGATGCCCAGCGCGTTCCCCGCCGGGTGCCGGTTCCACCCGCGCTGCGGCTTCGTCGAGGACCGCTGCAGGGCGGGGGCGATCCCGCTCGAGCTGGTGCAGCGCCAGGGGTCGGTCCGCTGCACCCGCAGCGACGAGCTGGACCTGTTGGGCACGGCCCAGCGCAGGTAGATCCCACTTGTTGGTCGGCCGCCGCCCTACGCGCGGCGCGGTGGCGGCCGCACTGATGGAGAGGAACGAGCTGTGCAGCCTTGGGAGTCCGAGCTGGTCGAGCAGGTCCGCGCGCTTGCGAACGGACCGATCTCCGGACGGGCCAGACACGTCGACCTGGTGGGGGAGCTGTCTCGGGAGAACGTGCGGCAGCTCGTCGATCTCGGCCTCGCCGGTGCAGGTCTGCCGGAGGAGGTGGGTGGGCGGGAGCTGAGTCTGGAGGGCTACACGCGCATTGCTGAGGCTCTGTCGCAGGGGTGCGGGTCCACCGCGGTGGCGCTCAATATGCACGTGCTGGTGGCGGACTCGCTGACGATGGGCCCGCGGTTCCCCCGCGCGGACATGGTGCTGGTCGATATCGCGTCGAACGGGGCGCTGATCTGCCAGCCGGGTTCGGTGCCTCTCGGCCGCCTCGACACCCGTTCGGTCGGGTACAGGTTCGTCGAAGACGGCGACTTCGTCGTTGGCTGTGGCGTGTCGGGGTTCGCCAGCATGAGCGACGCCGCCACCTACGTGAAGATCATCGGAACGGTCGACCGTGGGCAGGGCAGCGAGTCGTCTGCCGAGCCGGACGTCGTGGTTGCCCTGCCGCGCACCGATGCGCCCGGGCTGGAGATCTGCGGGAACTGGGACGGCATGGGGCTGCGGGGTACCGCCAGCCATGATGTGCGGCTGACCGATCTGCGGATGCCGCGTAGTGAGGTGGCGATCCTGTCGGCCGCCGAGTTTCGGGCAGCGAATGCTGGTGAAACCGCGGGATCGGCCACAAGGATGCAGGCCCGCTTCCGTGGCATGTTCGGCAGCCGGGGCATCTGGCTCGGTCTGTGCGAGGCTGCCTTTGCCTTCACACTGGACTACTGCTCACGCCGGTACGGAGCGATGGCCATCACGGGCGATTTCGCCCGCGCTTTCGGGGCCGGTGGCGACGGATTGCGCTCCGGGCAGGCCTGGGCGCAGATCGGCATCGGGCGGATGGACCACTGGATCTCGACGGGGAGAGTCATTCTCTACGACGCGGTGCATCGGTTCCAGGCCGACGAGCTCGCGGCGGGCGAGTCGGGGATCCTGATGAATCGGGTCAACTACCACCTGCGGCGGATGTGCGAGGAGGTCGTCCAGACAGCCATGGGAGTCTGCGGAGCGCATGCTTACGTCAAGGAGCGACCATTGGAGCGCATCGTCCGTGACATCATCGGCTGCAACGTGATGGGCCAGAAGACCGACGAGCTGGCGCAAAGTCTCGGGAGGGCAGCGACGTCGTTCCCCTCCTGAGGGGCGTCGCTGGTCAGACTGCGTTAGCGGTGTCACGGGAATCAGTGAAGCACTGGGTAATGAAAAATGGCTGAGTCTGACAACTGTCCTGCGAAGGATGCGTGATGGAGATTCTGGCATCGGGGCTGCAGGTTCCTGAGGGGCCGATTGCGCTGGAAGACGGCTCGATCGTGCTCGTAGAGATGAAGAGGGGCACTCTCTCCCGGGTGTGGCCGGACGGGGCGGTGTCCGTCGTGGCCGAGCTGGGCGGCGGGCCGAACGGCGCCGCCGTCGGCCCGGACGGCGCGATCTACGTATGCAACAACGGCGGGTTCGAGTGGGGCGACGTGGCCGGACTGACCACGCCAGCTCTTCAGCCGGAGGATTACAGCGGCGGCCGGATCGAGCGGGTCACCCTCGATGGTGACGTGACCACGCTCTACACCGAGGTAGACGGTCGGAAGCTCAACGGCCCCAACGACATCGTGTTCGACACCGCGGGAGGGTTCTGGTTCACCGACCTCGGCAAGAACCGCGGTCGGGAGATGGACGTCGGGCGGATCTGCTATGCAAAGGCGGACGGCTCTCAGATCGTCGAGGTGGTCCATCCGATCATGACACCGAACGGTATCGGATTGTCTCCGGACGGCTCCCGATTGTATGTCGCCGAGACCCACGCCGGCCGTCTGTGGGAGTGGGAGGTCTGCGGCCCGGGTGAGCTCGGATCGCTGGATGGACCGTCCCGCGGCCCGGTGGGGGCGAGCCTGCTACACGGCTTCGGTGGGTACCAGATGCTGGACTCGCTGGCGGTGGACGGCGCGGGCAACGTCTGTGTGGCCACCCTGATCACCGGCGCGATCAGCGTCATTCGGCCGGACGGCACGCTTGATCGACAGATCGCGGTGCCTGGGGCGGATCCTTACGTCACGAATGTATGCTTCGGCGGGGACACCGCGTACGTGACGTCCTCTGGCCGGGGGTTATTGTATCGGTCGGATTGGCCCTACCCGGGCCTCGCATTGGTATATGGCCTGTAAGTCGCCTAGGCGGCCTCCTGTCGAGAAGCAGAGGGCTGATCCCCGGTAGCCTTCTGCGAATATGCAGGGTGCATGGAAATCCTAGCGGCTGACCTGACGTCGCACGAATTTCCGAATTTCCATGGCTACGGACGCTTCTTCGGGGGCATCGCCGAAACCGGAATGGGGGCGGGCATCGATAACGTGCAGATCCGCACTGACACCGGTATCGCGCAGTGCTCGATGCATGCGCACTGTGTTGGAGAGGAAGAGATCTCGTGTCCCGCTGATCAGCAGGGTGGGCGGGAAGCCGCGCAGGTCGCCGAACAGGGGGGACAGGTAGGGGTGCGCCAGGTCATGACCGTCGGCATAGAGCAGGTTCGGCTGCATCAGGCTCTGACACGCCACGCTCAGGTCCTTGAGCGTCTCGAAGGAGTCGCCCGACTCGGTCAGGTCGAGCTGCGGGGTGACCAGAACAAGGCCGGCGGGCACGGGTAGGCCTTCGTCTCTGGCGCGGCAGATCAACGCTGCCGCGAGGTTCCCGCCGCCTGATCCGCCACCGATCACGATGTCCGCGGTGGAACGCTCGGTCAACAAGTGGCGATAGACGGTAACGAGGTCGTCCAGTGCTGCCGGATAGGGGTGCGCCGGCGGCATTCGGTAGTCCGGCGCCCAATGGACCAGCCCGGTGATCACTGCGTTTGGTTCGCTCATCGCCCGGGCGAGGTCACCTTTGCCTATGATTAATCCGCCTCCGTGTATGTCTAGGTAGATTGGCCCCTCCGGATCGGCATCGTCTGGAACGATGACATAATTCGGTACACCGGCAATGTCCTCGGCCTCCGATCGGACGGGAAGGGCTTTGGAGTAGACGCCGGTGAAATGGCTTTCCAGCATGGTGATGTGCTCTTCCCAGCCGAGTGCGTCGTCGAGCGCCGGGAATGAGTTGCGCATGATCGGCTGTTCCAATGCCGCGCGGGCCGCGTCGCTGAGGTACGCCGGAGCAGGTAGCGGAATGATCGGTCCCGGGGTCATCGAAACTCCCTATCGTCAGTGGTGGGCGGCTCGGGCGACTGCGTCGCAGTCCCCACCTTCCAGGAATCGTACAGTTCCTGTACGGTTCCTCCAACGTTCCCCGACGGTACTGCCTTCGTCCGAACCCGCCGGGTGCGACCACACGAGAGTGAGTAGTTCCCGATGACGGTGAGTCCGGCAGGTATCACACGTTTCCTGAACCCTGAGTCGGTCGCGCTGGTAGGAGTGAGCGACGAATCCTGGTGGTCACGGGGGTTCGTGGCCAACATGGCGTCCTTCCCCGGGCCGGTCCACCTGGTCAACCCGAGTCGTGAGGTTGCTTTTGGTCGGCGCACTTCGCCGTCGCTGTCCGCGATCGGCGAGCCGGTGGACCACGCCGTGCTGCTGGTATCGGCCAGGCGCGTCCCCGACGTGCTGCGCGACGCTGCCGCCGCGGGGGTGCACCACGCCACGGTGATCGCCTCGGGCTTCGGTGAGGGCGCCGGGGCCGGGGCCGAGGTGGCCGAGGAGGCCGCTGCGCTGTGCGCCGAGCACGACATCGTGCTCCTCGGCCCAAACTGCTACGGCTTCAACAACTACGCTGGCACCTACCTGTCGCGGTACACGATCGACCCGGCCGCCCGTCCGGGGAACATCGCGCTGTCGTTCCAGAGCGGCCAGCTGGGCGCGGCCACTGCCGACGCCGCCGCCGGCCGGCGGATCCCGCTGCGCTACCTCGTGAGCACCGGCAACGAGCTGGTCGCGGACACCAATGACTTCCTCGAGGCCTTCTTGGAGAACGACGAGGTGGCAGTCCTCGGCGGGGTCTTCGAACGGATCGCAGAGCCGGAGCGCTTCGAGCGCCTCGCCCTGGCCGCCATCGACCGGGGCAAGCCGATCGTCGCGCTCAAGCCGGGTCGTTCCGCGGCGGCGAGCCGCATCGCCGTCGCCCACACCGGGGCGATCACCGGCTCCGACGAGATCACCGACGCCTTCCTGGCCGACCTCGGGATTGTCCGGGTGCAGAGCGTGGAGGAGCTGGCCGAGACCGCGGGGCTCCTGGCCCGGCGCGGCTGGCCGCGGGGAGCCCGGACCGCGTTCTTCGGCTACTCGGGGGGCGCCAGCGAGCTGTTCGCCGACCAGGCCGAGGGCACCTCCATCGGGCTGCCGCAGTACTCCGAGCACACGCTCGCCTCCCTGGCCGAGGCGACCGGCATGTCCTCTACCGTGATCCACAACCCGTTCGACATGACCGTGGACGGCGCCGTCCACTACACCGACATCGTCCGGATCCTGGCCGCGTCCGGCGAGTACGACCTGCTGGTCTCGCAGGGTCAGCCGGAGCGCGCGTCCGATCCGGTGCCCGAACCGCACGAGGCGAGTGCGATTAGGAAGCTGCGTGCGGACAACGCCGAGGCCTTGTTCGGCAGCGCCGCGCAGGCAGGCGTCTTCGCCACCTACCTTGACACCGGTGACCGCCAGCCGGGCCCGGCCGCCGCCGGTGAGGAACCGCCAGCTGGGGCGCACTGGGTGTTCGGTGTCAACGGCGTGCGGGCGATCTCCAACGCGATCGACTACGGCCGTCTGCGGGATCGGACGCTGCACCGCGACGTGGTGCCGGACTACCAAGTGGCGGCCGGGGCAGATGAGCTGCTTCGCGAGGCTGCTGGGGCGCAGTCGGAGTCCCGCAGCAAGGCGCTTCTCGCGCTATACGGCATCCCGGTGTCGGAGGACCTGCTCGCCACCACTGCCGACGAGGCTGTAGCGGCCGCGGCCCGCCTGGGCGGACCGGTGGTCCTCAAGGTCGTGTCCGACGACGTCACGCACAAGTCCGACGTCGGTGGGGTGGTTGTCGGAGTCGAGGGTCGCGAGGCCGTGGCCAGGGCCCACGACACGATCGTGACCGACGTGCGGCGGGCGGTCCCGGAGGCCTACGTCCAGGGTGTCCTGGTTTCTCGTCAGGCCCATGGCGGCTTGGAGTTCTCGGCGGGCATCGCCACGGACGATCGGCTCGGCCCCGTTGTGGTGGCCGGACTGGGTGGGATCTATGTCGAGACGCTGCGCGACGTCGTGCGCATCCGTCCCCCGTTCTCCCCGGCGGAGGCTGTCGAGGCGCTACGCGGACTGCGGTCGTTCGCCGTCCTGGACGGGGTCCGGGGCCGGGAGCGCAGCGATGTCACGGCCCTGGCCGATGTGCTGGCCCGGCTGGGCCGGCTGGCTCTCGACCTGCGGGGCCGGCTGACCGAGCTGGACGTCAATCCGTTGTTCGTGCACCCCGAGGGCCAGGGCGTGCTGGCCGTGGACGCCCTCGCGGTGTTCGCCACCGGCCGCCCGGACGCTTAGCAGAAGAGGCAGGTACCCGTGTCCGGCTATCAGTGGATCACTTGTGAAACCGTCGACGAGGGCCGGATCTGCGTGATCAGCCTCGACCGGCCACGCCAGCGCAACGCCCAGCACCGTGGTCTGCTCGTCGAGCTGGGTGAGGCCATGCGGAGGGCCGAGGAGGACGACGACGTGCGTGTGGTCGTGCTGCGCGGCAACGGGCCATCGTTCTCGGCAGGGCACGACATCGGGTCTAGGGAGGGCCGTGCCGAGCGCGCCGACGGGCCCGAGCGGCATCCCTCGTTCGACCTCAACGGTGCGACCAAGGAACCAGTGGAGCGCAACTGGCGCCAGGAGTGGCACTACTTCTTCGAGAACACCCGGCGCTGGCGCGACTTGCAGAAGATCACTGTCGCCTCGGTGCAGGGCCCGGTCGTGTCGGCCGGGCTGATGCTGATGTGGGCCTGCGACCTGATCGTGGCCGAGGAGGGCGCCACGTTCTCCGATGTAGTCGGCACCCGGATGGGCATGCCGGGGGTCGAGTACTTCGCGCACCCGTGGGAGCTCGGCCCTCGCCGGGCGAAAGAGCTGCTGCTCACCGGGGACAAGATCGACGCCGTGACCGCGTATGAGTGGGGCATGGTCAGCCGGGTCTTCCCAGCGGGCACCCTACAAGAGCGCACGTTGACGTTTGCGAGGCGAATCGCCGAGCTGCCGACCACGGCGGCTCTGCTGATCAAGGAGTCGGTGAACCAGGCGGTCGACGCGCAGGGCTTCCAGGTCGCGCTGAAGGCGGCGTTCACCCTGCACGAACTGGGGCACGCACACTGGATGGTCAGTCAGAACAACTCGCGGGCAATAGTCCGGCTTCCCCCAGGCGGGCTGTGGTCGACCGGCGAGACGACTACCCGCTCGCGCGACGAGGTTTGACGGTGGCCGCCGGCCGCGTTGTCTGGTCGGGCGGGTTCGTCGCAGCTGCGGGCCGACCCGCCGGGAGCTCGGCGTTGGTCAGCCCGGCCATCGCCAGAGCGACGACCCGCTCTACGTAGGAAGGGAACTCGTTGACCTCCTGGGCAATATGCCGGGCATGGCGGAAGTCCCATCGGACGCCGAGCGCGCCGAGCATCATGTCGATCACCAGGCGGACATCGTCGGGCCGGGTCGTCTCGCCGCGCCCGACCGCTCGGTCGATGACTCCTTGTTCCGCGGCGAGGCGGGGGTGACGGGCACGTTCGTCATAGTGCTGCCGCAGCGCCGGGTTGTGCCGGCGGTCCATCTCCAGGCGTGCGCCGATCCCGGCAACTTCGTCCTTCTCGAACCATCGGATGTACTGCATGCCGTAGTCGACGAGGTCGGCGCGCAGCGAGCCCCGGTCGCGGGGAATCGGCAGTTCGAGCTGCGCAAGGGCGTCGAAGAGCAGATCGAGCGGAGTGTCCCAGCGCCGGTACAGTCCCGGCTTTCCCACCTGCGCCTCTTTGGCGATGCTCTCGAAGGTGAAACGCGACCAGCCCTCCCGCGCATACACCCGAAGCGCCGCAGCGAGCGCGGCACGCCCCACTTCTGGATCTCGGCGACGGCCACCTTGGGGTCGGGCCTGATGGTGGGCTTCGGGCGCCGGACTCATGGCGCTCTGATGTCCGCCATCCGTGCTCACCGGATGTCCTCGCCTCGCCGGGCCGCGACGCGGCCTGTGTGGTGCTGTGCTTGGAGTCTGGGAACAGGGTGGGCGGGCGGTCGCCGTGGGCGGTCCCGCTCCACAACGGATCGTGCGGGCTGGTGGATGACCAGCCTGTTCGAGCATATTCTATGGATTTTGTTGCGGGGGTCGCGTCGAGCTGAGTACTGTGACGCCGCTGGCGTCCGCCACCGCGTGGCCCAGGCACGCGAAGGGGAAGGTCGCGGACGTGGTCCAGCGGAGCGGAGGGACGGCGTCGTGGAGCCATGACGTGAGGGGCGGTCTACGGTGCGGTGGATCATCTGCGTTCTCGGGCACGGTCGGACGGGTGCACGCCGGCTACGAGACCATCGATGACGACATCGAGAAGCAGTTGAGCGGTCGTCGCCCTCCTGTTTTCGGGCGTCGAAGCCGGAGAGCCGACCACGGCTCGGACGATGCCGCCCAGCAGGAAGACGAGTTCGGGGGCTCCGATGTCGCGGCGTACGACGCCCGCCTGCTGTGCGTTGTCGAGGAGCGTTCGAGCGGCCTCGGTCAAGAGAGTTCGGCCCCATCGAGCGTTGCTCACCGGGTCCGACTCCTTCAGGCCTTCCGAGAGTAGGAGGGCGAGGCCGCCTTGAAGCTCCAGTCCTAGGGTCACGAACTCCTCGAGCCACATCGTCAATGCTGTGAACGGGGGCTCTGACGCCTGCAGTCGGTTGGCCTCGTCGGCGACGCGAGTGACGTGGCCGCGATGGAGCGCCTCGAGGAGGTGCATCCGGCTCGGGAAGTGTCGGTACAGCGTGGTCGACGCGACGCCGGCTTCGCGCGCAACCTCTTCGAGGCTGACGCTCAATCCGTCGCGAGCGAGAAGCTTCTCCGTCGCGGCGAGGATCTTCTCGACGCTTCGACGTCCGTCCGAACGTGGCGCGCGACGCCGACGCGATGGGGTGTCCCCGGACCCGGCGTTCGTCGCCCCGTCCTGGGCAGTGGCTGCGTGACCGCTTGCTCCTGTGATGGCAGCCACCCTACACTGATGCTTAAATGTGGGTAGACATCCACTTAAGCTTCTGGTCGACTCGCTCGAGGTTGTGCGACACACGAAGGAGGGCCGCATGGGTCATGTCAGTGCTCTGGGCTACGTGGGACTGATGGCGCGGGACCTCGACGCGTGGCAGACGTTCGGAACGGAGGTCCTCGGTCTCCAGGCGATGCGTGCGGCCGACTCGGAGGGGGTTGACACCTTGTTCTTGCGGATGGACCGGCGGCACCACCGGATCGCGGTTCGCGAGGGTGAGGACGGTCTGGGCTACTCCGGCTGGGAGGTGCCCACCGAGGCCGCTCTGGACGCCCAGATCCAGCGTCTGGCCACCGAGGGTGTCGCCTACACCGAGGACCCGGCGCTGGCGGTGGTCCGCAACGTCCGGCGTCTGGTGCGGTGCACCGATCCCGCCGGGTTCCCCGTAGAGATCTTCTACGGGAGCCCGTCGATCCGTGCTCCGTTCACGTCCCCGACCGGGGCCACGTTCGTGACGTCCGACCCGTCGGGTCGCGACCTCGGTCTCGGACATCTGGCCGTGCTCGTCCCGGATCCGGACAAGGTGATCGACTTCTACTCGCGAGTCCTGGGCTTCCGGCTCAGCGACTACATCACGTTTCCGACCGTTCCCCCGATGGTCCTCACCTTCACCCATGTCAACGGCCGGCACCACTCGCTGGCGTTCGGCCCGGCCCCCGAGGGAACGAGCGCCGCCCTGGACCACCTGCTGCTCGAGGTGACGGAGCTCGACGCCGTCGGTCGGGCACTGGACCTGGTCCGGGCCCGCGAGCTCTCGCTCACGGCAACTCTGGGCCGGCACACGAACGACGAGATGGTGTCCTTCTACGTGAAGTCGCCCTCCGGGGTGGGCGTGGAGTACGGCACGAACGGGAAGCTCATCGACGACGAGACGTGGACGGTCACCAACTGGAACGCAGCCCAGTTCTGGGGACACGACCGCAACCACGCCCACTGACCTCGACACCGGCCACCGCCAGACCAGAGGGAGCATCATGGAACCCACCACATCGATCGTGGATGAACTCGACGACCTCGTGTCGTACGAACGTGGTGAGATCGATCGGCGGATCTTCAGCGACCAGGAGATCTTCGACCTGGAGATGAAGCACATCTTCGGTCGGGCGTGGCTGTTCCTCTGTCACGAGACGCAGATCCCGAGGCGGGGCGACTTCTTCGAAGCTCCGATGGGTACCGACAACGTGCTGGTGGTCCGCCAGCGCGACGGCAGCATCAAGGCCTTCCTCAACACCTGCTCGCACCGTGGCAACGCGGTCTGTCGGGCCGAGGAGGGCAATGTCCGCAACTTCATGTGCACCTACCACGGGTGGACGTTCGGCCTTGACGGGGAGCTCGTGGGCGTCCCTGGCAAGCAGATGTTCTATAAGGACAAGCTGGACCTGTCCGAGCACCCGCTGCGCAAGGTGGCCCAGCTCGACTCCTATCGCGGCTTCGTGTTCGCGACGTTCGACGAGACCGCGCCGCCGCTCGGGGAGTACCTCGGCGCTACCGGGCGGCTGGGCCTGGACCTGATCGCCGAGCGCGGGGACATGGAGGCGGTGCCCGGGGTGCAGAAGTTCGTCGTCAAGACGAACTGGAAGTTCACCGTGGACAACGTCTTCGACTACTACCACCCGCAGATTACGCACATGTCGGCGTTCGCCGTCGGCACGCTCAAGGCGCCGACGCCGGACGTCATGGACGGCGGCGCGCTGACCGAGGAGGGCGCCCGACTGGAGGTGCCGTTCCTGCCCACCGACCTGCACAACCTCGTCATGGTCGGGGAGTACGGGCACGCGATCTCCGGGCCGGAGCAGAGCGCGCTGGAAGAGAACATCGGGCACGTGACGCCGTTCGAGTGGCGCTACAAGCCCGAGACCCAGGCCCGGCTGGGCGACGTCGGCAGCCGGGTCGCCGGGCATCCGCACATCTTCCCGACCGCCTGGGTCACGGCCATCGGCCAGCTCAGCCTGCGGGTGCCGCGCAGCCCCGACGAGACCGAGATCTGGTGGTTCTCCTTCCGGGACCGCAACGCCACCGAGGAGCAGAAGGCCGCCGCGCTCAGCACCCAGATCCACTTCTTCGGCCCGGCGGGCATGCTGGAGCAGGAGGACGGCGAGAACTGGTCGCAGAGCACCCTGCAAACCCAGGGCCACAAGAGCCGCGAGGTCCCGCAGCTGCTGAAGATGGGCCTCAACACTGTGGACATCCACCGCAAGGACGGCCTGGCCTTCATCGAGGCGCCGATCAACGAGCACGGCCAGATGTGGACCTACCTCGCCTGGCGGGAGTGGCTGCGCAACCCGTCTTGGGACGAGCTGCGTGAGCGCACCGTGCCGGGCGACCGGCTCTGAAGGGACGTCGATGAGCACCACCGAAGCCAGGCTGGACAGCCAGGACGCAGTCTTGGGCAACGTCCTTCTGCAGCACGAGGTCGAGCAGTTCTACTTCCACGAGTCCGGCCTGCTCGACGAGCATCGTTACGCGGAGTGGATCGCGCTCTTCACCGACGACACCCACTACTTCATGCCGCTGAGGCGCACCGTGCCCCGTCGCCAGCTGCACCGGGAGTTCACCAAGCCCGGGGAGATGGCCTTCTTCGACGAGACGAAGGAGCTCCTGGCCACGCGAGTAGAAAAGCTGAACACGGGTACGGCGTGGGCCGAGGACCCCCCCTCGCGCACCCGCCACCTGATCACCAACATCCGCATTGCCGAGCAGAACGGCGGTGAGCTGGTCGTGCAGAGCAACTTCATGCTCTACCGGACACGGCTCAAGTCCGATGTGGATGTGTGGGTGGGCCGCCGGGACGACACCCTGCGGCGCACCTCTGATGGGCTGGCCATTGCGAGGCGGTTCATCTACCTCGACCAGACCGTGCTGCAGTCCGCCAACCTCAGCAACTTCTTTTAGGCCCGACCGTGAGGACCGAGAGCAGGTGTCATCGACCATGACGTGGGTACGTGCATGTTCCGTCGACGAGCTCGAGGACGGGGACGCGGTCCAGGTCCCCACCATCCCGCCGATCGCCGTGTTCAACGTCGGTGGAGAGTTTCTCGCGCTCGACGACACGTGCTCGCACGGCCAGTCCTCGCTCGCAGACGGCTACGTCGACGGCGACCAGGTCGAGTGCGCCTGGCACCTTGCCAAGTTCGACATCCGCAGCGGCAAGGTGCTCTGTCCGCCCGCGACCCAGAGCCAGCGCACCCACGAGGTGCGTATCGAGGGCTCCGAGGTCTACGTCGCCCAGCCAGGCACCAGGTGACGAAGGAACTCCGGGTGGCCACCGATGGACCCGCGTGCGTGGTCGTGGGAGCCAGCGCGGCGGGCGTCGCCACCGCGATCGAGCTGCGCGCGAACGGGTTCACCGGCCCGGTCACGCTTGTCGACGCCGACCCGCGACTGCCCTACGAGCGGCCCCCGCTGTCCAAGGGGCTGCTGGGCGCCGCGGCCACGAACGGGACCGACGACCTGGTCCCGATCCGGCCACCGCAGACCTACGTGGATCTCGACATCGAGCTCCGCCTCGGTGAACAGGTCCTCGAGCTGGACCCGGTTCGCCGGCGCGTCCGCACCACGGCTGGCGAACTGCCCGCGGACCACGTGGTGCTGGCCACCGGGGTCTCGGCACGCAAGCTGGATGTGCCCGGGGCGGACGCGGCGAACGTGCTGTACCTGCGGAACGCGGCCGACGCGCGGGCGCTGGCCGACCAACTCGCCCACGGCGGCCCGCTGGTGATCATCGGGGCTGGCTTCATCGGGCTGGAGATGGCCGCGGTGGCCCGGGAGCACGACATCAGCGTGACCGTCGTCGAAGCTGCGCTGCACCCGCTGGCCAGGGTGCTGGGCGGCGAGGCGGCCCAGCTCATGATCGACCTGCACCGCAACCGCGGAGTCGAGTTCCTGCTGGGCGCCACGGTCTCGCGTCTGGAGCACTTGCCCGGCGTCGAGGGCCCTTCCGGGACCGTGGGCGCGGTCTGCCTGGCGGGTGGTCGCCGCATCCCCACGGCGACCGTCGTCGTCGGCGTGGGTGTGGAGCCCAACGTGGAGCTGGCCCGCGCGGCCGGGGCCATCGTGGACGAGCACGGGATCGTGGTGGACGGCTACGGCCGTACGTCCGACCCGTGGATCTTCGCCACCGGGGACGTCGCCAGCCAGCCCCATCCCGAGCTGGTGGCCCCGGGGCGCATCGAGCACTGGGATGTGGCCCTGCGCCACGGCGCCGCCGTCGGCGCGACCATCGCCGGGAACCCCACCCGCTTCGTCGACCCGCCCTACGCCTGGTCCGACCAGTACGGCGGCACGCTGCAGCTGATCGGGCGCGGGCGCCCGTCGGACGAGCTGGTCCTGCGCCGGGACGCCGAGCCGGGTCGCTTCCTCGCATTCTGGGTCCGCGACGGCGCGGTGGGGGCCGTGGCCGCCATGGGCATGGCCCGGGAGATCGGCGCGGTCCGCCGCCTCGTCATCGACCGCGTCCCGGTGGCCGCAGAGGACCTCGCCTCCCCGGAGCTCGACCTGCGCTCGGTGCTGCGCGCCCACCAGAAGCGAGCCAAGGCCCGCCCGGTCGGTCAGGAGATGGCCGGATGACCGGGCCGCAGGACACCAGAGAGGACCCCGCCGTGACCGCGTCCACCCCCCAGCTCTCCACCCCCGAGTCGCTCACCTACGAGTCGACCTACCGGCTGGTCCGCACCGCGGACTACGAGATCCAGATCAATGAGGCCGGTGAGGGCCCCCCGGTCTTCATGATCCACGGCACCGGCCCGGGGGCTACCGGATGGTCGAACTTCGAGCCTAACATCCGGGGACTCTCGTCCTCGTTCCGGTGCATCGCGGTGACCATGCCGGGGTGGGGCGACTCGAGCCCGCAGAGCCGCGAGACCGGCCGGGACCAGGGCCGGGCGATGGTCCAGTTGATGGACACGATGGGCATCGACCGCGCCGCTGTGATCGGGAACTCCATGGGCGGGGCGATCGGCATGGTTCTGGCTACCGAGCACCCCGGCCGCATTTCGCACCTGGTCATGATGGGTTCGGGCGTCTGGGGGCCGAGCGTGCTGTCGCCGGGTGGTCTCTCCGAGGGGCTGCGGGTCATCTTCGAGACCTATGAGGACCCGTCCCCGGAGAACTTCCGCCGCCTGGTCGCGGTCATGTGCCACGACCCGTCCTTCGCCACCGAGGAGCTCGCACAGGAGCGGTCCCGGTCCGCGACGAGCAAGCCGGAGCACCTGAAGAACTGGCTCGAGCTGATGCGATCGGGGGAGGGGACCGTCGGCTTCGCCGAGGCCGGCCAGAAGATCGCCCGGTCGCAAATCCCGACGCTGCTGGTTCACGGCCGCGACGACCGCACCGTGCACTTCGAGGTCAGCCTGCGCGCCAACGGGCTCATCCCGGACTCGCGGCTGGTCATGTTCAACCGGTGCGGGCACTGGGCCCAGCTGGAGCACGCCGCCGAGTTCAACGCCCTGACCGCGCAGTTCCTCGGCCGCGGCTAGGCACCGACCGCACCCGCCACCACCCGGCACGGCCCCGACCCAGCGCCGCCCGACCACCAGCACGACCCACCCCGACAGCACGCCCTGCCCCGGACGCCCGACGGCCCGCGCGTCCCCCCGGCAGACCCCCAGTGAGGAGATGGACGGCAATGTCAGAGCACACCGCCGACGTGCAGACCGTCGAGGCCGCCCCGGCGCCCGAGGCCCGCAGCGGCCGCGGGCTGGTGGTCTTCACCGCCGTGATGACCTTCGCCGCCGGGGCCGTGAGCTACATGCTGGCGCCCCTGCTGCCCGTCCTGCAGCGCGACTACTCCCTCTCCCTCGGTGAGGTGGCGCTGGTCTTCACCCTGATCGTGCTGGGCGGCGGGGTGAGCGTGGTGCTGCTGCCGCGCTCGGCCGACGCCCTGGGCGACCGCGGCGCCGCGGCGCTGGGCACCGGCCTGATGACGGCCGGCACGCTTGTCGCCGGTGCGGTCCAGACCTACCCGGCGCTGCTGGTCGGGGCCTCGCTGATGGGGCTCGGCGCAGCGACCAGCCAGATCGGCGTGGGCATCCTGCGCCGCCACCTCCCGGGCACCTCGGTCCGCACGGCCGTGACGGTGACCCAGGTGGCGCACGCCCTCGGCGGTGGAGCCGGCCTGATCGCGGGCGGCATCGCGCTGAGTTACGTGGACATGCGCGGCTTCTTCTTCTCCGCCGCGGCGATCTACGCCCTGATCGGGGTCTTCGCGATGGTGATGATCCCGCGCAGCCCGCGCAACCCGGACACCCGGTTCGGGGCGGCCGACCTGGTCGGGCTGGTCGTCTGGGTCGTCGCCCTGCTCTACGGGATCAAGCTCGCCTCGTCGTCGGGCTTCCTGCAGCCCCTGTCTATCGTGCTGCTCGTCGTCGGCCTGCTGGGCGGGGCGGCGTGGCTGCGGTTCGAGCGGCGCTCGGCCGCCCCGGTGCTGCACCTGGACCTGCTGCGCTCACCGGTCGTCGCAAAGACCGTCGTGGCTGGCATCTCCATCGGCATGGCCATCCAGGCCGTCACCTTCCTCATCCCGTTCTACGTGCAGCGCTCACCGGACACCGCCGGGTTCGGCTTCGGGTTCACCGTGCTCGACACCGGCCTGGTGCTGCTGCCCTACGCGCTGGCCGCCGCGGTGAGCAGCGTCGTCGCGGGCACCTTCATCTCCCGCGGCCGCCCGCTGTTCATCGCCGGCGTCGGCGCGGCCTGTCACGCGGTCGCCGGGCTGACCCTGGCGCTGAACCTGGCGCACCTGCCGGCCTTCGTGGTCGCGGCGGTCGTCTACGGGATCGGCAGCGGCATGGTCGCGGTCGGGCTGTTCGGGTCGGTGCAGAGCGCGGTCCCGGAGAAGCTCGCCGGGATGGGGACGAGCATGGTGGGCATCGTCCTGACGATCTCCGGCTCGCTCGGCCCCGCCATCTACTCCGCGGTACTGCAGGCTAGCGCGACGGCGGGACCGGCGGCCGGGCCGTCGCCGCGCGGCTTCGTCGTCTGTTTCGTCATCGCCCTCTGCGTGGACCTCGCGGTCGCCCTGCTCTGTGTGCTCCATCGTTACCGCGCCACCCCGGCCACCCCGGCCCCCCGGTCCGCAGTGGCCGCCACCCCTTGAGTCCTCGCGGTGCGTCGCCTCGGCGGCGCACCGCGGGTGTCGTCCCCGACCCGAGACCGACGGCGGACGAGAAAGACCCTGACGCGTGCCCTGACCAATGCATCGTCCCGCGTGCCGCGGGCCGTGCGGAACGAGGATCACTCACATGACAGTCAAGTTGCGACACGGCATCTTCATGGCGCCGTTCCACGCCATGAAGGAGAGCCCGGCGCTGCTGTTCCAGCAGGACCTGGAACTAGTGACGCACCTGGACCGGCTGGGTTTCCAGGAGGCCTGGTTCGGCGAGCACCACTCGGCCGGGCAGGAGACGATCTCCTCGCCGGAGCTGTTCATCGCCGCGGCCGCAGAGCGCACGAGCGACATCCGGCTGGGGACCGGCGTGGTCTCTCTGCCCTACCACCACCCGCTGATGGCGGCGGACCGGATCATCCAGCTCGACCACATGACCCGGGGCCGGGTCATGTTCGGCGTCGGCCCGGGCCTGCTGGCCTCCGACGCGATCATGCTGGGCATCGACCCCGCCGTGCAGCGGGACCGGATGGCCGAGGCGCTCGACATCATCCTGCGGCTCTTCCGCGGCGAGGTGGTCAGCCATAAGTCCGAGTGGTTCGAGCTGTCCGAGGCGCGGCTGCACCTCGCGCCGTACTCCCACCCCCACCCCGAGGTGGTGGTGGCCAGCGCGGTGACCCCGTCCGGCGGGCGCATCGCGGGCAAGTACGGCCTGGGCATGCTATGCGTGGCCGCCGGGGAGAACGCCGGCTTCGACGCGCTGGACGTGAATTGGCGGGTGGCCAACGAGGTCGCGGCCCAGCACGGCCACACCATGGACCCGAGCGGGCTGCGCCTGGTGGTCGGCATGCACATCGCCGAGACCCGGGAGGAGGCGATGCGCCAGGCCCGGCACGGTTTCACCAACCAGATCGACTACCTCAACAACGTGCTGCCGCGGCTTTTCGCCCCGCCCGGGGAGGATCTGATGGACTGGTACGTCGGCACCGGCAGCGCGGTCATCGGCACTCCGGACGACGCCATCGCTCGGATCGAGCAGCTGCTCGGCAAGGTGCCCGACGTCGGCGCCATCCTGCTCAACGCACACAGCTGGGCCAACCCGGAGGACACCAAGCGTTCCTTCGAGCTGTACTCCCGCTACGTCGTCCCGCACTTCGAGGGCTGGAACAAGCCCCGCCAGGAGTCCTACGCCTGGGTCGGGCGCAACCAGGAGGAGTTCGTGCAGAAGCGCAAGTCCGCCGCGCAGGCGGTGTTCGACCGGCACGAGGCCGAGATGGCAGACAAGGGTGCGGGCTCCGCCCGGCCCGACCAGGGGCAAGAATCCACCTTCGGCTGATCCACGGAAACGGAGACCACGATGACCGTGACGCACTCCCGTATCGCCCAGTTCGTGTCCGAGACCGCCACTGATCCGCAGCGGGCGCGGGACGCGCTGTCCGCCGACCTGCACGCCGCGGGTGGACCGCTCGTCGAGCGGGTGTCGCCGACAGAGGTCGACGTCACGTTCGTACACCTCGCAGATGAGGATGACGTCCAGCTGCGGACCGCGCTGCTGAGGACCTCCCCACCGTTGCTGTCCCTGCCAATGGAGACTGTCGCTGACGGGGTTCACGCCCTCACGGTCCGGGCGGCCTCGGACGCGGCCGTCTCCTACTGCTTCCTGTACTCACCCCCGTCGGCGGGGGAGACGATGGCGGAGATGATGGCGCTTTATACCGACCCAGAGGCTGCCCGGCGATTCCAGACCGATTTGGAGGCCTCAAGTCGACTCGACCTCTTCAATCCCGCCGAAATGCAGCGGGACATCGACTTCGGGACCGGCCACGCCCGCGACTCGGTCCTCGTCCTGCCGGACAGCACTTACGACCCGCAGGCCGTCAGCACCACCACGCCCGAGCTCGACGAGCTCGAGCTCGACGGCCGGCGGATCAGCGTCTACCAGCCACGGGGGGCCAGACGTGACGACGTCTTGCCGCTGGTCGTCCTGGTCGACGGAGAGGTCCTACTGCGTGGGGGTTTCGAGCATCGCCTCGACCACGCCATCGAGACTGGGGCGATACCTCCGGTCCGCTGCGTCTTGTGGCACAACAGGACGCTGACCTCGCGGATGCTGGAGATGGCGTGCGACGAGGCGCTGGCCGACGAGCTGGCCGACGGCCTGCTTCCGCTGCTGCAGAAGCGCTATGGGATCCCGGCCGACCGCGCGCAGCGGGTCATCGGCGGGTTCAGTATGGGCGGGCTGGCCGCGGTACACACCGCGTTCACCCGGCCCGATGCCTTCGGCTCGGCGCTGCCGATGTCCGGAGTGCTGTGGTTCACCCCCGACCCCGCCACCGAGGCCGGCGGCTGGCTCACGCGTCAAATCGCGGCGGCGCCCGGCGGCGACACACGCTTCTACCTGACTGTCGGCAGCCTGGAGGACATCCCGGTCAACGCGCCCGGGGTCCCCGAGGGGACGACCTGGGTCACGGCAGTGAGTGATCTGCACGACACGCTGCGGGCCAAGGGGTACGACGTCCGCGGGTTCTCTCAGATCCCATCTGGCCACGAGTTCATCAACACGGTCCAGGCCATCGCGCTGGGTCTCCCGGCCCTGCTGACAACCTCCTGACAGCGGCGGCACTGAACCCGACGGGGTCGCTTCGCCGCGGGCCGAAAGGACGATCATGGGAATACTTCCGCCAACTCTTCATCACGTCGGCCTCGTCATTCGCGACCTTGACGCCATCTCCGCCGGGTACGCCGAGTTGCTCGGCCTGGACACCTGGAACGTCACCGACCTCGGCGAGCTGACCACCGGCGCGCGCGTCCGCGGGGCGCACACGCAGGTGACCGGCCGCCTCGGCGTCGGGGTCGCCCCCTGGGGCGACTCGTTCTGGCTGATCGAGCCGGGCAAGGGGCGCAGCACCTACAAGGACTTCCAGGCCACCAACGGCCACGGCATCCACCATCTCGGCTTCGCGGTCGAGGCGGCCGAGCTGCAGCCCACGGTCGACGCCTTCGACCGGCTCGGCGCCAGCGTGGCGCAGAGCTACGAGGTCACCGGCGTCGGGTCTGTCACCGAGATCGACACCCGGGCGCTGCTGGGCGGCTACTACATCCAGCTGGTGACGCCGAGCGGGCCGGACGCGTTCGTCGTCCCCGAGGGCCGGGCCGTCGACCTGTCCCGCAGCTATGCCCGGCCCGACGGGCTCGGCCCGCTGCCGGTGCCGCGCGGCATCCAGCACTTCGGCGTCGTGGTGCGGGACATGGTCGAGCGGGTCGACGCCCACGGGAACGTGTTCGGCATCTCCGACTGGGTCGTGCAGAACTGGCGCACCGAGCCCGGGTCGCTGGAGTCCCCGACGTTCGAGGGCCGCCCGGTCGACCACGAGTACTTCGCAGCGGCGTCCCCGCTCGACGGCCCGCTGGGCTTCGAGGTGGTCCAGCCGACCCTGGGCCCCTCGGACTACAAGGAGAACTTCCTCAACCTGGTCGGCCAGGGCATCCACCACATGAACCTGGTCGGTCTGGACGACCACGCGCACTGGCTGCGGCTGCGGGACTGGCTGCAGAGCGCCGGGGTCAGCGTGTGCATGAGCGGGGACCTGATGGGCGGGGCCGCCGAGTTCTACTACATCGACACCCGCAAGCGGCTCGGCGGCGTCGTCGTGGAGTGCTTCGGCATGGACCCGAATGCCGACCTGACCCAGATGAAGCAGCGCGGGCCCTACTACCGGATCAGCAAGGAGCCGGCACCCGCCTGAGCGCGGGCACCGGACCGGCGCGGAGGAGACGAGACGATGGCAGCAGTACGGGTCGTGGTGAACATCCACGTCAAACCGGGTGACGAGGACGCCCTCAAGGAGGCGTGGAAGAGCACCTACGAGTGGGCCAACGCGCAGCGCGGCTGCATCCAGTACGAGCTGTTGCAGTCCACGACGACACTCAGCAACTTCGCCATGCTCGAGCACTGGGCCGACGAGGAGGTCTACGAGGAGCACTGGGAGGCCGAGCGCGGCCGAGAGATCCCCTACGCCCACCTGCTCGACTGGGGCGAGCGGCTCACCGGGCGCGACGGTGTGG
This sequence comes from Pseudonocardia ailaonensis, assembly GCF_039531635.1. Classification (NCBI taxonomy): domain Bacteria; kingdom Bacillati; phylum Actinomycetota; class Actinomycetes; order Pseudonocardiales; family Pseudonocardiaceae; genus Pseudonocardia; species Pseudonocardia ailaonensis. The sequence goes on along the minus strand of NZ_BAAAQK010000009.1, from coordinate 414,521 downwards.
AGTTCTACGAGCAGAAGTACTACCGCCAGGTCGACGGGCGCTGGCAGCCCGTCGAGGAGGGGTGACCCGGTGGCCGCGTCCACAGTGAGCAGAGAGGAGCAGAACGACGTGACCGTTGCGCTCGCGCCGCCGTCGCCCCGTGATTTCGACCCGACGGCTGACATCTCCCGGATGGCGTTCTGGCGGCAGTCCCACCTGGAGCGGGAGAAGGTGTTCGCCCGGCTGCGCCGGGAGTCCCCGGTGTCGTGGCAGCGGCCCGTGGAGTGGCCGCTGCCGCAGCCCTTCAGCGGCTTCTGGGCGCTCACCCGGCACGCCGACATCACCCGGGTGAGCACGGACAACGAGACCTTCCGTTCGGCGGAGAGCGTCGTGCTCGAGCCGATCCCGTCGGACATCGCCCGGATCAGCGCGTTCTTCATGGCGATGGACGCGCCGGAGCACACCCGGCTGCGGAAGATCATCTCTTCGGCGTTCTCCCCCCGGCAGATCCGCAAGATCACCTCCTCGATCACGGACAACGCCCACGAGATCGTCCGCGTCTTCGCCAAGAAGGGCGAGGTCGACGTGGTGGAGGACCTGTCCCGGCACCTGCCGGAGCGGACGTTCTTCGAGCTGGTCGGCATCCCGGAGTCTGACCGGGAGTACCTCGGGCGGGTCATCCGCACCTTCACCGCCGAGCCCGGGCGCGCCGACAGCGACGAGGACCCGATCCAGCGGCTGCTGCGGGTCAACGGGGAGCTGCGCGAGTACGGCGCCGAGCTGGCCGCGCGCAAGCGGCGCGAGCCGGGTGACGACGTGATCACCACGCTGGCCACGACCGAGACCGACGGCCAGCGCCTGTCCGACGACCAGATGGGGGCCGCCATGGTGCTGCTGGCCGTCGCGGGCAACGACACGACCCGGCAGACGACCTCGCACGCGGTGAAGGCCCTGGCCGAGCACCCCGAGCAGCGGGACTGGCTGCGCGAGGATCTGCCTGGGCGGATCAACGTCGCGGTCGAGGAAATGATCCGCTGGGCCAGCCCGATCGTGCAGTTCGCCCGGGTGGCGGCGCACGACGCGGAGGTCGGCGGGCAGCTGGTCCGGGCCGGGGAGAAGGTCGTGATGATCTACTCGAGCGGCAACCGTGACGAGCACGCCTTCGACGACCCGCACCGGTTCGACGTCGGGCGCTCGCCGAACACACACGTCGGCTTCGGGGGCGGCGGGGTCCACCACTGCCTGGGCTCCCCGGTCGCCCGGGCCCAGCTGCGCGCGCTGTTCACCGAGCTGCTCACCGTGGCGCCGGTGATCGAGGTCGGGGAGCCCGTCTACACCCAGAACACCCTGGTCAACGGGATCACCAGTCTCCCCGCGCGCGTCGTGGGCGGTGGGTGAGGACGAGCCGCGCCGTGGCGGGGGACCGCCTGCGTCACCGCCCCGCCAGGACCCCGGAGCCGTCTCTCGTGCGGCTCCGTCACCCTCTCGGCTCCGTGACGGGCGCAGGTCCTGGAGCCGGCACAGCCTTCGAAGGAGCACACCCATGACGAACGTCCAGGATCCGCGTGTTGTGCCGTTCCTGCACCGGCCCGGCGACCTCTACGTCGGCGGGGAGTGGGTCGCACCGTCCTCGACCGCGCGGATCGAGGTGATCGATCCGACGACCGAGGAGCTGTTCCTCGAGGTCGCCGAGGCCCGGCCCGCCGACATGGGCCGGGCGATCTCGGCGGCGCGAACCGCGTTCGACGACGGGCCGTGGCCGACACTGACCCACGCTGAACGGGCGGGCTACCTGCGTGCGATGGCGGACACGCTGCGCACACGGCTCGACGACGCGAGCGGCATCTGGTCCCGCCAAGCCGGTGTGGTGCATCGTTCCGCCCGGTTCAGCGTGGGCTTTGTCCCCGAGGCCTACGAGTTCTATGCCGGAATGGCCGACTCGTTCCCGTTCAGCGAACCGGCCCAGCCCGGCGGTGGCGGCGCGTACGGCCTCCTGGTGCGCGAGCCCGTCGGTGTCGTCGGCGCCATCGTCCCGTGGAACGCGCCGCTGACCCTGATGGCCTACAAGCTCGCGCCGGCCTTGATCGCGGGATGCACAGTGGTCCTCAAGGCGGCCCCCGAGGCGCCGGGTGAGGCCCTCCTGATGGCGGAGATTGCTGAGGCGGTGAATCTGCCGCCCGGTGTGCTGAACGTGGTGACGGCCGACCGGGAGGTCTCCGAGCTGCTGGTGACCGACCCGCGGGTGGACAAGATCGCCTTTACCGGGTCCACCGCCGCCGGCCGGCGGATTGCCGCGCTGTGCGGGGACCGGATCGCGCGGTACACCCTGGAGTTGGGCGGCAAGTCGCCGGCGGTGGTCCTCGACGACGTGGACCTAGAACAGACCGCACGGACCTTGGCCCGCGCGGAGTGCTTCCTGTCTGGCCAGGTCTGTTCCTCGCTCACCCGGGTGATCGTCAGTCGGCACCGACACGACGCGCTGGTCGAGGCACTGGCCGCCGAGTTCTCCGGTGTTCGGGTCGGCGACCCCTTCGACGAGGCGACGGAGATGGGTCCGCTCGTCTCGCGCCGGCAGCGGGACCGGGTGCTCGGCTACGTCGAGCGGGGCAAGCAGGAGGGCGCGACCCTTGCCGCGGGCGGTGGGCGGCCGTCCCATCTCGATCGCGGCTGGTTCGTCGAGCCGACGGTGTTCGCCAACGTGGACAACTCCTCGATCATCGCCCGGGAGGAGATCTTCGGGCCCGTGCTCACAGTGATTCCCGTCGAGGGCGAAGAAGAGGCAATCCGAACTGCCAACGATTCAATATTTGGCCTCAATGCGTCGGTGTTCACCGACGACGTGGATCATGCGCTGTCCGTTGCTCGCCGCCTCCGGTCCGGAACGGTGGGCCACAACGAGTTCCGGAACGATCACGGGATCGGGTTCGGTGGTTTCAAGCAGTCTGGTACCGGGCGTGAGGGCGGCGCGGACGGACTGCTTCCGTATCTGGAGTCAAAGACCATCATTCTGAATGCCGTGCCGTCGGACCATTCCTGACGCAAGCCTGGGGTCGTTAGGCGAGGCGTGCATCGGCGGGGCCGGCGCTCCTTCTGTGTCGACGCGGTCGGATGTGCGGCGAAGCTAGCATGAAGAATAAGATTGCCGAGCGCGGGAATCGGATCTGCGGCCTATTTGGGAGAATCATTGAACGCGGTGGTGATTGAAGCTGGTTGGGGGCTGGGTCGTGTCGTTGCGCGTGCTCTTCTGGGTGACGGTTGCACCGTTGTCCTCGCCGGGCCTCATCTCGACTCATTGAGCGAGACGGCCGACGGGCACGCCAGGGCGATTGTCGTACCCGCAGATGTGTCGGACCCGGCTGAGGTTGACGAGCTGTTCGCATCCGTTCCCGGTCGCCTGGATCTGCTAGTCAATAGTATGGGTCAGTTCGGCCCGACAGGCACTCCTGATGAGATCTCGGTAGATGACTGGAAGACGACCGTGTCCGCTAATCTCACTAATGCATTTATTTGCGCTCGCGCAGCCTTCGCCGCAATGCGGAGGCAGCGTCCTCAGGGTGGCAGGATCGTCAACATTGGTTCAATTTCGGCTCACGTTCCTAGGCCGGAGAGCATTGCGTACACCGCTGCGAAGCATGCAATCACCGGACTGACGAGATCGTTGTCCCTGGATGGTCGACCGTTCAATATTGCCTGCGGCCAGATCGACGTCGGAAATGCCACTCGACACCAGACTGCCGGGGTTAGGATTAGAGCTCAGCAGGCGGATGGCAGTGTTCGATCCGAACCGACATTTGATGCTGTGTATGTCGGCGCCGCTATTCGGTTCATGGCATCGTTGCCTCTCGACGCCAATGCTCAGTTTCTCACTTTGGCCGCTACTACGATGCCGTACGTGGGTCGCGGGTGAAGCGCCCAGACCGGTGAGACGTCTCGTGCAGCATTGATCCGTCGTGGCGGGTCGTGAAGAGTCGTCGTGAGGACCGTTCTACTCGGTCGCCACGTCATTCGTGTGGAGTATTCGTTCGCCGTCGCCCGGTCATTCGATTCCTGGACGGCGTATTTTCGACACGATCGGATGGTGAGGCGAGAGTCGGGAGCGACTGGAGCGCTTTCGCGGGAAGAAACGCTCGCCCCACTCAGGGCATTGATTCATGCCACCCCAGCTCATGACACCACTCGTGACGCGAAACCCCGTTCAACCCTGTTCCTGAGGGGCCTGTAGAGGGATGTCGCGGGGATGTTGTCGCAGGCGGGAGACTTGTGAGGGGAGTTGTGCTCGCTTTACACCCGAGCGGTCGCAGGTTCGAACCCTGCCGCGCCCACCCTCCTCAGCCTGCGGATTGTTGGGTCCGGCGCTCTCGTACCTCGCGTGTCGTGACCCCATTTCTGACCCGAAACGGTCCTAGCGTCGCCGCATGACTTCCTCTCGAGCAGGACGCAAGCGGATCCGGGGCAGTATCGACAGGCTGCCGAACGGCGGGCTCCGCGTACGCGTGAACGCCGGCTACGACGCTGTCACCGGGCGCCGGCATCGCCTGACGGAGATCATTCCGCCGGGCCCCGACGCAGTTGCCCAGGCCGAGGCCGCGCGCACCCGGAGCAATCGCCGCGCGCGTGGCCGGGCAGACTTCGTCCGCGGCTGCCCTCTCGGACCCCCGCTCAGGGGATCGGCGGTTGCAGAGCCGAGGTCGGCTCCTGTGGTCAGCGGATGACCCAGTGCGTGCGCCAGGCGTCGGGGTCCTCGGTGAGCTTCTCGATCTCCGGCGGCACGCCGCCCGCCGCGAGCTGGGCGATCGTCACACCCTCGAGAACCGTCCGGATGTTGACCCGCAACGCGACCCACACCAGTTGCAGCGCGGCGGCGGAGGAGTTGTAGGTCGCGTCTTCGGGGCAGCCGCCGCGGATCTCGGTCAGTGGGCCATCGATGGCGCGCAGGACGTGGGCGACCTGGATCTCCTCGGCGGGCCGGCGAAGGCGGTAGCCGCCGTCGCCCCCGCGCTGGCTCGACACGAAGCCCGTCTTGCGCAGGTCGCCGAGGATCGCCTCGAGGAACTTGTGGGGCACCTCCTGCGCCGCGGCGATGGCCTCGGACCGCAGTGGCGCCCCGTCGGTGGCTTGGGCCAGCTCGATGAGCGCGCGCAGGGCGTAGTCGGCCTTGGCGGAGATTCGCACCTATTGTGCCTCCCGTCACACTCGAACGAGCAGGATTGATCCCTATCGACTTTATAGGGAAACTGGGGAACATGCGACAGCGTGCCGCCACCGACACGAGCAGCCCTCTGCTCGTCGTGCGCCGGCACGTCGATCATGGTCGCACGTCCAGCGCCATCTGTTGCTGAGACTCACCACTCGCCGCTGACCCGGAGTCGTGGCCGTGGTGCCCGGGCCGCCGTCGTCCTCGACGGAGCCGCTGTGCTCGTTTCCTGAACCTCCTGCGCCGCCCTGTGTCGTCGAGTGAGCCACTCGTCGGTGCACGTCGCTGTGCCTCTCGAACAGGTGACCCATGACCACCTTCGCTCCGCCCACCGGGCTCCCCTTCACCTCCTACCTCTACGTCCCGGCGTTCGAAGCCGGCTCCTCGGCGGGACACGCCGCCGCGGGCGCCGTCGTGCTCGATCTGGAGCACCTCACCCCGGCCGAGCACAAGGAGCTCGGGCGCCGCAACGCCTCGTCCTATCTGGACGCAGCCACCGGGCCGGTGCTGGTGCGGGTCAACCATCCGTCCACCGGACTCCTGGAACAGGACCTCGACGCGATCGTCCGGCCCGGCCTGCGGGCGATCCGGCTGCCGAAGTCCGAGCACCCGGATGAGGTCCGCTACATCGCGTCGCTCGTCGAGCGTCTCCGTGCAGAGCGTGGGCTGGTCGACACGATCGGCCTGCAGGTCATGGTCGAGACCGCCCGTGGCGTCGAGGCGATCGCGGCGCTGGCGCGGGCCACGCACACGGTGTGGTCGGTGGGACTGGGGGAGGGGGATCTTTCCGCGGACCTCGGCACGCGGGAGGACGAGGGGCTCGCGTTGTCCCGCAGCAGCGTCGTTCTCGCCGCGCGTTCGGCCGGCCTGCCGGCTCCGGTGCAGGTCACCTATGGCGGTCCGGTCGAGGGTCTGCGGGCCTCGACCGAGCGCGGCCGGCGACTCGGGTTCGGTAGCCGAACCGTTCTCGATCCCGCCTTCGCCGCGACCGTCGACGAGATCTATTCCTCCGCGGTCCACCGATGATGTCCCGCCAGATCGACCCGAGCGAGATCCGCCCGACCACCCCCACCCGAGAGGACACCCCCGCCATGACCACGAGACGCCGCCGGACCTTGCGGACCGGCACCGCTGCCGGTGCGCTCCTGCTCGCACTTGCGGCCTGCGGCGGACCCGGTCAGGCCGGGCAGGCTGCCGGGCCTCCGGTCGACGGCGGGCAGCTGACCTACGCGCTGTCGGTCTTCCCGAAGTGCGTGGATCCGGCCCTGCAGGCGCGCGGGCTCTCGGCTCCCCAGCAGTTCGTCGAGACCCTGACGGACCAGGATCGCAAGACGGGTGAGGTGGTGCCCCGGCTGGCGCAGTCGTGGGAGATCTCTCCGGATGCCCGCAGCATCACCTTCCACCTGCGGCAGGGCGTGACCTTCAGCGACGGGACGCCGCTGACGGCGGAGGTCGTCAAGACGAACATCGATACCCTCAAGACCCTCGCCGGGCAGGCAAAGACGGACACCCCGCTCATCAGCGCGCTCAATTCGTACAAGGGCACCACGGTGCTCGACGCGGCGACGTTCCGGGTGGACTTCGGTGACCCGGAGCTGGGCTTCCTGCGCTATGTCAGCGACCCGTATTTCGGGATCTACTCCGCGTCCACCGTGGCCTCGAGCTATGACGCGCGGTGCGCGGGGACGTCGCTGGTCGGCACCGGCCCGTACGTGATCGACAGCGTGGTGAAGAACCAGAAGATCGAGCTGAGCAAGCGGGCCGACTACAACTGGGCCCCTGCCGGCGTCACCGGGCACACCGGGGCCGCGCACCTCGACAAGATCGTGTTCCAGGTCGTCCCGGAGTCCGGCGTGCGCGTCGGCGGCCTGCTCTCCGGCCAGTTCGACGTGGCGGACGACATCCCGGTCACCGACCAGGACTCGGTCACCGCGGGCGGGAACCAGCTGGTCACCGGCCAGGTGCCGAACCTCGTCCCCGGCCTGCGCCAGAACCCCTTCAGCCCGCTCGGCGGCGACGCGGTGGTCCGTGAGGCGCTGCAGAAGAGCATCGACCGCACGGAAATCCGGGACACGCTCTACAACGACAACTACGCCCTGCCCACCAGCGTGATCTCGAAGATCACCCCGTACTACGCCGACCAGTCCGCGCTGCTGACCTACGACCCGGACGTGGCGAAGGCCCTGCTCACCGGCGCGGGATGGACGACCGGTGCGGACGGGATCTGGCAGAAGGACGGGCTCCGGCTCGCCCCGCGCGTCATCTACGTCTCCGGCACGGTCCAGGGCGCGACCCAGCAGGAGCTGGAGCTGATCCAGCAGCAGCTCAAGAAGGTCGGTATCGACCTGCAGCTCAAGCCGGGCACGCAGTCCGAGTACGACGCGGTCTACAACGACAAGAAGAACGCCTCGTACGACTTCCTCACCGGATCCGGCCCGGCCAAGGACATCGACTTCCTCTCGGGCCTGTTCAGCAAGACCAACCCGGCTCTCGGCGGCGCCGACCAGCCGGAGCTGCAGGCGGCCTCGGACCGGCTGAACCTCGCGTCGACCGAGGCCGAGCGCCGGTCCGCCGCGTCCGACCTGCAGAAGCTGATCATCGGCAAGGGCTACTGGCTGCCGATCCGGGAGCAGACCAAGGCGGTCGGGGTCCGGTCGGGGGTGCAGGGCGTCGCGATCGACCCGTACGGCGCGACGGTGCTGTACGACGCGTGGAAGAAGGACGCGTCGTGACGGCGTCCGGCCCGGCTGCCCGCCGGGCCGCGGCGCTCCGCCGCGGTGGCTACGGCCGCTACCTGGCGCGCCGGGCGGCGCAGGGGGTGTTCGTGCTGTGGGCGGCCTTCACGCTGTCGTTCGTCGTGCTCTACCTGCTGCCGGGCGACCCGGTGTCGATCATGCTGAACGCGACCGGGGACGGGGTCGGGGTCGATCCCGGCGCGGTGGCCGCGCTGCGGGCCGAGCACCATCTGGACTCCTCGCTGGTGGTGCAGTACCTCTATGCCCTCGCGGACGCGGTGTGCGGCGACTTCGGCAGCTCCATCCCGACCGGTGAGCCGGTCACCCGGGCGATCGCGGAGGCACTGCCGCAGACCCTGGCGCTCACCGCGGTGTCGTTCACCCTGGCGGTGCTGGCCGGTGGGGGACTGGCGCTGCTCTCCACCTCGGTGCGGTGGCGGCCGCTGCGGCGGGTCCTGCTCTCTCTGCCGCCGCTCGGCGTCTCGGTGCCCACCTTCTGGATCGGGCTGATCCTGTTGCAGCTGTTCTCCTTCCGGGCGCAGCTGTTCCCGGCGACCGGCAACGCGGGGTTCTCGGCGCTGGTGTTGCCGGCGATCACTCTCGCCGTCCCGACGGGCGCGGTGTTCGCGCAGGTGCTGGCGAAGAACCTGGCGGCGGCTTGGCGCTCGCCGTTCGTGGAGACCGCGCGGGCGAAGGGCCTGAGCCGAACTCACATCCAGCTGCGGCACGCGTTGCGTAACGGCTCGATCCCCGTCCTGACGATCATCGGCATCACGGTCGGGCAGATGCTCGCCGGCGCCGTCGTCGTCGAGACGGTGTTCTCCCGCAACGGGATCGGCCGGCTCACGGAGGAGAGCGTGGCCGCTCAGGACATCCCGGTGATCCAGGGCCTGGTCGTGCTGTCCGCGCTGGTGTTCGTGCTGGTCAACCTGGCCGTCGATGCGGTGTACCCGCTCGTCGACCCCCGGATCGGGCGGCTCGAGCGCCGCCGTGCACCCCAGGAGGCCCTCGCATGACGGCCGTCGAGCTGTTGCCGGACACCGCCACCAGTGTCGTCGCCGATCCGCGCGGCTCCCACGGGCCCGTGCGGAGGGGCGGCGCCCTGCGCGCGGCGGTGCGCAGGCCGGGGCTGGTGCTGGCGGTCCTGGTGCTGCTGCTGGTGCTGGGCTGGGCGTTCTTTCCGGAGTGGTTCACCTCCCGGGACCCGTTCACGGGTGTGCCGCGGGACAAGCTGACCGCCCCGGGCGCCGAGTACTGGTTCGGGACCGACCATCTGGGCCGGGACCTGTACACGCGGGTCGTCTACGGGGCTGCGCTGTCGCTCAAGGCGACCGCGATCGCCGTCGCGGTGGGGTTCGTGGCCGGAACGCTGATCGGGCTGGTGTCCGGCTTCGTCGGCGGCCGGTTCGACGGCGTCGTCATGCGGCTGGTCGACGTCCTGCTGTCGATCCCGGGCCTGCTCCTCTCGCTCGCCGTCGTCACCGCGCTCGGGTTCGGCACCGTCAACGTCGCGATCGCCGTCGGGGTGGCGTCGGTGGCGAGCTTCGCCCGGGTCATGCGCGCGGACGTGTTCCGTGCCCGCACCGAGGTCTTCGTCGAGGCGGCCACGGTGAGCGGGGTGAGCAGACCGGAGATCCTGCTGCGCCACGTGCTCCCGCACGCGCTGGGCTCCGTCCTGGTCCTGGCCGCACTGGAATTCGGGGGGGCGATCCTCGCGGTGTCCGCACTGAGCTTCCTCGGGTTCGGCGCACCGCCGCCGCAGCCGGAGTGGGGGGCGCTGGTCAGCGAGGGCCGCAACTACCTGGCGTCCGCCTGGTGGCTGACCACCCTGCCCGGCTTCGTCGTGGCCGCCTCGGTGCTGGCGGCCAACCGGATCAGCCGGGCACTGGACCGGGACGGAGGTGACTTCCGGTGAGCCTGTTGGAGATCACGGACCTGCGCATCGCCTATGGGGACCGGCCCGCGGTCGAAGGAGTCGCCCTGACTGTGGCGCCCGGTGAGATCGTCGCGCTGGTGGGGGAGTCCGGCTCCGGCAAGTCGACGACGGCGCACGCCGTCATCGGCCTGCTGCCGGGCAGTGCCGCGGTCACAGGGAGCGTGCGCTTCGCGGGCGAGGAGCTCGTCGGGTTACGGGACAAGGAGCTGGAGGCGGTGCGCGGCAGGCGGATCGGGTTCGTCCCGCAGGATCCCGGGGTCTCGCTGAACCCGGTGAAGCGGATCGGCGAGCAGATCGCCGAGACCCTGCGCGCCCACGGGCTCGCGGACCGCAAGGGCGCCGCCGAGGAGGCGCTGAAGGTCCTGGAACGGGCCGGGCTGCCCGACCCCGAGCTGCGGGCGCGGCAGTACCCGCACCAGCTCTCGGGCGGGATGAAGCAGCGCGTGCTGATCGGCATCGCCCTGTCCTGCGGCCCCGAGCTGATCATCGCGGACGAGCCGACGAGCGCCCTGGACGTGACCGTGCAGCGGCGGATCCTCGACCACCTCGAGGAGCGGGCCCGCACCACCGGCACCGCCGTCCTGCTGATCACTCACGATCTCGCCGTCGCGGCGGACCGCGCGGACCGGGTCGTCGTGCTGCGTCACGGACGGGTGGTCGAACAGGGGCCGGCCTCGGCGGTGCTGACCGAGCCGCGCGAGGACTACACGAAGGCGCTGATCGCCGCCGCGCCGACGCTCACGTCCGACCGGCTCAAGACGACGGACCCCGCCGGCGTGCCCGTGCTGCGGGTGGAGGGTTTGCGGAAGGACTTCGGGAGCACGCTCGCAGTGGACGACGTGTCGTTCGCCGTCCGCGCGGGGGAGACGTACGGTCTGATCGGCGAGTCCGGCTCCGGGAAGTCCACGATCGCGCGGCTCGTGCTGCGTCTGGAGGACCCCACGGCCGGCCGGATCACTGTCGTGGACGAGGACGTCACGGCGTTGCGGGGGAAGGCGCTGCGCGGCTTCCGGCGCCGGGTCCAGCTCGTCTACCAGAACCCGTACTCGTCGCTGGATCCGCGCTTCACTGTGGAGCAGGCGGTGGCGCAGCCCGCGAAGGCGTTCGCGGTGGGGGACACCGCCTCCCGGCGCCGCTCGGTCGCGGAGCTCCTGGACCGGGTGGCCCTATCGGCGGACACGATCGACCGGCGTGCAGGCGAGCTGTCCGGCGGGCAGCGCCAGCGGGTCGCGATCGCACGGGCGCTGATCCTGGAACCGGAGATCGTGGTGCTCGACGAGCCGGTGTCCGCACTGGACGTGTCCGTCCAGGACCAGATCCTGCGGCTGCTGGTGGATCTGCAGGCCGAGCGAGGCCTCGCGTACCTGTTCATCTCGCACGACTTCGCGGTCGTCCGGCAGGTGGCGGACACCGTCGGTGTGCTGCAGGCGGGCCGGCTCGTCGAGCAGGGCCCCGCCGAGGAGGTCCTGCGCGAGCCGGAGCACCCGTTCACGCGAGAGCTGCTGGCCGCGGTACCCGGCCGGGAGGTGCGGGTATGAGCTTCGTGGCGCGGGCGGAGGCACTCGTCGCGGAGCTGGCCGAACGCGCGGCGAAGGACTGGGAGCGCACCTACGTCCCGGAGAACACCGCGGCGGTCCGGACGGCCGAGCTGCCGCTGCTCATCGTCCCCGAGGTGTGGGGCGGCCCGGGCGGGACGATCACGGAGGCGTCCGCGGTCGTGCGGGCGGTGGCCCGCGGGGACGCCTCGACCGCGCTGATCCTGGCGATGCACTACATCCAGTCCGCCAAGCTCTTCGCCGGAGCCGATCCCCGGGTGGAGCCGGTTGCGAAGGCGATCCTCGCGGACTCGTCCCTGCTCAGCGGCACCGCGAGCGAGCAGCGCAGCGGACCGCCGAGCCGAGGGGGGCGCATCGACAGCGTGGGCCGCGCCGTGCCCGGCGGCTGGGAGCTGTCGGGCCGCAAGCGGTACGTGACCGGCAGCCTCGCACTGGGCCACCTCGTCGTCGCCGCCCACGTGGGCGACGAGCAGGGCGGACTCGGGCAGTTCCTCGTCCCGTTGCCGGCCGAGGGCGTGCGGATCGAGGAGAACTGGCAGGTCGCGGGCCTGCGCGGCTCGGCGAGCAACGACGTCGTGTTCGACGCGGTCGCGCTCCCGCCGGAGGCTCTCCTCGGCCGGGCCGAGATCGGCGCGGTGGCCCCGAAGGACCCGGTGTTTGCGCTCTGGTGGCCCCTGCTGCTGGCATCGGTGCACCTCGGGATCGGGGAGGCGGCTCGGGCGGAGGCGTTCGCCTTCGCCCGGAACCCCCGCAACGACGGAGAGGAGGGCGTGCTCGCCGACCTGCCCCGCATCCGGGAGCGGGCGGCCCGCATCGAGCTGGAGATCCACCGGGCCCGGCTGCTGCTCCGCGACGCCCTCGACCGAGCCGGGGAATCACTGACCCCGGCCCAGGCCGCGGCGGTGAAACTGACCGTCCACCAGCACGCCACGGACGCCGCCGACCACGCCGGCCGGCTGATCGGCGCCGCCTCGATCTGGCTGGACCACCCCGTGCAGCGGCACCTGCGCGACCTGCGGGTCGCCCTGCACAACCCGCCCGCCGAGGACGTCGTGCTCGCCGACCTCGGCCGCGACCTGCTGGAGGAGTGACATGCACCTGAACCTCAACCTGCGGGCCCGCGGCTTCCACCGCGCCGCCTGGCGGCACCCGGACGCCCGGCCCGAGGCGATCACCGACGTCGGGTTCGTGACCGAGCTCGTCCGTGAGTGCGAGGCGGCGGCGTTCGACGCGGTGTTCCTCGCCGACACCCCCGTGCTCCGCGAGCCGCCGCTGTCCCAACCGTTGGAACCGTTCTCCCTGCTGGCGGCGGTGGCCGCGGGGACCTCCCGGATCGGGCTGATCGGCACGGTGTCCGCGACCTACACCGAGCCCGGCGAGGCCGCGGCGCGGCTAGCGTCGCTCGACCTGCTCTCCGGCGGGCGGCTGGGCGTCAACGTCGTGACCAACGCCGGCGACGAGGTGGCCCGCAACTTCGGCTCCGATGCCCACCCCGAGCACGCCGACCGCTACGCCAACGCGGCCCGCTTCCTCGACCACCTCCAGCGCACCTGGGCCGGCGGCCGCCGGTCGCCCCAGGGCGAGCCGGTGATCGTGCAGGCGGGCGCCTCGGACCGCGGCCGGGACCTGGCGGGCCGCTACGCCGAGGCGGTCTACACCGGATCATCCACGGTGGACGACGGCGTCGCCTTCCGGACCGACGTCCTGGGCCGGGCCGAGCGGGCCGGGCGCCCGGCGGGCAGCGTGAAGATCCTGCCCGGGCTGATCCCGTACGTCGGGCGGACCGAGCGCGAGGCCCGCGACCTGGAGGCCGAGCTCGAGGCCCTGGCCGTGCGCGGCGTCGATCCCGTGGTGCGCCTGGGCGAGCTGCTCGGGCTCGATCTCGCGCCCTACGATCCCGACGGCCCGGTCCCGCTCGACGCCGTGCCCACGGTGGCCGAGTACCGCGGCGCGGTCAGCCGCTTCGTCCGGCTCCGCACGATCGTCGAGCGCGAGCGGCCCACGATCCGGGCACTGGCCGAGCGCGCCGAACGCAGTATGAACAACGTCCACTGGACGGTCGCCGGCACCGGCACGCAGATTGCCGACCAGCTCGAACACTGGTGGCGGGCGGGCGCTGCGGACGGGTTCAACCTCCTGGTCCCACTGCACCCGGCCGGCCTCACGGCCTTCACCGAACAGGTCGTGCCCGAGCTGCGGCGCCGCGGCCTGGTCCGCGACCGCTACACCACCTCGACCCTGCGCGGGCATCTCGGACTCCGGGTCCCGCAGCCGGTCCCGGCCTGAGGAGAGATCCATGTACCTCGAAGTCGTCCCCGTCGGGACGGAGACCCTCCCCGACCTCGTCGCCTACGCCCGCGTCGCCGAGGACGCCGGCCTCGACGCAGTCGGTTTCCCGCTCGGCGGGGCCCTCGAGCCGACCACGGTGCTGTCCGCGCTCGCCGTCACCACGAGCCGGGTCGGGCTGGTCGCGGACGTCAGCCCGGCCTATGCGGCGCCCTACAACGTGGCCCGCTACCTCGCCGCGCTCGACCACCTCTCGCGCGGCCGGGCCGGGTGGCGGCTCGTCGCCACCGACCCCGCGGCACTCGCGGACCTGCACGGGGTGGAGCCGCCCGCGGCCGAGCGCCGGGCGCGGCGCGCCGCGGAGTACGCCGAGCTGCTCCCGCGCCTGTGGGACAGCTGGGACGACGATGCGATCCCGGCCGACAAGGAGCGCGGAGTCTACGTGGACGAGGCGAAGATCCGGGAGACCCGCTGGGAGGGAACGGAGTTCCGTGTCCACGGCCCGCTCAGCACCCCGCGGTCTCCTCAGGGCCATCCCGTCCTGTCCGTCGAGGTCGCCGACGCCCCTTCGCGGGCGCTCGCGGCGGAGCACGCGGAGATCGTGACGATCGGGGCCGACCTGAGCCGTGCTGCGGACATCCTCGCGGGGCTCGGTGGGCGCGCGTCGCTCGCGCTCCTCGCGCTGCCCACGGGCATCCGCCCGACAGCCGCGCTGGCCGTCGAGGCCGAGCGGGCGGGGTTCGGCGGGTTCCGCCTCGAGCTCGACCGGCCCGCGTTTGACCGGCTCGTCGGAGAGACCCTGCCGGTCCTCGGCGACCGCTCCGTTCCCGCCGGGCGCACGTTCCGGGAGCGGCTGGGCCTGCCCCGGCCCGCCGACCGATCGCACGAGGGGGTCGCCGCGTGATGCACCTCAACCTCAACCTGCGCGAGGTGGGCTTCCACCGCGCCGGGTGGCGGCACCCGTCGTCCACACCAGACCGGATCCTCGACGCGGACTACTTCGCCGACATCGCGCAGACCGCGGAGCGCGGGCTGTTCGACGCGGTCTTCCTCGCCGACAGCCCGGTGGTGTTCGGCAACCGGGAACCGCTCGTCCAGTCCCTCGAGCCGCTCACCCAGCTCAGCGCGCTCGCCGCCCGGACCTCGCACATCGGGCTGATCGGGACGGTGACCACCACCTACCACGAGCCCTACGAGGTCGCGGAGCGCTTCGCCTCGCTGGACCAGCTCTCCGGCGGCCGGGCCGGGATCAACGTCGTGACCTCCGCCGGAGACGCCATCGCCCGCAACTTCGGCCACGACTCCCACCCGCAGCCCGAGCAGCGCTACGAACGGGCCTCGGAGTTCGTCGACACCCTCTACGCCCTGTGGGCGGGGGACCGGTTCACCAACAGTCGCTTCTCGGTGGACGCCCCGTCGCCCTGGCACCCGTCCCCGCAGGGCCGGCCCGTGATCGTGCAGGCCGGTGCCTCGCCGTCCGGGCGACACATGGCCGCCACCCACGCCGAAGCCGTCTACACTGGCTCGTCGACGATCCCGAACGGCATCGAGTTCCTCCGCGACGTCAAGGCCCGGGCGGTCGCGCTCGGCCGCTCGCCGGACTCGATCAAGATCCTCCCCGGGATCGTCCCCTACATCGGCGCCACCGAGGCCGAGGGCAAGGCCCTCGAAGCCGAGCTCGAGGAGCTCGCCCGCCGCGAGCAGGACCCGATTGCCCGGCTCGGCGTCGAGCTCGGGGCGGACCTCTCCGGGTTCGACCCGGACCGCCCGCTGCCGTTCGACGAGCTGCCCGAGCGCAAGGCCGGCACCAGCCGGACCATCCGGCTCCGCACCTGGACCGAGCAGGAGAACCTCTCCCTGCGCCAGCTCGCCGAGGTCCTCGTCCGCAGCCTCGGTGTCATCCACTGGACCGTCGCCGGCACCGGCGAGCAGATCGCCGACGAGCTGGAGGCCTGGTACCGCGCCGGTGCCGCCGACGGCTTCAACGTCCTCGTGCCGCTGCACCCCCGCGGCGTCCGCGACTTCGTCGACCAGGTCGTCCCGGTGCTCCAGCGCCGCGGCCTGTTCCGCACCGAGTACGAGGGCGCCACCCTGCGCGACCACCTCGGACTCGCGAACCCCGCCCTCGCCCGCACCGCCTGAAGGAGACCACCATGGCCCTCGACGCCCGCGCCACCCTGCTCAGCCCCGCCGAAGCCGCCGCCCTCGTCGACCGTGGCGAGGCCTACTTGATCGACATCCGCGGGGACGCCTCCCGCGACGAGCACGGGTCCGTCCCGGACGCCACCGTCGTCGACCGCACGAAGCTCGACCGCACTTTCGGCCACGAATCCGCCGAACGGCTGCCCGTCACCAGCGACCCGGAGATGCGGGTGATCGTCTTCTGCACCTCCGAGCGCGGCTCGGGCCCGATCGCCGAACGCATCGCCCGCCTCGGGTACCCGAACGTCTCCCACATCGACGGCGGGTTCACCGCTTGGAAGTCCGCCGCGCTCCCGACGGACCGGCGATGACCCTCGCGCGCACCCGGACCTTGGCAGACCTGAAGGCTGTCGCGCCGGCGGTGCTGGCCAGGATCGCTCAGGGGGCCGCGGAGCGCGAGGCCACCCGGACCATGCCCCACGCCCAGGTCCGGGAGTTCGCCGCCGCGGGCCTCGGGACCTGGCGGGTACCGGCCGCGGACGGCGGCCCGGACGCCGGCATGGTCGACGTGATCCGGTTCCTGATCGACCTGGCCGAGGCCGATCCCAATGTGACGCAGGGGGTCCGCTCACACCTCGCCTTCGTCGAGCGGCTCCGGCGGCTGCCCGACCCCGAGCTGCGGGACCGGTGGTTCCCTAGGGTGCTCGCCGGCGACCTCGTCGGTGCCGCGGGCGGCGAGCTCGGGGCCCCGCAGGGTGTGATGCGCAGCCGGATCTTCCGGCGCGACGGCATCTGGCGGGTCACCGGCGACAAGTTCTACTCGACCGGGACCCTGTTCTCGGAATGGGTGGCGGTCACAGCGCTCGACGAGAACGGCGAGCACGTCTCCGCCGTCGTCCCGACCGACCGTCCGGGCGTCGAGCTGGTCGACGACTGGGACGGGATCGGGCAACGGCTGACCGCGAGCGGATCGACGCTGTTCCGGGACGTAGAGATCCTCCCCGACGAGTTCCTGCCCTCGCACAAGACCGAGGGCACGAGACCACCGATCTCCCCGTTCTTCCAGCTGTTCCTCGCCTCGGTCCAGGTCGGCATCGCCCGCAACGCAGTCGCGGACGCCGTCGGCTACGCGCAGCGCAAGGCCCGGCCCATCAAGCACTCCGGGGTCGCGTCGTCGCTGGAGGATCCGTACGTGCGGCATGCGGTGGGGGACATGGCCGCCCGCACCTACGGCGCCGAAGCCGCGGTCCTCCGCGCGGCCGAGGCGATCGCCGCCACGGACGGCGTACCTGGCCACGAGGACCAGGACCTGGTCCGCACGGCGAGTCTGGAGGTGTCCCAGGCCCACCTGGTGGCCACCGAGGCCGCGCTCGCAGTGTCGCAGGCCTTGTTCGAAGTGGGCGGCGCCTCCACCGCCCAGCGCGTCCACAACCTCGACCGCCACTGGCGCAACTCCCGCACCGTCGCCAACCACAACCCGCGAGCCCACAAGGCCGCTGTGGTCGGAGCCTGGCTACTCTCGGGTGAAGAGCCCCCCACGACGGGGTTCTTCTGACCGACGTTCGATGACGAGCACGGTCATGCGGTCCGCGGACTCCGGTGCTGTCCGGTGCGCGGATGGCGGAGCGCCGGGCCGGTGAGACCCGGCGCCCACCGTGTCAGACGACCTCGTTGAGCTTCCCGGTGGCGACGTCGAAGACGAAGCCTCGCACCGAGTCCTTGTTCGGGACGAAGGGGTTGGCCTTGATCCGGGCGATGGACTGGCGGACGTCCTCGTCGAGGTCCGGGAAGGCCTCGGCCGACCACTGGGGCTTGATGCCGGTGTCGTCCTGATGGACTTCTTGAAGCCGTCGTCGGTGAAGGTGAGCATCCCGCAGTCCGTGTGGTGGATCAGGATGATCTCTTGCGTCCCGAGCAGGCGCTGGCTGATGGCGAGCGAGCGGATCTCGTCGTCCGTGACCACGCCGCCGGCGTTGCGGATGACGTGGGCTTCGGACGGGAAGGTCAGGGGCGAGTTGACACTCACGCTGCGCGTCGGTCTTGCGGCGTTCGGTCGCTGCGCGCCGGTCCCTCGATGAAGCTCGTGCCGATGACGAGGGCCCGCGGTCGCCATGATCGTCAGGGAGCGCCGTGACGTCGGTCGTGAATTCCGCGCCGGGTCCTCACGCTGGGCTGGATGGACCGGGCGATCACAGCGGACCGGTTGGGCCGCAACGGGGTTGGGGAGCACAGCGTCCGCGCGGACCTCATGGACGTAGTGTGTGAGCTCGCGAGAAAGCGTATTCGCGACGTGGCGCCGATTCTGGCCGCGCTCACTGCGACCGGCGCGGCCGCAGTGATGGTTGGCCGCCGTCGATGGTGGTCCCTGGTACTTGTCCGTTCATGCTCTTGACACGTGATCGGGCGCCGGGTTGAGTTCGGAGCGTCCATCCAGAGCGGCCGAGAGTCCCGGCTCGTCGACGCCGCAGCAACCCGCACAGGCGCAGGGTGCTTCCGCCGGGTTCGATGGGAGCGCCGCCTCGATGTCCCTGATCCCCACGCCGCGCACCCCTGTGCCCGCGCTGCCACCCGCGGTCGAGATCGTCGTGGTCGGCGGTGGGGTGATGGGAGCGGCCACCGCCTGGCAGCTGGCCCGGCGCGGGCACGAGGTGCTTCTCCTGGAGCAGTTCGGGCCGGGTCACGATCGCGGTGCCTCGCACGGTACGTCGCGCATCTACCGGCTGACCTATTCGGACCCCCGCTATGTCCGGCTGGCGGCGGAGGCCCTGGAGCTGTGGCGGGAGCTGGAACACGAGACCGGCGCCGGGTTGCTCACGTTCACCGGCGGTGTCGACCACGGGGATCCGGACTCCACTGGGCCGCTGGCGGCGAGCCTGGCCGCGCACGGCATCGCCTACGAGTGGCTGGACCCGCAGGAGGCGGCTGAGCGCTGGCCGGGGCGGGTGTTCGAGGGTCGGGTGCTCCACCAGCCGGACCGCTCCGGCAGGGTGCACGCCGACCAGGCCGTCGCGGCGTTCGGCGCCGCTGCGGTCGGGTGGGGCGCGGTGGTCCGCCACCGCGTCGCCGTCGAGGCCTTGGAGATCGGTGGGGACGACCGGGTCGACGTCCGGACCACCGCGGGGACGGTGCGGGCGCGCCGGGTCGTCGTGACCGCCGGCGCGTGGTCGGCCGGGCTCACGGCGGGGTTGATCCCGTTGCCTGCGTTGCGGGTGACGCAGGAGCGGCCGGTGCACGTCGTCCGCCGTCCGGGAGTTCCGTCGGGACCGACCTTCATCCATCACGTCACGGACGGCTGGCCGAGTTCGGTGTACGGGCTGGCGGCGCCGGACGGGCGGGTGAAGCTCGGTTTCCACGGTGTCGGAAGGCTCCGGGACCCGGATGCGGCCCCGCCTCCTGCCGACGCTCGCACCGCCCGGCTCCTGCTCGACTACATCGACCGCTATCTGCCCGGGCTCGACGGGTCCACCGCGGAGACGGTGGAGTGCACGTACACCTCGACCCCGGACGCGGAGTTCGCCCTCGTTGCGCAAGGGCCGCTGACCGTCGGGGCGGGGTTCTCCGGTCACGGCTTCAAGTTCGCCCCCGCGATCGGCCGGGTCCTGGCCGACATGGCCACCGACGCCACCGCGGTTTCCCCCGTGGGACCCCGGTGACTCGGCTCCTCATGCTCTGCTGCGAACCTCGGCCCACCGTCCCGGCCTGATCGCGCTCAGGGCTCGCCCGTGATGCCGAGCTCATGGGCGAGCGCACGCTCGGCCCAGTTCTCCGCACCTACGGACCTTGTCCGGACGTTTCCGCTGGTCGGGACATCGGTGAGCGGACACCCGGTGCGCTTGACACCGGATCGGGCGGCGAGGTTCAGTGGAGGGGGAATCCATCCAGAGCGGCCGAGAGTCCCGGCTCGAGGACGCCGCAGCAACCCGCAGATCACTGCCGGGTGCTCCTGCCGGGGACGATGGGAGAAGGCCGTGCGTGTCCCGTGCTCCACTGAGGGTCTCGTGTCCCGCACGCGGCGTCGGCACGTGGACTTCTGCCGCACCGGCGCCGCGCTCTGTCGGTGACGTCGTCCGAGACCGCGAGCACCTGACTCCGCGGTCTCACCGCCGTCCTGTTCCTGCGTGTCGTCGGAGTGCCGCCGTGCCTGTCCCGCCCTTCCCCGTCGTCGCCACCAGACGGACCGACCTCGCTGATCGTCTCCTCGCGTCCCTCGAACGGCTCGTCGAGCATCACGACGTCCGATCCACGGGGGACGGTGACGCCGATCGTGCACTCGAGGCAGCCGAAGCTGAGTACCGCAGGACCGCAGGCAGTCGTACCGGAGCTGGAGCGGCTCGTGTCCTTGATGGCATGTCGCTTACGTGACGGCACCGGGCCTCAAGGAGGACCTCCACGGCTACCTGCGGACGGCACGGGAGGCCGTCGTCTGGAAGCTGGAGGGTCTGTCCGGCTACGACGTCCGGCGACCGCTCGTCCCCACGGGCACCACTCTGCTCGGGATCGTCAAGCACCTCGCCACCGTGGAGTGGGGCCATTTCGGTGCGGCCTTCGGTCGTCCCGATCCGCCGTCCCTGCCCTGGACCGCGGAGAATTCCGAGCCCGACGCCGACATGTGGGCAACCGAGGACGAGAGCCGCTCCGACCTGATCGAGCTGTACCGGCGAGTGTGTGCGGCCTCCGACCTCGTGATCGTCGGCAATGACCTGGACGCCGTCGGCGAGGTGCCGTGGTGGCCGGCGCCGATGAGGACGGTCACGCTGCAGCACATGCTGATCCACACCATCGCCGAGGTGAACCGTCATGCCGGGCACGCCGACATCGTCCGGGAGCTCGTCGACGGGGCGGTGGGTTACCGGGACGGGCTGTCCCTGATCACCCGTGAGGGAGAGGCCGCGCGG
This sequence comes from Pseudonocardia ailaonensis, assembly GCF_039531635.1. Classification (NCBI taxonomy): domain Bacteria; kingdom Bacillati; phylum Actinomycetota; class Actinomycetes; order Pseudonocardiales; family Pseudonocardiaceae; genus Pseudonocardia; species Pseudonocardia ailaonensis. Next base: position 393,798 of record NZ_BAAAQK010000009.1, on the reverse strand, counting down.
CGTCGGCATCGGGAGCGGCTCGAGGCGATCGCCCGCACGAGTCCTCCGCCGTCCGTAGGCAAACCGATCGACGCTCTGTCCGTCGACTGTGCAGGATCGCCTGCATGGCCGACGAGCGCGACGCCGACATCCCCGACGTGATCGCATCCGAGCTCCGGCTCCTGGAGCACGAGGTCCGGGCCTCGCCCGCCGCGCTCCGGGAGCTCTTGGATCCGGAGTTCCACGAGTTCGGGGCCTCCGGCCGGGTATGGGACCTGGGTTCGATCCTCACGTTCATGGGGAGCCCCGACGACCACAAGGAGCCCCCGGAGATCGACCGGATCCGAGGTGTCCGACTGGCCGACGACGTCGTGCTCCTGACCTATCGCAGCCGACGACGGGATCTGACCGTGCTGCGAAGCTCGGTCTGGCGGCGTCGTGACGGTGGCTGGCGGGTGTTCTTCCACCAGGGCACCGTCCAGCCACTCCACCTATCCGAGTCCTGAGAACACGGGCCGTCTCGGTTGCTGAGGCCGCGGAGACTGTGGCGGTTGGGTGTCTCTCCACGCCCGGGGTGCCCTACGCCTGCCCGGCGAGGGCCCCGGCGGGGATGCGGAGCTGGACGAAGCGGGTCTGCTTGCGGAGCCGGAAGCCCAGGGACAGGTAGAGCCGGATCGCGGTGGTGTTGGAGGCGGCCGCGTGCATGAACGGGGTCTCGCCCCGGTCTCGGATGCCCGCGGCCACGGCGTGCACCAGGCGGGTCGCGAGGCCCTGCCCCCGGTGGGCTGCATCCGTGCAGACCGCGCTGATCTCGGTCCAGCCCGGCGGGTGCAGGCGCTCCCCGGCCATCGCGATCAGCTCGCCGTTCCGCCGGATTCCCAGGTAGGTCCCGAGCTCGACGGTGCGGGGCAGGAAGGGGCCCGGCCTGGTCCGGGCCACGAGGGCCAGCATCTCCGGGACGTCCGCGGCACCGAGCGGGACCGCCTCGGCGTCCGGGGCCGCGGCGATGCCGTCGTCCACGAGCTGGACTCCCGTGCCGTCCATGACGATGTCCCAGCCCGGCGGCGTCGCGCCGCGCAGGCCGGAGAGCGCGACCTCCGCACCGGGGCCGAAGAACTCGGCCAGATCGCGCCAGGTGCCGTCGTCCGGGGCGTCGGGCAGGCTGACGAACGGCGACATGTCCCGCGGGTAGCGCAGCACCTGCCCGTGCCGCTCGGCGAAGTGCGCGTGCGGCCCGAGGAGGGCGGCGCGGGCGGGGTTGTCCAAGACGTCCTCGGACATGGTCCTCATTCCTGGTGTGCCGGCACCGGGCGCCGAGACCGTCCCGGCGCCCGATGCCGTGTGGATCAGCTGTTGGTGATGGGCAGGCCGGGCGGGTTGACCTCGGCCTTGGCCACCGACTCGTTGCCCAGGCCCCAGGCGTCGATCCAGGCCTTGTACTGGCCGTTCTGGATCAGGTAGTTGATCGCCTCGGCCACCGGCTCCGCGAGGCCGCTGTCCTTCTTGGTGGTGGCGGCGATCAGGCCCTGCAGGCTCGCGCCGGCGCCGGAGAAGGTGCCCGCGTTGCGCAGCGGGCTCGGGGTCTTCGCGGTCTGGGCGACCTGGTAGGCGACCGCCGGGTTCGGGGTGAAGTAGGCGTCGATCTTCCCCGAGCTGACGGCGAGGTTCGCGCTGGCGTTGTCCGCGTAAGTCTTGACGTCGAGGACCTGCCCCTCGGCCTTCAGCTTGTTCTGCCACTCCAGGAGGATCTTCTCCTGGTTGGTGCCCGAGCCGACGGCGATCGTCTTGCCGGCGAGGACGTGGTAGTCGCCGGTGAAGTTCCAGGTGCTGGTGCCGAGCGCCTCGAAGCCGAGGTTGTCCTCGCGGTAGCTCGCGAAGTCGTACTTGAGCTTGCGCTGCTCGGTCACCGTGATGTTCGAGAAGCCGATGTCGTTCTTGGAGCTGTCCAGCCCGACGAAGAGGTTCTCCCACGTCGAGTTGTTGAACTTCGGCTGCAGCCCGAGCACCCCGGCGACGAGGCGGGCCAGGTCCGGCTCGGATCCGGTGAGCGTCTGCTGGTCGGTGCCGACATAGCCGATCGGCGGGGAACCGGCGGGCAGCAGGCCCAGTCCCACGGTCAGGGATCCGGAGTCCCGGACCGCCTGGGGCAGCTTGGCCCGGATCGAGTCGACGACCGGCACCGTGATGGGGGTCTCCTTGGCGATGCCGTTCGACACCGCCCCGACGGTGATGGTGGCCGGTCCGCCGTCGCCGCTGCCGCCCGCGGCGGTGGACGCGCCGCCACCGCAGGCCGCGAGCAGCGCGCCCGAGGTGAGGAGGGCGATGCCGGCGGCGGCGGCCCTGGCGATCCGGTAGCGGGATCTGGACATGGTTCTCTCCTGGTGGGATGGGTGGTGCGAGAAGCTCGGGGTCCTCAGAGGACCTTGCTGAGGAAGTCCTTGGTGCGGGGGTGGGTCGGGTGGTCGAGGACCTCCGCGGGGGTGCCCTGTTCCACGATCCGGCCGGCGTCGAGGAACACGACGAGGTCGGCGACCTCGCGGGCGAACCCGATCTCGTGGGTGACGACGACGAGCGTCGTCCCGGTGCTGGCGAGGTCCTTGATGACGGACAGCACCTCGCCGACGAGCTCGGGGTCCAGTGCGGAGGTGGGCTCGTCGAAGAGGATCACGCCGGGTTCGAGCGCGAGGGCCCGCGCGATGGCGACCCGCTGCTGCTGGCCTCCGGAGAGCTGGCGAGGATAGGCGTCCGCCTTGTCCTCGAGGCCCACGCTGGCCAGCAGCTCGAGACCGCGTTCCCGTGCCGCGGCGCGGGAGAGCCGGCCGGCCGCGACGGGCCCGACGGCGACGTTGTCCAGCACGGTGAGGTGCGGGAACAGGTTGAAGTTCTGGAAGACGAAGCCGATCCGGGTGCGCTGGGCGAGGATCGCCTTCTCGCTGAGCTCCTTGAGCCGGTCGCCCTGGTGCCGCACGCCGATCGGCTCGCCGGCCACGCTGACGTAGCCGTGGTCGAGCGTCTCGAGGTGGTTGATCGCGCGCAGCAGCGTCGACTTCCCCGAGCCGGACGGGCCGAGGATCACCGCCACCTGGCCGGGAGCGATGGTGAGGTCGATGCCGGCGAGCACATGGTTCGCGCCGTAGGACTTGTGCGCCCCGTGGATCTGCACGGCTGCGGGTTTGGCGCTGTCCCCGCCCACGGCGGTCACCCCGGTTCCCTGTTCGGTTTCCTGCTCGGCGGCCTCGCGGTCGGTCCCCAGGCTCATCGGAACGCTCCTTCCCGGAAGCGCGCCGGGAGATCCCGGACGGCGCCGCGCAGCTTCTGCAGGGGTGTCGGCGGCAGGGTGCGCAGGGCGCCGCGCGAGTAGTGCCGCTCGACGTAGAACTGCACAACCGAGACGATGCTGGTGAGGATGACGTACCAGACCGTCGCCACGAGCAGCAGCGGCACGATGTCCCCGGAATAGGTGCTGCCGAGGTTCTGCGCCGTGCCAAAGAGATCCAGCAGGGAGACGTAGAAGACCAGCGACGTGCTCTTGATCAGCCCGATGACCAGGTTGACGTAGGAGGGCACGATGGCGCGCAGTGCCTGCGGGAAGACGATCCGCCGGAACTGGTACCCCCGCGGGATCCCGAGCGCCGACGCGGCCTCGTGCTGCCCCTGGTCGACCGACAGGATCCCGGACCGGACGACCTCCGCGGAGTACGCCGACTCGTTGAGGGTCAGCCCGACGATCGCGATCACCATGTCCGTTCCGAGCGTGGTCACCCCGAAGGTGAGGAATGCCGGTCCGAACGGGATGCCGAGGCTCAGCGACTTGTACAGCGCGGAGAAGTTGTAGAGGAACAGCAGCACCACGATCAGCGGGACCGAGCGGAACAGCCAGATGTACGCCCAGCTCACCGCCTGCAGCACCGGGTTGCGCGACAGCCGCATCAGGGCGAGGACGATCCCGCCGAGCAGGCCGAGCACGGCGCTCCAGGCGGCCACTTCGAGCGTGACCAGCAGCCCCTGCAGGATGACCGGCCGGAAGAACCAGTACTGGAACCGGTCCCACTGGTAGAAGGGGTTCGTGACCAGCCCGTGCACGACCTGGGCGAGCACCACCAGCACGACGACGGTGATGATCCATCTGCCGGGCCGGCGCAGCGGGATCACGCGTTGTGCGGCACCGGGCCCGGGGCCCGCCGCAGGCGCGGCGGAGGTGGGCGGCTGGGGGCCCTGCTGCGTGGTCGTCGGCGTTCTCCCTGTGGGGGACACGGTGCGGCTCCAGCGGTGGGTTCGGGCACACGGAACGACCCCGGATCGGGGGACGATCGAGGGCGGACCGGGCCGATCGGCGGGGAAGGACGACGAGGGCCGGGAAAGGTGTTCTCGGTGGGCGCGGCTCAGAGCCGACAGAGGGCGCTGTTGACGCGCTGCAGGTCGATGTGCCGACGGCTCGATGCGAGGGGACGGCCGTACCGGCGCCAGTCCACCATCGATCGAGCCGTGTGCATCGCCTGTCACCGTTCCGCCCCGAAGGGCCTCGCGCCTTACCGGTTCCGCGACGGGCGCAGCTCCGGTCGGGTCGTCACCTGGGGCACCCCACCGCGGCGCGAGGGTTGCCGGTCAGCAAGCCAGGGCTTGTCGCTGACACTCATGACCTGTCGCGACGGACGCTACGTCGCACGATCGTGAAATGTCAACGAAATGTGACCGGCAGGGAATGCGGCAGCCGGTGTCCGGACAATTGGGTGCGATTCCCGGAAATGCGCCTCGTATTCGTGTGCGTGCGTGGGGGCCTGGGCGGGTGAGAAATTCCCCACCGCCGATCGGCGGCGCCGATCAGCCCCCCGTGGTGAGCGAGCCCGCCAGCTCCCAGGTCCGGCGCCGGTCCTCGGGACCGTGGAGGTCGGTCTGGGTCAGCACGATCTCGTCCACCCCGGCGTCGCGGTAGCGGCGCAGCCCCGCCGCCACGGCAGCCGCATCTCCGATCAGGGCGAGATCCGCGGCGCGGGAGGCGCCCTCCTCGGCGACGACCTTCGCGTAGGAGGGCACGTTGTCGTAGAACCCCATCTGGTCCGCGGCGGCGCCGCGCACGGCGTCGGGATCCTCGGTGACGACGGCGGCGACCAGGGCCACGACCCGCGGCGCCGGCCGGCCCGCGGCCCGGGCGGCGCCGGCGAGCGCCGGGATGATCCGGTTCTCCAACGTCCGGGGCCCGGCGAGGAAGGGGAGGATGCCGTCGGCGAGCTCGCCGCTGGCCCGCAGCGCTTGAGGACCCATGGCCGCGACCAGCACCGGCACCGGCGCGGCGCCGGGCAGCGGGCCACCGCGTTCGGGCGTGACGGCCGTGACCAGCTCACCGCGGAAGTCCGTGCGTCCGGTCGCGACGGCGGGCCCGATCGCGGCGAGGAACTCGCGCAGCCGGGCGACCGGACGTTCGAACGCCACCCCGAACGGCTCCTCGATCAGGAACTTGGCGCCGATCGCGAGGCCGAGGCGGAACCGGCCCTCGGTGGCGGCCTGCGCGGTCACCGCGTTCGCACCGAGCACCAGCGGGTGCCGGCCGAAGACGGGGACGGCGCTGGTGCCCACGGCGAGCCCGGGGACCTCGCGGCCGACCAGGGCCGCGAGGGTCACCGCGTCGTAGTCGAACCGCTGGCCGAACCACGCCGAGCGCAGTCCCGCCGCGGCGGCGTCGCGTGCCTGGTCGACGACGGCGTCGACGTAGTTGGCGGTCCGGGCCGGATCCGTGCTCGCCGCGAGGGCGACTCCGATGTCCATCGTCGTTCAGCCCGTCGCCGCGGGCAGCGCGCCCTGGTCACGGCCCGGGTTGCGGGGCAGGGCGGGCAGGCCGAGGTTGTCCCGCAACGTGGTCCCGGTGTAGTCCTCGCGCAGCGATCCGCGCTCCTGCAGGAGCGGTACGACCTTGTCGACGAACTCGTCGAGGCCCGTCGGGACCAGGTGCGAGCCGATGATCAGGCCGTCGGAGCCGTCGTTCTGCACGAAGGAGTCGATCTGCTCGGCGACCTGTGCCGGGGTGCCGACCAACGGCCCGCGCTCGAACTGGTCCACGACGAGCTCGCGCAGAGTCAGCTTCTTCGCCTCGGCGATCTCGCGCCACGCGGCGACCGTGGCGAACCGGTCCTGGTGCACGAGTGCGCGGCCCTGGATGAACGGCGGGGCGTCCGGGTCCGGGTCGATGTCGGGCAGCGGGCCCTCGGGATCGTAGGCGGAGAGGTCGCGGTTCCAGATCTGCTCGAGCAGGATCAGCGCCGTCTTGCCGTTGACCTGCTGGTTGCGGACCTCGCGGTACAGCTCCTGCGCCTCAGCCTCGGTGTCGCCGAGCACGAAGCTGGCGGACGGGAGGATCTTGATGTCGTCCGGGTGGCGGCCGAACTTCACCGCTCGGGACTTCACGTCCTTATAGAACTCGGCGGCCTCGGGCAGCGACCCGTACGGCGAGAAGATCGCGTCCGAGCGGGACGCGGCGAAGTCGCGGCCCTCCGGGGACACACCGGCCTGCAGGATCACCGGCCGCCCCTGGGGGCTGCGCGGCACGGTGAAGCGGCCGTGGATGTCGAGCTGGTTGCCCTGCACGCGGAACGCTCCCGCGTCCGGCCGGGTCAGGAACCGACCCGTGGCCGGGTCCGCGGCGATGTCCGCGTCGTCCCAGGAGTCCCAGAGCGTGCGGAGGGCGTCGATCACCTCGGCGGCGCGCTCGTAGCGCTCGGAGCGCTGCAGGAACCCACCCCGGCGGAAGTTCCGGCCGGTGAAGGCGTCGAACGAGGTCACGACGTTCCATGCCGCGCGGCCACCGGAGAGGTGGTCGAGGCTCGCGAGCTGGCGGGCCAGCTCGTAGGGCTCGTTGAAGGTGGCGTTGATCGTTCCGGCGAGCCCGAGGTGGGTGGTGACGGCGGCGAGCGAAGCGAGGACGGGCAGGGTGTCCGGCCGCCCGACGATGTCCTGGTCGAACACCTTGCCGGCGCGCTCGCGCAGCGCGAGGCCCTCGGCGAGGAAGAAGAAGTCGAACTTGCCCCGTTCCGCGGTGCGGGCGGTGTGCTCGAAGGACGAGAAGTCGATCTGGCTGCCGGCCTCGGGGTGCCACCAGGCGGTGTGGTGGTTCACCCCGCCGAGGTAGGCGCCGAGGATGACCTGCTTCTTGCGCGTCATGACGGGTGCCCTCTCAGACGGCCGCGTAGCGGTTCGGGACGGTGGTGGGCAGGCCCAGGCGTTCGCGCAGGGTGGCGCCCGCGGACTCCCGGTGGAGGCCGCGCCTCGTGAGCTCGGGGACGAGGTCGTCGACGATCGCGGTGAGGTCGTCCGTCGCGACGGCCGGGCGCAGCCGCACCCCGTGGTAGCCCAGCTCGGCCCAGGACCCGATCAGGTCGGCGGCCTCGGCGGCGGAGCCCGCGAACACCGTGGTGTCCGATGTGTACGCCTCGCCCGCGACCCCCTCCAGCCGGCTGCGCCGCTCCTGCCCGGTCTCGCCGCCCGCGTCGAGGAAGACGACGAGATCGGCGTAGACCTGAAGCGGCTCACCGGTTCTGCCCACGTCGGACGACGCCTGCGCGATGTCGGTGAGGATCTCCGCGGCGGTCCCGGCGAACCCGGGGGTGACGAACACGAGATCGGCGCCCCGCGCCGCCAGCAGGTACGGCTCGCGCCGGTGTGCCAGCGCGGTCACGAGGGGCTGGCCCTGGGGTGGCCGCGGCACGATCGACGGGCCGCGGACGCTGAAGAAGCGGCCCTCGAAGTCGACGGTGTGCACCTTGTCGCGGTCGATGAACCGCCTGGTCTCGACGTCGCGGATCTCGGCGTCGTCCTCCCAGCTGTCCCAGAGCCGCCGGACGACGTCGACCACGTCCGCGGCCTCGTCGAACAGGTCGGCGAAGGCGGCGGGCAGGCCGTCGGTGAGGTCCGCGGCGGCGACCGGCGCGATCTGCCGGCGCCCGAAGTGTTCGGCCTCCAGGGCCCGGCCGGACACCTTGACCTGCCAGCCGGCCCGGCCGAGCGAGGTGTGGTCCAGGGTCGCGACCGCCTTCGACACGTGGAAGGGCTCGGTGTGGGTCACCGTCACCGTCGGGACCAGGCCGATGCGGTGGGTCAGCGGGGCGAGCAGCGAGGCGACGAGGAGCGCGTCGAGCCGGCCGCGGACCTCGTCGAGCCGCTCGTCGGCGTGGAACGGGTCGTGGGACTGCAGGGCCAGGCTGTCCTCGACGGTCAGCAGGTCGAGCCCGCCTTGCTCGGCGGTGCGGGCCAGGTCGGCCCAGTAGCGCGGGGTGAACAGCTCCCGCGGGTGGGAGCCCGGCTCGCGCCAGGCGGCGGGGTGCCAGCCGGCACCGTCGAGCGCGACGGCGAGGTGCAAATTCTCGGGCATGCTCGGCCCCCTCAGGACGCGACGCGCTCGGACCAGGCCGGCCGGCGCGCGGTGAACGTGGCGAAGTCGGTGGTGGCGGTGAACGCCGGCAGCTCGTGGAGATCGCGGGCGTACGCACGGACGGCCGGGTGCCCCTCGAGCCCGGGGGCGTGGCGGGCCAGGTGTACCCAGAGCCGCACGTCCGCCTCGGTGAGCTGCTCGCCCACCAGGAACCGCCGGCCGGTGAGCCGGGCCTCCAGCCGGTCGAGCAGCTCGGTGGGGAGTCCCTGGCCGAGGGTGGGCACGAGGTCCCCGTCGAGCTCCTCGATCTCGGCGCGGAGCTCCTCGGGGTAGGTGTCGGTGCCGTTGTCCCACTGGCGGAACCGGGTCGCGAGGTCGATCCCGATCGTCGGGTAGTCGTTGCTGACGACCCGGCCGGTCTCGCGGTCCCACAGGGTCGGCACCGAGATGTGGCCGTCGAAACCGGGCTCGGTGGCCTCGTACGCCTCGCGGAGCAGGGTGAAGCCGTTGACGGGATCAGGGCCGTGGGTCTCGCGGAAGGCCCAGCCTCGTCCGTCCCGAGAGTCATCCACATAGGACACCGAGACGACGTCCTCCAGGCCGTGTAGCGCATGCTCCAGCGTGACCCGCTGCGACCAGGGGCAGAACCAGCCGGCGTAGAGGTGGTAGCGGCCGGGCTCGGCGCGGAAGCCGCTCGAGCCGTCCTCGGTGATCCGGCCGGTGAAGCGGTAGAGCGGGCGGTCGTCGCCGGGACGGCGGACGATGCGGTACTCGCCGTGGACCGTGGGATCGGCGGGCGAGGCGTAGCGGGGTGCGGTCATGGGTGTCCCTCTGTGACGTGCGGAGGCGCTCGCGGGTTCGGGCAGAGCTCACCCGGGAAGAGGGCGGGGAGCCGGCGTCAGGGTCGACAGAAGCCGGGAGGGGAGCCGAGCCCGTCCAGCCAGCGTCGCGCGACGAGCACGCGTGCCGGACCGGGCATCTCTCACTCCTCCTGGGGCGAACCTCCACCCACACAACCAGACCGGCACCGGACCGGCCAGCGTGAACCACAGCACAGCGAGCGCGGGAATAGGGGAGTCGTTGGTTGCCCGGCGCTCCGGAGCGGGCCGACTCGTATGCGTTCGCTCCGAGGGGTCGGCGGGACCGGGAACCTCAGAGTGACAGCGCCTCGAGCAGGGCGGCGGGCCGGTCGAGCGGCACGATGTGGCCGCAGTCCGGCACGACGAGACCGGTGAGGTCCTCGCACAACGGCCGGAGCTGCTGTTCGAGGGCCCGGCCGACGGGAGCGGCACCGATGGCGGTGGTCGGCACCGTCAGCCGGGTCCGGCTCGCCGCCTCGGCGAGCTGGGATCCGGTGCGGGGCAGGGCACGGTAGAACCCCAGGGTGCGGCCCAGCGCGCCGGGCCGGGCGTAGGCGCGGCCGAAGGCCTCCCGGACGTCGGGGCGAACACCCCGCCCCCGGGTCCCTTGGTCGTAGAACCAGCCGACGTACTCGGCCTCGTGGCCGGCCAGCACGGTCTCGGCGAGGCCGGGGACGGCATGGAAGCCGAACCACCACGGGGGACCACCCGCGAGGAAGTCCTCGGCGCCGGGGAGCGTGCCGAGCGTGCCCTCGACCAGCACGAGCCTGCGCACGAGGTCCGGGCGACGAAGGGCGAGCAGGAAGGCGACCGGCACGCCCGCGTCGAGCGCGACCACGGTGGCGGACTCGCCGCCGAGCAGGCCCTCGATGTCGGTGGCGAGGGTCCCGGCGTCGAGGCCCTCGCCCGACGCCTCGCTGTCCCCGAAGCCGCGCAGGTCCGGGGCCAGGACGCGATGGCCACCGGACAGCGGGCCGATGATCTCCGACCACACCCGCCAGGTGTGCGGGAAGCCGTGCAGGAGAACGACCGGCGGCCCGGCGCCCGCGGTGGCGACGTTCAGCTCGATCCCGTTCGTCCGCGTCCTTACCTGCTCGGTCACTGTTCCTCCCCTGGTCACGAATAGTGACCGGTGGGACGCTAGGCGGATGTCGGAGCTCGCGGAAGACGGCACCTCGACGTCAGGTGGTGAGGCCGGGGTAACCCGTGGCGGCCGCCGGGGCGACCTGTTCGATCCCACCTGCGCGACCCGGAAGCTGCTGGACCGCATCGGGACCAAGTGGACGTCGATGGTGGTCAAGGTCCTGGCCGCAGCCGGCGAGCTGCGGTTCACGGAGCTGCGCGGCCGGATCCCGGGCGTCTCGCAGAAGATGCTGTCCACGACGTTGCAGAACCTCGTGGCCGACGGTCTCGTCGCGCGCCGGGTCGAACACACCGTCCCGCCGCGGGTGTTCTACCGGCTCACCCCGCTCGGGGACTCGCTGGAGGTGCCGCTGGCGGCGCTGCGGGAGTGGGCCGAACGGCACATGCCGGAGGTCGACGCCGCCCGGGCGGACGTGAGGCGTGCGGCGGAGTCTTGACGGCGGGCCGCCCGCGCGACGTAGAGTCGGGGCACGGCCTTCGGGCCACCATCCAGAGCGGCCGAGAGACCTGGCTCAGTGACGCCGCAGCAACCCGCCGCCTCGCGGTGCGGGTGCTCATGCCGGGAGCGATGGGGGCGGGGATGAGGGTCGGCGCAGGGTCCGCGGCAGGGTGCTCCGTGGAGGGATTCGTCGGAGCACAGCGGCGCCATGTCGACCTGCTGCGCGTCGCCAGTGCCTGCTGTCCGGGCTGAGTCCCCGACCGCCTTTCCCCTTTCCTCGCGCGGCCCGCGTGCGCCCTCCTGTGCCCGGGCCCCTCTCCCGGAGGTCCCGCCGTGCCCGCAGTCCGTCCGCCGCTGTCCGTCCTCGATCTCTCCCCGGTGCCCGCCGGCGGGACGGCCGGGGACGGGCTGCGCAACTCGATCGATCTCGCGCAGGTCGCGGAGCGCGCCGGCTACCACCGGTACTGGGTGGCCGAGCACCACCTCAATCCCGGTGTGGCGTCGTCGTCCACGCCGGTGCTGGTGGCGTTGATCGCCGCGGCGACGGGTCGGATCCGGGTCGGATCCGGTGCGGTGCAGCTGCCGAACACGGCCCCGCTGTCGGTCGCCGAACAGTTCGGGACGGTGGGTGCGGTGTACCCGGGGCGGATCGACGTCGGGCTGGGCCGGTTCGACCTGCACAAGCTGCTCACGTTGATCCGTCAGGGACAGGCCGCCCCCGGAGCGGCGGCGCCGCCCCCGGCACCGCCCGCCCGCGTGGTCGACGGGTTGCTGATCCCGCCACCCGCCCGGTTCGTCGGGGATCTGTCGCTGTTCGGGACGTTCGGGGAGCTGCTGGGCTTCAGCGCGGACGACCTCCCGCCGGACTACCGCGCCCAGGTCCGGGACATCCTGTCCTACTTCGACGGCACCTCGACCCGTCCGGACGGGCGGCCGCTCGAGGTCACCCCGGCCCGGGGCGCCGACGTCGAGGTCCTGGTCCTGGGGGCCAGTGCCGGGGCGAGTGCGCAGGTGGCGGGGGAGCTGGGGCTGCCCTTCGCGGCGAACTACCACACCTCGCCGAGCGCGACGCTCGACGCGGTGGCGGCCTACCGGGCGGCGTTCAGGCCCGGCCGGGTCGCCGAGCCGCACGTGCTGGTGTCCGCGGACGTCGTCGTCGCGGACGACGACGAGCGGGCCCGGGAGCTCGCCGCCCCGTACGCACAGTGGGTCCTCGACATCCGCAGCGGCCGCGGCGCCCACCCGTACGTCACGCCGGAAGACGCTCTGGCCCGCGAGTGGACCGACCGGGAGCGGTCGGCGGTGCAGGACAGGGTCGACACCCAGTTCGTGGGCTCACCCACCACCGTCACCGAGCAGCTGAAGACCCTCGCCCGCGTCGCCGGCGCCGACGAGCTGGTCGTCACCACGATCACCACCGACCACACCGACCGGGTCCGCAGCTACGAGCTGTTGGCCAAGGCGTGGGGCGTCTGATGGCGCGCGACGGGATCTTCCTCGCCTACAACCTGCGGACCTACGGCAACCTGCCGTCGGCCTGGCTCTCCCCGCGGCTCACGCGGTTCGCCCTCTACGACCCGGCCTACTGGGCCGAGTTCGCACAGCTGGCCGAGGCCGGCCTGCTCGACGCGGTGTTCACCGGCGACGCCTCGCAGATCACCGACCCGACCAGCTCAGTGGCCGACGGGCTGGACCGCTTCACGGCCTGGACGGCGGCGATCGAGGCCACCGAGCACCTCGGGTTCCTGCTCACCGCGTCGACCACCTACAACGACCCGTTCCGGCTCGCGGAGCGGTTGCTCTCGCTCGACGTCCTCGTCGGCGGCCGGCTCGGGTGGAACGTGGTGACCTCGCACTCCGGTGCGGCCGCCGCCAACTTCGGGTTGCCCTCGCACCCGCCGCGCGACACCCGCTACGCCCGGGCCGAGGAGTTCGTGGGGATCGTCACGGACCTGTGGTCCGGTGCGGTGGTCGACCACGAGAGCGAGCAGTTCGTGGTGCACGGCCGGCTGGCGGTGCCGCCGTCGCGGCAGGGACGACCCCCGATCGTGCGGGCCAGCACGTCCGACGCCGGGCGGAGCCTGGCCGGCCGGTACGCCAACGGCGTGTTCGCGGCGGACCTGACGCGCTCCGGCGCGGTCGCGCACCGGGCCGCCTTCCGCGGCGACGCCCGGAGCTTCGGCCGCCCGCCGGAGCACCTGAACTACCTGTCCGGCCTGCGGCTCGTGCTCGGCAGCACCCAGGCCGAGGCGGAGGCGAAGATCGCCGACGTCTACGGCCAGTCCCCGGACCACACCGCCGAACAGGTCGCCTGGCTGAGCGGCCTGATCGACTTCGACGTGTCCACACTGGACCCGCAGGAGCCGCTGCCGCTGGAGCTGCTGGCCGAGCACCGCCTTGCCGAGCTGCCCGCGACCGAGACGGTGAGCCTCGGGTTCCGCGCGTCGGTCCACGGGTTCCTGCGCGAGAACGCCGGACTGCCGTTGGCGCAGCTGCTCGTCCGCAGCCGGTTCGTCGGATCCGGGCACTCGACCTTCGTGGGGACGCCCGAACAGCTGGCCGACCGCCTGGAGGACTGGTACAAGGCGGGCGCCGCGGACGGCTTCGTGCTCGCGCCGGACCTGACCCTGGAGACCCTGCAGGTGCTGGTCGACGAGCTGGTGCCGGCGTTGCAGCGCAAGGGGATCTACAAGCGCGAGTACACCTCGGACACCTTCGCGGGGCACCTCGGGCTGCCGCCGTTCGGGCGACCGGGGGACCTGCGGTTCGACGCGGACCCGGCCCGGCGGACCGCGGCCCGGGCGACCGTCCTCGCCCGGCGGGCCGACCCGCGGGCCGAGGATCCCGCCGCGCCGGCCCCCGCGGGGGTGGCGGCGCGGTTCACGGCGGCCGGGCCGATGAACCTCGTGGCGCTCACCGGGGAGGCCCTGTCCGAGGCCGTCGCCGACCCGAACCGGCTCCCCGCGGGCCCGGACGGGTACGTCCTGGGCCTCGACCGCGTGCTCGGGCCCGCGCCGGCGGCGGCGCTCGATCCCACCACGGCCGCCGCGGTGCTCGGCCTGCGCCGCCCGGACCTGGCATTCCTGCCTGTGGTGGCCGTCGAGCGCGAACACCCGTGGAACCTCGCGCGGACCGTGGCCAGCCTGGAGCACTGGCTGCGCGGGCGCACCGGCGTGGTCCTCGCCGGCCGGGACCGGCTGTCCGCCGCGGGCCGGCCGGGCGCCGAGGCGTGGGATCCCGGCCCCTTCGCCGCGCCCACCCCGGCGGGCCCGGCCACCACGGCGGAGGCCGCGCGGGTCCTGCGCGCCCTCTGGGCGTCGTACCCGCACTCCGCGCTGGTCGTCGACCGGGAGCGCCGCGTCTACGCCACCGGCGAGGGGATCGCGCCGATCGACCACGTCGGCGCCTACCGGGTGGCCGGTCCGGGCGCGGTGGCGTCCGGCGTCCACGGCCGGCCGGTCGTCGGGCAGGTGGTCGAGGACCCGGCCGAGCTGCTCGACGCGCAGGAGGCCGTCGACGTCGCCCTCGTGCCGGCCTCCCGGTTGCCCACCCTGCTCGGCCTGCTCGACCGCTTGCCCCCGCACCTCGCGTTCCTGGTGGTCGGCGGGCCGGCCCCGGCGCGGCACCGGTTCCTCGGGTCGGTCGCGACCCGGACCCGACTCACGGAGGAGACCGCGTGAAGTTCCTCGTCCTGATCGGCGGGCCGGCGCGAGAGGTCAGGTCCCGCAGTAGGTGACGTGTGCGGCCCCCGCCGGGCCCGGGAGGGTGAGGCGCTCGAGGCCGCGGCGCCCGGTGAAGGGCTCGCGGACCGCCGCCAGCAGGGCGCGGAACGGGGCGAGATCGCCCTGCTCGGCGGCGCCGAGGGCGGCGTCAGTGACGTGGTTGCGCGGGATGTAGAGGGGGTTGACGCGGTCCATGCCGGCTGCGACCGCCGCCCGGTCGGCGGGGAGCCGGGCCTCCCGGCGGGCCGCCCACGCGTCGAACGCCCGGCGGTCGAGGAAGAGGTCCCGGGCCGTCCCGGCGGCGAGGGCCCGGAAGAAGGTCGTGAAGTCGACTCCCTGGGCGTGCAGGAGTTCCATCAGGTCCGCGGCGAGCACGGGGTCCGGTGTGGACAGTCCGAGTTTGGCCGCCATGCCGGCGTTCCAGTGCCGCTCGTAGGTCCGCGGGTAGTCGGCGAGCACATCGTCCGCGGCCTCGCCGAGACCCAGGCTCTCGCCGAGCCGGGCGAGGTTCCACCGCAGGATCGCGGGCTGGCTGCCGTAGGCGTAGCGCCCCTTCGTGTCCAGCGAGCTGAAGACGGTGGCCGGGTCGACGGCGTCCATGAACGCGCAGGGCCCGAAGTCGATCGTCTCGCCCGAGAGCGTCGTGTTGTCCGTGCTCATCACCCCGTGCACGAACCCGACGAGCATCCAGCGGGCCACGAGCGAGGCCTGCGCGTCGACCACGTGGGAGAAGAGCTCGAGGGCGTCGGACGCGTCCGGGTGGTGCCGGGCGATCGCATGCGCGACGAGTGCCTGCAGCACAGCGGGATCGTCCAACCCGGCCGCGTACTGGACCGTGCCCACGCGCAGGTGGCTCCCGGCGACCCGGGCCAGCACGGCACCCGGGAGCGGGCGGTCCCGGGTGATCTCCACCCCCGTGGCGACGACGGCGAGCGCGCGGGTCGTCGGGATCCCGAGGGCGTGCATGGTCTCGCCCATCAGGTACTCGCGCAGCATCGGCCCGACGGCCGCCATGCCGTCGTAGCCCCGGGAGTACGGGGTGGGCCCGGTGCCCTTGAGGTGCAGGTCGCGGCGCCGCCCGCGGGTGTCGACCACCTCGCCGAGCAGCAGCGCCCGCCCGTCGCCCAGGCGCGGCTTGTAGACGCCCCACTGGTGGCCGGCATAGACCAGCGCGGTCGTGGTCATGCCGTCCGGCAGGCCGGTGCCCGTCAGCAGCGCCACCCCGGCGGGCTCGCGGAGCAGGTCGGGGTCGGCGCCCAGCTCGGCGGCGAGCTCCTCGTTGAGGACGAGCAGCCGCGGATCGGGGGCCGGCACCGCCTGCCAGGGCAGCGACAGGGCCGGCACGTCCCGGGCGTAGGTGGCGTCGAGGTCGAACGGGGCGCGGGAGGTCGTCACGAGGTGGGTCCTGCCGTCGGGAGGGGGCCGAACACGGTGACCGGCGGCGGATCGCCTCGGTAGGCCTCGATCTCGACCAGGCAGCTGTGCGCGCTCGGGCCCTGGGCGAGCGCGGAGGTGCCCCGGTCCGGGGTGAGGGTGTTGGCGTTGCCGTGCACGTCGAGGCCGCCGGGTCCGGACGGGTCGTACCAGGCACCCGTCGACAGGCGGACGACGCCCGGGCGGATCCGGTCCGACACGACGGCCCCGGCCAGGCACTCGCCGCGGGCGTTGTGCAGCCGCACCACCGCGCCGTCGACGATCCCGCGGGCCGCCGCGTCCGCGGGGTTGATCAGAACCGGCTCCCGGCCCGCGACCTTGCCGGCCCGCGAGTGGGAGCCGTTGTCGAACTGGGAGTGCAGCCGGCGGTCGGGCTGTCCGGAGATCAGGTGCAACGGGTAGGTGACCGCCCCGGGCGCGCCGAGCCATTCCACGGGTTCCAGCCAGGTCGGGTGGCCCGGGCAGTCCGGCAGGCCGAATCCCGCGATCCGCTCGGAGAAGATCTCGATCTTTCCGGACGGCGTGTGGAGCCGGTTGGCATCGGCGTGGTCGCGCAGCGCGGTGTACGGCGCGAGGGCGGGCGGTGGCTGGGGGAGGGCGACCGTGCCGATCTCGCGCAGCTCCGCCAGCGTCGGGAGCTCCGCGCCCAGCTCGGTGGCGTGCGCGCGCGTCTGTGCGTAGAGGTGCTCGATCCACTCCGCCTCGGTGCGTCCCTCGGTGAACTCGTCCGCGATGCCGAGCTCCGCCGCGAGCCCGGCCAGGATCGCGTGGTCGGTGCGGACCTCGGGCGGCGGTTCGGCCGCCCGCACCATCGCCGAGACGAACGGGTCCGCCGAGCCGGCCGCGAAGTCGTCGCGTTCGAGCCAGGTGGCCGCGGGGAACACGATGTCGGCGTGGCGGGCGAGCGCGTTGGCGAAGTGCTCGTGCACGATCACGGTCTCGGGCCGCTGCCAGGCCCGGACCAGCCGGTTCAGGTCCTGGTGATGGTGGAACGGGTTGCCGCCCACCCAGTACACGAGCCGGACGTCCGGATAGGTGAGCTGCGCGCCGTCGTACCGGAAGGGTTCGCCGGGGTGCAGGAGCATGTCCGCGATCCGGGCGACCGGGATGAACGCGTCGACCCCACGCCGCCCCTGGGGCAGCGCGGCCGGCCGGAACCGCGAGGGCTCCAGGCCGAGCTGGTGCAGCGCGCCCAGTGCCGCACCGAAGCCGCCGCCGGGGAGGCCGAGCGAGCCGCTGATCGCGGCGAGCGTCAGCGCCATCCACGGGGCCTGCTCGCCGTGGTCCGCGCGCTGCAGGGAGTAGGACGTGGTGATCACCGTGCGGCGCCCGCGCATCCGGCGGGCGAGGGCGGCGATGTCCGCGGCCGGCAGCCCGCTGATCGGGCCGGCCCACGCGGGCGTCTTGGGGACGCCGTCGGTGCGGCCGAGCAGGTAGGCCTCGAAGGTCTCCCAGCCGACCGTGCAGCGCCGCAGGAAGTCCTGGTCGTGCGCGCCCGCGGTGACGAGCTCGTGGGCGAGCGCGAGCATGATCGCGACGTCGGTGCCGGGCCGGGCGGGGAGCCGGGTGGCCTCCAGCGCGTCGTCGACGTCGTCGTGGAGCGGGGAGATCGACACGAACTCGGCGCCCTGGGCACGGGCCCACCGCTGGTCCGCCAGGTTCGTGTGCCGGCCGATCCCGCCGCCGTTGACCTGCGCGTTCCGGGCGGGGAGGCCGCCGAAGGCCAGTACCAGCGACCGCTGCTCGCCGATCTCGCGCCAGGTCGGGTTCGACGCCAATGCCGCCCCGTAGCCGCCGCCCACCCGGCGCAGGATCACCTGCATCGCCGCGGACGAGTACGACTCGACCGAGCGCGTGTAGCCGCCGAGCAGGTTGAGGAAACGGTGGATCTGCGACTGCGGATGGTGGAAGCGGCCTGCCGAGCCCCAGCCGTACGAACCGCCGAAGATCGCGGGGTTGCCGTGCTCGGCGATCGTGTCGCGCAGCGCCGACGCGGCCAGCGAGAGGGCGGTGTCCCAGTCGACCCGGACGTAGGGGTCGCGGCCGCGCGCCCCTCCGGCGGGCCCCGGCCCGCGCTCGAGATAACCGCGCCGCACGTACGGCGCGGTCAGCCGGGCCGGTGAGTCCAGAGTGGACGGGACCCCGAGGCCGATCGACGAGGGCTCGGGATCGGCCGGGTCGGGGCGCAGGCCCAGGATCCGCCGCCCGTCCGTCTCGGCGACGTACGTGCCGAAGTGGCTGGCGGTGGGGACCTCACGGCGGGTGGGGGACAGGGACTCGGGCATGGCGCGGTCGTCCTCGGGGCAGTGCCGGTGTGCGGGCGCGGATGCTCAGCGGCCCCGACACGCCGCGCTGGCGGTGCGCTTGAGGTCGACGTGGCGGCGCCCGACGAGATCACGCCCGATCACGTCCACCCCCGGCCGGCCACGGCCCCGCGCGGGCCACCTCCCGTCGATCGTGTGACGCGCCCCGCGGCCGGTCAAGCGGAACGCGACGGGTGTGGCGCCGCTCTCAGCGGGGCGTCGAGCGTCGGGACCGCGTCGAGGAGACTCTTCGTGTACGGGTGCTGCGGCCGCTCGAAGACGTCCTCGACGTCGCCCTGCTCGACGACCCGGCCGTGCTGCATCACCAGGACCTCGTCGCTCACGTGCCGGACGACACCGAGGTCGTGGGAGATGAAGACGTAGGCGATGCCGAGGGTGGCCTGCAGGTCCGCGAGGAGGTCGAGGATCTGCGCCTGCACCGACACGTCCAGGGCGGACACCGGCTCGTCGCACAGCACGACCCTCGGTTCGAGGGCCAGCGCACGGGCGATCGCGACGCGCTGGCGCTGCCCGCCGGAGAGCTGCCGGGGGTGGCGTTCGGCGAGGGCGGGATCGAGCCCCACCCGGCCGAGCAGCTCCGCCACCCGGCGCCGCCGCTCCGGGCGCGGGACGCCGGCGACCTGCAGGGGCTCGGCGACCGTGCGGCCGACCGTGTAGCGCGGGTCGAACGACGCCGCCGGATCCTGGTGGACAACCGGGAAGCGCTGGTGCAGTCTGCGCAGCTCGGCGGGGGAGTGGTCCGCCCAGGCCCGGCCGTCCACGCTGACCGTTCCCCCGTCCGGCCTGCCGTACCCGAACAGCAGGTGCCCGGTCGTCGTCTTGCCGGAGCCGGACTCGCCCACCACCCCGACGGTCCGCCCGGCCCGCACAGCGAGCGACACCCCGTCGACGGCGGTGAGTGAACCCCCGTCCGGCGTCGCGTAGACCTTTCGCAGGTCGTGGGCCTCGAGGACGACCTCCCCGCCGGACAGGACCGGCCGGGTCGGGGCCGGTGCCGCGTCGAGGCTCAGCCGGCTGCCGCGCGGGTGCGCCGACGGCACAGCCGCGATCAGCCGCCGGGTGTAGGCGTGCCGCGGGTCGCCCAGGACCTCCCGGCCCGGGCCGCTCTCCACCACCTCGCCGTCCTTCATCACCAGCACCCGGTCCGCGATCCGGGACACGACGGCGAGATCGTGGCTGATCAGGAGCAGGGCCATGCCCGCGTCCTTGCGCGCGGCCAGCAGGTCGAGCACCTGCGCCTGGACGGTGACGTCGAGGGCGGTCGTGGGCTCGTCGGCGACCAGGACGGCGGGATCGGCGGCAATGGCCGTCGCGATCAGGGCCCGCTGGCGCAGCCCGCCGGAGAGCTGGTGCGGGTACTGCTGCGCGCGGATCTCGGGATCGGGGACGCCGACGGCGGCGAGGAGCTCGTGAACCCGTTGTGGCCGTTGTGCCGGAGTCACGGTGCGGTGGGTCCGCAGGGCGTCGGTGATCTCGGCCGCCACTTTCCGGACCGGATCGAGCGAGCCGAGCGCGTCCTGCAGGACCAGGCCGACCTGCCCGCCGCGCACCTGACGCCAGCGGCGTTCGGTGAAGGCGCGGGCGTCCTCCCCGGCGATGTCGAGCCGACCGGCGTGAACGGTGCCGCCGATCCCGGCCAGCCCGAGCAGGCTGCGCGCGGTGACGCTCTTGCCCGATCCGGACTCGCCCACGATCGCGACGCACTCGCTGGCGGCCAGGGTGAACGACACGCCGTGGACCACCTCGCGGGCCGCGCGCCCGTGCCCGAACGTGACGCGCAGGTCGGTGACATCCAGCAAGGGGACCTCGAGTACCGGGGTCACGAGGCTCTCCGCCCGTCGAAGCGCAGCTGCAGATGGTGGCCGACCACGGTGATCGCCAGCACCGTCGCGGTGATCGCGATCCCGGGGAACACCGCGGACCACCAGGCGCGGGAGAAGTAGGCGGTGCTGACCGAGAGCATCAGGCCCCACTCCGCCGCGGGCTCCTGCGCACCGAGGCCGAGGTAGCTGAGCGAGGCCGCGGCGGCGATGGTCGAGCCGATGCCGAGGGTGGCCAGCACGGTCACCGGTCCCATCGCGTTGGGGACGACGTGCCGCAGGACGACCTGGGTCCGGGTCCAGCCGAGCCCGTGCGCGGCACGCACGAACTCGGCGTCGCGGAGCCGGATGACCTCACCGCGCACCAGCCGCGCATAGCCGGGCGTGGTGACGAGCGCGAGCCCGGCCACGGCTGGCCCGGTCCCCGATCCGAGGACGGCGACCGCCAGGAGCACCAGTAGCAGGCCCGGCACGGCGAGCACGATGTCGAGCAGCCGCGTGACGATCGCACTGCCGACCCGCCCACCCTTCGCGCCCAGGACGCCGAGGACCGTTCCCGCCAACAGCGCCAGCGCGGAGGAGAAGATCCCGATCAGCACCGACGGGCGCGCGCCCGCGACGATGCGCGCGAAGACGTCCCGCCCGTTCTGGTCCGTTCCCAGCCAGTGCCCGGCACCCGGTGGCTGCAGGATCTGGAGGGGATCGGCGGCGGTGGGGTCGATCGAGGTGAGCGCGCGGGGCGCGATCACGGCGACCGCCAGCAGCACCAGGAAGGCGACGCCGGTGAGCAGGGCCGGGCGGACCGGCCGGCGGGGAGCCCCGACCGGCACCGTAGGGGCGGTCACGTGCTCGCCCGCAGCCGGGGATCGAGGACGCCGTACAGCGCGTCGACCCCGATCCCGACGACGACGTAGGCCACCGCCGAGACCAGTACCAGCCCGGACACCAGGGGAAAGTCCTTCCCCTCGATCGCGGTCACGGTGAGCCGTCCGAGGCCCTGGCGGGCGAACACCGTCTCGGTGACGATCGCGCCGCCGATGAACGCCGCGACCAGCCAGCCGGCCAGCGTGACGACCGGCAGCAGCGCGTGGCGGACGGCATGCCGGGCGAGCACCGCCGTGCGGGTCAGCCCGCGTGCCCGTGCACTCGTCACGAAGGGTTCCTCCAGGGTCTTCTCCAGGGCGTGCCTCATGACCTGGCTGAGCATCGCGGCGGGTGCGACGGCGAGTGCCACGGCCGGCAGGACCAGGCCGCGCGGGCTGTCACTGCCGATCGCGGGGAACCAGCGCAGTGAGAAGGAGAACGCGACCAGCAGCAGGATGCCGAGCCAGAAGGGCGGCACCGCCACGCTGACCCGCTCCGCCCCGACCGCCGAGCCGCGCCACCAGCGGGAGCGGTGCGCCGTCGCGGCCGCCACCAGGACGGCCCCGCCGAAGGCGAGCCCGAGCCCCACCGCCACGAGTAGCAGAGTGGAGCCGAACTGCTCGCCGATCGCCTCGGCGACCTGCGTGCCCTGGCCGTAGGAATGGCCGAGGTCACCGCGGACCAGCCGGCCCAGGTACGACAGGTACTGGATCCACAGTGGCTGGTCGAGTCCGTACTCGGCCACGATCTGTGCGCGCACCTCCGGCGTCACCACGGACTGCCCGACGATGGCGTCCACCGTGGAGCCGGGCGTGAGGTGCAGCGCCAGGAACGTCAGCGTGACCGCGCCCCAGACGACGGCCAGGCCGCCGAGCAGCCGCCGGACCGCCGTCACTTGCCCTTCCAGGCGTCGTAGAAGGTCGGGTAGCCGTCCGGCGCGAAGCCGATCCCGTGCACGTCCGCCCGCGTGCCGACAGCGACCGTGGTGACGTACGCGGGGAACACGGCGGCCTGGTCGGCCACAGCCTGCTGCGCCTTGGCGTACGCCGCCACCTGCGCGGCCGGGTCCTTCGCGGCGAGCGCCGTGCTCAGGGCCTGGTCGAGCTGCGGGTCGGCGAGCCGCGAGGCGTTCGTGGCGAACTTGCCGCCGGTGGAGATGTTGTTGCTGCCGAACAGCGTGCCCAGGACGCTGGGCGAGGAGCCCGACCAGCTGAAGTCGAACAGGTCGTACTGGTTGTTCACGAAGGCTGCCAGGTAGGCGGGGTACTCGACGTTCTGCGTCTGCACGTCGATGCCGAGCTGCTTGGCGGCGGCCTGGACCTGGACGGCGAGCGTGGCGTTGGCGGCGGAGGCGCGGCTGGCGAGGAAGGGATGGACCAGGGTCAGCCGGGTGCCGTCCTTGGTACGGAAGCCCTCGGCGTCGCGGGTCGTCCAGCCCGCCTGGTCGAGCAGCCGGTTGGCCGCGTCGCGGTCGTAGGCGTAGGCGGCCGAGGACTGCTTGTCGTAGGCGAACGTGGTGGGGGACAACGGGCCCGAGGCCGCGTCGTAGACCCCGAAGAACAGCTGCTTCACCAGGGTGTTCCAGTCGATGCCGGCACGGAACGCCTTGCGCACGTTGACATCCGCGAACGGGCCGCGGCTGACGTTCGGGAAGTAGCTGTAGACCCCGCCGGGCGCGGTGAACTTCTCGAGGGCGAGCTGGGAGTTCGCGGAGATGTCCGCGACGTTGACCGGGGGGATGTCCGAGGCCACGTCGATCTGGCCGCTCGAGAGCGCGCCGACCCGTGAGGTGTCCTCGGGAACGACCGAGACGGTGATCCCGTCGAGATAGGCGGGCCCGGTGTGGGCGCTCGTGCCAGGACCCCACTGGTACGCGGGATTCTTGGTGTACGACAAGCCCTTCGCCGGGGTGTAGGCGCCGGCGGTGAAGGGCCCGCTGCCGACGATCTGCGTGCAGACCTCCGCGGGCGTGCGGGTCAGCGAGCCGGGGGCCTGGATGCCCAGCGCGGGCGTCGAGAGGTTGGTGAGGAGCGTGGAGTCGGGCCGCTTCAGGTCGATCTCGACGTGGCTCGCGTCGATCACCCTCGTGCCGGCGTATGCGGCGAGCAGGCTCGCCGCTGCCTGGGACTTGGTGGCCGGGGCGACGATGCGGTCCAGGTTGGTCTTCACCGCGGCCGCGTCGAGCTTCTCGCCGTTGGTGAACGCGACGTCCGGGCGGAGCGTGAAGGTGTACGCCGTGCCGTCGGGCGACACGGTCCACTCGGTGGCGAGCCACGGCTTCACGGTGCTGTCCGGGCCGAGGGCCACGAGCGAGTCGACGACCGGCCGGGCCAGCAGGCTGGTCAGCGAGGCCGGGCTCTGCTGCGGGTCGAGCGGGCAGGTGGCGTCCCGGTTCACCGCGAAGGCGAGAGTGCCGCCGGGGACCGGTGTGGCCCCGGCGTCGGTGCCGCCCGTGCCGGGGGCCGATCCGCAGGCGGCGAGGAGCAGGGCGCTGGACGCGGCGACCGCGGCGAACAGGCGGCGGGGCATGGGCGGGGCCTTTCTGCTTCAGGGGTGCGCCGAGTGGCGCTGCGGGGAGTGAACAGAGCAGGTCAGCGCCGCGCCAGCGCGGTGTGGCGGGCCTCCAGCCGGACTCCAGCCGGTCGGCGGCCGCGGCTGTGCGGCTCCAGGGGTGCGCGAGTCAGGCTCCAGCGCCGTGCGATCCGGTGAGGAGGACCGCCTTGCCCGCGATCCGGCGCTCGTTGAGCCCCTGCAGGACGGCGGGGGCGTCCTCCCAGCCGGTGGTGACGACGACGTTCGGATCCAACCGGCCGGCCGCGGCCCGGATGACGAGCCCCTCCAGGTCGCGTGCGGTGTGCTGGCGGGTGATCTCGTCGAACAGCCCGAGCCCGCGCAGCGTGACCCCGGGACGGTCCCGTGCCCAGGTGGGCGGGAGCTGCAGCGGTGCCCGGGAGGAGTTGCCGAAGGCGACGACGACCCCGCCGGGCCGCACGCGGTCGAACGCGGCGGTGAGGGCCTCTCCGCCCACCGAGTCGAGCAGGACGTCGACCGGTCCGGTGTCGGCGCCGTAGGCCGCGACGACATCGGCCCCGGCGTGGGCGAGGTCCTGGTGCTGTGAAGGGTCGCCGACCAGTGCGATTGTCCGCGCCCCGGCCACGGCGGCGAGCTGGACGGCGATCCGTCCCACGCCGCCGCCGGCTCCGGTGATCGCGACGGTCCGGCCGGTGGGGGGACCGGCGGCGCGCAGCGCGTAGCGGGCGGTGAGCCCGGCGACCGGGAGGGCCGCCGCGGTGCTGCCGAGGACTTCCGGGACGGCCGCCAACCGATCCGTCGCCAGGACCGCGAGCTCCGCCCAGCCCTCGCCGCCGGACAGCCCGACGACCGGTGTCCCGGCCGGCGGACCCGATCCGTCGTCGGCGGGGCGGACCACGTGGCCGTAGACGTCCCAGCCCAGCGGCGCGCCGGCTGGGGAGACGGCGATGCGGGCGAGCTCGCCGCGGTTCACCCCGACCGCCTCGACCGCGACGAGGACCTCGGTGGCACCGGGTACGGGATCGGGGCGGTCGCCGAGCGCGATCCCGTACGGACCGGTTCCGGTGGTGAGCAGGGCTTTCATGTGTTCTCCCTAGGCGAGGCACTCCAGCGGGCCGCCCCGCAGCGCGACCATGTCGGCCGTCGCGGGGGCGGAGGGTAGGTGGACGGCGAGCGGCGAGCCGGATGCGTCGATCTCCCGGTAGGCGCGGTGCAGGTTGGCGACGAGCCGTTCGGCGTCGAGCAGATCGGCGAACTCGCCGTACCCGGCGCGGCGGGCAACCTCGAGCGGGCCGAGGCCCTGCTCATGTCCCTCCCGGGCGAGCGCGAGGACCCGTTGCAGGTAGGCCTCGGCGACGTCGAGTGCCTCCGGGCCGGTGACGGTGCCGTGCCCGCCGACGATCACGAGCGGATCGAGGTCGCGGATCAGGTCGAGGGTGTCCAGGGTGCCGCGGACCGACCCCATGAGGACGAACGGCGTGACCCCGCCCAGCACGACGTCCCCGGCGATGAGGACACGCCGTTCGGGCAGCCAGACCAGGGTGTCGCCCGTGGTGTGGGCCGGTCCCGGATGGATCAGTTCGACCGGCTGCCCGGCGTGGAGCGTGAGGGCCGACGAGTAGGTCAGGGTGGGCGGCGCGACGCGCAGATCGCCCCAGTCCGTGTCCGGCCAGAGCTCGGTCATCGCGAGCCCGCGGGTGACGACGCCGGCCCGGGCACGGTGGTGGGAGACGATCGTCGCGGTGTCGGCGAACGCGCTGTTGCCGAAGGTGTGGTCGCCATGGTCGTGGGTGGCGACCAGCGCCGACACCGGGCGGCGGTCGACCCGGGCGATCGCCGCGACGAGGTCGCGGGTGCGCGCCTCGGTGGCCGCGGTGTCCACCAGGACCAGTGCGTCCGGCCCGCGGACGAGCGCCGCGTTGCTCAGCCCCCAGCCGCCCGGCGGCTGGAGATGCGCGAACACGCCGTCCGCAACCTCGGTCAGGGCGCTCAGGCCGGCCCACCCTCGAGCACGGTCTCGCACAGGTGCGGGTCACCCGCCGACACCTCCGAGATCCGGCGCGCGCCCCGGAACGCCGGATGGCGGGTCGCGGCCCGGAAGGACTCGACGTCACGCCACTCGGCCACGTTGACGTAGACGGCCGGGTCCTCGGTGGACCGCAGCAGCCGGAACCCGATCAGCCCCGCCTGCCGCGAGAAATGTGCAGCCACGTCCCGGTAGATCGCCTCGAGCTCGCTCGCGTCCCCCGTCAGCCGCAGGGTGTTGACGAACACCACCATCGCGCCTCCTCACCTCGCACCCAGGCTGGGCGTGGCGGCTGGAGTGCCGATGGAGTCCAGCTACACGGGCGCGTGGGCGCGGAGGAAGAGGGACACGGCGTCGTCGACCAGTTCCTCAAGGGGAGCGCGGGCGGGATCGTCGGCCCCTGAGGTGGACAGCTCCTCGGCCTCGCCGCTGAGGAGCGCGAGGAGTTGGCGGGCCGCGCGGGCCGGGTCGCCCGAGACGAGCACCGCGCCTCTGGACGAGGAGCAGGCGAGGAAGTTCGTGAGGTTGGTCAGCGCGGGATCGCGGACCGAGCGGCGCCATGCCGAGCGCAGCTGCGGGAAGTGCTCGCCCTCGGCGACCACGAGCCGGCGCAGCGCGGCGATCCGTGGGCGGGTGGTGACCGACAGCCATCCGACGCCGAAAGCCGCCAGGTCCTCCTCGAGCTTCCCGAATCGGCGCAGGGTCGAGTCGACGAGATCGCTCACCTCGGTGGCGACTGGCTCCAACGCGTCCGCGACTGCCTCGAGGAACAGTCGCTCCTTGTCCCCGACGTGGTTGTAGACGGTCTGCTTGGAGATCCCCGCCTCCGCGGCGACAGCGTCGATCGTCGTGCGCGCGTAGCCCTCTCGCAGGAAGAGGACGACCGCGGCGTCGAGCATCACCCGGCGCTTGCCCAGGAGCCCACGCGCGGCGGGGGCTCGGTCGGTGGTGACGGCCATCCAGCGAGCCTACGGGACGTGGGCGTGAAAGGCGATGGACGGTCGAGTTGACTCATCGGAACCCCAATGCCTAACTTGTTGGACTCACTCGTCCAACTAGGGAGACTTCGATGGCCAACGGAGAGGCGGAGGCGACGCAGTCGCTTTCGCGGAAGCGATTCTGGCTGGTGACCGGCCTGTTGTCGCTGGGCCAGCTGATGGTGGTGCTCGACGTCTCGATCGTGAACGTCGCGCTGCCGTCGATCCGCACCGATCTCGGCTTCAGCGAAGCGGGCCTGGCATGGGTCGTCAACGGCTACGCGCTGGCGTACGCCGGGTTCCTGCTGCTGGGCGGCCGGGCCGCGGACCTGTTCGGGCGCAGGCGGATCTTCGTGCTCGGGCTCGCGGTGTTCACCCTCGCGAGCCTCGCCGGGGCGGTCGCGCCCAACGGTCTGGTCCTCGTGATCGCGCGGGTGGCGCAGGGGATCGGCGGCGCGATCCTCTCGCCCGCGACCCTCACGATCCTCACGACGACCTTCACCACGCCGGCCCAGCGGGGCAAGGCGCTCGGGGTGTGGAGCGCGGTCGCGGGCGGGGGCGCGGCGATCGGCACCGTGCTCGGCGGTGTACTGACGGGGCTGCTCAGCTGGCGGTGGATCCTGTTGGTCAACCTGCCACTCGGAGTGCTCGGGATCGTCGGCGCATATCTGCTGCTGGTCGAGAGCCGGGGCGGCTCGCCGGCCGATATCCAGGGCGGCGGGCAGCGCCGCTCGCTGGACCTCGGGGGTGCCGCGCTGGTCACGACCGGTCTGGTGGCGCTGGTCTACGGCACGATCAACAGCGGCGAGCAGGGCTGGGGTGCCGTGACGACCCTGGTGCCGTTCGTCGGGGGGCTCGTGCTGCTGGCCTGGTTCGTGGTCCACGAGCACCGGATCGCGGCGGCGCCGCTGCTCCCGCTCGGGCTGCTGCGGCTCGGGTCGGTGGCGGTCGGGAACGCTTCGATGTTCCTGCTGGCCACCGGTGTAGTGGCGCACTTCTTCTTCCTCACCCTCTACCTCCAGAACGTCCTGGGCTGGTCTCCGCTGGCGGCCGGCCTCGCGTTCTTGCCGGGCGCTGCCGCGATGACCGTCGGTGCGTACGCCGGGCCGGCGCTGCTCAAGCTGATCCCGCTGCGGGTGCTGCTGGTGACCGGCCCACTGCTCAGCACCGCCGGCCTCGCGTGGCTCTCGCTGCTGCCGCTGCAGGCCACCTATGCGGTGCACCTGCTGGTGCCCATGGTCCTGGTCACCCTCGGCGCGGGGATCGCCATGATGCCGCTCGCGCTGGCGGCCACCGGCGGCGTCCCGCGATCGGAGGCCGGCGTGGCGTCCGGGCTGATCAACACCACCCGCCAGGTCGGCGGGGCCGTGGGTCTGGGGGTGCTCGCTGCCGTGGCCGCGTCCGTCACCGGGGGCTCCGCCGATCCGGCACTGCAGGTGTCGGGCCAGCGGGCGGCGTTCGTCGTCGCCGCGGCGTTCACCCTGGCCGCAGCGCTGATCCCGCTGGTGGGCCTGCGTACCCGCCCCGCCCCGGCAGCCGCCGAGCAGCGGCCGGCGGAGCAGCCGACCGACCGGCTGGCGGACACCGAGGTGGGCTGACCCGGACTCCAGTCGCCCTCCACCGGCTCCGCCTAACGTCGGCGGGGAGAACGAGAGAACCAGGAGGCACCGCGGATGACCAGCACCATCAGCACGGCCGGTACGGATACCCCGTCCGGGACCCTCGCGGGGCCGGAAGCGGTCCTGCGGATCGCGTCCGGGTACCGCACCGCCCGGGTCCTGTTCACCGCGGTCGAGCTCGGTGTGTTCGCCCGGCTCGCGGACGGCGCCCTCGATCCGCACCTGCTCGTCGAGCAGTTGGAGATCGAGCCGATCGGCGGCCGGGACCTGGTGCTGGCCCTGCTCGGGCTCGGCCTGCTGGAACGCGACGAGCGGGGTCACGTCCGCAACACCGCCGCGGCGGCCAGGTTCCTGGTCCCCGGCGGGGACGCTCACATCGGCGGGTTCCTCACCTTTCTCGACCGGGTCCTGCACCCCGCCTGGGACGGCCTCACCGAGCGCCTGCGCGGCGGCGGGGCCGGGGGGCAGGCGGTCGACCCGTTCGGCGAGCTCTACGGCGAGACGGGCGGGCGCGACGGCTTCCTCGCCGCGATGGACGTGCTCAACGCGCCCATCGGCGAGCAGCTCGCCGGCCTGGACTGGAGCGGGATCAGTACCGTGGTGGACGTCGGCGGCGCCCGCGGCAATGTGGCCGCCGCCCTCGTCGACGCGCACCCGCACCTCACGGCCACCGTGTTCGACCTCCCCGGCATCGAACCGGCGTTCACCGCGCACGTCGAGGCCCGGGGAGTGGCGGACCGGGTGCACTTCCGGGCGGGGGACTTCTTCACCGACCCCCTGCCACAGGCCGACGCGGTGGTGTTCGGGCACGTCCTGCACAACTGGCCGGAGCGGGAGCGCGTCGGCCTTCTGCGGGCCGCGGCCGCGGCGGTCCCGGCCGGCGGGCGGGTCCTCGTGTACGACCCGATCCTCGACGCCACCGCCCCGGCCCTGAACACCGTGCTCGCCAGCCTCAACATGCTGGTCTGGTCGGCGGGCGGCAGCGAGTACACCGTGGCGCAGCTGGTCCGCTGGCTCGCCGGGGCCGGTCTGTCCTACGTGGAGCACCGCCTGCTCGGCGCGGGATCCACCGTGGTCACCGCCCGGAAGCGCGGGTGAGCCGTGCCCGTCGCCGCCGATCGCGACCTCCGCACGGCCGCCACGCGGCTGGGGGAGTGGCTCGACCGGTCCGTCCCGGAGCTGGCCGGCCGGGAGGTCCTGGGGCTCAGGGTGCCGGCGGCCTCCGGCTTCTCCCACGAGACGCTGGTCGCGGAGCTGACCGGTGCCACGATCGTCGTCCGGATCGCCCGGCCCGAGCACCGGATCTGTCCGGACGCGGACCTCGGCACGGAGAGCGCGGTGCTCTGCGCGCTCGGCTCGGGTGGGCTTCCGGTGCCGCGTGTGTACGGCCGCGAACCTGATCCGGAGGTGCTCGGCGGCCCGTTCCTCGTCCAGCAGCACCTCGCGGGGGACGTGCCCGCCGACCTGCCCTCCTACCACCGGGAGGGCTGGCTGCACGGCCTCCGGCCGGGGCAGCGCGAGGCTCTCTGGTGGGGCGCCGTCGACGCGCTGGCGGTGCTGCACCGCACCGCGACCCCCGTGATCGCTGCCCTCGCGCCGGTGGACGACCTCGACGACCTGGAACGGCACCTGGACTTCTACCGCTGTGCGGACGAGCCGGTGGTCCACGGCGCGCTGGACTGGGCCCGGGCCTACCCGCCGCCCGCGGCGCCCACACGGCTGTTGTGGGGCGACGCCCGCCTGGGCAACATCGTGTTCCGTGGGACCGCGGTCGGGGGCCTGCTCGACTGGGAACTCACCGGGACCGGTTCTGCGGAGACCGACCTCGCGTGGTTCGTCCACCTCGACCGGCACCTCTCCGAGGGGATCGGCGCTCCCCGCCTCGACGGGTTCCCGTCCACCACCGCCACGGTGCGGCACTACGAGCGCCGCTCGGGCCGGCCGGTGACCGGCTTCTCCCGCCATCTCGTGCGGGCGGCGCTGCGGTTCGCCGCGACGGCGTGCCGGGTGACATCGCTCCTGGTCGAGGCCCGGGTGGTCGAAGATCCGCTCGGCTTCCCGTTGCGCCGCAACGCCCTCGTCCTGCTGCACCGCACCCTCGCCGAGGCCGGCGAGGCGCCCGACGACGACTGGAGGGACCTCCTGTGACCGATCCCGGACCGGCCCGCGGAGCACACGAAGCACGCGGAGAGCCGCTGCGGATCTCCGTGCTGGACCAGTCACCCGTGGGCACCGGCCAGACCGCGGCCGAGGCGCTCCGCAACACCGTCGACCTCGCGCGACGGGCCGACCGGCTCGGCTTCCACCGCTACTGGGTGGCCGAGCACCACGGGATGGTCTCGCACGCCATCTCGGCCCCCGAGGTGCTCGTCGGCGCGATCGCGGCGCAGACCGAACGGATCCGGGTGGGGACCGGGGGCGTCCTGCTGGCCCACTACAGCCCGCTGAAGGTGGCGGAGTCGTTCCGGCTGCTGCACGCCCTGTTCCCCGGCCGCATCGACCTCGGCATCGGCCGATCGCTCGCGGGAGGCGGCCCGATCTCGGCCGCCCTCGACCCCGGACATGCGCTGCCGGACGCCGGGACGCTCCCCGCCAAGCTCGCCGAGCTGCTGGCCTTCCTGCACGACGCCGTCCCGGCCGGCCACCCGTTCGCCGGGTTCGAGGTGACCCCACAGGTGGACGACGCGCCCCCGGTCTGGATTCTGGGATCCAGCAGCTCCAGCGCCGCCGAGGCCGGGCGGGCCGGGATCGACTACGCCTTCGCGCATTTCATCAATCCGGCCGCCACTCGCGCCGCCGCGCAGGCCTATCACGCCGGCGGCGGGGGCGGGGAGCTGATCCTCGGCATCGGCGTCTACTGCGGCGAGACCGAGACCGAGGCACAGCGCGTCTACGCGAGCCAGCGGTTGTTCCGCGCCCGGCTGACACAGAACATCATCGCGCCCGTGCCGTCGACCGAGGAGGCGCTGGCCGAGCTGGCGTCGGGCCCGGACCCGCTGGGGCAGGAGCGGTTCGAGTGGCCTCGCTACGTCGTCGGGACGCCCGCGCAGGTCCGCGATCAGGTCACCGCGATCGCCTCGGCGGTGGGCGTCCGCGAGGTGGTCGCGCTCGCGACCGTGCACGACCACAAGAACCGGGTGCGCTCCTACGAGCTGCTCGCCGAGGCGTTCGGGACGGCGTCGCGATGAGGTTCGGCATCAACCTGTTCCCGACCGTCGGGCCCGCGGACAAGCCGGCGGACCGCTACTTCGCCGACGCGCTGCGCCTCGCCGAGCTCGCCGAACGCTCGGGGCTCGACCACGTCAAGACCGTGGAGCACCACGCCACCCCGTACGGGGGCTACAGCCCGGACCCGGTGACCCTGCTCGCCGCCGTCGCCGCCCGGACCTCGCGGATCCGGCTCGTCACCGGCGCGGTGATCCCCGCGTTCACCCATCCCGTCGCGCTCGCCGGCCGGTTGGCCATGCTGGACAACATCTCCGGCGGACGGCTGTCGGTGGGCTTCGCCCGGGCCTTCCTGCCGGACGAGTTCGCCGCTTTCGGGATCCCGCTCGACGAGAGCCGGGCCCGGTTCGACGAGTCGGTGGCGGCGATCGAGCGGCTCTGGACGGACGAGGACGTCCGCCACGAGGGCCGGTTCCACACCTTCGGCCCGCTCACCGTGCTGCCCCGACCCCTGCAACGGCCACACCCGCCGGTGCTGGTCGCGAGCGCGCGCAGCCCGGAGTCCTGCGTCGCCGCCGGCCGGGCCGGCCGTGGCCTACTGCTCGTGCCGTCGATCAACTCCGTCGAGCGCGTGCAGGAGGTGCTGGCGCTCTACCGCGAGGAGTGGCGCCGCGCCGGGCACCCGGGGGAGGGGGAGGTCCAGCTCAGCTACAGCTGCTACCTCGCCGACGACGACGCCGAAGCCCTCGAGCAGGGCCGCCGGTACGCCGAGCGCACCAACGCCGTCCTGGCCGATGCGGTGGAGCCGTGGGTGCACACCCGCAGCGATCAGTACCCGGGCTACGAGGGCGTGGTCGAGAAGGCACGCAACGCCGACTTCGGGCGCCAGCTCGCCTCGCACCGCGTCCTCGTCGGGGACCCGGCCCGGGTCCTCGACACCGTCCACCAGATCCGTGAGTGGTTCGGCGAGGTCACCGTCAGCGCCCAGGTGATCTCCGGCAACCCGCCGCTCGCGGAGTCCGAGCGCACCGTGACCCTGCTCGCCGAGCAGGTCGCCCCGCACGTCACGAGCCAGACCATCCACATCTGACACCCGACATCCAGGAGCGCGCCATGGCACTGTTCGCCGTCCTCACCACCCAGGCCCCCAAGGGCATCTCCGCCGACGAGTTCAAGCGCCGCTTGCCGGAGGGCTTCTCGCACCATGTCTCGTTGGTGGACAAGGGGATCGTGAAGCACAGCTGGATCCGCGTCGGCGAGTCCGGCGGCCTGAACATCTACGACGTGTCCTCGCACGAGGAGCTCGTCTCGGCTCTTTACGACAACCCGCTGAGCCCGCACATCGAGTTCACCGTCTTCCCGATCGTCGACGCCGGATCGTTCGACGTCGAGGCGTTCGCGGAGTCCGCCGGCTGACCCCCGGCACGAAACGGGGAGCGGGCCGCGGCCCGCTCCCCGTTTCCTGCTGTGCGGCTCAGCTCGTGATCGCCTCGACGAAGCGCGCCGGCTCGTCCACCCACGGGTAGTGGCCCGCGCCGGGGATGGTCCGGTGCACGGCGTCCGGATAGACCGCGGCGACGTGGTCCCCGATCGCGACCCCGCTCAGTGCGTCCCGGCTTCCGGTGAGGACGAGCACCGGCAGGGTCAGGGTGCGCAGGCGGTCCACCAGCACAGGGTTCGCCGGCGGGCCTGCACCCCAGAAGCCCTGCCAGGCGGTCAGCGCGAACTCCGCCTGCTGGCGGGCGACGTGTTCCTTCGCCGGCGCTTCCCAGTGCCCGTAGGCCGCGGGGGCGTAGTCCAGCAGCGCTGCGGCGACCTGCTCCGCCGGAGCGTCCGGGCCGAGCGAGAACAGTGCCGTCAGGGCGGCCTTCGCCTGGTCGAACCAGGGCTCCTCCGCCCGCCCGGCGAGGACCTCCCCGATGTCCGTGGGCGGCACCCCGAACAGGTCGCCGCCGGGCGTGACCAGGGTCAGACTGGTGAACGCCCCGGGATCGGCCGCGGCGGCGGCCTGCGCCACCACCGTGCCGGCGGAGTGTCCGAGCACGTCGACCCGCTCCAGGCCGAGATGGCGACGCAGGGTGTGGACGTCCTGCGCGAGCGCGGGATAGGCCGCCGCCTCGCGCTCGGCCGGGTCCGGGGCGTCGGACCCGCCGGTACCGCGGGCGTCGTACAGGACCAGGGTGCGGTGCTCGGCGAGCCCGCCGAGGTCGCCCAGGTAGCTCGAGGCCCTCGGTCCGCCGGGAACGACGAGCAGCGGCGGGCCGGACCCGATCGTGCGGTAACGCAGTCGGAGGCCGTCGTGGCTGGTGAAGGTGGTCATGAATCGACGCTAGGAGCAGCGGCTGGGGCCCCGCTGGTGCGTCGGTCGCGCCTCCGGCCGGGCTCCAGCCGGCCTCTGCCCCGGGGGTGCATGCTGCCGGAGAACCGTTGCGGGACAGGGAGGACAGACGATGACGGTGCTGGTGACAGGGGCGACCGGGGTGGTCGGACGCGCGGTGGTGAACGCCCTGCGGGAGGCGGGCCGCGAGGTCCGGGCGCTGAGCCGCGATCCCGGGCGGGCAGCCGTGGTGCTCGGGCCGGGGACGGCGATCGTGAAGGGGGACCTCGGGGACCGGGACTCGCTGCGGGCGGCCGTCCGGGGCGTCGACGGCGTCTTCCTGGTCTCGGCGGCGGAGCACAAGCCGGCTCACGACCGGAACCTCGGCACGGCGGCAGCGGCGGCTGGGGTGGACCATGTGGTCGCTCTGTCGTCGTTCGCGGCGAGCGAGGGGGACGGGAGCGTGCTCGGTCGCTGGCACCTCGAGGGGGAACGGGTGGTGGCGGAGTCCGGCGTCGGCTGGACGGTCCTGCGCCCCAACGGTTTCATGAGCAACGCCCTGGGCTGGGCCGCCGGTGTGCGCGCCGGCCTGGTCCGGGCCCCGCTGCCGGATGCCGTGTCGGTGCCGATCGACCCGCGGGACATCGCAGCGGCCGCGGTAGCCGCCTTCGCCGCACCGCCGGCGGGGGAGGTCCACGTGCTCACCGGCCCGGAGCGGCTGACCACGATGGAGCAGGTCGGGCGGATCGCGGCGGTGATCGGCCGAGAGGTCCGCTTCGAGGAGGTCCCGCTGGCCGAGGCCCGAGCCGCGCTTGCCCGCCGCTATCCCGCAGAGGTCGCCGACGCCGTGCTGGCCGCGCGGGTGTCGGCGGGCGCGGAACGGGGCGTACCGACCGGCACCGTGCGCGCCCTCACAGGCCGCCCTCCGGTGACCTTCACACAGTGGGTGCGCGACCACACGGAGGCGTTCGGCGGGATCGTGAGCGCGGCCAACGCGTGACCGGCCCGGTGGGACCGGCACACCGGTCCCACCGGGCGGGGATTCCTCAGGTCCGGAATTCCTCCCACCACTCCCACCGCTGCTCCGGGGGAGGCCAGGCCGGCAACGACGGTTCGCCGTCGGCCCCCTCTCCGGTCTCGGGCCGCACCTGCTGCGTGGCAGCCATCAGCTCGCCGAAGTAGGCCAACCAGAGCACGACGGCTCAGCTCGCGCGGCGGATCGGCGCGTCCGCGAGGTCCAGGGCCATCGGGGCGGCGCTGCGCCGCGGCGGGTCCAGCACCGGGTCCGTGGTGAGCACCGCGTGGTGCAGCCGGTTCATCCGCGGCGACGGCTCCACACCGAGCTGCTCGGTGAGCACCGCGCGCAGCCGCTGGAAGGCGGCGAGCGCGTCGGCCTGCCGGCCGCACCGGTAGAAGGCCACCATGAACTGCGCCGCCAGGTTCTCGTGCCCGGTGTGCCGGGCGGTGAGCATGCGCAGCTCGCCCAGCAGCTCGTGATGGCGGCCCAGCCGAAGGTCCGCCTCGATCCGCTGCTCCAGCACGCCGAGGCGGCTCTCGGTGACCCCGACCAGCGTGGTGCGCAGCACGGGTCCGAGAGCCAGGCCCTCCAGCGCCTCACCCCGCCAGATCCTCAGCGCCGCGGCGAACCGGGCCGCCGCCAGCTCGTCCGCGCCGCCCGCCGCGGCCGCCCGGGCCGCCCGGACCTCGGTCTCGTAGCGCTCGAGGTCGAGCTCACCCGGCCGAGTGCGGAACACGTAGCCTTGGTCGCGGGTATGGATGCGGGTGGAGCCGTCCGGCTCGGGCGGCAGGCTCTTCCGCAGCTTCATCACGTAGGTCTGCAGGGTCTGCACCGCGCTGGCGGGCGGCGCTCCGTCCCAGAGCTCCTCGACGCACTCGCCGACGGTCACGACGTGGTTCGCATTGGCCACCAGCAGCGCCAGCAGCTGGCGCTGCTTCGGCGCCTGGGGCATGCGCACACCACGCGGGTCACTGACGACGAGCGGGCCGAGTATCCCGAGCTCCATGACGGTCTCCTCCGAGGAATCGCAGGTCCTCAGGGTGGATGACCCCCCTTTCCGAACCCTTTCCGATCCCGTACGACGGTCAGCTCGCCCGGCAGGGTTCCAGCAGGTGTCCGTCCGGCGGCGTCTCCGGGCGGGCACCCGTGCGCTCCACCAGCGCCGCTGCGGCCTCCGCCTCGGCGAGGGCCGCGGTGGGTTCGCCCGCCTCCCGGTGCAGCCGAGCGAGCAGCCGGCGCCCGGTCAGCTCCTGGAGCCCGAAGCCGCGACGCCCGGCGGTGTTCGTCGCCCGGCGCGCCGTCCGCAGCGCGGTGTCGACGGGGCCGGGGAGCCCGGCGACGCCGAGCAGCGCGTCGAGCTCGGCCTGCTCCTGACCGAGCTCCCGCGCGACGACGAGCGAGCGGCCCCACAGGTCGCGCGCCACCCCGAACCGTCCGGCACGGGCGCAGGTCACGGCGGAGAGGTTGAGGCACAACGGGATCAGTACCGGATAAAGGTCCCTGGCGAGCCGCTGCGCGTGGTCGATGTGGTCGGTGGCGCGGGGGTCGTCACCCATTGCGGCGGCCACGCCGTAGTGCGCGGTGGCGGCCTGGGCGCGTCCGGTCATGGGGTGGCCGAGCGCCCGGTCGAACAGCGTGGTCGCCTCACCGGGACGGCCGAGGTCGACGAGCACGAGACCCTTCTTGATCATGAGCTCGGGCTCGGCGTGCGCGGCGTTCTCCGCGCTGACCAGACGCAGCCCCGCGGTGAACGAGCGCAGCGCGGCCCGCAGGTCGCCCATCGAGTGCTGCAGCACACCGACGTCCCGCAGGGTCTGGGCGCGCAGCGTCGCCACCCCCAGCTCGGTGGCGATCGCGCAGGCACGGTGCAGGCCGGGAAGCGCATCGGCGAGCCGGCCGTAGGACCGGTGCAGGTGCAGGATCCCGGCCGAGGACAGCGCCGCGGCCTCGAAGTCGCGGGCCCCCGCGTCGTGGAACTGGCCGATGGCGGTGTCGAACTGCCGGGCGGCCCCCGCGACGTCGCCGCCGAACCGGGTGAGGAGCGCGAGGTGATAGCGCATCACGGCCGCGGGGCCGGTGGCGCCGGCCGCGTCCGCTGCCCGGAGCGCGGCATCGGCGGCAACCTGCCACGTCTCGCGGTGACCGTGCTGCAGGAAGTAGCCGCGCAGTGCGTCCGTGAGCAGCCAGGCGTGCTCGGCCATCCCGGCGCCGACCGCGCCGGTGATCAGGGCCAGCAACTGCTCCCGTTCGCGGTCCAGCCAGTCCAGGGCCGCATCCTCCGTGGGAGGGGGCTCGACCTCCAGCGCGGTGACCAGGTCGCAGAGCTCCAGCCGGACGACCGCGGGAAACCACCGCAGGGCGATGGCGAAGACCGTCCCGAGGTAGTGGTCGTAGAGCCTGCGCACCGCGGCCGGGTCGGAGCCCCCGGCCAGGTACTGGTCGGCCGCGGCACCGTGGACCGGGCCGCTCATCCGGAACCGGCCCCCGGGGCGCGCCAGCACGAGTCCGGCGTTCGCCAGGGCGGCGAGCACCGGCCGGACCTCGGCGACCCCGGTTCCGGCGAGCCGAGCGGCAGCGGTCTCGGTGAGCTCGGGGAGCGGGCAGGCGCCGAGGAGGCGCACCAACCGGCGGGCAGGCCGATCCAGCCGCTCCACTGCGATCCGGTGCGCTGCCCTGATCGACTCCGCGGCCGCCGGACCGGCCGGGGCCGCGCCCGTGCCGGGCCGGTCGAGCTCGCGGACGTAGGCCTCCACGGTGAGCTCGGGGCGCGTGGCGAGATCGGCCCCCGCGGCGCGCAGTGCCCGGGGCATGCCCGCGCACCACCGCCACAGCTCGGCCGCGGCCTGCGGTTCGGCGGTGATCCGATCGGAGCCTGCCTGTTCCTCGAGCAGCCGGACGGCCGGCCCGGCGGTCAGCGGCCGGACCTCGACGACCCGGGCGCCGTGCAGCGCCATCAGCTCGGTCGGGTCCGCGCGGGTGGCGACCAGCACCGCGCTCCCGCTGGTGCCCGGCAGCAGCGGCCAGATCTGCGAGGCGTCCGCGGCGTCGTCGATCATGATGAGGACACGCCGGCCGGCGAGCCGGGCCCTCAGCAGCCCGGCCCGCGCGTCCAGCGAGGCGGGGACCGCGTCGACCGGCACGCCGGAGGCCCCGAGCAGTTCACCTGCGGCCTCGGTCAGCGGCCGTGTCCCGCCCTGTTCGTCGTGCAGCCGGACGTACCACTGCCCGTCCGGGAAGTCCGCGCGCAGTGCGTGGGCGGCGTGAAGCCCGAGCGCCGTCTTGCCCACGCCGGGCAACCCGGCCAGGGCGACCACGCGGCAGCGGCCGTCGCTGTCGAGCGCCGCGCGGATCCGCCGGATCTCCACTTCGCGCCCGGCCAGTGCCGCGGGCGCCGGGGGGAGCCGGCACTGCGACTGCCAGGCGTCCGGGACCGGGGTGGGATCAGGGATCCCGATCAGGATCTCCCGGTGCAGCCGGCTCAGCTCGTCCCCGGGCTCGATGCCCAGCTCCTCGGCCAGAACGGCCCGGACCTCGGCGAACGCGGCCAGCGCCTCGGCCCGCCGGCCGCTGCGGTGCAGCGCGGTCATCAGCCGGGACCAGAACCCCTCGCGCAGGGGATGCTCCCGGCACAGCTCACGCAGCTCGCCGACCAGGTGCTCGTGGCGGCCGGCCGCGAGTTCGAGATCGAACCGGCGGTCCCGCAGCCGCAGCCTCCGGTCCGCCAGGGCGGGAACCACGGCCGCGCGCAGGTCGTCTGCCGCGACGCCGCCGAGTGGCTCGCCGCGCCACTCGCCCAGGGCTGCCCGGACCGCGTCGATCTCGGTGTCGAGGTCACCGGCGGCGCGGGCGGCGTCCGCCCGCTGCTCCTCGGCGCGGACGCGGTCGAGGTCCAGCACGCCGGGGTGCAGCCGCAGCCGGTAGCCGGCGGGCCCGGAGACGACCTGGGCTCGGTCGCCGAGCGGTGCGAGGATCCCGCGCAGGCGGGCGACGTGCACGTGGACGGCGGCCCGGGGGTCGCTCGGTCGCCGCCCGGCCCAGAGGTGCTCGGCGAGCTCGTCCGGCGGCACCCCGCGCGATCCGCCCGTGAGCAGGGCCGCGAGCAGCGTGCGTTGCTTCGGGGCGACGGCGAGTGCGGTGCCGGCTCGGCGGATCTCCACCGGACCGAGCAGGCGGATGTCGAGGTCCGGGACGGGGGACGGGTACGGCGGAAGCACGGTGACGGGTCTCCGGGAGCCTGGCCGGGGCGGATGGACCCGTCACCGGCGCCGAGGGGGAACGCGTCAGCGTGGACAGGAACCGGAGCGGATGTACCCGTGGTCGATGTAGCGACGGGAGACGAGCAGCTGTCCACCGCCCATCGGATCCCCCCGGATTCCAGCGCCCGCCGGCAAGAACGCCGCGGGACCGTTTCAGGAGGTTACCGATCGCCACCGAGGGTCACAACGAGGCGTGACCCATGCCTCGTCCGGGTGAGGCGCCGGTCACCAGACGAGGCCGCCGTTGACCTCGAGGACGTGGCCTCCGACGTAGGCGCTCCCGGGCCCGGCCAGGAAGACCGCCGCCGCGGCCACCTCCTCCGCCGTGCCCAGCCGGCCGGCGGACAGCTTCGGCGCATACCGCTGCCAGACGACCTCGTTCGCGGCGAGCTCCCTGCCCATCCCGGCGTCGAT
The DNA here is from genome assembly GCF_039531635.1 of Pseudonocardia ailaonensis. Lineage (NCBI taxonomy): Bacteria > Bacillati > Actinomycetota > Actinomycetes > Pseudonocardiales > Pseudonocardiaceae > Pseudonocardia > Pseudonocardia ailaonensis. Next base: position 354,530 of record NZ_BAAAQK010000009.1, on the reverse strand, counting down.
GAAGCCCGGGGCCAGGCAGTTGACGAGGATCCCCCGCGGAGCCAGCTCCGCCGCGGCGACCCGGGTGTACGCCTCGATGGCGGCCTTCGCCGCCGAGTAGGAGGCGGCCCCCGGCGTGATCCGGGTAGCCAGTGCCGAGGAGAGCGTCAGGATGCGCCCGCCGCCTGCGGCGGTCAGATGCGGGACCGCGGCGCGCACCACCAACGCCGTCCCGATCACGTTGGTGGACAACACCTCCTGCCAGTCCTGCGGTGACGCCGAGTCGACCGGGCCGGGCCTGCTGATCCCGGCGACCACCACGACGACGTCCAGCCTCCCGAGCACGGTGGCCGCCGCGTCGATGCCGAGGCGGACCGACTCCGGGTCGCGGACGTCCAGCGACCCGAACCCGAGCCTGTGGTGCGCCAGGTCGGTCGGAGGGGCGTCGCGGGACGTGGCGACGACCGCGGCCCCCGCGTCGAGCAGCCCCTCGGTGATCGCCCTCCCGATCCCGCGGACCCCACCGACCACGAGAGCGGTTCGGCCCTCCAGAACCCCTGCGCCGACGGTCATCGTGTGCCTCCTCGTCTGCCGCAACGCCCCTCCGGAGGCCCACCGTCCGCTCCGGTGCTGGAGCGGACGTCGACGGTGGATGGAGCGGGACGGGTCGAGCCGGGCTCCAGCGGCGCGCGGATCCCTCTCCAGCCGGCCGGGCGATCGTCGGAGCAGTCGTCGGGAGGAGCAGGGAATGGCGAGCGGCCGAGTGGTGGTGACGGGACTGGGCGTGATCGCGCCCGGGGGGATCGGTGCGGCGGCGTTCTGGAAGCTCCTGACCTCGGGGGCGACGGCGACCCGCGCGATCAGCCTGTTCGACGCGACGGGGTACCGGTCGCGGATCGCGGCGGAGTGCGACTTCGATCCCGCCTCGCACGGCTTCGGCCCGCGGCAGGTCCGTCGGCTGGACCGCGCGGCGCAGTTCGCCCTCGCCGCGACCCGGGAAGCGCTGCGCGACAGCGGTCTGGAGCTCGGGAGCCTCGATCCCGGACGCGTGGGCGTCCAGCTCGGGACAGCCGTCGGTTGCACCACCGGACTCGATGCCGAGTACGCGGTCGTGAGCGACTCCGGCCGGGAGTGGACGGTCGACCACACCTTTGCCGTCTCCTACCTGCACGACTACTTCGTGCCGAGCTCCATCGCCGCCGAGGTGGCCTGGGACACCGGCGCCGAGGGTCCCGTCGGGATCGTCTCGGCGGGGTGCACATCGGGGCTCGACGCCGTCGGGCACGCCGCCGCCCTGGTCCGCGAGGGAAGCGCCGATGTCGTGCTGGCCGGGGCGACGGACGCACCGATCTCGCCGATCACGGTGGCCTGCTTCGACGCGATCAAGGCCACCTCGCCACGCAACGACGACCCGGCCCACGCCTCCCGGCCCTTCGACCTGAGCCGCAACGGGTTCGTGCTCGGCGAGGGAGCCGCGACCCTTGTCCTGGAGGACCGCGACCATGCCCTGCGCCGCGGCGCCCCGATCTACGCCGAGCTGGCCGCGCACGCGACCCGCAGCAACGCCTACCACATGACGGGTCTGCGACCGGACGGCCGCGAGATGTCCGAGGCCATCGACGTCGCGCTCGCCGACGCCCGGGTGGATCCCACCGAGATCGCCTATGTCAACGCGCACGGCTCCGGGACCCGGCAGAACGACCGGCACGAGACCGCGGCGGTGAAGCGCAGCCTCGGCGAGCACGCCTTCCGCACCCCGATGAGCTCGATCAAGTCGATGGTCGGTCATTCGCTCGGCGCGATCGGGGCCATCGAGCTGGCGGCCTGTGCTCTCGCGATCCGCCACGGCGTGGTGCCACCCACGGCCAACCTGCACGAGCGCGATCCCGAGTGCGACCTGGACTACGTGCCGCTCGAGGCTCGCGAACGGCGGTTGCCTGCCGTCCTGTCCGTCGGTAGCGGCTTCGGCGGCTTCCAGTCGGCGGTCGTGCTGACCGCGCCGGAGCGTGCGGCATGACGGCGGCGGTGGTCACGGGGCTGGGTGTGGTGGCACCGACCGGGCTCGGGGCCGATCGACACTGGGAGTCCACACTGGCCGGTCGGTCGGGCATCGGCCCGGTGGCCCGCTTCGACGCGAGCTCCTACCCGGCTCGCCTGGCCGGTGAGGTGCACGGCTTCGACGCGGCCGAGCACGTGCCGAGCCGGCTGTTGCCGCAGACCGACCACCTGACCCGGATGGCCCTCGCCGCGTCGGACTGGGCGTTCGCGGACGCCCGGATCAGCCCGGAACGCCTGGGGGACTTCGCTGCCGGCGTGGTGACGGCCAACAGCGCGGGCGGCTTCGAGTTCGGTCAGCGCGAGCTGCAGAAGCTGTGGAGCCTGGGCAGCACGCACGTCAGCGCCTACCAGTCCTTCGCCTGGTTCTACGCGGTGAACACCGGCCAGATCTCGATCCGGCACGGGCTGCGTGGACCCAGCGGCGTCCTCGTGACCGAACAGGCCGGCGGGCTGGACTCGCTGGCCCAGGCGCGGCGGCTGCTGCGCCGAGGCTCGGAACTGGTTGTCGCCGGGGCCGTGGACGCACCCGTGTGCCCGTGGGGCTGGACGGCGCTGCTCGCCGGCGGCCGGCTCAGCCACCGCGACGATCCGGCACTCGCCTTCCGCCCCTTCGACTCCGACGCCTCGGGGGCCGTCGCAGGGGAGGGCGGAGCCCTGCTTGTCGTCGAACGGGCCGACACCGCCGCGGCTCGGGGCGCTCCCGTGTACGGCACCATCGCGGGCACGGCGTCCACCTTCGACCCGCGACCCGGGAGCGGCCGCGAACCGGGACTTCGCCGGGCTGTCGAGATGGCGCTCACCGACGCCGGGATCGGACCCGCGGAGGTCGACGTCGTCTTCGCCGACGCCGCAGGCGTCCCGGAGGAGGACGCGGCCGAGGCCGCCGCGCTGCGCGCCGTGTTCGGGCCGAACGGGGTGCCGGTCACCGCGCCCAAGACGCTGACCGGCCGGCTCGCCTCGGGTGGCTCGGCCCTCGACGCCGCGACCGCACTGCTTGCATTGCGCAACAACGTGATCCCTGCGACGACCGCGGTCGTCGACGTGCCGGATGAGTACGGCCTCGACCTCGTCCGCGACGGCCCCCGACAGGCCGAGCTGCGCACCGCAGTGGTGCTGGCCCGCGGAGTCCGTGGGTTCAACGCCGCACTCGTCCTCACCACCGAAGGAGAACGACCATGACCGCACCCTCCCGCACGCTCCGGCTCGCCGACCTGATCGACGCACTGCGCACCGCGGCCGGCGCAGACGAGGGCGTCGACCTCGACGGCGAAGTCCTCGACGTGCCTTTCCCCGACCTCGGCTACGACTCGCTCGCGCTGCTCGAGACGGCTGCGGAGGTGCAGCGCCGCTTCGGGATCGTCCTCGCGGACGAGCTGGTCGCCGAGGCCGGCACCCCGCGGCGGTTCCTCGACCTCGCGAACAACCCCACCTGATCCGGAGGAGACATGTCCGCACCCACCGCACTGGTCACGGGATCGACGAGCGGTATCGGCCTGGCCACGACCCGGCTGCTCGCCGAGCGCGGCTACCGCGTCTTCGGCTGCGCCCGGGACGAGGCCCGCCTCGAAGCCGTCCTCAAGGAGCTCCGCGGCGAGGGCTTCGACGCCGACGGCGCGCGCGCCGACGTGTCGGTGCCCGGCGACGTGCGGGCCCTGGTCGCTGCGGCCGTCGCCCGCTACGGCCCGATCGACGTGCTGGTCAACAACGCGGGCCGCACCGGCGGCGGCGTCACTGCCGAGATCCCGGACGACCTCTGGCTCGATGTGATCAACACGAACCTGAACAGCGTGTTCTATGTGACCCGGGAGGTGCTGACGGCGGGCGGCATGCTCGAGCGCGGCACCGGACGCGTCATCAACATCGCCTCCACGGCGGGCAAGCAGGGCGTCGTGCTCGGCGCGCCCTACTCGGCGTCGAAACACGGGGTCGTCGGGTTCACCAAGGCGCTGGGCAACGAGCTCGCCCCGCGGGGGATCACCGTCAACGCGGTCTGCCCCGGCTACGTCGAGACGCCCATGGCCGAACGTGTGCGGGCCGGCTACTCCGAGGCGTGGGGCATCACCACCGACGAGGTGCTGGGGCGCTTCAGCTCCAAGATCCCGCTCGGCCGCTACTCCACCCCCGCGGAGGTGGCTGGGCTCGTCGGCTACCTCGTCACGGACACCGCCGCGTCGATCACGGCCCAGGCCCTGAACGTCTGCGGTGGCCTCGGCAACTTCTGACCGGCAACTTCTGACCCGGCCCCCTCGAAGGAGCGCCCATGAGCACGCCCGCGATCGCCCTCACCCACCACACCGAGCACGTCCTGGACATCGATGCCCCGCCCGAGCGGGTGTACCCACTGGTCGCCGACGTGCGGAACTGGCCGCGGATCTTCCCTCCGACACTGCACGTCGAGCTCCTGGAGCCACCCGCGCCGGACGGGGCCGGACGCGCGCAGGAGCGTCTGCGGCTCTGGGCCACCGCCAACGGCGAGATCAAGACGTGGACCTCGCGGCGGGAGCTCGACGCCGGCGCGCTCCGGGTCCGGTTCCGCCAGGACGTCTCGCAGGCGCCGGTCGCAGGGATGGCGGGGGAGTGGATCGTCACCGGACGCGAGGGTGGTGGCAGCACGGTGACCCTCACCCACGACTTCGCGGCGGTGGGCGACGACCCCGATGCGGTGCGATGGATCGAGGAAGCGGTGGAGCGCAACAGCACCAGCGAGCTCGGCGCGCTGCGCAGCGCGGCCGAGCACGGAGCCGACTCACTCTCCGCGGACTTCACCGACAGCGTCCTCGTCGAGGGGCTCGAGGACCCGGCCGAGGTCTTCGCCTTCGTCGACCGAGCGGACGCATGGCCGGAGCGGCTGCCGCACGTGGCCAGGGTGGAGCTGATCGAGACGACGCCCGGCCTACAGTGGCTCGGTCTGGAGACCCGCGCACCCGACGGTTCGACCCATCACACCCGCTCCGCGCGCGTCGTGCTGGGTCCGGACCGGATCGTCTACAAGCAGACCGAGCTGCCCGCGCTGCTGAGCCTGCACCTCGGCGAATGGACCTTCCGCGCCGTCGGGGGCGGGGTGCTCGCCTCGTCCCGGCACGTGATCACCGTGCGGCCGGAACGCGTCACGGAGATCCTCGGGCCGGACGCCGGGCCGGCCGACGCCCTCGCCTATGTGCGCACCGCTCTGAGCAAGAACTCCCTGACCACCCTCGGGCACGCACGGGAGCTGCTGGGGAAGGGGGCGCGGTGACTGCCCTGCACGCCGACATCAGCGAGTTCTACGCGCGACAGATGCGCCTGCTCGACGAGGGCCAGGCAGACCGGTGGGCGGACACGTTCACCGACGACGCCGTGTTCGGCCAGGACGGCAAGCCCCCGCGCGAGGGGCGGGAGGCGATCGCCGCCGGTCTCCGGGGTGCGGTCGCCCGGCAGTCGGCCTCGGGGATCACGCGCCGGCACTGGCTGGGCATGCTGGCCGCCGATCCCCAGCCCGACGGCGACGTGCTGACCCGCTACTACGCACTCGTCGTGGAGACTCCGGCGGGCGGGGGCGCGAGCCTGCACCTCAGCACGGACTGCACCGACCGGCTGGTTCGCCTGGGTGGCGGCTGGAAGGTGGCCCATCGCCACGTCACCCACGACGGCCGGTAGCGGCGCTCGGCAGCCGCCACACCGACACGTGGCTCTCGCTCTCGGAGGTGAACGGGCTGCGGTCCCAGTCCGCCACCCGCTCCGCGAGCTCCAGCCCGGCGAGGCGGGCCATGAGGTCGCACTCGGAGGGCCAGATGTAGCGGAAGCGGCCGGCGGAGTGGGTGAGCGTGCCATCGGGGCGGCGCCGGTAGTGGTGGGAGACCGAGCTCTGGGTGACCAGGTCGTAGGTGTCGATGCCGAGGTGCTCGTCGCCGACGGCGAACGGCACCGCGAGCTGACCGGGCGGCAACCGGCGCAACGGGGGCACCCAGAGCTCGATCACGAACCGCCCGCCCGGAGCGAGGTGGCGCGCGGCGTTGCGGAAGCACTCCACCTGCTCGTCCTGGGTCCGCAGGTTCGCGATGCTGTTCCACACCAGATAGACGAGCGAGTACCGGCCGGGTGCGCGGGAGGTCGCCATGTCCCCGACGAGGACGGGCACCGAAGGCCCACCGGCCTTGCGGCGCAACCGCTCCACCATCGGTGCGGAGAGCTCGATGCCGGAGACGGGGATGCCGCGGGCGGCAAGCGGGAGCGCCACCCGCCCGGTACCCACCGCGAACTCCAGCGCCGGCCCGGGACCCGCGAGCGCCGCCAGGAAATCGACGGCGGGATCGAGGACCCCGGGCGCGAACATCTCGGCGGAGTCGGCGTCGTAGCGCTCGGCGGTCGGGTCGTCCCACACGTCACTGGAGGTCATCGTGGCCAGCCTGCGGCGCCGGTCGTCCGTTGTCGATCGAGTTCGGGCCCGGATACCCTGGGCCGCCATGCATCCCGTGCACCGGATCTACGAGTGGTGGCTCGGCCGCGCGCTGAGCGGTGGGCCGCGCCCCCGGCACGTCGGCCTGGTGATGGACGGCAACCGCCGGTGGGCCCGGGCGCAGGGTCTCGTCGATCCCAACCTCGGTCACCGCGCCGGTGCGGAGCACGTCGAGGCGGTGCTCGGGTGGTGCCGGGAGTGGGGGATCGGGCAGGTCACGGTCTACGTCGCTTCCGTCGACAACCTGCGCAAGCGCGACGCGGCCGAGGTCGGGCACCTGCTGCACGTGGTCGAGACCGTGGTCGCCGGGCGGCTGGCCCGGCCGGACGGGGTGTGGCGGGTGCACCTGGCGGGCCGGCTCGACCTGCTCCCGGACTCGACCCGCCACGCACTCAAGCTGGCCGAGGACCGGACGAGCCACCTGGCGTCCGGCTCCGAGGTGACGATCGCCATCGGTTATGACGGTCGGATCGAGGTGGTCGACGCCCTACGGTCCCTGCTCCACGACGAGGCCGCGCGCGGCGGCGATCTCCGGGAGCTGGCGGGGCGGATCACCGAGGAGGAGATCGCCGCCCACCTGTACACAGCCGGGCGTCCCGAAGCCGACCTCGTGATCCGCACCAGCGGGGAGCAGCGGCTCTCGGGATTCCTGTTGTGGCAGTCGGCGCGTGCCCGTCTGCACTTCTGCGACGCGAACTGGCCGGGCTTCCGGAAGGTCGACTTCCTCCGGGCACTGCGCGCCTTCGCACGACGCGGCTGAGCCGCCGTCAGCGCGGTGCGAGCAGGAGACGGGCGGGTGGGGGGAGGGGTGCGGGTTCCGGCTCGGTGCGGAAGGAGCTGATCATGAACGCGGTGAGCCGGCGGGAGGCGGCGGCGCCCGCGGCGGGGGACTCGGCGCGAATCCCGGAGTTCGCCATCAGTGCCAGGACGATGTCCTCCAGCACGAAGTCGTCGCGCAGGTCGCCGGGGTCCTTGGCCCGCCGCACCAGTTCGAGCGTCAGGCGCAGGGTGCGGTCGCGGCCCTCGGCGAACCAGGTGGTCGTCTTGGGAACCCGGGAGGTGAAGGCCCGCGAGAACCCGCGGTCGAGCGCGTGGACCTCCATCAGCCGCTCGACGACCCGGCAGAAGCCGTCCCAGGGATCGGCTGCGGCTAGCCCCTCCTCGACGATCGTCGAGCAGGTGGCCATCGACTCAGCGAACGCGGCGGCGAGCAGGTCCTTCTTGGACGGGAAGTGCCGGTAGACGGTCGCCGGGCCGAGCCCCGCCCACCGGGCGATCTTCCGGATCGGCACGTCGAGGCCCTCGCCGGCAAAGGCCGCGCGCGCCACCGTGAGGATCCGCTCGCGGTTGTCCCGGGCGTCCGATCGCCTCACTTCGCTGCACACGTCTCTCGCTCTTCACCCGCTACGGGCCACCTGAGGTCGTGCATGTCGCCGAGGTCGAGGAGCCGCACGCCGGGCCCGGCGAGATCCGCATCGCCACGCGCGCCTCCGGGCTGTCGCCGGGGGAGACGCTGATCCGCTCCGGCCGGCTCCGGGACCTCGTGCCCGTGTCGTTCCCCTACCTGACGGGATTCGACGCCGCCGGCGTCGTGGACGAGGTCGGTGACGGTGTGGAGGGGATCGTGCCGGGGGCCGAGGTGTTCGGCATGAGCACCATGACGCGGCGCGCCGCGAACGCCGATCACGTGGTGCTGGCCGTCTGGGCGCCGAAGCCGCCGTCGTGGAGCTGGGAGGAGGCGGGTGGAGCCGCGGGTGCCGTCGAGACGGCCACCCGGGTGCTCGACCGGCTCGCGGTGCCGACCGGAGGGACCGTGCTGGTCCAGGGCGCCGCGGGCGGGACCGGTTCGGTGGTCGTCCAGGTCGCGGTCGCGCGTGACCTCCAGGTCGTCGGGACCGCCGGGGAGCACAACCACCATTTCCTGCGCTCCCTCGGCGCGATCCCGACCACCTACGGCCCCGGCCTGGCCGATCGGGTCCGGGCGCTGGTTCCCGACGCGGTGGATGCGGTGGCGGACTGCGCCGGCGGGGCACTACCGGAGCTCGTCGTCATCGCGGGGGACCCGGCCCGCGTCGTCACGATCGCCGACTTCGACGCGGCCGCCCACGGCGTCCACATGTCCCACGGTGCGCCGGCGGACGAGACGGGCGCGGCACTCGGCGCGGGCGCCGATCCCTTCGCGGAGCACGGGCTCGCGGACGCCGTCGCCCTCGCGGCCGCAGGCAGGTTGCGAATTCCCATCGCGGGGACCTTCCCGCTCGCCGCGGCCGCGGCCGCGCACGCCCTCAGCGAGACCCGCCACGCCCGCGGGAAGATCGTCTACACGCACTAGCGGCGCGGGTCACATTCGTCGGCGAGACATTGACGCAGGACCGGACGAATCGCTTAGAGTTCCTGCGCCCGACCGGGCACCATCGAGAGCGGCCGAGAGACCTGGCTCGACGACGCCGCAGCAACCCCCCGACCTCGGGTGCGGGTGCTCACGCCGGGAACGATGGAGGAGCGATGCCGGGCGGTTTCCTGGGGGCGCGGCGGCGGCACGTCGACCTGCTGCGCACGGCGAGCGCGGCCTGTCGGGGCTGATCCTCGCCCTCACCACCCGTGGCCGTGACGGCCCCGGGCGTCCCCGCCCACCCGCGCCGCGACCGGCCGTGCCCCGAGCCCGGCCGCACCGTGTCGATCTGTGTCGGTCCAAGCCGGCCCGTCCTGATCCCCATGGGATCCGCACCGATCGAGCGCCCGCGGGTACCTCACCGAAGGAACCTCATGATCCCCGGATTCCGCCGTGCGCTGCTGCCGGCGTTGTTCACCACCGCCGCGCTCGCGCTCGCGGCCTGCGGCTCCTCGGCCGCACCCGCGGCCGACCCCGCCGGCACCCCGCAGGCCGGCGGCACCCTGCGGTTCGCCGTGTCGAGCGACCAGGGCTGCGTCGACCCGCAACAGGTCGGCAGCAACGACACCATCTACTCGCTGCGCCAGATCGTCGACTCCCTGACCGACCAGGACCCGAAGACCGGTGAGCTCAAGCCCTGGCTCGCCACCTCCTGGCAGAGCGCCCCGGAAGCGAAGAGCTACACCTTCACCCTCCGCCCCGGCGTGACGTTCTCCGACGGCACCCCGCTGGACGCGAACGCGGTGAAGGCCAACTTCGACCGGGTCCCGCAGATCGGAGCCCGCGGAACGCTGCCGAAGGGCTACCTCGCCGGCTACGCGGGAACCACGGTGCAGAGCCCGACGCAGTTCACGGTCTCGTTCCAGCAGCCCAACGTGCAGTTCCTGCAGGGCACCTCGACCCACAGCCTCGGCATCCTGTCGCTTGCGACCGTCGCGAAGTCGGACGACGACCGCTGCGCCTCGGTGATCGGCTCCGGGCCGTTCACGATCCAGAACTACGTCAAGAACGCGTCCCTGACCCTCGCCAAGCGCAAGGGCTACGACTGGGGATCCACGCTGTTCGCCCACCCCGGCGAGGCCTACCTCGACACCCTCGACTTCCGGGTGGTTCCCGAGTCGGGCGTGCGGGCAGGATCACTGCAGGCCGGCGAGGTCGACGCGATCGGCAACATCGGCCAGCAGGACGAGGCACCGCTGACCGGTGCGGGGGACCAGCTGCTCGCCCGGCCCAACCCGGGGATCGCCTTCGGTATCGCGTTCAACCAGAGCAAGCCGATCGTCTCCGATCCCGCTGTGCGGCAGGCGCTGTCGCTGTCGATCAACCGGCAGGAGATCGTCAAGGCCGTCTACACCTCGCAGACCAAGGTGGCGACGAGCATCCTGGCCTCGACCACACCCGCGTGGGCGGACCAGTCGTCCCTGGTCGCGTTCGACCTGGCCAAGGCGAAGTCCACACTGGACGCTGCAGGGTGGGCGCCCGGTCCGGACGGTATCCGGGCGAAGGACGTACAGCGCCTCACCGTCCCGCTGGGCTTCGCCAACAACGCGGGCAGCAACAAGCCGACGCTGGAGCTGATCCAGCAGCAGGCCAAGGCCGCCGGCATCGACGTCCAGGTCCAGGAGCTGCAGATCGCCCAGACGCCGCAGATCCAGGCCTCCGGTGACTTCAGCGCGCTGTGGGGCAACCTGACCCGCGCCGATCCCGACATCCTGCGCAGCTCGTACTCGGTCGCCGGCTCGAACTATTACCGGATCCCGCAGAGCCCGCTCGAGCCGCTCCTGGTGGCGCAGGCGGCCGAACCGGACACAGCGAAGCGGGCGCAGATCGTCGCGCAGGCCCAGCAGGTGTTGCTGCAGCAAGGTTTCTACGTGCCGGTCGTGGAGCTGACGACGGTGCTCGGCGTGGCCCCGAGCGTCCACGGCGTCACCTTCGACGCCTCCTCGCGCATCCAGCTCCACGACGCCTGGAAGTCGTCCTGATCGTCGGAACCGAAACAGCGGGTGACGCGTCCGCCACTGTTCACCCAGTCCCGCCGAACGCCTCGACCAGCAGGTCCGTACAGGAGCCTCCGGCGGGGAGCAGGAGTCGGACCGGGACGGTCAGGGGTGGGTCGGCGGGCCGGAGGGTGACCGAGCAGGTGGTGGCCTGCCAGGTGGTGCCGTGGATGGCGGTCCAGGCGGTGCCGCCGGCGCCGATCTCGAGGGCGGCATCGGCGACGGACGCGACGTCGCGCCCCCGGTGCGGGACCACGCCCGCGGCCGCCGTGTGGGCCAGGACGGCATCGTGCAGGACGGGGTCGCTGCGACGGGCGGGCAGGCGCAGACGCAGACCCTCGAGGGCTGCCGGCGGGATCGCGTCGAGCCGCGCAGCGGGATGGGCCGTGGGGACGACCAGTGAGATCGGGTCGTACCCCACGACGACCCCGTCGGGCCCGGCGCCGCGCACCAGGGCGGCGTCCAGGGCGCCGGAGGCGACCGCCGCGGCGTGTGCCCGCGCGTCCCCCTCGACCAGCACGAGCTCGCTCGGCGGCGCGATCGCCCGCAGCGCTGTCACGCCGTCCGCCAGCCGGCGCTCCAGCCCGGGGGTGCTCCCGATCCGCAGGGTGCGGCCGAGACCCCGCCCGAACGCCTCGGCCACGTCCCGGATCCGGTCGATCCCCGACAGCGCCGCCCGAACCTCGGCGAGCAGCCTGCGCCCCGCCGGGGTGAGTGCGACGCGGTGCGGCGACCGGTCAAGGAGCCGCAGCCCCAGCTCGCGTTCCAGCCGTCCGAGGTGCTGGCTCACCGCGGGCTGGACGAGCCCGAGCCTGGCGGCGGCCCGGCCGAAATGCAGCTCCTCGGCGACGGCCACGAACGAGCGCAGCTCCCGCAGCTCCACCCGACCTCCCACGATCATGCCTCGTGATCGCCCACAGCGTAGCCCGCTCTTGCCCGGGACCGGCGGCGCGCGATCGGCTGAGCGACATGAGGATCGGTGTGTCGGTACACGGCGGAGCCTCCCTGCCGAGGGTGCTGGAGGAGATCGAGGACGCGGCGGCGGCCGGGTTCGCGGGAGTGTGGCTGGGGGAGCTCACGCTCTGGGATCCGCTGACGGTGTTCGCGGCACTCGGTGAGCGCGCTCCGGGTGTCGAGCTCGGGACGGCGGTGATGGCGGTGCCCCCGCGCCATCCGCTGGCACTCGCCGCCCAGGTGCTCACCACCCAGGCCGCGACCGGCGGGCGGCTGTCTCTGGGGCTCGGGATGAGCCACCGGTTCGTCGTCGAGGAAGGGTACGGGCTGCCCTTCGACCGGCCGGTGCGGCGCGTCCGGGAGTTCCTCGACGTGCTCGACCCGGTCCTCGACGGCAGGGAGGCGCAGGTGCGGGGCGAGACGGTGGTCGGTGTCGGCGGGGTGGGTGCGCCCGGGGCGTCCCGGCCGCCCGTCCTGCTGGCCGCGCACGGCCCACGGATGCTCGCCCTCGCCGGGGAGCGGGCCGACGGGGTGATCACCTTGTGGACCCGGCCGGGGTTCCTCGCCGAGTACGTGGTTCCGGCGGTGACCGCGGCGGGGCGTGCGCCGCGGATCCTGGTGGGCGTCAACGCCTGTGTGACGGCGGACCCGGACGCCGCGCGTCGCGACGTCGCCGAGCGGTTGGCGGTGGCGTCGGGCCTGCCGAGCTACCGCGAGACGCTGGACCGCCAGGGAGCGACCGGGATCGAGGACACGATCCTGGCCGGCGACGAGGCGGTGGTCGCTGCCGAGGTCCGTCGGTTCGCCGAGGCCGGGGCCACCGATCTGGTGCTGTTCCCCTCCGGTCCGGAGGCCGACCGCGCCCGCACGCTCGAGGTGTTCGGGGACCTCGCCCGCGCGGGCGGCTGACCACGCGCTGTCCGGACGTTTCGCTCGTGCGGCCCAACGCCGTCCCGAGGATCGGAACCTGAGCGTTCATGTTCTTGACACCCGTTCGGGCCGCCGGGTTCAGTGGGGGAGTCCATCCGGAGCGGCTGAGAGACCCGGCTCGTCGACGCCGCAGCAACCCTGGTCAGCAGGGTGCTCCCGCCGGGACCGATGGGAGACGTCTGTGTCCAGCCCGACTCCGCTCGCGGGCGCGCTGTGGTGCGCCGGTTCGTGGTCGAAGCGGCGGCACGTGGACTTCTGCCGGACCGGGGCGTCGCTCTGTCGGTGACGGGTCAGTCCCCACCGTTCGTCCCGACACCCCGGAGCTCACGATGACCGTTCCCGTGCACCCCGCCCTGTCCCGCGACGGTCGCCTCACCGACATCGGCGATCGCCTGATCGAGTCCCTGGAAGCCCTCGTCGACCGGCACCGCTCGTCGCGGGCCGCGGCGGGGGAGGCGATCCCCAGCGAGCTGATCGCGGCCGAGGTCGCCCAGCACCTCGCCGTGGCCCGTTCGGCGTTGCAGCGCACCCCGCGCCTGGGCTGAGCTTCCCCGTCTTGCGCAGACCTGCGCTGAATCCCGAGACGACGACCCTGGAGCCGCCGTGTCCCCGCCGAGCCCCGACGCCCCGACCCCCGCACCAGGCGGTGGGACGGTCTGGCTGACCGGCCTGCCCAGTGCCGGCAAGTCCACGATCGCCCACGCCGCCGCGCCGGTGCTGCGGGAGCGGGGGCGCGCGTCGAGGTCCTCGACGGGGACGCGGTGCGGCCGCACCTGGCCGCGGCGCGCGGCTACTCGCGGGAGGACCGGGCGATCAATATCCGGCGGATCGGCTGGGTGGCGGAGCTGTTGGCGCGCAACGGCGTCGTGGTGCTGGTGTCGGCCATCGCCCCGTTCCGGGACGTCCGTGACGAGGTGCGGGCGGCGCACAACGCGGGCGGGAAGTCCTATGTGGAGGTCTTCGTGAGCACACCGGTCGCGGTGGCGTCCGAGCGGGACGTCAAGGGCCTCTACGCCCGCCAGCGCGCGGGGGAGATCAGCGGACTCACCGGGGTCGACGACCCCTACGAGGAGCCGCTGCGGCCGGACCTGGTCCTGCCCGCCCACGAGCAGCCGGTCGCCGCGTCGGTCGCCCTGCTCGTCGACCATCTGGAGGGGGCCGGCCTCGCCGGCTCCGCACGGAAGGAACACGTGTGACCACACCTTTGCTGCCGATCCCGCGCTGGACGGACGCGGCCGTCGCGATCGAGGCGCCCGGAGTCGGCGCCGGCAACTGGGTCGGCGCCCCCAGTGTCGTGCTGCACGAGGGGACGTACCACCTGGCCTACCGGCTGCGTGCGCCGCTCGGGCACGGGCGCGGCCTCGCCACGGTCCTGGCGCGATCGACGGACGGCGTGCACTTCACCGAGGTCGCCCGCGTGACCAAGGACCGGTTCGGCGCGGAGTCCTTGGAGCGTCCAGCGCTGGTCGTCACGCCGGAGGGCCGGTGGCGGCTCTACGTCTCGTGCGCCACGCCCGGCTCGAAGCACTGGTGGGTCGACGTGCTGGAGGCGGACTCGGTCGAGGACCTGGCCAGGGCTCCGGGCCGTACGGTGCTGCCCGGCGACGCGCGGCACGCGGTGAAGGACCCGGTCGTGGTGCGCGACAGCGTCGGCTGGCACCTCTGGGCGTCGGTGCACCCGCTCGACGTGCCCGGCCACGAGGACCGCATGACCACCGAGTACTACCGCAGCGCGGACGGTCTGACCTGGGAGCACGGTGGCACCGCCCTGATGCCGCGGGCCGGGCGCTGGGACTCCCGCGGGGTGCGGGTCAGCGCGGTCTTCCGCATCGACGGCCGTTGGGCCGCGACGTACGACGGCCGGGCGAGCGCCGCGGAGAACTGGGAGGAGCGGACGGGCCTGGCCTACGGCGGCGCCGACCCGGCGGATGCCTTCACGGCGCAGGGCCCCGCGCCCGTCGCACAGTCGCCCTTCGCCGGGCACGGGCTGCGCTACCTCGGCGTCGTCGGGCAGCCCGGGGGCGGGTACCGGCTCTACTACGAGGGGACCAGGGAGGACGGGGCGCACGAGCTGCGCACCGAGCTCCTGCTACCTCCCGTACGCACGACCGGGCGGCGCGCAGCCGCTGCCTCGTAGTGCCCGCAGACGGCGTAGTGCCCGCAGACGGCGTAGTGCCCGCAGACGGCGTAGTGCCCGCAGACAGCCGAGTGCCCGGAGACGGCCGAGCGCCCGCGAAGGGCCGGATGCCGGACTTCCTGCTGCTGGGGGCACCGAAATGCGGCACCTCGGCCCTGCACCACGCCCTCGCCGGGCATCCGGGGCTGTTCTTGTCCGAGCCCAAGGAACCGAAGTTCTTCCTCACCGACGGGCCGCCACAGGACAGCGGCGGCGGCCCGGGGGACGTCCCGACGTGGGGCGAGCACGTGTGGCGGCGGGCGGACTACGAGGCGCTCTTCGCCGCTGCCGACCCGGGCGCGCTCTGCGGCGAGTCGACCGTCTTCTATCTCTACGACCTCGAGGCCCAGCGGCGCATCCGGAGCGTGGTCCCACGGGCGCGCCTGATCGCGGTCCTTCGCGACCCCGTCGAGCGGGCACATTCGAACTGGGCACACCTGCGCGCCGCCGGTCTCGAGCCGGAAGCGGACTTCCTGCGTGCCCTGGACCGGGAGCCGGAACGGATCGCCGCCGGGTGGGCCCACTTCTGGCACTACGCCGCCCAGGGCCGCTACGGCGAACAGCTCGAGCATCTGTTCACGCTGTTCCCACGCGAGCAGATCCTGCTGCTGCGCTACCGCGAACTGCGCGACGAGCCCGTCCGTACCGCCGACCGGGTCTGCCGGTTCCTGGGAGTCGGGACCGGCCTGGTCACGGGCGTGCCGCGACGCAACGTGCGCCCGGACGTCACCGGTCGCTCAGGCGGGCCGAGCCCGGAGGAACGTGCTGCCGCGCTGCCCCGCTTCGCCGACGACGTGCCGCGGGTGGCCGCGGCCACCGGCTGGGACCTGGCGGACTGGATTCGATGAGCGGCCGCGACGATGGGTGAGCTGCTCCGGAGGTGGCGGGAGCATCTGCGCCGGATCCGCGCGGAGGAGGCGGCCGACGAGATCGCCGAGCTCGCCCTCGTCCGGCACGTCGAGGCGGCACTGGGACGGGCTGCCGCGCTGGCCGCCGCGCAGATCGCGGCCGCGACATGACGGGCGCGCCGCGCACTGTCCTGGTGATCTGCCTGGCCACCGGCTTCACCACCCTGATCGACCAGGCCATCCTCACCGTCGCGGTCCCCGCTCTGCGTTCGGACCTGGGCGCCTCGCCGAGTGAGATCCAGTGGATCCTCGCGATCTACTCGCTCGCCTTCGGACTCGCGCTCGTCCCGGCCGGCCGGCTCGGGGACGCGGTCGGCCGGGGGCGGCTCCTCGTCGGCGGGCTCGTGCTGTTCAGCGGGGCCGCCGTGCTCGGCGCGCTGGCCACCAGTCCCTGGGCCCTGGTGCTGGCCAGGCTGCTGCAGGGCATCGGGGCGGGCACGGCGAACCCGCAGGTCATCGGACTGATCCAGGATCAGTTCACGGGTGTGGCCAGGAACCGTGCCCTCGGTGCCTATGCGGCGGTGGCGTCCCTGTCGGGTGTGGTCGCTCCGGTGGTGGGAGGCCTGCTGCTCGCTGTCGCGGGCCCGGAGCGGGGCTGGCGCCTGGTCATGGCGGTGAACATCCCGTTCGGCCTGGTGACGGTCCTGCTGGCGGTCAGGCGCCTGACGATGCGCGGTGACCGTCGCGGACACCGCGTCGATCTCGATCTCGCCGGCATCGCGCTGCTCTCGCTCGTCACGATCGCGGTACTGCTGCCCGTGGTGGGGGCGGGCACGCCCGTCGTCTGGATCGTCGTGGGTATCGGGTCGCTCGGCGCTCTGGTGGTGTGGGAGCGTCGGCTGGGCCGCCGGGGTGGGACCCCGCTGGTCCTGCCCGCACTGGTCCGCTCGCGCGGGTTCGTGCTCGGCACGTTCGTCGCGATGTGTTGGTTCGGGTCGACGCTGGGCAGCAGCGTGGCGATCACGTTGTCGCTGCAGGCGTGGCTGGGACTCTCACCACTCGCCGCCGGCGCGTGCATGGTGCCGTCCGCCGTCGCGATGGGGTTGGCGTCTGCTCTGGGCTGGCGGGCAGTGGGGCGCTGGGGCCGGATGTCGGTGACGGCCGCGCTGGGTGCGCTCGCCGTGGTGCTGGCGGGGTCGGTGGCGGCCGTCCTGGTCCTGCCGGCCGGGGTGATGCCCGCCGTCCTCGCGGGCTCCCAACTGCTCGCCGGTGCGGCGGGCGGGCTGATCACCGCGCCGAACCAGGGCCTGACTCTCGCACTCGCCCCCTCCGGTGCCCATGGCCTCGCCGCCGGGTTCTTCCAGGTGTCCCAACGGATCTCGTCCACGATCTGCATCGCCGCCTGTACCGGGGCGGTGATCGCCGGCTCCGGAGCCGCAGCGGGCGGGCACCGCGCCGGGCTCGTCCTCGCGCTGGGCCTCGCCCTGGCGCTCGTGGTCGTCGCGCTCGTCGCGTCGGCCCTCGACCGGCGGCCGCTGGCCGCCCCGACGGAGGTTGTATGACCACCCTGTCCCTGGCCGTCGAACTCGACGGCGACGGCGCCCATCCCGCCGCCTGGCGGCACTCCGGGCGCCCGCCCGGTGCGGTGCTCGGCGCCGCGGCCCTTCGTCGAGCGGTGCACGGCGCCGAGCGCGCAGGGTTCACGCTCGCCACGTTCGCGGACACCCCCGTTCCGCCCAGCAGCGGGCTCGACGCCGCCGGCCGGATCGAGGCCGGCACCAGGGCCGCGTTCGTCGCCACCACCACGTCGCGGATCGGCTTGGCCCCGACGTTGCACGTCGCGACCACCGAGCCCTTCCACCTCGCCACCCAGCTCGCCGCGCTCGATCACGCGTCGAAGGGGCGGGCGGCCTGGGTGGTCGGCGTGGCGAACGACCCCGCCTCCGCGGCGACGGTCGGTGCGGCCCCGCTGGCTGCCGACGCGCTGCGCCGCGAGGTGGCGGACGTGATCGACACGGCCCGCGCGCTCTGGGACTCCTGGGAGGACGAGGCCGTGATCCGCGACGTCGCCACCGGCCGCTACCTCGACCCGGACCGGGTGCACCACGTCGACGCCGCCGGGGCCCGGTTCACGGTGAAGGGCCCGCTGATCACCCCGCGCCCGCCGCAGGGGCAGGTCGTGGTGCTGGCGCCCGCCGAGCTGGGGGGCGACGTGGATGTCGCGCTCGCCGGCGGTTCCGTCGACGAGATCGCCGCCCGGGCAGGGCAGGCACCGCGGGTCTTCGCGGAGGTCGAGGTCGTACTGGACGCCGATCGCCCGGCCGCCGCCCGGCTCGACGGCCTCGACGCCGACACCGGCTGGGAACCCACCGGGCACCTCCGCCATGTCGGGTCCGCAGAGTCGCTCGTCGACCTGGTGCGCCGGCTCTCCGGCGTGGTGGACGGGATCCGCTTCCACCCGGCCGTCCTCGCCGTCGACCTGCTGATCCTCGCTGACCGGGTGCTCCCCGCGCTCGCCGACCTGCGCCGCCCGCCGGGGGAGACCCTGCGCGCATCGCTGGGTCTGCCCCGGCCCGCCAACCGTTTCGCCGTCGCAGGAGGACAGTCGTGACCGGACCCCGTATCCACCTCGGTGTGTTCCTGACGGGCGTCGGCCCACAGCTCATCTGGGCGGACGAGCGCACCGCCCCGCACATGGCGATCGACACGTTCGTCGACGTGGCCCAGCTCCTCGAGCGCGGCCTGTTCGACGCCTTCTTCCTCGGCGAGGGCCTGCGCGTGCGGGAGAACCGCGGCCGGGTCTTCGATCTCGACGTCGCGGGCCGCCCGGATGCGATCACCCAGCTGTCCGCGCTGGCCGGCGCCACCGAGCGGATCGGGCTGGTCGCCACCCAGAACACCACCTACAACTACCCCGCGGACCTCGCCCGCCGGCTCGCGAGCCTCGACCTGCTCTCCGACGGCCGCGCCGGCTGGAACGTCGTGACCACCGACAACGCCTGGACCGGCGAGAACTTCCGCAACGGCGGCTGGCTGGCCCACGAGCGGCGCTACGAGCGGGCGGGACAGTTCGTCGACGCCGCGAAGGCGCTGTGGGCGGGCTGGGAGCCCGACTGGGAGGCCGCCGGTGAGGACGGGGCCAAGAGCTGGGCGAGGCCGGGCGCCATCGGCGCGGTCGAGTGGCACACGGACCTGGTCGAGCTCACCGCCACACCGACCGTGCCCGCGTCGCGCCAGGGACGACCGGTGCTGTTCCAGGCCGGGGACTCCGAGGGTGGCCGTGACCTCGCCGCCCGCCACGCCGACGTCGTCTTCTCCGCGCACACCGAGTTCGACGCGGCCGCCGCCTACGCCACGGACCTGCGCAGACGTCTCGCCCACTACGGCCGCGACGCGGACTCGCTGCGGATCCTGCCCGGCGCCGAGGTCATCCTCGGGGCCACCCCGGCAGAGGCCGAGGAGAAGGAACGCTGGGTGCGCGACCATCAGGTCAACGGCCCGCGGGCTCTCGCCTTCTTCGAGCAGTACTGGGGCCGCGACCTCTCCGCGTACGACCCGGATGGCCCGCTGCCGGACATCGAGCCGACGGAGGCGGAGCTCGATCCCTCCCGCGGCACCATCGCGATCGACCAGCGCAGCGGCAAGCTCGCCCAGATCGCCCGCTGGCGGGAGCGGGCCGAGGCGGAGAACCTCTCGATCCGGCAGCTCGCCCTCGCCGTCCGGCCGGGGCATCGGGCGTTCGTCGGCACCCCGGGCCAGGTCGCGGACGAGTGGGCGCGTTACGTCCGGGCCCGGGTCGTCGACGGCTTCAACCTGCTGCCGTACCTGGTCCCGGACTCGCTGACCGACGTCGTGGAACAGCTGGTGCCGGAGCTGCAGGAGCGTGGGGTGTACCGCACGGAGTACGAGGGCACCACCCTGCGCGAGCACCTGGAGCTGCCCCCGGTGTGGCCTGGGACGACCTGATGGCAGCGGTCCACGACTCCTGAGGTGGTGCGGGCGACGGTGACGCCGGGCGCCTGCGGCCTGCCAAACGCGCATGCCGTGGTGCTGGCTCTGCGCAGCATGCCTCGACATTCTCGCGACCCCTCCGGGGCTGACCGCGATGGAACAGGCTGCGACGCGATCCAACCCACTCTCACCAGGCGACCTCACGCTGGTCAGCCCGCGAGCCACGCGTGTCCGCCGACGCCCCCTTTGGTGATCGCCGACGCCGTCGGCGACAAGCCACGGAGGGCGTCGGCCATGACACCACCCATGACATGAAATCCCATCGACTCCTGCTTCTGAAGGGGCTGGAGGGGGACCTAACGGGAATGTTGTCGCAGGTGGGAGGTCTGTGAGGGTGATTGTGCGCGGTTTACACCCGAGCGGTCGCAGGTTCGAACCCTGCCGCGCCCACCGTCCCGAACAGGTAGAACACCCGAGTAAGCCTCACGGAGGTCTTGTCGTGGGATCAAACGTGGTGTGAATGCCCTGCTCACGTGCGTGCTCGAGCTCCACACCGCCCGCACCGCGGCGCTGAACCGCTACTACGACGAACCCGACCTTTGGCATACCCACACCTACTGCCCTGCCGAGCTCACCGAGAGCCAACGGGCGCTCATTGCGGCGACGACCGAGCCCGGTGCGCGGCCGAGGAGCAGATGCGGGACATCGTCGAGGTACGCCTGCGCGACTCAGCTCCGGCTTCCGTTGCGGTGCAACTCGATGTCGTTGTCTGCCGAACACGAGTCCGAGTCGATCCTGGTCGTAGCGGCGCACCTGGACCAGATGCAGGAGCTCCCGCGCGGTCTTCGCCGTGCGGTCGCGCACGTGCTGCGGGCTGCGGCACGGGAGATCCAGGCCGGCCGGCCACTCCCGATCGATGTCGTCCGCGCGGTGCGCGAGGTCCTCCTCGAGGTCGAGCAGCTCACAACCGGCCGGGCCGGCGAGCTGGAGGACGCGTAGGCGCGGCTCCGGAGCGGGTATACCAGCTGGCGAGGTCGGATCCGGACGCCGTGGGCGTTCGGGATGCGGCTCCCTCGAGGTCCCCCGTCAACAAAGGCACTTCGAGCGGGCGATCTGTCTGCGGATGCTTGCCGTCGGCGTTTGGAGCCGGCTGTGTCGCCGAGGGTCTATTGGCCAAGCCGCCCTGACCTTTCGTATGTGACCCGTCCTTCATTCTTTCACTCGGCTGCTGACAACACCACCTCGCCTTGCAGAGCCGATATTTACCGGTACCGCCATGTGGCGGATCGGTTCGAGCGCCTAAGGGACGCTGCGCGCGCCTGTTCGATCACCCTCATAGACGATTTTTCGGGCACTCCGGATGCTGTTGAGTTCTCACAGTCGGAACTGCTTCGAATCGTCCTGGCATCGCCGAGAGGCCGTGCGCGCAAAGGAATTGCAGGGGGTTGTCAATGTCGAACAGCGAGAAATCTGACTCGAATGGCTTCTGGGGGCGAGGACTCCGTCTACTGCTCTGCGCAGTCTTCGCGGTGGTCGCCCTCGCTGCGACGGCGCCGATGGCGAGTGCTGCGCCGGGCAGCGTTAGCCCGTCTGCTGCCGAGCAGAAACGCAACATCGACGAGTCGCTGAAGGTCATCATCTCGTCGAACCCCGGCGCGACTCGAGTCGACTCGAACACGGTGGAGCTCGCCAACGGCGTCGTCGTGAACATGGCATTCGATGAGCAGAAGGCGGCTGCACGCAAAGCGGGCAACACAGCCAAGACTCTGGCCGGCCCCGGTTGCTCGTACGGTTATCTGTGCATCTGGGACGACCCTGGATACCGCCTGTCGTTCTACTACTGTGGGTTCGTGAACATCGGCTCGCAGTACGGCTGGAGTGACCGACTCAGGGAAATCGAGAACAACCAGACCTCCGGAACTTGGTCCTACTTCTACAACTGGACCGGCAGTGCCTGGTCGTTCGTTTTCAGCGACAAGGCTTACGACTACACCGGGTACATCTCGAGCGGTAGCTCGCTGTCGGCGGCGAGGACCACCGACGCCATCACGGTCTGCTGATCGCCTGAACGACGACGGTGCGGCCCTGTGGCAGTTGCTCCGTGCCCCGGGGCCGCACCTCGCGCTCAGAGCTGTCCCTCGAACAGGACGTTCCCGACGTGGCCCCGAACGACGGCCGTGAGTTCGTCGAGGTGGGTCGTCGACGGAGGTAGGAGGGCTGCGAAGGTGCGGTTGCGGACGTGTGCGGCTACTCGGGAGCCGTCGGGGAGCACGAGGTCGACGCTGTCCGCCTCCGGCGGAAGTGTCCCCGCAACCAGAGGCTGCCCGTCCAGCGTGGGAGCTACTGGGAGCAGGTGCGGTCGGGAGTCGGCGGAAAGGGTGCCGAGACCAGTCAGGACCTGGGCGCGCTGCTCCTGGCTCAGGCAGCCGCTCACATCGTCCCCGGAGACGGTGAGGGTGAGTGCGTCGGCGCCCGAGCGTAGGGAAGCTCCCTCACTCGTCCCCGGTGGCAGGGCTTGGGTAGTGAACCCCTGGGACTGTCCTGCGCACGACTGCAGGGTCGCCGGGAGGCTCGGACCGGAGGGAACGGGCGCCGAGCTGAACGCGGCCGCTGGAGGCAGAGGTAGACGGTCGTCACCCGCGCCTGTGGTGACCGAGGCGACGGGAACGGGGGAGCGGAGAACGAACAAGCCACCGCTGCGATACGCGGGGCCGCTGAACGTGTCCCGCCCGGGTCCGGTGACCGTCAGAACCAGTGGGCCGTCGCCAGTCGCTGCTCCGGCAACAGTGCCATCCGCCGTGACCAGCAGGAGCGAGGCATCGGGGCTGGTATCGGCTGTGACCTTGGCCGGGCGCGACACCGTCGTCGAGGTCGGGGCGATCTCGCAGAGGACCGCCTCCTCGGACCCAAGCAGGAAGCCGGCCACTCGTGTGCTGCCCTCGTCGGATCGCAGGACGAGCGTCCAACGGTCGGCGCCGGGGATGTCGGGTCCGCTGCCCAAGGCGTCGTGGCAGCGCTCCGCGTCGGCCGAACCGTTTGGCAGCTGCGCCGCCGAGGACGCCGCGGCGCCGGCGGCCGGGCTGTCCTCGGAGCTGCTGGAGAGGAACCAAGCGGTGCCACCGGCCAGCGTGACGACCGCTGCTGCGGCCGCGATCATCGGTGTCCACCGCGCGCGGCGGCGCGGCGGCCGCATCTGGGCCTCGACGCGGTCCCAGATCCTGGCGCGGACGTCGTCGGGTAAGGGCCGCTCCGGTGGAAGGTTGAGATCGTTCATCGCGTCTTCTCCTGGCGTGCGCGCAAGGTGGTGAGCGCGTCCCGAAGTCGGGCGCGCCCGCGGGACAGATTCGAACGGATGGTGGCCTCACTGATTCCGAGCGCAGCGGCCGCGTCGGCTGTCGACAGCTCCGCGACCAGGCACAGCTCGACGGCCCGGCGCTGTGCCTCGGGTAGGGCGGCCAACGCCCTGCGGAGATCACCGCCCTCGGAGCGGTCACTGAGCCGGACCACGACTGCTTCCGCGGGGTCGTCGATCGGTGTCGGCGGTGGTATCCGCCGAAGTAGCTTGTCGCGGCGGCGGAGCCCGCGCATCTCGTCGCGTGCCAGGTTGCTCACGACGGCGAGTAGCCAGGGCAGTGCGCTGTCGTTCACCAGTGCCACCGCGCCGCGCCTACGCCACGCAAGCAGGAACGTCGCCGCGCTGAGGTCCTCGGCCTGATCCCAGCTCCCGCAGAGCCGGTAGGCCTGGTTCCAGACTCTCTGGGCGTGTCTGTGGAACATCTCGGCGAACGCGTCCTGGTCACCGTCAGCCGACAGATTCCATAGATCCCGATCCGACATGCTCCCGGTCGCCGCCGACACCTCGACAGCCTCGTTCGACCCACAGCCCCTCGCCGTCACCACCGCATCGTCCTCACAACGATCATGTGGCCGGCAGAGGCCCAGGCGTTGCAGCGTGACCACGGCGACAAGCGCTGATGAACGCTGGTCTCACCGCAGACCACGTATCGAGGCCTGCCTGGTGCAGGGCTTGAGCAAGCACGATCGGCCGGGCTGGCCGGCGTCGCGCAACCGCATGATCTGCCTGCACGACGCGCGACAGACCGCGGCAAACCCCGCGCAGCCGCTCTGAGGTGCACGTTCCTCAGCGCCTTCCGAGCTGGGGCGACGATGTGGCGCACTCGGCGCGGCGTGGATGATCTTGATCCCAGATGTGCTCCACGCGATCCACGAGCAGCTGCGCACCGGCCTCGTCGCCTGCGGTCTGTGCCAGTGAGTCTGCTGCTCGTCATCTAAGCTGGCGGGCGCACTCCGAGGCTGCGTGGGATCACTCGTGGTGCGAAGCTGCGGTGGCTGGAGGTGCTTGACCGCACCAGCGGGGGCGGCAGCGTGACAGTCGTTGCAGGTAGGGGCTGTGGTCGACGCCAACGACGAGTTGCACACCCGAGCGGTCGCAGGTTCGAACCCTGCCGCGTCCACCCTGTCCGGCCTGTGCATCTGCGGGTCCGTGTGGAGCCGGATACGACGTCGTCACCGACCTCCAACGGTGGGACATCTAGCTGTGGTCGTCCCGGTTCGCGACGGCCTCCCGGCCCAGCGTCGCGACGACGGTGTCCTCCTGGGGGAAGTGCACCCGGGCGGCGAGGACGTCCCGCAGGTGCCGTTCGAGGGGGTTGGTGCCGCTGAGCCCGGGGTTGCCGATCAGTGCCACTGCCTTCTCGACGGCGCCGATGGCCGCGCGGGTGGCCAGGGTCTTCGCCGACCAGGCGGTGTCGCGGGGGATCTCGCGGCCCGCGTCGGCCTGGGCCGCGAGGGCGGAGAGCAGCTCGCGAGCGCCGGTGAGGGCCACTGTGATCTCGCCGATCGCGTCCTGGATGCGGGGGAGCTCGGCGAGGGGGTGGCCGAGGTTGGTCGGGACCCGCTCCCGCACGAACCGCACGAGCCAGGTGCGGGCGGCCTCGGCCACGCCCAGGTAGATCGAGGGGATGCCGGTGCCGGGGCCGGGGTGTGCCTTCGGCCGGTCGTCGGCGGGGGCGAGCCCGGACACGGCGCTCCCGGCGACGGGGGTGCCGGTGAACACGACGTCGTCGCTGCGGGTGGCGCGCATCCCGAGCGAGGACCAGGTCGGCCGGATCTCGATGCCCGGCGCGGACGCGTCGACCGCGAACGTCCCGACGCGCGGCCGTGGCTCGTCGGTGGTGGCGAGCACGAGCATCCAGCGCAGGTGGGGCGCACCCGTCGAGTAGATCTTGTGCCCGGTCAGCCGCCACCCGTCGCCCTCGCGCACGGCGGTGGTCGCCGGGCGGCCGCCGCGGGACGGGGTGCCGAGTGCGGGCTCGACCTGCAGCGCGTTGAGCAGGGTCGGGCGCTCGCGGGACTCGGCGAGGATCCGGCCGTAGAACGCCGGGTCGAGGCGGGGAGCGCGGGCCTCCTGCTGGTGCAGCGCCAGGGTCATCGCGACGACGAGGGCGACGGCCGGATCGGCGCGGCCGAGGCGCCGCAGGAGCTCGTGCACGCCGTGGTGCCCGAGCCCGGGGCCGCCGTGCGTGCGGGAGACGGTGGCGGTGAGCAGGCCGGCCCCGTGCACGAGGGCGAGCGAGCGCGGGTCGATCTCGGCCCGCGCGTCGTTGCCCGCGGCCAGGTCCGCGAGCTCGGCGACGACGGCGTCGCACCGCTCCAGGAGATCCGTGCGGTCGAGCGCCGGTGCGCTCACGAGGCGTTCACCAGGCCGTCCCGCCGGGCTGCGTCCCCGGGCACGGCCGCGATCAGGGCCCGGGTGCGGGCGTGCTGCGGCCGGGCGAAGAGGGCTCCGGCCGGGCCGGACTCGATGACCCGGCCCCCGTCCATGACGACGACGTCGTCGCTCACCTGCCGGACGACGGCGAGATCGTGCGAGATGAAGACCATCGTGAGCCCGAGCTCCGTCTGCAGCCGCACGAGTAGCTCCAGGATCTGCGCCTGCACCGACACGTCCAGGGCGGACACCGCCTCGTCGAGCACCACGAGGTCCGGCGAGGTCGCCAGGGCGCGGGCGATGGCGACCCGTTGGAGCTGGCCGCCGGAGAGCTGGGCCGGTAGCCGGTCCAGGAACTCGTCCGGGAGCCCGACCTGGCCGAGCAGCTCCGCGCCCCGCTCCCGCCGGGAGACCTTGTCGCCGATGTCGAAGGCGCGCAACGGCTCGGCGAGGGTGCGGGCGATGGTGAACCGGGGATCCAGCGAGGTGTACGGGTTCTGGTAGACGACCTGGACGCGGCGGCGCAGCAGGCGCAGCGGCTCCCCGGCGAGGGCGGTGACGTCCTCGCCGTCGAGCCGGACCCGCCCGCTGTCCGCCGGCAGGAGCCGGGCGAGCAGGCGGGCCAGTGTGGACTTGCCCGACCCGGACTCGCCGACGACGCCGAGGGTGCGGCCGCGGTGCAGCCGCACGGACACGTCGTCGACGGCCTGCAGCCGGGTTCCCCGGGAGGCGAAGGCCTTGGACAGTCCGTCGGCCTCCAGCAGCGGCTCCCCGGTGGCCGGCGCCGGATCTCCGCCGAGGCGGCCCTGGTCGACCCGCGGCACCGCCGCGACCAGCCGCGTCGTGTAGTCCGAGGCGGGCGTGCGCAGCAGCCGGCCCGGCGCGCCGGACTCGGCGATCGCGCCCTGCTCGAGGACGACGATCCGGTCCGAGCGGTCCGCGGCCACCCCGAGGTCGTGGGTGATCAGCAGGACGGCGATGCCCAGCTCGGCGCGGAGCACGTCGATGTGGTCGAGGATCGTCTTCTGCACGGTGACGTCCAGGGCGCTGGTCGGCTCGTCGGCCACCAGCAGGTCGGGATGGTGCGCGAGCCCGGCCGCGATCAGCACGCGCTGCCGCATGCCGCCGGACAGCTCGTGGGGGTACTGGCGGGCGCGCCGCGCCGGTTCGGGCAGCCGGACCCGCTCGAGGAGCTCCTCCACCCGCTCACGCAGGGCGTCGCCGCGCGCCTGCGGATCGTGGAGCCGCACGGCGTCCCCGATCTGGTCGCCGATCCGTCGGGTCGGGTTGAGGCCCGCCGTGGGGTCCTGGGGGACGAACCCGATCCGCTTGCCGCGCACCGCCCGCCAGGCCCTCGGGGACAGCCCGGTGAGGTCCTGCCCGTCCAGGTCGATCCGCCCGCCCACCCGCGCCGACGCCGGGAGCAGGCCGAGGACGGCCCGCGCGCAGCTGGACTTGCCGGAGCCGGACTCGCCCACCAGCGAGACGAGCTCGCCCCGACCGACCGTGAAGTCGATGCCGCGCACCGCCTCGACCTCGCCGCCGCGGCGCCCGCGGTAGGCGATGCTCAGTCCCTCGACTCGCAGCAGGGAGGTCATTCGCGGGTTCCTTCCAGGTGCCGGGCGAGGCGGTTGGCCGCCAGGACCACGAGCGCGACCGTGAGGCCGGGGAACGTCGTCAGCCACCAGGCGGTGCCGAGGTAGTCCCGGCCGTCGGACACCAGGGCGCCCCACTCCGGGGCGGGTGGCTGGGCACCGAAGCCGAGGAACGACAGGGACGAGATCGACAGGATGGCCGACCCGAACTCCAAGGCGGACAAGGCCAGCACCGGCCCGGACGCGTTGGGCAGGACGTGCGCGGCCAGCACGTAGAACCGCCGCGAGCCGACGGAGTGCGCGGCCTCGACGAAGGTCTGGGCGCGGACCCTGAGCGTCTCGGCCCGCATGACGCGCGCGAACGCCGCCACGCTCGACACCCCGACCGCGATCGCGACCTGCAGCGTGCCGAAGCCCAGCGCGGTGACCACGGCGAGGGAGAGCAGCAGGCCGGGGATGGCCAGCATGACGTCGACGACCCGCATGACGACCGCGTCGAGCCGGCCGCCGACGAACCCCGCGACCAGCCCGAGCAGGCCGCCCGCGGCGAGCCCGACCAGGACCGCGAGCAGCGTCGCCCGCAGGGTCAGCGACGCGCCGTGCACCACCCGGGAGAAGGTGTCCCGGCCCAGGTGGTCCGTGCCGAACAGGTGCGCGGCGCTCGGGCCCTGCAACCGGTCCGCCGGCACGCCGGTGATCGGGTCCTGGTGGGCGAACAGGCCGGGCACGAACGCCCAGGAGATGACGACGACGAGCACGACGAGCGCCAGGACGAGCCCCGGCCTGCGCACCACGTCGAGCGCGCCGGTGCGCAGCCGGGAGCCCGCGTACCCCGGACCGGTGAGGACGGCGGTCACGGGCGCACCACCTCGGGCTCTGCGGCGGTGACATCGGCGGCGACCTCGATCGGCGCCGCTGCGGGCGGGGTGTCGCCCTCCCGGATCATCACCCGCGGATCCAGCAGCGGGTACACCAGGTCGACGGCGATGCTGATCACCACGAAGATCGCCGCGGCCAGCAGCACCACGCCCATCACGACCGGGATGTCCTGCGCCGCAACGGCCTGGAACGTCATGTTGCCGATGCCGTCCCGGGCGAACACCGCCTCCACGACCACCGAGCCCGCGAGCAGGTTGCCCACGATCACCCCGATCATCGTCAGCAGGGGCAGCGAGGCGTTGCGCAGCGCGCTGACCAGCACGATCCGCGCCTCCGACGCGCCGTGCGACCGGATGACCTCGGTGTAGGGCTCGCGCAGGGTGGAGAGCAGGCTCTTGGAGAGCACCTGCGCGATGTAGGCCGAGGTCGGGATCGCCAGCGTCACGGCCGGCAGCAGCAGCGCGCCGACGCTGTGCTGGTCGAACACGTCCACCCAGCCGAGCTGGAACGACACCACCTGGGTGAGCAGCAGGCCCGTCCAGAAGGTGGGCACGGACACCGCGACCGACGGCACGCCGAGCAGGGTCTGGCGCACCGACGGCCGGCGGGTGAAGGCCGCCGGGATCGCCAGGAGCAGGCCGCCGACCAGGGCGAGGCCGAACGCCACCCCGCCCAGGACCGCGGTGTGGCCCAGGGCCGCGGCCAGCATGCTGGTCACCTCGTCGCTGCGCTGGATCGAGGTCCCGAGATCCCCGGTCAGCGCCCGGCCCAGCGAGGTCACGTACTGCACGATCACCGGCTTGTCGAAGCCGTACTGGGCCTCGAGCGCCGCGACGGCCGCCGGGTCCGGGTTCGCGAACTCCGTGCCGCTGCCGGCGAGCATGATCCGCACGGGATCGCTCGGCAGCAGGTAGAGCACCACGAAGGCGATCGTGTACGCCGCCCAGAGGACCCCGACGCCCTGCAGGAGCCGGCGGAGGACGTACCCGGTGAGCCCCCGGTCCCGGCGGGACCTCACGCGCCCGACCAGGCGTCGTAGAAGTAGAGCTGCACGCCCGGGGCGAAGGCGACGTCGTGCAGCTTCGGCGACACGGCGTGGGCGACCTGCTGCTCGGTGAAGACGATCACCACGTGGTTGTCCAGGATGTAGCGCACGGCCTGGTCGACGGCTGTCTTCCGGGCGTTGGTGTCCGCGGCGGCGTCCGCGGAAGCCAGGTAGGTGTCGAGCTCGGAGGGCTTGAGGTGCAACGGGTTGCTGCCGCTCGAACGGAAGTGCATGTTGAGCGCCGCCGCGTCCGCCCGGGTGAAGCCGTAGGGGATGAAGTCGTAGTCACCGGTGCCCAGGGCGCCGAGCATCTCCGCCCTCGACACGATCTTGATCTGCAGGTCGACGCCGATGGCGCGCAGCTGCTGGGCCCGCAGCTCGTCCTGCGTGGGGGCGCCGGCCTGGCCGTTGACGACGGTGAGGGTCAGCTTCTTGCCGTCCTTGACCCGGATGCCGTCCGGGCCGGGGACCCAGCCTGCCTCGTCGAGGAGCTGCGCCGCCCGGGCCGGGTCGTGGCGCAGGGCGTCGGAGTGGTCCTGGTACAGCGGGGTCGTCGACGACAGGATGCTGGTCGCGAGGTTGTAGCTCGGCAGCAGGAGGGTGTCCTTGACCTGCTGGTTGTCGATGCCGAGCTGCACGGCCTCGCGCACCCGGACGTCCGACAGGTTCGGCGAGGAGTTGTTGGTCAGGTACTCCGAGACCGTGCCCGGGTTGTTCGAGACGAGCAGCTGGTAGCCGGCCTTGTCGATGGCGGGCTGGTCCTGGACGGGGATGTTGTTGATCGCGTCGAGCGAGCCGGAGCGCAGCCCGCCGGTGCGCTGGCCGGCCTCGGTGACCACCCGGAAGGTGATCTTGTCGAGGTAGGCGTCGCCGGTGTGGCGGGTGTTGGGCGACGGCCAGGCGTAGCCGGTGCGCTTGCTCAGCACGACCTGCTGGGCCGGGGTGAACTGGTCGAGCGTGAAGGGGCCGGAGCCGTAGAGGTCGCGGCCGAGGCAGCGCTGCGCCGGGTCGGTCCGGTAGGTGGCCGGG
This sequence comes from Pseudonocardia ailaonensis, assembly GCF_039531635.1. Classification (NCBI taxonomy): domain Bacteria; kingdom Bacillati; phylum Actinomycetota; class Actinomycetes; order Pseudonocardiales; family Pseudonocardiaceae; genus Pseudonocardia; species Pseudonocardia ailaonensis. Next base: position 324,531 of record NZ_BAAAQK010000009.1, on the reverse strand, counting down.
GCGAGCACGCCCATGTTCACCGTGGACAGCGCCTGCAGGAAGCTCGCGTTCGGCTGGCCGAAGGTCACCGTCGCGGTGTTCGCGCCGGTGACCGTGGTGCCCTGGTAGGTCGCGATGTAGGTGGAGGCGTTCACGGCCTTGCCGCCGAGGGCCTGGATGCCGTCGAGGAAGGTCTTGAACGCGGCGGCGTCGAACTTCTCGCCGTTGGAGAAGGTGACGTCCGAGCGGAACGTGAAGCGGAACTCGGTGGCGTTCGGGTTCACCTCCCACGCGGCGGCGAGCCAGGGCTTGATCTCGCCGGTCTTCGGGTCGGCGTCGACCACGGAGTCCGCGAACTGGCGGCCGATGTCGCGCGAGGCGGTCAGGTCGGTCTGGTTCGGGTCGACGCAGATCGGGTCCTGGCTGATGCCGAAGGTGATGGCGCCGCCGGCCCGGGGAGTACCCGCCGCCCCGCCGGCGGCGGGAGCGGCCGCACCCGAGGAACAGGCGGCGACGCCGAGGGTGACGGCGACGGCGGCCAGGGCGAGACGGGACGCCGCACGGAAGCGGTGCAGGGACACGGAGGTGCCTTTCTCAGGGGGTGGTGACGTGCCGGGCCGGTCGGCCGAGGACGTTCTCGCGCAGGGTCGTGCCGGCGTACTCCGTCTGGAAGAGGCCACGGCGGGCCAGCTCGGGGACCAGGCGGTCGGTCAGCAGGCGGTAGCCCTGGAAGTGCTGGGGGGACATGACGAAGCCGTCGGCGCTGCCGGCCTCGACGCGGGCCTCGATCTCGTCGGCGATCTCCGTGGCGGACCCGACCGGGGCCCAGTGCCCGGAGCCGGTGGCGTTGAACTCCAGGACGAGATCGCGCAGCGTGCGGTCGCCGCGCAGGGCCTTCGCGCGGTAGAGCTCGAAACGGGACCGCCTGCCCTGCACCGTCTCCGGGTCCGGGATGCGGTCCGCGGGGATGAGCGAGTCGGGATCGAGCCCGCTCAGGTCGGCCTCGCCGAAACCGGCCTTGGCGAAGTTGCGGACCTGTGCCGCGAAGTCCGTGGTGGCCTCGAGCTCGGCGAGCCGGCCTGCGACGTCGCGGGCCTGCTCGGACGACTCGCCGATGATCGCGTACATGCCGGGCAGGACCTTCACCGCGTCCGGGTCCCGGCCCGCGTCCGACACGTGGTCCTTGAAGCGGCGGTAGAAGTCGAGGCCCTCGTCGGGGTCGGGGTGCGCCGCGAAGATCGCGTCCGCGTAGCGGGCACCGAGGGCGAACCCGTCGGCGGACGACCCGGCCTGGAACAGGAACGGCCGGGTCTGCGGGGAGCGGTCGATGTTCAGCGGGCCGCGGATCGTGAAGTGCTCGGTGGCGACGTCCGTCTGCCGGACCGAACCGCGGCGGATCCGGGTCCCGGCCTCGCGGTCGGTGATCCGGGCGTCGGCGTCCCAGCTCTCCCACAGGGCGATCGCGGCGTCGAGGTAGTCGCGGGCGCGGGCGTACCGCTGCGCGTGCGGCACCGGGGACCGCCCGAAGTTCTCCTCGCCCCAGGCCGAGGTGACGACGTTCCACCCGGCCCGGCCGCCGGTCAGGTGGTCGATCGACGCCAGCTGGCGGGCCAGGTTGAAGGGCTCGGTCCAGGTGGTGGAGATCGTGGGCACGATCCCGATGTGCCGGGTGCGGGCGGCGAGCGCGGTGAGGAACGAGATCGGCTCGAAGCCGCCGCCGGGGGACTGGGCGTTGCTGGTCAGGCCGTCGGACATGAACAGCGTGTGGATCTTCGCGGCCTCCGCGCGCTGCGCGATGTCGGTGAAGAGGTCGAGATCGTAGAGCCGCTCGGCGTGGCTGTCCGGCAGCCGCCAGGCGGCGGAGTTCACACCGGTGCCGAGGATCTGCAGGGCGAGGGTGATTCCCATGGCGGGCCTCAGGTCCCGACCGGGACCGGGACGGCGGCATCGGGCACGGCAGCGGCGGGCGGGCTGGTGACGGCCTGCGGCGCGCGCCGGGCCAGCTCCTCGCGCAGCGGCGGCAGGAGGTACCTGCCGTAGTCCACGACGTCGTTCAGGTTGTCGTAGCCGCGGATCGAGACGATCGAGGCGCCGAGGTCGACGTAGTCGAGGATCGCGGCGACCACGGTCTCCGGGGTGCCGACCAGGGCGGTGGAGGCACCGGCCGCGTTGGTGGCCGCGGCCACCGGTGTCCACAGTGCCCGGTCGTGCAGCTCGCCCGCCGCGGCGGCGGCCAGCAGCCGCTGCGATCCGGCGTTCTCGGGCGGTGGCGGGGCGGGGTCCCCGGCCCGCTGGGCGCGCAGCGCACCGAGGATCGTGTGCGCCTTCTCCCAGGCCTGCTCCTCGGTGGGGGCGATGATCGGCCGGAAGGTGACCCAGATCCGGGGTGGGGCGGCCCGGCCCGCGGCGGTCGCGGCGGCGGTGATCGTGTCGATCTGCTCGGTGGTCTGGGCGAGCGGCTCGCCCCAGAGGCCGTAGATGTCCGCGAGCGCGCCGCCGATCCGGTGGGCCTGCACGGACGAGCCGCCGAACGAGATCGGCACCGTGCCGTGCACCGGCTTCAGCCCCGCGACGAAGTCCTCGAAGCGGTAGAAGCGGCCCTCGTGGCTCCACGGCTCGGCCTCGGTCCAGGCACGGCGCAGGATGCCGATGAACTCGGCGGTGCGCTCGTAGCGCTCGTCCTTGGTCAGGAAGTCGCCCTGGCGGGCCTGCTCGGCGGTGTTCCCGCCGCTGATCAGGTGGACCCGGGCGCGCCCCCGGCTGAGCTGGTCCAGGGTCGCGAGCGCCTGGGCGGCGGCGGTGGGGTGCAACAGGTTCGGCCGCAGCGCGACGATCAGGCCGATCCTCTCGGTGAGCTGGCTGAGCGCGTCGGCCACGCCGAGGGCGCTGAACCCGGCCGAACCGTAGGGCACCAGGGTGTGGTCGAACCCGGCCTCCTCCAGGGCGTCGGCGTAGCGGCGCAGGAAGTCCGGCTCGATGTCGTTGCCGGGGCGCGGGTACAGGTCCGAGGCGTCGCGCACGTGGACCTGGCTGACGAACTCGACGGGAGCGGGGCGGGTGGGGCCGGTCACGGCAGGGCCTTTCCGGGGTTGAGGATCGCGTGCGGGTCGAAGGCCGACCGGACGCGGTGGTGCAGCTCGAGCACGTCCGGGCCCAGCTCGTCGGCGAGCCAGCGGCGCTTGAGCGTGCCGACGCCGTGCTCGCCGGTGAGGGTGCCGCCGAGCCGCAGGGCGGTGGTGAAGACCTCGCCCGCCGCCGCCCACACCTCGTCGTCGAGCTCCCGGCCGTGGGGCAGGACGAGGATCGGATGCAGGTTGCCGTCGCCGGCGTGGGCCATCGTGGCGATCTCGATGCCGCTGCGCGCGGAGATCCCGGAGATCGCGGTGACGGCCTCGGCCATCCGGGACCGCGGCACGGCGACGTCCTCGATCAGGACCCGGCCGCGTCGCTCCAGCGCCGGCAGCGCGCCACGGCGGACCGCGAGCAGCCGTTCGGCCTCGGCGGGGTCGGCGGCCACGCGGACCTCGCCGAACCCGGCCAGGATCTCGTGCGCCCGGGCCATCTCGATCGCGGCGCCGGCGCCGTCGGTCTGCACGAGAAGGAAGGCGCCGCCCGGACCCCGGGGATCGATCGCGGAGAGGCAGGCGCCGTCGAGCAGCTCGAGCACCGCGGGCTGGATCCGCGCGGCGGTCAGGGCCGCGGCGGCCGCGGCCGCGGTGTCGACGTCCGGCAGGTACAGCGCCGCCGTCGCCACCTCGTCCGGTGCCGGGCGCAGCCGCAGGGTCGCCGCCACGATCACACCGAGGGTGCCCTCCGAGCCGACGAACAGGCTCGTCAGGTCGTAGCCGGCGACGCCCTTGACGGTGCGCCGCCCGGTCCGCACGATCCGGCCGTCCGCGAGGACCACCTCCAGGCCCAGCACCGAGTCCCGGGTCACGCCGTACTTCGCGCAGCGCAGGCCGCCGGCGTTCGTCGCGATGTTGCCGCCGATCGTGGAGATCGCGACGCTCGCGGGATCGGGGGCGTAGCGCAGCCCGTGCTCGCCGGCGGCGCGGTCGAGATCGGCGGTGATCACCCCCGCCTCGACGACGGCGACCTGGTCCGCCACCGAGATCTCGCGGATGCGGTCGAGGCGGGACAGGTCCAGCACGATCGTGCCGTCGCCGGCGGTGGCGCCGCCCGAGAGCCCGGTGCCGGCACCCCGGGTGACGACCGGGATCCGCTCGGCGTGGGCGTGGCGCAGGGTGTCGACGACGTCGTCGACGGACTCGGCGATCACGACCGCGCGTGGCCGACCACCCGGGTCCACCCCCGAGCGGTCGAGACGGCGGGCGTCGAGGACCGCGGGATCCTCGGTCCAGCCGCGCGGGAGGACGAGCGTCACGGCGTGCCCCCGGTGGCGGCCGGTCGGTCCGGGTCCGACGACCAGGCCGACCAGGAGCCGGCGAACAGCGCGGCCGGGATGCCGGCGACGGCCAGCGCCGCGATCTGGTGCGCGGCGGTCACACCGGACCCGCAGTAGACGCCGACCTCCGGTGCATCCTGGGCGCCCAGCGCGGCGAAGCGGGACCGCAGGGCGGCGGCGGACCGGAACCGGCCGTCGGCGTCGAGGTTCTCGCCGGTCGGAGCGCTGACCGCGCCGGGGACGTGCCCGGCGCGGGGGTCGACCGGCTCGACCTCGCCGCGGTAGCGCTCGCCGGCGCGGGCGTCGAGCAGCAGGCCCTTGACCGCGAGGTCGGCGGCGCCGTCGGCGTCGAGCACCGGGAGGGCTCCGCTCGTGAGCTCCACGTCGCCGGCCGGTGGGGCGGGGACCGGACCGGACTCGAGCGCACCGCCGGAGGCGGTCCAGGCGGCCAGGCCACCGTCGAGCAGCCGGACATCGGCGTGCCCGGCCCAGCGCAGCAGCCACCAGGCCCGGGCGGCGGCGAGACCACCGGAGGCGTCGTACGCCACGACCGGGCGGCCCGTGGTCAGGCCCCAGCGGCGGGCCGCGGCCTGCAGGTCCGCCGGCTCCGGGAGCGGGTGCCGCCCCGCCGTCGGATCGGTGTGGGCGCCCGCGAGCTCGGTGTCGAGGTCCACGTAGACCGCGCCCGGCAGGTGGCCCTCCGCGTGGTGCGCGCGGCCGTGCGGGTCGCCGAGCGCCCACCGGACGTCCAGCAGCAGGGGCGGACGGGGACCGGCGAGCTCGTCCGCCAGGGCGGCGGCCCCGACCAGCACCGCGGCCGACGGCAGGGTCGCGTGCAGGTCCTCGGCGGGCAGCGAGCCCGCCGCGGCGCCCTCGCGGACGGCCCGGTGGACCCGGGCGGTGACGGCGTCGTTGTGCGGGGTCGGGACGCCGTGCAGCCGACCCAGGAGCGAGATCTCGCCGTTGAGGAAGTCCGTCTCCACCGCGCCGCCGCGCTGCACGCTCTGCCAGGTGGACATGCCCGTGGCGGTGCGGCCGGGCAGCTCCTGACGGCGGAAGGTGCTCAGGTCCAGGCCGGTGTCCGACGTCGGGCTCACCGGCTCGACGCCCGCCGCGGCGTAGACGTCGAGCGCCTCGTCCCGCAGGAGCCGCACCGCCCGCTCCCGGTCGGGGCTCGCGGGGTACAGCGCGTCGAGGGCGTTCCCGATGATCATGAGGAGCTTGCCGGCCTTGCGGCGCGGGATGTCATCGACGACGGCGGTGAGGTGGCGCGCGGCGTTCAGGTCGGCGGCGATCGCGTCGAGCCGCTCGTCCCGGCCCTCGGGGAACCGGCCGATCGTGACCACGCCGACGGTCGGAGCCGCCGGGGACAGGACCTCGCCGGGAGTCAGGTACCCGGCGGGGGAGAGGATCACCGCGCCGTACACGGTCGCGAAGCGGCGCACCGCGATCCGCTCGCTGTCGAGCCCGTTCTGCAGGGTGACGACGGGCAGAACCTCGGCGGCGCTGTCCGGGCCGCCGGCCACGGGCTGCCAGGCCCACTCGGCCAGCGTCGGGTCCGTGTCCTGCGATTTCGAGGCCAGCACCAGGACGTCGCCGGGGCGCAGGTCGACCTCGTCCGGCCCGCCGGCCACGGCGACGTCGACGAGCCGTTCGCCCTCGGGGCGGACCTGGCGCAGCGGACCCGCCCGCAGCGCGTCGAGCTGGGCGCCACGAGCCACCAAGACGGTCTCGATGCCGGCGGTGTGGAGCTCGGCCGCGAGGGTGGCGCCGATCGCTCCGGCCCCGATGACGATGTACCGGGTGCTCATCGGGTGGCCACCAGCTGCGCGATCGCGGGGACGCCGAGGCGCAGCCGCTCGAGGAACAGGACGGTCAGCGCGGCGGCGGTGCGGTGCGTCTGGTCGTTCAGGGCGTCGTGCCGGCCCCCGATGATGCTGTGGAGCTCGACGCGGGGGAGGGTCCCGAACCAGATCCGGACGTCGGCGAGCGGGCTGATCTCGTCGTCGTCGCCGTGCAGACCCAGCACCGGCACCGGGATCAGGCCCTGGGCGCGGGCCACCCACGCGGGGTCGACGGGATCGGCGAGCGCTCCGCGGCGCACCGCGGCGTCGGCCGCGAGCCGGCCCTGGTGGGTGGGGCACCCGGTGCGGGCGGTCAGCTCGGACTCCCAGTCCGCGGGCACCGACCCGGAACCGAGGGTCAGCCCCGCGAGGACCAGCCCGTCCACCCGGTCGCCCAGCTCACCGGAGGCGACGAGCCCGGCTGCGAAGAGCGCCCCGGTGTCCGAGCCCACGAGCACCCGGGGAGCCGGGCCCGCGGTGCCGGCCTGTCCGGACGGCTCCTCGTCGAGGACCTCCCGCAGCTCGGCGAGGGCACGCGCGGTGTCGACGGTCGGGTCCGACACCGCCCGGACGCGGTAGCCGTCGGCGGCGATCCGCGTGCCGAAGCGCTGGTAGACCCCGGCGTGCTCACCCCGTCCCGGGACGACGATCAGGGTGCCCCGGGGCGCGATGCCCTCGGGCTCTGACCAGGAGGACGCGACGGGGACGGTTCCCGCGACAGTCACGCGAGATCACACCTCTCGGAAGGGCGCACGCTCCCGGGGTGGTCGGGGATGCCGGACCGCCGGGCCGCGCGCAGGGCGAGGCATGCGCCCGCTGGGCACATGCCCGACACAGGACATGCAGCTACTGCCAGGCGGCTCGCGCCGGGCGTTCAGAGGCCGCGACAGCTCGCGGAGTTGACCGTGCCGTGGTCGATCGTGCGGCGCTGCGTCAGCAGGGCTCCGGTCTCCGTGAGGGAGACGCACGGTGACGCCGCCTCACCCGGACGGAGTCCGGGGAGCACGTTATGCGGCGTTCGGGGCACGGCACCCACTCAAGCCGATGACGGCTCGTGTGTCCAACGACGAATAGAGATCACAATCGATAAGCACACGTGATCGGCGGTGCTAGCGTCTCCCGCATGACCGGGGTCCTCGACATCGTCGCGCTGCGCAGCCTCGTCGCGATCGCCGACCACGGGGGCTTCCATCGTGCGGCGACCGTCCTGCAGCTCTCGCAGTCCGCGGTCAGCCAGCACGTCCGGCGGCTGGAGAAGGTCGTCGGGTTTCCGCTGGTCCGGCGCGACGGGCGGGTGAGCCGGTTCACGTCCGAGGGCACCCTCCTGCTCGAGGACGCCCGCCGGGTGCTGGCCGCGCACGACCATGCCCTGGACCGGATCGGCGCGGGCCGCCCGCGACCGGCGCTGGTCCTGGGGTCGACCGAGCACGCGGCCGACGAGCTGCTGCCCCGCGTCACCCGGGCCCTGGGCGAGGTGACCGCCGGCTCGATGGTGCGCTATCGCTTCGACCGCAGCAGCATGCTCAACGAGGCCGTGGACCGCGGCGACCTCGACCTCGCCATGTACATCGGGGAGCGCCAGGGCTCGGACTCCCACCTCGTCGGCGCCCTCCCGCTGCGCTGGCTCGCCGCGCCGGGATGGACGCCCGCCGCGCCGGGCGACACCATCCCGCTCGTCGTGATCGACCAGCCCTGCACCATCCGCCGCCGCGCCCTGCAATCCCTCGCCGACTCCGGCTACCGCAGCACGGTCGTCGGCGAGGCCGCCTACCTCGCCGGCGTGCTCAACGCGGCCCGCGCGGGGTTGGGCGTGGCGCTGATCGCCGGGGACGGCACACCCGACGGGCTGGTCCCCCGGACCGACCTCCCCGCCGTCCAGCCCGAGAACCTCTATCTCCGTGGCCGTGCCGGCCTCGACGCGCGGTTGGTCGAGGCGGCCAAGGATGCGCTGGCCGAATCGCTGGTCGAGGCGAGGACATGACACCACTCGTGACACGAGATCCCGTTCGAACGTGCTCCCGGCGGGGCTACCGGCGGCCAACGAGTGCACGGAGGAGGTGCCCGCTCGATTCGTCGACGAGGCGAATCACGAGGGAGCGCGTACCTGGCGGCTGGTCGTCCTGTTCGGACACCTACTGGGCGGCGTAGCCACCGTCGACGAGGTGGTAGCTACCAGTGATGAACGACGCGGCATCCGATGCGAGGAAGGCGACGAGGTGGGCAACCTCCTCGGGGTCACCGAGCCGACCAAGGGGGTGTCGGCCGGCGATCGCTCTCCGCCCGGCCTCATCGAGGCTCGCCTCGAGCTGAGGCGTGAGCACGAACCCGGGGCCCACCGCTGTCACGCGGACTCCCTGCTCGGCGTACTCGAGTGCTGCGCTCCTCGTGAGGCCGACCAGTCCGTGCTTCGCGGAGACGTAGGCCGATGAACCGGAAATCGCGACAGAGCTGAGTACCGAGGCCATGTTGACGATGGCCCCGCCACCGTGCGCAGCAATTGCGGGAATCTGTGCACGCATTCCGTAGAACACGCCGGAGAGGTCGACATCGATCACCGAGCGCCAGCTCTCCAGCGGGTACTTGTCGAGGGCTGCCATGGCCCCACCGATGCCGGCGTTGTTGACGGCGATCCGCAACGGACCGAGCGCTTCGGCGGCGGCAACGATCGCCGTTGCTGCATCGGGCTCGGAGACGTCACCACCCATCGCTTCGCCTCGGCCGCCGCTCGCGCGGATCTCGTCGACCACCTGTGCCGCATGGTCTTCGCGGATGTCCTGGACGAGAACATGTGCGCCGTTGGCCGCGAGAACATGTGCCACGGATCGGCCGATGCCCGAACCGCCACCCGTCACGATCGCGGACCTGGCCGCCACGTCGTATGTTGCCATCTCGGTGTCCCTGCATGATCGAAGTAACTGACGGTGCCGACCGTGATCGGTGTGGTTCCGGCTAGAAGGACGTTGCGATGAGTGGCAACCCCGCGACGCCGTGACGTGTGATCGTGAGGCGGGAAATCTCCCACCTTTCCGTGGACCACGTCAGCTCGAACACGTACTCACCGCGGTAGAGGAGTGGGTCCCGGTGGTGTTCTGCTGTGAATGTGAAGAGGCCGAGGACGAAGGACTTGACGACCGCGGCCTCGTCGGAGCAGGTGGTCACCCGGATGTTGGTCACCCAGTGGTTGGAGTCCTCCCACTCCGAGAATCGTTCGCCGTATGCGGCGGCGATCTGGTCTCGGCCGCTCGACACTCCCCAGACCTGGTCCAGCACACCGTCGACCGTGTACAGCTCGGCCTGCCGGACCGGATCCAGGTCGTGGATGGTCGCGGCATAGGTGGCGGGCATCTCCGCGGCGAGACACCGTTTCCAGACGAGTTCCATGACTTCTCCTGATCTGTTCGAGCGGCGAGCGGGCGTGATCGAGGCCGGCAGGTCGCCGCAGCGCGTCGTCAACGAAGGGTGGAGCCGATGCCGCGCGCCACGATGTCGATGTCCTCGGCAGCCGTCCCACCGCTGACGCCGACCGCCCCGACGACGATCCCGCCGTGGGAGAGGACGTCGCCGCCGCCCAGGAACAGGAGATTGGGTTCGGTCGCGGCGATCATCGCGCCTCGAGCCGGCTCGACGCGGTCGGCCATCGCGGCGGTCGAGGTACCGAAGTTCAGAGCCGTCCACGCCTTCGAACGCGCCAGTGCGAAGGCCGAGGCGTACGCACCGTCCATCCGCATGGAGGCGGCGTGGGAGAACGTGCTGTCGAGCACGACGACGGCGATCGTGACGCCTCTGATCGCAGCGTGGTCGACGCACTCCTGGCAGACCCGGTTGGCAAAGGTCAGGAAGTCCACGGTCGGCGTGCCTTTCGTCGTGCATGGGTGCTGGGGCGGCCGGCCGAGCGATCGCTCGGCTCGGGTCCCCCACGTCGACGCCCGGGCGGGCACCACGTGGGGGACTGCCCTAGGAAGCCGGAGTCGGCAGCGCAGTGGTGAAGCCCGTGTACCCCTGCCTGGCGACGTCGTCGCAGTGCTGGCGGTAGACCCCCACGCCGGCGAGATAGGCCATGAAGACCCGGGGCTTGCCCGGCACGTTCGACCCCATGTACCAGGAGTCGGCGGTGGGGAAGAGGGTTCCGTTCGCGACCTCTTCCACATGGCGGACCCAGTCGTCCTGCGCTGCTTCCGAGGCCTCGATCGCGAGTGCCCCCTGTTCTCGCGTCCAGCGCACGCAGTCCGTGACCCAGTCGACGTGCTGCTCGATGGACACCATCATGTTCGACATCACGGACGGGCTGCCCGGCCCGGTGATCGTGAACATGTTCGGGAAGCCCGACACCGCGACTCCGAGGTACGCCCTCGGACCCTCGTTCCACTTCTCCGCCAGACGGGCTCCTGCCCGGCCCCGGATGTCGACCCTCGCGAGCGCCCCGGTCATCGCGTCGAAGCCGGTGGCGAAGACGATGGCGTCGACCGCGTACTCCGCGTCGGAGGTGCGCACGCCGTCCCGGGTGATCTCGACGATCGGTGTCCTGCGGATGTCGACGAGCCGGACGTTGTCCTTGTTGAAGGTCTCGTAGTAGCCCGTGTCGAGGCAGGGACGCTTCGTTCCGTAGGGAAAGCTCCGGGGGGACAGGAGCTCGGCGACCTCGGGATCCTTGACCGTCTCGCGGATCTTGGACCGCACGAACTCGGACGCGGTGTCGTTCGCGTCCCGGTTCGTCAGGGTGTCGGTGTAGGAGGCGAGAACGGCGACGAGGTTGCCCTCCGCCCAGGCCGCCTCGTAGCGCTCGGCTCGTTCCTCGTCCGAGACCTCGAGCGCCGACTTGGTCGGCAGGGCGATGGGGACCCCGAACCCGGATTCGCGCTGCGCCTGGCGAAAGGTCGTGTAGGAGGCCTTCTGCTCGACCACCTCGTCCTCGGTGAGCGGCCTGTTGCCGGCGGGCATGGAGAAGCAGGCGGTTCGCTGGAAGACGACGGTGTCGGAGGCCTGCGCCGCCATGATCGGGATGGATTGGATGCCCGAGGACCCGGTCCCGATCACGGCGATCCGCTTGCCGGTGAAGTCGACGCCCCCCTCGGGCCAGTGGGCGGTGTGGTAGGTCGGTCCCCGGAAGTTCTCGACGCCCGGAACCTCGGGACCCTTCGAGATGGACAGGCACCCGGTGGCGAACACGAGATACCGGCAGTCCACGGTCTCGCCGGCGTCGGTGGTCACCGTCCATCGATGCCGCTCGTCGCTCCAGACCGCGCTCTCCACCCTGGTGTCGAACGTGATGTCCCGGAGGAGGTCGAACCGCTCGGCGACGTGCTGTGCGTAGCGCTGGATCTCGGGCTGGGTCGGGTACTTCTCCGACCACGTCCAGTCCTGCTCGAGATCCTTGGAGAACGAGTAGGAGTAGGCGTAGCTCTCGACGTCGCACCGAGCGCCCGGGTAGCGGTTCCACCACCAGGTGCCGCCGACGCCGGATCCGGCCTCGAGGACGCGGGTCGAGAGTCCCAGCTCTCGGAACCGGTAGAGCTGGTAGAGGCCTGAGAAACCGGCGCCGACGACGACAGCGTCAACGGACGGGGAACCACTCATGACGACGTCTCCTGGTTCGGGCTGAGCGATCACTGGTGTCGAGCGGCAGAGCCGGACAGGACGCGGTCGACCTCGCCGACGACGTAGTCGAGGCCCTCCTGCTGTCCGGGGAGTACGTTGACCATCGAGAAGAACCCGTGCATCTGACCGAGGAACCGGCGGGACTCCACATGGACGCCGGCAGCGCGGAGCCGGTCGGCGTAGGCCTCGCCCTCCTGCCGGAGGGGATCGTGCTCGGCTGTCACGACGACGGCCGGCGGCAGACCGGTGAGATCCTCGGCGCGCAGGGGCGAAGCGTTCGTGCGGGTACGCAGTGCGGGGTCCGGCACGTAGTGATCCCAGAACCAGATCATCGCGTCCCTGCTGAGCATCAGCTGGTTGTCGGGATCTACGTAGGTGGCGGTGTTCGTGTCGCAGTCCGTGACCGGATAGACGAGGACCTGGAGGTCGATCCTCGGTCCGCCCTCGGCCGTGGCTCGCTGGGCGACCACCGCGGCCAGGTTCCCGCCGGCCGAGTCACCGGCGACGACGAGAGGGCCGTCGGCGAGGTTCTGCTCGGCCACCCACCGGAGAGCGGCCCAGGAGTCGTCCGCCGCGGCGGGGTAGCGATGCTCGGGAGCCAGCCGGTAGTCCACGAGGACGACGGTGCACCGCGTCCGGACGGCCAACAGCCGGCCGAGATGATCGAACTCGTCCGGTGAGCCGATGACCCACCCTCCACCGTGGAAGTAGACGATGACCCCGCGCGGCGCGTCGACCGACAAGATGCGGACCCCGAACTCGCCGCCGTCGGCGGTCGGGAGTCGCTCGTCGCTGCTGTTCAGCACCTGCGGACCCGGTCCGTACATCGCCTCCAGCTGCGCTCCGAGGCCTCGAGCCTCGGTGGGCGTCATCCGGTCGATCGGCTTGCCACCTTGCTCCGCGACTACGGACAGAAACTGGGACGTTGCGTCGTCCAATGCCATCGGTGGCTCCTTGATCGGCGTAGGGAAGGGACAGATTTCATGGTCGAGTGGCCGGGCGGCCGATTGCCGCCTGCAGCTGCATCCGCCGGAACTGCGAGTCGTCGTCCTCGCCGCGCCTCCCACCGACGAGGCTGCCCAGGACACAGCCCAGGAAGCCCAAGGGGATCGACACGAGAGTCGGGAACGCCAGGGGGAAGGGAGCGCCCGGTCCCTGCACCTGGGGACCGAGGATCACCAGGAGGACCGCGCTTCCGAGGCCGAGGCCGATCCCCCACAGCATTCCGGCACTGGTGAAACGCCTCCAGAACAGCAGGCACAGCAGCACGGGGACGTTCGCGCTCGCGGCCACGACGACGGCGATCGCGCCGAGCACGGCGACGTTCGTGTTGTGGGCTGCGAGCGAGATGACGATCGCGACGACCGAGATGACGAGCGAGGCGACGCGACCGGCCCATACCTGCTCGCGGTCCGACGCCCTCGACTTTCGAAGGATGACGCCGTACAGGTCGTGGGCGAGTGCCCCGGAACCGGTGATCACGAGGCCGGCCACCACCGCCAGGATGGTGGCGAACGCGACTGCGGCGATGATGGCGAACAGCAACGGTCCGCCGACGGCCTCGGCAACCTGGAGCGTCGTGAGGTTTCCGGCCTTGTCGGCCGCCGTGATGGCGTCCCGACCCAGCAGGGCGACTGCGCCGTAGCCGATGAACGGCGTCGCGATGAAGGCGAACCCGGCCAGTACCAGCGCCCAGTTCATGGAGCGCCGGGCCTCGACGCCGCTCGGCACCGTCAGGAACCGCACCAGGACGTGGGGCAGGGCCGCGGTACCGAGCCCGACCCCGAGAGCCACGGAGAGCAGGTCGAGCCCACTCGTCGCCCCGCCCGGCACGACGAAGAGATCGACGGGGCTCGCCGCCGAGGCAGCGCGCATCAGCTCGAGGACGTCGAAGTCGAAGCGTGCCAGTACGAGCACGACGAGCACTCCGACACACACGATCAGCAGGGCTGCCTTGACGATCTGGATCCAGCTGGTGGCAACCATCCCACCGAGGCTGATGTAGATCGTCATGAGGACGCCGACGACCGCCACCGCGACGCCGTAGTTGACACCGAGCAGGTAGCTGATGAGCACGCCGGCGGCCACCAGCTGCGCGATCATGTAGAACACCGTCACCAGGAGAGCGTTGACGGCCATCGCGGTTCGAACGGCACGACCGCCGAACCTGCTGGCCACGACATCGGCCATGGTGAACCGGCCGAGATTGCGCAGCGGCTCCGCGAACAGCGCGAGCAGGATGACGAGGGCGACGAACGGGCCCGCCACGTAGAAGAAGGCGGACACTCCCTTGAGCGCGAACATGCCGACGGTGCCCAGGATCGCACCGGTCGACACGAAGTCACCGACGATCGCGAAGCCGTTCTGCCAGCCGGTGAGCTGGCCGCCGGCGACGTAGTGCTCGCGGGCGCTGGTGTTGCGGCGCGCCGCCCAGAGCGTGATCCCGATCGTCAGCGCGACCACCAACGCGAACACCGTGTAGGTGAGGACGCTCCTCATGAGGACTCTCCCGTCCGGGCGATGATCTCCGCGGTGCGGGCGTCCCACCGGACGGCGTGGCGGTGGTACAGCCACGCGCAGAGTCCGACCGCGGGGAAGCTGAGCAGAATGAGCAGGAAGAGCCAGTTCAGCGGGCCGGCCACCGGTGCGTCGAGAACCGAGGTGAACCCGGCGAGTGCGGTGATGACCAGGAACCCGCCGAAACTCAGGAGGCAGACGGGTACGGCGAACCGAAGACGCGCCCTGGCCAGTGCGGCTGCGTGACTCTCGAGTTCGGGGGACGCCTCGACGCCCCGTGCCGTGGTGCCGGACGCACCGTGTGCATCGTCCATGATGCGCAACTCCAGATGAGGCATCCGGTCCTCGGAGGAGGACCGGCACGGATCCTTCCGGGCGGCCTGCCCGGGTCGGATGATCGGTGAGCGAAGGACACGGGCTCCGTGCCGGGCTCAGGGCTCCGCTCGGGCGGATCGTCCCGCGGCGTAGGCCTTCTCGAGGCTGAGGACATCGGCGCCCGGGCTCTCGAGAAGGGGGCGTGCGCTGAGATCGAGAACGGACACGGTGGAGTCGTCGAGGAGAACGGCCTCGCCGTCGGCGCTGCAACCCTCACTCATCAGCCACGCGACCGTCCGGGGGATGTAGGCCGGAACCGACTCCTCGCTCTGACCGGCGCCGGGCAGCAGAGCCTTCATCCTGGTCACCGTGCTCACCCCGCCCGGTGCGACGGCGTTGACACGAATTCCGAGGGGACGGCCCTCTACGGCGAGTGCCCTGGTCAGGAAGAGCACGGCACCCTTGGCCGCCAGGTAGTGCGGGTAGCGCACGGGTGAACTCTCGTAGGCCAGCATGGAGGTCGACACCGTCGTGACGATCGAGCCGCGGCCCTGGTCGCGGAAATGGGGCCACGCAGCGCGGACGATGTTCAGGGTGCCGTCGAAGTGGACGCGCAGCATCGCGGCCCAGTCGGAGTCGTCCGTCTCGGCGAACGTCTTGTTCGTCACGATGCCGGCGTTGCAGAGGATCCCGTCGATGCGGCCCTCGGCGTCGAGGATCCTGCCGACGAGGTCTGCGGCCTCTGCCGCCTCGGCAACGTCCGAGGCGTCGGCAGTGGCTCGACCGCCTCGAGCCCGAATCGCCTCGACGGCCTCGTCGGCCACTCCGGTGCTCCGACCGTCACCGTCGAGCGACGTGCCGAGGTCGTTGACGACGACGGTCGCTCCCGACCGCGCGAGGTACTCGGCGCAGGCGCGTCCACGACCTCGGCCGCCCCCGGTGACGAGGACGACCTTGCCGTCGAGGTCCGGCAGGTCCACCGACGATCCGGCTTCGGCGTTCACGCCACTGCCTCGGTGGGCTGACGGACCCACAGGCCCTCGAGTCCGCGGAGCATGTAGTTCGGCCTCCACCGAAGATCCTGGTCGGCGAGCTCGAGCTTCGGGAATCGGGTGCGGAGCGCCTGGAAGGCCGTCTGAAGCTCGAGACGGGTGAGGGACGCGCCGAGGCAGTAGTGCGCACCTGCCCCGAACCCGAGGTGGTTCGACGCCTTTCGCGTGATGTCGAGGCGGTCCGGGTCGTCGAAGACCCGCTCGTCACGGTTCGCGGAGGCGTAGATGATCATGACCGTGTCCGTGTGCTCGACCCGCACCCCTTCCAGCTCGCCGTCGAAGCCCGCACGCTTCTGGAGCATCTGGACCGAAGGAGTGAAGCGGAGAAGCTCCTCGATGCACTGGGGGAGAAGACTGTCGTCGGCGACCAGCGCGTCCCACTCGCTGCGCCAGTCCCCGAGCAGCTCGAGGAGGCCGTTCGCCAGCTGGTTCGTCGTGGTCTCGTGGCCCGCGAAGACGAACTGCGTGGCCGTCGCGGCGAGGTCCTCGTAGGTGAAGGGGAACTCGCTCGACTCGTGGGCGGCCCGCATCCGGGCCATCAGCGGGCTGTTGCGTTCCTGATCGGCGCTCTCCAGCGACCTCACGATGTAGGCGCGCAGGGCGAAGAGGCTCCGGTGCGCGTCGTAGAGGGACTCGGTGGTCCGCCAGTCCGAGCCGAAGAACGCGGCGATGTCCTCGGCACACTGCCGGATCAGCGACTTGTCCGCCTCGATATTGAGGAGCTCGCAGATCACGATCAACGGCAGCTGGTACGCGAGCGACGGGATCACGTCGAAGCCGGCGTCGCCGTCGACCTCGTCGAGCAGCTCCGCGACGATCACGCGCACACGCTCCGTCAGGTCGCTGACGGCCTTCGGTGTCAGTGCGGTGACGGCGATCCGGCGCAGATCGCGGTGGCGCTGCCCGTTCGTCGCGCCGACGCGCAGATCGTAGAACGAGCAGAACTCGGTGAGCAGGCGAACCCGTTCCTCGTCGGCGCCCGAGGTGGCCTCGATGAAGCGCTTGCCGTCGAGTGAGGTGAAGCCCTGCAAGGTCGTGGGCAGGGTGAGCACCCGCTTGGCCGAGTCGAACCGCGAAACCAGGACGACGTCCTTGTGACGGACGGCGGGGCCGAGGTCCCGCAGATCGCGATAGAGCGGGTACGGGTCGGCGACGGCATCGGGGTCGCCGCGAAGAAGGGCGTCGATACGCTCGGAGGTCGACGTTCCAGGCGTCATTGCCTCTCTCTCCTCGTGATGGGGCGTTGTCGCCTGCCAGACCTCGAGGGGTCCGACCGAGTCAGCTGGCGAATCCGGTATCCAGGATACTACTCGGCGACGGGGTGGGATGCCATCACTTGGGGGCGGCGAAGTCGGTCGACCGGCTGAGCTCCTCCCATCTCTCGTCCTCCTCGATCTGGCTCTGCCACGCCGCTCGTCCGGCCTCGTAGGCGTCGCTGCCTGCGAGGAGGCGCCTCGGTGGGTCGTCGAGGCCGGCGACGGTCAGGACCAGGCGCGCGACCTTGGCGGGATCGCCGTTGGCCGTCGTGTCCGCGTCGGCGAGGAGGTCGGACCACATCCCGACGGTGGGCCGGTACGGCTCGCTGATCGGAGGTGTCGCCATGGACGCGCCGGACAGATCGGTCCGCATGCCACCCGGCTCGATGGTGGTGACCTTGATGCCCAGCGGCTCCACCTCTGCCGCGAGTGCCGTCGAGAAGCCGCCCACCGCCCACTTGGCCGACTGGTAGGCGGTGAGCCCGGCGCTGCCGATGCGCCCGGCGATGGACGAGATCTGGATGATGTGGCCGGCGCCCTGCTTGCGCATGATCGGCACGGCAGCCTTGGTGACGTACACCGTGCCGAGGAAGTTCGTGTCGACCTGTCGCCGGAAGGCGTCGAGATCGGTGTCCTCGAGCGCGACGAGGTCGCCCTGGCCGGCGTTGTTGACGAGCACGTCCAGTCTCCCGAACACCTCGGTCGCCGAGGCGACGGCGACCGTCGCTGCCGCCGGATCCCGGACGTCGAGCCGTTCGACGTGAACCCGGTCGGGGTGTCGCCGGGCGATCTCGGCGAGGGTGTCCGGGTCGCGGGCCGTGGCGACGACGCTGTGTCCGTCGGCGAGCGCCTGCTGGACCAGGTGCCGACCGAGGCCGCGGGACGAACCGGTGACGAGGAAGACCTTGGTCACGACGTGCTCCTTGCCGTACTTAACGCACTCTGGATGCGTTATGGAACGTAGGTCAGCTCCGTCCCTTGAGTCAAGGGGCGTGCGTTACCGTCGTGATGTGTCTGTCACGCAACGTGCGCGGTCGGCGTCCGACAAGGCGCGACGCAGAGCCGACCTGCTTGCCGCCGCGCGGGGGATCGCCCTCGAGCGCAGCGTCAACGCCGTCACCCTCGCTGCGGTGACCGCCGCCGTCGGCCTGCACCCTTCGGCTGTCCGTCGCTACTTCGACTCGCGCGAAGAGATGTTGCTCGAGCTCGCGCGGGACGGCTGGGTGGACTGGCGGGCGAACCTGGCGCGGATCCTCGCGGGGCGCCGTGGGATGCCGGCGGACGACGTGGCCGAGGCGCTGTCCTCGTCGCTCTCCGAGCTTCCGCTCTTCTGCGATCTGTTGACGCATGTCGTCCTCAGTCTGGAGGGCGCGGTGCGCCTCGAGCGTGCCCGCGAGTACAAGGCGGTCGCGGCGGAGGCCTACGACGCGATGATCGATGCACTCGTCGCGTCCGCCTCGGGGGTCGATCGGCATGCCGCCCATGTGGCGATGAAGGCGGCCATGAGCAGTGGCGCGTTCCTCTTCCAGTTGGCCCGCCCCAAGGACACGCTGCGCGAGCTCTACGAGATGGAGCCGGGCCTCGCGCGGGACACGCTCGACCTCCGGGCCCAGCTGAACGAGGTTCTCGCGGCCGTCCTCCGTGGACTGGTCGAGAGCTGAGCCCGTACCCGAGAGGGCGGGTGTCCGGTCGCCGACGCGACCGTGGGCGGTGTCCGCGGGGCAAGAGCCTGTTGACACTCTGGGATGCAGTAGCCAGGATACCAAAGCGATTCGGCCGGACCGAAGCACGACGGCCGGCTGACGCGGTCGATGTCCGGTGATCGTTCGGAGGCAACAATGAAGTCGCGCGGTGCACTGCTGTGGAAGCCCGGCACCATGTCCGGTTGGTCGGTCGAAGACATCGAGGTGGGCTCCCCGAAATCGGGTGAGGCGATGGTCAAGCTGGCTGCGTCGGGGATCTGTCACAGCGACGACCACCTCGACACCGGTGACCTGCCGCTGTACTTCGAGGGTCCGATCATGGGTGGACACGAAGGTGCCGGCGTCGTCGTCGAGGTCGGTGAAGGCGTCACCGACCTCGAGGTCGGTGACCACATCATCCTGTCGTTCCTCCCGTCCTGCGGACGGTGCGCATACTGCGTCACCGGGCGCACCAGCCTCTGCGTCCTGAGCGCCGGATGCATGAGCGGCATGGCTCCCGACGGAACCAAGCGGGTGTTCGCCGGTGATGTCGGCGTCGGCTGCAACTCCTACCTCGGCACCTTCAGCCAGTACGTCACCGTGCCGACTGCGTCGATCGTCAAGGTCGACAAGGATCTCCCACTGGACAAGGCGTGCCTCATCGGCTGTGGCGTCTCGACGGGCTGGGGGTCCGCGGTCTACGCGGCGGACACCAAGCCGGGCGACACCGTCGTGGTCGTCGGTACCGGTGGTGTCGGCATGAGCGCCGTCCAAGGGGCTCGGATGGCGGGAGCGCGGCACATCATCGCGCTCGACACGGTCGAGTTCAAGCGTCAGGAGGCGCCCAAGTTCGGGGCGACCCACGTTGCCGGATCCTTCGAGGAGGCCCAGCGTATCCTCGACAACCTGCGTCCGGGTGACGTCGGTGCGGACCGGGTGATCGTGACGTGCAGTGTGGGTTACGGATCCCTGCTGAACCCTTCCCTCGACCTGACCCGCAAGGGCGGGACGTGCGTGTTCACGAACATGGCCCCGCTCGAGCAGCGAGACGTCGAGCTCGACCTGTTCAGCCTCTCGATGATGGGCAAGCGCCTGCAGGGCACGCTCTACGGCAACACCAACGCCCGTGTCGACATCCCGCGACTGGCGAACGCCTACATGGACGGCGTCCTGAAGCTCGACGAGATGATCACCCGGACCTACGGTCTCGACGAGATCAACACCGCGTTCAAGGACATGCGGGAGGGTCGGAACCTCCGCGGCGTGATCATGTACGACGGCTGACCGCCGCCGGAGATCGATCGACACAGCAGCCACCAAGATCGAGGGAGATCCGTTGACACTGCTGAGCACCGATCCGCACCACACCTCGGTGCGGTCCTACGACACGCTCTTCATCGGTGGCCGATGGGAGAAGCCCAGCACCGATCGCCGGATCGAGATCATCTCGCCGACCCTCGAAGAGGTGCTCGGCAGTGTTCCCGAGGCCGGTGTCGAGGACATCGACAAGGCCGTCGCCGCCGCGCGGCACGCGTTCGACCACGGGCCCTGGCCCAGGATGGCGCCTGCCGAGCGCGCGGGTTACCTCACCCGCATCAGTGAGGAGCTCACCAAGCGGGTGCCCGAGATGGCGGCGACGTTCACGGCGGAGCTCGGAGCCCCTTCGGCGCTGAGCACCGCCTTCAACGTCTGGGGCACCGTGGCCTGGAACGACGCCGCGACCCTCCATGAGCGCTTCGCCTGGGAGGAGGAGCGAGCCTGGGAGGGCGGAAGCGCTCGGGTCCGCAACGTTCCCGTGGGGGTCGTCGCCACGATCATCCCGTGGAACGGGCCGGTGGCCGCTGCGTCGCTCAAGCTCGCTCCTCCGTTGGCGGCCGGCTGCACGGTCGTGCTGAAGCTCGCGCCCGAGGGCCCCGGCAGTGCTCTCCTGCTCGCCGAGGCGATCGAGGCGGCCGGGCTCCCGGAGGGTGTCATCTCCATCGTCCCGGGTGGTCGCGAGGTAGGGGACCACCTCGTACGGCACCCCGGCATCGACCGGGTGGCGTTCACCGGGAGTACGGATGCGGGCAAGAAGGTCATGGCGGCGTGTGCCGACCGGATCACCCGCGTCGGGCTCGAGCTCGGGGGGAAGTCGGCGGGGATCATCCTGGACGACATGCCGCTCGACGACGCGCTGGCCACCATCATCGGAGGCGGGGTGGGACACTCGGGCCAGGTCTGCGCCGCGATCACCCGCGTACTGGTCTCGAGGGACCGTCTCGCCGAGTTCGAGGAGAAGGCCGCATCCCAGCTGTCCGCGATGACGGTGGGTGACCCGTTCGATCCCGCCACGGTGCTCGGTCCGCTCGCCGCGGAGCGGCAGCGCGATCGGGTGGAGGGTTACCTGCGACGAGGGCGCGACGAGGGCGCGCGGGTGGTGACCGGTGGCGGTCGACCTGCCCATCTCGATCGCGGCTGGTTCATCGAACCGACACTGTTCTCCGAGGTCGACAACACGATGGCGATCGCCCGAGAGGAGATCTTCGGACCGGTCCTCGTCGTGATTCCGTTCCGTGACGAGGACGAGGCGGTCGCCATCGCGAACGACTCGGACTACGGCCTGTCCGGTGCGGTCTACTCACAGGACGTGGACGCGGCGTTTCGTGTCGCCGGCCGGCTGCGGACCGGACAGGTCTCGATCAACTCGACCGCGCAATGCGTCGTGCAACCGTTCGGCGGATTCAAGCGGTCGGGCCTCGGTCGCGAAGGCGGTCTCGAGGGCTTCCACGAGTTCTTCGAGTCGCAGGTCATCCTAGGTCCCTGACGCGCGGCCGCGGCCTCCCGCCACCGGCGGGAGGCCGGCAGCCGCCGGTCGTGGGTGTCCGGCTCACTGCACGGCGCGGCCGACTGCGCCGCGCCGGATCTTCGCCTTTCCCCGGGGTTTCGGTCTGCAGCCATGCTGTCGTGGCTGGTCGGGGGGTGACCGAGAAGAACCCATTCACACTCACAGCGCCAATGGAGGTGCACTGTGTTCCATGCCCGAACGCATCGGCAAACGGTCGCGGCGCTGGTCGGCGGTCTCGCCATGGCCCTCGCTCTCACGGCGTGCGGAGGCTCCGGCGCCACGACCGGCTCCAGCGGCCCGACCGGAGACACGGCCGCTCTCGCGACCACGGCGAAAGCCGCCGCCGACAAGCTGCTCACCCGGCCCACCGAGCTCAAGCTCGGCCAGAAGATCTCCAAGCCCATTCCCACCGACAAGAAGCTCGTCACGGTGAACTGCGGGTTCGAGGCGTGCACGATTCTCGACGGCCTGACGGGTGACGCGGCGAAGTCCCTCGGGTGGGCCGTCGAGGAGATCCAGACCGACGGATCGGCGCAGCAGATCAGCAACGCGTGGCAGCAGGCGATCCGCGGAGGCGCGAGCGCCATCGTTCAAGCAGGTGCCGTCCGATCGCAGATCGAGCCGTACATCAAGCAGGCCCAGCAGGCCGGCATCCAGGTGATCCTGACCGCCACCGACGAAGCGGCCGGCAACGGCGTCCTCGCCGTGCTGCAGGACAAGCAGCAGAGCGCGGTCCAGGGCACGTACGCGGGAATCTGGGTCGCGAACGATGCGCTGCAGACGAACCAGCCCAGTGCGGACACCGTCTACGTCAACATCCCCGACTTCACGATCCTGCCCCCGATCGAGGCCGCCTACAAGCAGTCCCTGCTCCAGTACTGCCCGGGCTGCAAGGTGGACGAGCTGAACATCGGGATCAGCACGATCCAGCAGGCGCCCGATCTCGTCGTCTCGTACCTGCGCAGCCATCCGTCGGTGAAGTACGTCGTGTTCTCCGCCCGGAACATCTTCGACGCGGTGCCACCGGCGATGAAGGCGGCCGGACTGACGTCGGTCAAGACCGCCGACTCGGGAGCACCCGGCTCGACATCGCTCAACCAGCTGCGTTCGGGACTGACGTCGATGAACGTCGCCTACCCCGTGTACAACCTCGCGTACGCCACCGTCGACGTCCTGGCCCGGCACTTCGCCGGGGTGTCCGACAGCGAGCCGCCGGCTCCGTACGAGATCCCCGGCTGGGCGCTGACGAAGGACAACGCGCCGTCGGACAACGTGTTCCCCATCGTCGCGAACACGGTCGCCCAGTACAAGGCTCTCTGGGGAAAGTGAGGCCGCCCCGCGGGGCGCCGCGAAGGCGCCCCGCGGGATCGACCCGACGAGAACCCCACGTGATTTTCGAAGGAGAGAGCGGATGTCCGGATCTCGTGTGCTCGCGGTGAGCGGGCTCTCCAAGACCTTTCCGGGTGGCCGCGTGCTGCACGACGTCGCGCTCGACCTACGAGCAGGCGAGGTCCACGCGCTCGTGGGCCACAACGGCTCCGGGAAATCCACGTTGATCAAGATCCTCTCCGGCTACCACGACTGCGACCCGGGTGGCCGGGCGTGGTTGGGCGACGACGAGGTCCCGCTCCAGGCGCTGGGCCGACCGGATGAGTCGGGCCGGGCCCCGGTGGCCTTCGTCCACCAGGACACGAGCCTGATCCTCGAACTGAGCGCCATCGAGAACTTCGCCCTGCATCGTGGGTTCGGGAGGAGCAGCAGTCTCGCCGCGGCGTCCGACAAGCGCATCCGCGCCGAGACCGCTGCCGTGCTCGCCGAGCTCGCGCCGTCCGTCGATCCCGAGCTACCCGTCTCGAGGTCGGCGCCGGTGGACCGGACGATGATCGCGATCGCCATCGCGGTCGAGAGCCTCCCCCCGGAGGGGGGCGTCCTCGTCCTCGACGAACCGACCGCCTCCCTTCCGCACTCGGACGTCGTCAAGCTCCAGGCACTCATCAGGCAGCTGACGGCCAAGGGCCGCGCCATCCTGTACGTCTCCCATCGGCTCGAGGAGATCATCGAGCTGGGGGATCGTGTCACGGTCCTCCGCAACGGGGTGCGTGTGATCACGGACGACATCGCAGGTATGGGAAAGGCCGACCTCGTCCGGCACATGCTCGGTGACGAGGCGAAGCTGGCCGGCCGGCGTGCTCCGTCCGGCGAGATCGGGCGGTCGAGCAGCCCGCCGGCACTGGAGGTCAGGCAGCTGACCGGCAGCATTGCCTCGGAGGTGTCCTTCAGGCTGGGCCGGGGCGAGGTGCTCGGCGTCTGCGGGCTGCCGGGGTCGGGGGCCTCGGAGGTCTGCGCCCTGCTGACCGGGAACCGAGCCGGAGCACGGAGTGGATCGGTCAAGGTGTCCGGGGGAGCCTGGGTCCCGGCGACCTCCCGCCGGCTGGGGGAGTCGATCGCACTCGTGCCGGCAGACCGGGTGCACAAGTCGGCCATCGGGCCCATGACGATCCGGGAGAACCTGACCATCTCGAGCCTGAGGAGGTTCGGCAGGCTGCTGCTCCGTCGAAAGGCCGAGCGTCGGTTCACCGATCGGTGGCTGAACGTCCTCGGAGTGGTCGGACCCAAGGGCGACAACAGCATCCAGACCCTCAGTGGTGGCAACCAGCAGAAGGTGATGATCGGCCGGGTCCTCGGGAGGGACACCGACGTGCTGGTCGTGTCGGAGCCGACCGCCGGGGTCGACGTCGGTGCGAAGGCGGCGATCTACACGCTGCTCGACGAGCATGTGAGCCAGGGGCTGAGCGTCATCGTCGAGTCTTCCGACACCGATGATCTCGTGTCCCTGTGCGACCGGGTGTTGATCTTCCGTCGCGGGGTGGTCGCCGCCGAGCTCTCCGCGGACGAGATCAGCGAACAGAGGCTGATCAATGAGATGTGAGCACGCAGGCCCCGTGGGGCCCGCGAGCCGGGTCGCGTGCGACGCCGAGCCAACCGAGAGAGCAGTCCATGGATGACGAAGTGCTACTGCGCAAGAGCCCCGATCGCGACGGCGTCGACACGGGCGACGCCCCGCCGCCGGACACGGGCGTCCCGGAACCACCGCGGGCCCGGGGCTCCGTGAGCCGAGTCCTGAGCGTGACCAGGTACGGCGGGATCTACGTCCTGGTCGTCATGGTCGCCGTCTTCTCCCTGGTGTCTCCGGCGACCTTCCCGCAGGGGGCGACCTTCTGGCAGGTCCTGAACTCCAACGCGGTCCCGGCCCTCGCGGCGCTGACGCTCGTCGTCCCGCTGGCCGCGGGCGTGTTCGACATCTCGATCGCGAACACGATGAGCCTCAGCGGTGTGGTCTGCGCCTTCCTGCTGGTCCACGCCCACTGGAGCCCCCTCGCCGCCATCCTGGTCGCGCTGGGCAGCGCGCTCCTCATCGGCGTGGTGAACGCGCTGATCGTGGTGGTCGGGAAGGTCGAGTCGCTGGTCGGGACCCTGGCGTCGGGTTTCGTCGTGCAGGCCGTCGTCCTGTGGTGCACGAGCAGCCAGACGATCACCGGGCAGGAGCTCACGGGTTCCTTCCAGAACATCGTGTTCGACCAGCCGATCGGCCAGATGACGCTGCCCGTGCTCTACGCGCTCGCGGTCGGCCTCGTCATCTGGTATGTGCTGAGCATGACCCCGCTGGGCCGGCGGATCTATGCGACGGGCTTCAACCGGGAGGCCGCGCGGCTGGCAGGGGTCAAGACCGCCCGGATCCAGGCGTCGGCGCTCGTCGCGTCGGCGTTCCTGGCAGGACTGACCGGCATCGTGATCACGGCCCAGCTCGGGGCGGGCTCGCCGACCGGGGGGAACAGCTACCTCCTCCCGGCCTTCGCCGGTGTGTTCGTCGGTGCCACGCAGATCCGACCGGGACGCTTCAACGCGTGGGGGACGGTCCTGGCGGTGATCCTCTTGGGGACGCTGACGATCGGGCTCGCCCTCGCGACCGTCCCGCAGTGGGCCCAGCAGCTCGCCACCGGCCTCGTGCTGATCGCCGCGCTGGTGATCGCCGGGAAGGAACGGCGATCGGCTGGTCGCGGGGACAAGACCAAGCGCCTCCGGGCACACCGTGGTCGTGCCGCACCCCACAGGGTCGGCTGATCCCGAACGGACTCGGCGATAACGGCTCGGCCCCCGGCACCTGCGGTGCCGGGGGCCGAATCGTCTGTCTCAGAGCCCTGAGATGATCTTCGTCTCGAGGTGCTCGCCGATGCCCTCCGGACCGCCTTCACGCCCGAGGCCCGACTGCTTGAACCCGCCGGCGGGCTGAGTCAGGCACAGGCCCCAGCCGTTCACGGTGATCTGACCGGTGCGGACGGACCGGGCGACTCGCTCGGCCAGGACGGTGTCCGACGCGAAGACGGCGCCCGACAGTCCGTAGTCGGAGTCGTTCGCGATCGAGATCGCCTCCTCGACGGTGTCGAAGGGCTGGATGCAGAGCACCGGCCCGAACACCTCCTCACGGGCGATGCGCATGGCGCCCGTGACGTCGGTGAACAGGGTCGGCTCGTAGTACCAGCCGCGATCCAGGTGCGCCGGCCTCCGCCCACCGCAGGCGAGTCGTGCGCCTTCCGCCTGCCCGATCCGCACATAGCCCTCGACCCGGTCGCGCTGACGTTCCGCGGCGAGGGGCCCCAGGTCGGTGCCCTCGGCGAACGGGTCGCCGACCGTGAGGCCGTCGAGCATTCCCACCACGGCGTCGGCGATCTCGGCCTGCCGCCGCCGGGGCACGACGAGCCGGGTGAGAGCGGCACAGACCTGCCCGGTGTGCCCGATCCCGGCCTGGACGAGGGTGCTGAGGAAGTCGTCCAGGGCGAGGTCGTCGAGCACGATCCCGGCGGACTTCCCACCGAGCTCCAGGGTGACGCGGGCGACCCGGTCGGCGCACAGCGCCATCACCCGCTTGCCGGCGGCGGTGCTCCCGGTGAACGAGATCTTGTCGACCCCGGCATGCCGCACCAGGTGTTCACCGACCTCGCGTCCCGCCGGCAGGACGCTGACGACGCCCGGCGGAAGGTCGGCAGCCTCCAGGGCTTCGGCCAGCAGCATCATGCTGACCGGGCCCTCCGGCGCCGGCTTGACGATCACCGGGCAGCCGGCGGCGAGCGCGGGCGCCATCTTCAACGAGGCGGTCGTCACGGGGCCGTTCCAGGGCAGGATGATCCCGACGACGCCGACGGGCTCCCGGACCAGCCGCACGGTGGCGTCTCCGACGAGGCGCTCCTCCTCGAAGGCGAACGTCTCCAGCAGGCGGATGTTGTCGTCCCACAGGTTCAGCGCGCTCTCGTGGAAGGCTCGGCTGACGCCCAGCGGTGCACCGATCTCGGCGCTGAACGCGACACACATGTCGTCCAGGCGCTCGGCGATCGCCTCCCGCACCCGGCGCAGGGCGGAGATCCGCTCGGCGGCGGTGGTCCGGGGCCAGGGGCCCCGGTCGAAGGCCTCTCGCGCAGCGCTGACCGCGGCGTCGACGTCGGCCTCGGTCGCCTCCGGCACCCGGGCGAGCTCCAGCCCGGTCCCCGCGGCGATCGAGCCGATGACGCGCGTCGTGGCCGGGGGTACCCATGCCCCACCGATGAAGAGGCGGTCGAAGCTGCGCAGCGGGGGATAGGTCGGTACGGACGTGGTGGTGGTCATGGCCGGTCGTCCTCCGTCGTGGGGGTGGTGGTGATCGGCTCGCCCGGGACGTCGCCCAGGAGGTCGGCCGCTCTCTCGCCGATCATGAATGCGGTCAGGTTGGTGAGGCCGGTGGTGATCACCGGCATGATCGAGGCGTCGGCGACCCAGACCCCGTCCAGCCCGTGGACGCGCAGGCGCTGGTCCACGACGGCGCCGTCGTCCGGCGACGGCCCCATCCGGCAGGTTCCGGCTGCGTGGTATCCGGTGGACACGTTGGCGCGCAGCCAGTCGCGGAGGAGATCGTCGTCGGCGACGATCTCGGCCGCGGGGAACAGGACCTCCTCGACGTGCCGGGCCACCGGCTCGCTGGTGGCCACGGCGTGCCCGAGCCTGACGATCTCCATCAGCCGACTCATGTCGTCGGGTTCCGCCAGGAAGTTGAGGTGGATCTCCGGCCGGACGTCGGGATCGGCCGAGGTCACCGTGATCCATCCGGTCGACCGGGGCTTGGCCACCAGCCCACAGACGGACATCGCCTTGCTCTCACCGAGGTCGAGGTCGAGCAGCAGCGCACTCGGCTCGAACACCGGCGGGAAGAGCATGATGTCGTCCTTCTCGCCGACGGCCGCGGACGCGGTCTTGAGCGCGACCAGTGCCCCGTAGCGCCGGTCGGGAGCGTCGGACTTCAGCACGCTCACGACGAATGCCAGGGGATGGTCCTGCAGGTTCCGGCCGACGCCGTCGAGGACACAGACCGGATCGATGCCGAGCCTGGTCAGGGCCTCGGCAGGCCCGACGCCGGAGAGGGTCAGGATGTGCGGGGTGTTGATCGCACCCGCGGCGAGCACGACCCGGTCGGTGGGGATGACCTCAGTCCCGCCGGCCGTGGTGACCTCGACACCGCTCACCCGGCGCCCGTCGAACAGGAGACGCCGCACCGTGACACCGCTTCGGATGGTGAGGTTGGGGCGCTTGCGTGCCTCGTGGATGTAGGTGAAGAGGCCGTTGGCCTGTACCTCTCCGGCCTGGTTGCGGGGCAGCGATCCGACCCCCGTCGAGTCCGGGGCGTTGTGGTCGGGGCAGGCGGGGTAGCCGCGCGCGAGCAGCGACTCCTCCACCGCGACGACCGCTGTGGGCCACCGGGCCCGGTCGACCCGGGTGATGGCCACCGGGCCCACGGCGCTGTGGTGCGGGTCCGTCCCGAACTCCTCGTCCGCCTCGAGCCTGGCGTAGTAGGGGAGGACCGAGTCGTAGTCCCAGCGGTCGTTGCCGAGAGCGACCCATTTCGCGAAGTCCTCGCGAGTTCCCCGATGCGCGATCGAGGCGTTGACGTTCGACGAGCCACCGACGACCCGGCCTCGGGGATAGCCGAGCGTCCTCCTGCTCGTGGCGGGTTCCACGAAGTAGGCCTCGAGACCCCAGTCGTGGTCCTCGGCCAGGTCGTAGGGATTCCGGATGGACGGCGGCGCGGAGTCCCGGTCCGGGTAGTCGGGTCCCGCCTCGAGCAGGAGGACCTCGTGCTCGTCGTCCTCGCTCAGCCGGGCGGCCAGGGCGCTGCCGCTGCTGCCGCTGCCGATGATGACGGTGTTCAGGCCCACGTCGGGTCTCCTCGGTCACGAGCGGAGGTGCTCAGGGTGTGTCGTCGTCGGAATCCGGGTCGAGGAACACGGGCCGGAACAGGTCGGTCCGCGTCGAGGCGATGGCGGACGGGCCGTCGAAGGCCATGCGCCCGCCGTTCATGACGAATGCGTGGTCGGAGTAGCCGAGCGCCAGCGGTGCGTTCTGCTCGACCACGAGCAGCCCGACGCCTCGGTCGCGGAGCTCGAGAAGGGCCGCGACGAGCCGGTCGACCACGGCCGTGCTCAGGCCCAGCGAGAGCTCGTCGATCAGCAGGTATCGCGGGTCGAGCTGGATGCTGCGGGCAAGGGCCACCATCTGCTGTTCTCCGCCGCTCATCGTCCCGGCGCGCTGTCCCAGCCGTCGGCCCAGCTCGGGGAACAGCTCGAGCGGGTCCGGGGTGTCCGGGTGCCGCGTCCGCGGTCGGGTCAGCCTGAGCGTCTCGGCCACGGTCAGCTCCGCCATGAGCCCACGGCCCGACGGGACGAGCACCAGGCCACGGCGCGCGAGCTCGCTCGCCGGGCGGCGGCTCACGTCGGCCCCGTCCAGGGTGACGCTGCCCGCGCTGGGCGGACGGATCCCGACGATCGCGTTCAGGACCGACGACTTGCCGGCGCCGTTGGTCCCGACGAGCACGGACAGGGTCGCGGGCTCGATCCGGATGTCGATGCCGTGGACGGCCTCGAACTTGCCGTATGTCACGCGAATGCCGCGAGCGTCCACGCCGGCCGGCGCGGCCGCCACTTCGCCCGAGGGCTCCGAAGGGCGTTCGGTGACCTCGGGACGGGGAGTGGCGGACGAGTGGCCCGTGGCTGCGTGCGTGCGCCGCTGCAGCAGGTCCCGGAAGCCGTCGTCGCCTCGGCGAAAATCGTCGGCGACAGCGCCCTCCGCCATGACGATGACCCGGTCCGCGGCGATCGACACGAGCGAGGCGTCGTGTTCGACGATGAGATAGCCGACCTCGGGTGCGGCGTCGGCACTGGCGCGAAGGCGTCTCGCGAGCTGGTCGACCTCCGCTCGCGCCAGCCCGGCCGCGGGCTCGTCCAGCAACACCCAGCTCGGAGAGGCGACCGCGACCGCCGCGAGCTGGACGACCTTGGCCATGCCGAGCGACAGCTCGCCGATCTCGGTCTCGAGCCAGCGGGTCAGGCCGAACCGGCCGGCGACGTCGTCGATCGCGGCGTTCGACGCCCGGTCGTGCCGCCGACGGCGTCCGACTCGGAGGAGAGCCTCGGCGAGGCTGTAGCGACGGGTGCGGAAGGTCGCCACCCGCAGCGTCTCCCGGACGGTGAGCTCGGGGAACAGCTCGCCGTCCTGGAAGCCCCGCAACATCCCGAGCTCGGCCCGTTGCCAGGCCGACGCCGCGGTGATGTCCCGGCCGTCGAGCACGATCGTCCCGGCGGTCGGGCCGACCGTGCCGGACAGCATGTCGAGGAACGTGGTCTTCCCCGCGCCGTTCGCGCCGACGAGGGCGGTCACCTCGCCCGGACGGAGCGTGGCCGCGACGTCGTTCAGTGCGGTGACCCCGGAGTAGCGCTTGGTCAGTGCCTCACAGGTCAGTAGCCCCTTCATCGTGAACCCCCGCCGGCCAGGTCGACGTGATCGGCGCCTCGGCGCCGGCCCGCGATCGCAGACATCGCGCGCAGGCCACGCAGCACCACGTCCTGGAGGACGGGGGCGAGCCCACGGGGTGCGAACCACGCCGCGAGGAGCAGGACGAGCCCGATGACGATGTCGTTGTAGTTGGTCGTGGGGAGGACCTGTTGGTAGACGACGATCAGTGCGGCGCCGACGCTCGCGCCGAGCGGATGACCGCGGCCGCCGATGACGACCATCGCGAGCATCTGCACGGAGAGGCCGAACGTGAACTGGTCGGGCGACAGGTACCCGCCGACGATCGCGAAGAGCAGGCCGCCGACACCGGCGAAGAGCCCGGAGAGCGCGAATGCCCTCAGCCGCACCCTGACGGGGTCGACGGCGAGCGATGTCGCCATGCGGGCGTTCTGCCCCACGGCGCGCCAGCTGATGCCGACGACCGAGCCGCGGAGGAGCTGGTAGGTCAGGATCGCCAGCGCGAGTAGTCCCAGACAGATCAGGAGGAGGTGCTCGGGGTCGGCGAGGTCGAGCCCGAGGAGGGAGCCCGCGACGACGGCTCGACCGGCGGTGCCGCCGAAATAGGGCACGCTGCCGAGGACCAGCTCGACCGCCAGCACGAGTACCAGCGTGTAGACGGCGAGGGCGAACCCGGAGACGCGCAGTGCCGGTAGCCCGATCACCAGACCGGCCAACAGACCCGCTCCGCCGGCGGCCACGAACGCCAGGAACGCATGGTCCGCGACGAGCTCCTGCCCGGCGTAGGCCCCGACCGCCATCGCTGCGGCGGGGGCGACGGAGATCTGGCGCAACCAGCCCACCACGAAGTCGAGTCCGGTCGCCACGATCGCGTAGACCGCGAAGGTCGCGATCACCGTGGCCAGGTACGGCTGGCTCCGGGCTCCGAGGGCACAGACGAGCATCACGACGGCGACGACGGCGACGTAGCCCGTGCCGCGGATCGTCCCTCGATGTCGAATGGTCATCAGGCGTATCTCTCGGATCGGGCGATCATGAGACCGCGCGGGACGACGAACAGCATGACGACGAGGACCGCGAGCGCCACGACGTCGCGCCCGCTGAAGGTGAAGTAGCGGTCCAGGAAGGCGTTCACGATCCCGTACACGGCCGCGGCGACGGCGATCGCGCCGAAATGCTCGAAACCCGCGAGTGCGGCGATCGCGAACGTGGAGATGAGGACGACATCGATGCTGCCGGCCGCGACGTAGGCGGTCTGGAAGTAGAGCACGGCCGCCACGAAGGCGAGCCCCGTGCCGACGAACCACGACAGCAGCTGGAGCCGCCGCGTCCGGATCCCGGCGAGCTCGGCCGCGTCCCGGTTCGCCACCGTCGCCCGGAGCTGGATCCCCACCGTGGTGAAGCGTGCAGCCGCCCACAGGGCCGCGCCCACCGCGAGCACGGTGGCGAGCGAGCCGAGGTAGCTGAACGGGACGGTCTCGTCACCGACCCGGACACCGCCCGCCCCGAAGAGCTCGGGTAGCCGGTAGGGCTCCCGAGGGCCCCAGACGCCCACGGTGACGGC
Source organism: Pseudonocardia ailaonensis (assembly GCF_039531635.1). Lineage (NCBI taxonomy): Bacteria > Bacillati > Actinomycetota > Actinomycetes > Pseudonocardiales > Pseudonocardiaceae > Pseudonocardia > Pseudonocardia ailaonensis. The sequence continues at coordinate 292,669 of NZ_BAAAQK010000009.1, read as the reverse complement.
GCGGATGGCCAGGTAGACGCCGAAGCTCGCGATCACCGGTGCGAGCGCCCCTCGCGCGCTCCGCGACATCGCCAGGACGATGTAGCCGAAACCGACGCCGAGCAGACCGGTGATGACGAACCCGACCAGCAGACCGGCGGGGCCACTGAGGTGGTCCAGGACGTGCCACTGGATGTAGGCGTACACGCCGACCGCGCCCATCTCCCCGTGGGCGAAGTTCACCATGCGGGTGCCGCGGTGCACGACGGCGATGCCGAGAGCCATCATCCCGTAGATGCTGCCGATACAGATCCCGATGATCAGCGCAGTCACGAGCGACCTCCTTCCGAGATGTCGAGCGGACCGGCTCAGCTGACCGGGAGCGTGTCGCCGGCGAGCGTCACCTTGCCGCCGTCGACCCTCGTCAGGAGGAGTTTCCGGATGCCCAGGTGGTCGTCCGCGCTGAAGGCGACCGGCCCGGCCAGGGTGTCCGCGGTGCCGTCGGCCAGCCGCGCCGTCACGGTCGCGGCGTCGACCTTGTCGCCCGAGGCGCGCAGGGCCGAGAGCATGACCTCGGCCGCGGTGTAGCCGACCGCCGTGAACGAGCTCGAGGGATCGGCCTTGGTTCGCGATCTGATGTTCTCGGAGTAGCTCGCCCACTGTGCAGAGCTGCCGCTCAGGTCGACGCTCACCACACCGAACGCGCCCTGGGCGGCAGAGCCGGCGAGGGTGGCGAAACTCGACTCGCTGCTCGCCCCACCGGCGTAGAAGGGCGCCGTGAGGCCGACGTTGGCGGCGTTCTTGGTCATCGTGGCGAGATCGGTCACGATCGACTGCACGACGACGGCATCCGCACCCGTGGCCTTCACCTGCGACAGCACACCGGAGTAGTCGGCGGACCCTCCGGCCACCCGGATGACGGTCGTCGGCGCGAGCCCCGCCGCGGTCAGGGACTGTTGTGCTCCGGCGATGGTCTCGTCGCCGACCGGGCCGTCGGTGGCGAGCACCGCCACCCGCCTGGCGCCCTTCGACTCGACGGCATACCTCGTCATCGCCTGGTAGATCGCACGGGTGCCGGGCAACAGCGGGAAGAGATACGGGTTGACCGGCCGGTACCAGGTCTCCGAGTACGCCAGCGGCCCGACCATCGGCACCTTCAGCTGGGCCGCCTGCGGGACCAGCGACGCCGCGGCGTTGGTTCCGTAGGGCCCGATGATGCCGACCACGTCGTCCTGTTGGGCGAGCTTCTTGGCGCCTGCGATCGTCCGGGGGACCTCGAACCCGTCGTCGACCTTGTCCAGGACGACCTTGCGCCCGTTGATCCCGCCCTTGTCGTTGGCGGCCCCGATGGCGGCCTCGATCCCGGCGAGGTACTGGGCGGCGGTGGCCGCGGACGGCCCGGTCAGCGGGAGGACCGTTCCCACGCGGATGTCGCCTTGCGCGGTCGAGCTCCCGGAACCCCCACCGCCGCAGGCGGTGAGGGCGAGAGCCGCCGTGGCGGCGAGAACGAGAGTGCTGCGTAGACCGACCCGGCCGAGGAGCGGCGCGTTCCGTGTCATGTTGCCTCCTTTGGAAACCGAACGGAAACGATGTGCACCTCGGACCACACGTCAGCGGGAGATCCGGCGTTCGAGGTGACCTATCAGGGGCGAGAAGGGGTCGGCCCTTCTCAGGACGTGAGCATGTTGGTCTCGCCGCCGTCGACCACGAGGGTCTGAGCGGTGATCCACCGTGCTTCGTCGCTGACGAGGAAGAGGATCGCGTGGGCGACGTCCCAGGCGGTTCCTTCGCGGCGGAGCATGTTTCGGTCGCGTCGTCGCGCCCGTTGCTCCGCCCGCACCGTGTCGTCCTCGATCCGGCGCTCGACGAAGGGTGTCCACACCGCACCCGGGACGACGGCGTTCACCCGGACGCCGGCGGGACCGTGCTGGGCCGCCATCGTGATGGTCATGCCGAGGAGAGCGGCCTTGGACGTCGCGTACTGCAGACGCTCGACCCCGCGGATGGCCGCGGCGGAGGAGACGTTGACGATCGCCCCACCGGCCGACATGCGGGGGATGACGTGGCGCGGGAACAGCAGGTAGGGCCGGATGTTCGTGCGCATCGTCGCGTCCCACTCGGCAAGATCCACATCCACGGCCGAGGCGGCCTGCTCGCCGATGACGCCCACGTTGTTGACGAGCACGTCGATCTGCCCCGTCGGTCCGGCGGCGCGTTCCACCGCCGCACGGCACCCGAGGTCGTCGGTGGCGTCGGCGCCGACGGCGGCGGCGCCGCCACCCGACGCCCGGATCATCGCGACGGTCTCCTCGGCCGCGCTCGGGTCGCGGTCCACCACGGTGACGAAGGCTCCCTCCCTGGCGAGCAGGAGGGACGTGGCGCGTCCGTTGCCGATTCCGGGAGCGCTCGACCCGCCTCCGACGACGATGGCGTACCGACCCGCCAGCCTGTCGTGTCCGGGCCGGGTACTCGGATCAGTCATCGGGGGTCTCCCAGAGCGCGCGGCCGTAGGCCTCCCAGCCCGCGGTGCCCTCGACGAGCACGACGGCGGTCAGGGCGGTGCGGAGTGTCTCCACCGGCATCCCCAGGCTGCGGGCGCGGGCCAGGTGTCGTTGTCCACCGGGAACGAAGCCCGCTCGCGCCGAGACGAGCGCCAGGAAGAGCTCACGCAGCGCCGGGTCGCCCGTGGCGTCGGCGAAGAGGCTCTGGCGGGTGTCGAGATAGAGCTCCCCGAGAGCCGGTAGTCGCTTCACCAGGTCCCCGATGGCTTCCGGAACGGTGTCCTGGGTAGCGGCGAAGTGCTGGGACAGCCGCTCGTCCAATGGTCGTGTGTCGGCCTCGTCGGCGGGAGTCACGTGCACCTCCGAGAGCGCGGTCCGGCCGGCGATGGACCATCTCGATACGCCGAACGCCAGTACCGTCGCCTCGACGAGATCGTCGACGACCTGGGTCGAGACGCCGTACTCGGCAACGCGAGCCAACGCGGCCGAGGCCTGGCCGGGACGGCCGGCCACGATCGCGATCATCGCGTCGATCAGTGCGTCCAGGGGCGCCGGAAGTTGCGCGGCGAGGTCTGCCAGGCGATCCGGCCACCGCTCCGCGGTCGTCATCCTCTCCTCGGGCACGGGATGCTCATTTCTCCGGCGACGACGACGGGCGGTGCAGGACGACGGGGAAGGCGGAGAACCGGCGCGTCATCGTGTTCGGCCGGTAGACGGGAGGGTCGTCCGGGTCCACATGCGGGTCGAATCGAAGGACTTCGCGCAGCAGGCGGGTCAGGACCCCTGCCGGGAGATCGTCCCGCGACACGGACCCGTTCCCGGCGCCGACCGCCACCTGTCGTCCGAGACAGGTGTGGGCCCCGTCGCCGAAGGCCAGCCCGTAGGGCGGGGTCCGCGGTGGAAGCGTTCGGAAGGGGTCGTAGAGGTGGGCCGTCGGGCCGTAGACCGACTCGTCCCTCCCCGAGGCGTTGAGGTCGAGCAGGAGCTGTTCGCCCTTGGCGACCGTACGGCCGGTCGACAGCTCGATGTCGTCGAGCGCCATACGCATCAGCGCAGGCACGGTGGGATGCAGCCGCAGTGCCTCGCTCACCGCCCGCTGCAGGAATCCCAGATCTGCAGCTAGGCCCCGATGCTCGGGGTTCCCCTTGAAGTACTCCATCAGGTCCAGCAGCACGTGCGGTGCGAGATGGGAGGTGGTGTTGGCGGCCGCGTTGACGTAGAAGACGGCCTCCCGGCGAAGCTGGTCGGTGTCCATGTCGGGGAAGGTGCGAAGCAGCAGGGTCAGCAGGTCGTTCGTCGAGCCGGCTTCGTTCGTGGCGATCAGCCGGCGTCGACGTGCGAGGGCCGGCTGGAAGTACCGGACGTCGAACCGATCCCGGGCGGTCAGCGCTTCCTCGACCACTTCCGCGGCACCGGAGACCAGCCACTCGGCCGCGGCGGCGTCGCCGAACCGCTCCGCCATGACCCGAAGCTCGTCGATGTCCGCCGCGGAATCGGGGAGGTCAAGGCCGATGATCTTCGCAGTCACCTGCAGGAGAGCGCTGCGCATGACATCCATGATGTCGATCTTCGAGTCGCCGCCGTCCAGGGCCTCGAGGAGGTGGCGTCGAAGCGCCGGCACCGTGATCTCCAGCTCGTACTCCATCAGCTGGGAGCGCGAGAACATCACGACCTCGGCCCGGCGACGGGTCAGATGCTCCTCGGTGGGGAGCGACATCAACGAGCCGTCGAGGAGCGGTTTGCTGAACCGGCCGAACATCGAAGGCCAGAAACCGGAGGTGCGCATGACCTCCTGGACCTCGTGGTAGCGGCTGATCACCGTCATGTCGCCGTGATCGCCGATCGTCTGCCGGGCCGGCGGCCCGGTGCGTCCGTCCGACGTGTGTGCGCGCGTCTCGGTCATCGGTCGCCGCCCTCCACCTCGACCGAGATCGCGAGCTCCGGGCAGCTCGCCATCGCCGCCCTGGAGCCTTCGACCAGGTCCGGGGTGTTCTCGTCGCCGACGACGACCGCCTTGCCGGACGGATCCAGATCGAACACATCCGGGGCTATGCCCGCGCAGACCCCATGTCCCTGGCAGCGCTCTGTGTCGACGTCGACCTTCATTGCTCGTCCTCACGTAGCCCGTATCCGGTATCCCGGAGCCTAGAGGGTGGTCGGCTTCGAGGCAATGATGCAGCTAGATGCGGTGATCTGGCTGCTCGCGGCTCCGGGGTGCAGGGCCGGTGCGGCGCAAGGGTGGCAGGGCCTGACCGGTATCGCTACAGTATCCAGAATACGAGAGGCGTCTTCCAGGAGCCGACGTTCTCGGTCCACAGTGCGCAGAGGGCATCGCTGAGGTGTTGCCTCCACGCTTTCGGTGCGAGGTGCCGGCCTCGGAGCGCGCTTCTGTCCGTCTCGATACCCGCGAGGAACTCTGTTGTCGAACTCGGATCAGACCTGGAATGAGATCGTCGACTTCTCGAGGTCGCATGGTCTGCTTGCGATGCGCCTGTATCTCATCCATTCCGTGCCGCAGAACGGATTGCTGCCCGTCCTCGAGGCAAGGGCAGATCATGTTCTGTACCAACATGCGCTGGAAAGTCGCGGAATTCTCTTCGGTGCCGGTCCGCTCGCTGACGAGGCGGAGGAGTCCTGGGACGGCGAGGGTCTGTTCATCTATCGCGCAGCGGGGCTCGACGCAGCTGTTTCGACAGCCGCGGCCGACCCGATGCACCTCAGCGGAGCGAGGACGTTCCGAGTCAGGCCGTGGCTGCTCAATGAGGGATCGCTCAGTCTTCGAGTCGTCTATTCGAGCGGCCGCTCGGACATATCCTGAGCGCGATCTCGACCGCCGCGGGCCGTGACGGGAGTCACCTCACCTGTCGTCCCGGTCACTGCCCTTGAGACCGAACGGGCCGTCCGGTATCCTGGATACCGTGTTCAACGCTGCACGCCGGGCCATCGGCGACCTGATCGATGAGTCGCCGGACGACGAGCTGCACGTCGTGTGTCCGATGTTCCCCGGCCAACCTGATGACTTCCTCGCGTTGCTGGTGGAGGAGACCGGGAAGAGCAGGACGAGGCTGGTCCTCTACTGCGCCGATCTGAGTGGGAGGTACGAGTTCCTCCCGGAGCGGACTACACACGTCTCGCTCGTCACCATCGGTGGTCGCGTACCTCGCAGGCTTGCGCCGATCACGGACCACCTGACCGCGACGCTCGCCGAGGTGGCCCGGACCTTCGGGCGCGGGGAACGGCGCGTCGACGCCTTCGTCGCGCTCGTGGCTCCGCCCGACGACGACGGGTTCTGCTCGCTCGGTCCGGTCGTCAGCTACTCGCCGGCGGCAGCGGCGTCGGCGCGGCGCCGAATCATCATCACCAATCCGGAGATGCCGAGGTTCTCCGGTCATCGGGGCCTGCATCAGGATTCGTGCACGGTGCTCGAGGGGCCGGCCCGTCCATTGGGGGTCCTGCCGCCGAGGCCTCCGTCCGAAGCCGAGCTCCGAATCGGCAAGAGCGTCGCCGGTCTCATCTCGGACGGCGCCGTCCTGCAGCTCGGCATCGGCGGGATCCCCGAGAGCCTCATCGGGAACCTCATCGGGCAGCATTCGGGCCTGCGGCTTCATTCCGGGGCGATCCCGGAAGCAGCGATGGCGGCTTTTGACGCAGGCGTGTTCGACGACTCTCCCCGTCGGACGACGTCGCTGCTCGGGACCGCCGAGCTCTACGCCTACGCGGCGAGGCCCGAGAACGGAATCGAGATTCTTCCGGTCACCGAGACGCACGCCCCCGAGGTGCTCGCCGGCCTGGGGACCTTCTTCGCCGTCAACTCGTGCTTCGAGGTCGACCTCTTCGGACAGGTCAACGCCGAGTTCGCGGCGGGGGAGCGACGCGCTTCGGCGGGCGGGCAGGCGGACTTCGGGCACTGGGCCCATCTCTCGGCGGGGGCGAACATCATGGCTCTTCGCTCGGTCGACGGTTCGGGGGTGTCACGGATCGTCGCCCAACTCCCCGCTCCCCACGTCGTCACGACCAACCGCAGCGATCTCGACGCCGTGGTGACGGAGTTCGGCGTCGCCTGGCTCCGGGGGAGGACGGCGGGGGAGCGGGCCGAGGCGCTGGTCGATGTGGCGCACCCCGACCATCGGGACGAACTTCGAACGGCGTGGAGGAACTCGTGACAGACGCGAAGCTGGCCGGCAAGACGGCGATCGTGACCGGAGCGGCCAACGGGATGGGTCGTGCGGTGGCACTCGCCTACGCGGCTCAGGGGGCGAACGTGTTCGCCGTCGACATCGACGAGGACGCCCTGTCCGACCTCCCCCGGTCGGCGGCGTTCGCGACCTTCGTCGCCGCCGTCGACTCCGAGGCCGAGGTCCGAGGTGCCGTCGACAGCTGCGTGTCGCAGTTCGGCGGTATCGATGTCGTCTACAACAATGCCGGTGTCTACCTGCGCGGACGCGGCGACACGGTGACGCACGAACTGGAACTCGATGTCTGGAACCGGGTCATGAGCGTCAATCTCACGAGCGCGTTCCTCGTGTCCAAGTACGCCCTCCCGCACATGATGGGCGCCGGCGGCTCGATCATCAACATCGCCTCCGTCGGTGGGATGGTGGCGAGCGACTGCCATGCGTACTCGGCATCGAAAGGTGCGCTCATGGCTCTCACGAGGAGCCAGGCCAACAGCTACGGGCGCTACGGGATTCGTGTGAACGCCATCGCGCCGGGCGTCGTCGACACCGGGATGGCCGCACCGGTCACCGGGGACGCGGCGGTCGCCGATCGCTACCGGGCGTCCACGCCCCTGGGACGGTTCGCACGGACCGACGACATCGTCGGCCTCGCGATCTTCCTCGCCTCGGACGACTCCGCCTACATGACCGGGACCTCCCTCCCGGTGGACGGCGGGCTCGTCATCCGTCCGTGACCGCTCGAGCCGACAGACGGAAACCCAGCTTCACCGGCCCGTACCAGGGGTCGGTCACCCAACCGAAGGAGAACAGTGACCAGCACGAGTAGCCGGTACGCCTACGAGGTCAAGACCGAGACAGCCGGGCTCGACGAGAGCAGCCTCGAGGAGGCCCGGTCCCTGATCGGCGTCCCGCTGCGCCGTGACCACTTCCGCTGGAACGACACGGTCGCCCTCGACAGCATCCGCCAGTTCACCAAGGGCATCAGCGACGAGAACCCGCTGTATCTCGACCGCGACTACGCGGCGAAGACGAGGTTCGGTGGCATCACCGCCCCGCCCACCTACCTCTACTCGATCGACCGGGGGCACGTCGCGCCGCGCCTGCGCAGTGTCCAGTGGATCTACGCCGGCACCGACTGGGAGTGGTACAAGCCGCTCCACGAGGGTCTGCAGGTCACGTCGGAGGCTCAGCTCGTCGACGCGAACTGGGTCGAGGGCAAGATGGCCCGGTCCATGATCCTCCAGGAGGGCGAGGTGCTCTACCGCGACACGAGCGGTGAGCTCCTCGCGAAGGCGCGGACCAAGATCTTCCGGATCCCCCGGTCCAAGGCCAGTGGCGGTCTCTCGTACAAGACCCGCGAGCCGCACAAGTACTCGCCCGAGGACATGGAGGCGATCGAGCAGGCGATCGACGCCGAGATCGTCCGCGGGGCAGACACCCTCTACTGGGACGATGTCGTGCCCGGTGAGAAGCTCCAGCCCCTGGTCAAGGGCCCGTTCAACATGTCGGACATGATCATGTTCTACTGCGGCAGCGGTTGCTTCTACCTCGCCCACGAGATGGCGTTCCGCCACCGCCGGAAGCACCCCGCCGATGCCTACTCCGACCCGAAGACCGGGACCAAGGACCACCCGGCCCGTGGTCACACCGAGGAGTACATGGCCTCGGAGGTGGGGATGCCCGGCCGTTACGACAGCGGTCTGCAGCGGGTGTGCTGGCTCGGTCAGGTCGTGACGAACTGGATGAGCGACGACGGCGACCTGATCGAGCTCAAGACCCGGCTGCGCCGTCCCAACGTCTTCGGGGACACGCAGTGGTGCTCGGGCACCGTGACCGGCAAGCGTGAGACCTCGCAGGGGGCCCTCGTCGACGTCGAGCTGCAGGCGGTCAACCAGGTCGGCACCGTGACGACCGAAGGCACTGCGGTCGTGCGACTGCCGAAGCGAACCGCTCCCTGACCCGAGGTCGCGTCCACGACCCCGACCCGATGGAATGGATGCCATGTCACTGAAGGTCATGCCCGTGTACACGGGGCGGCTCGTCAACTCCGAACGGTCGATCCAGCAGTACCTGACCGGCTACGGGGAGAAGATCGACGTCCACTCCTACATCTGGATGATCGTGGGAGGCGAGGCGCCGATAGCCGTCGACCTCGGCGTCGGGAGCAGCGCGGTCGTGGACCGGCATCACGGTCGTCGGCTCGAGCAGGACCTGGCGCCGCGAGAAGCGCTGGAGGCGGCGGGCATCGACCCGGGCGAGGTCCGGCTGGTGATCCAGACGCACCTGCACTGGGACCACTGCCTCGGCGCCGAGCTGAACCTCTTCCCCAACGCCGAGGTCGCGGTCCAGGTGGACGAGATCAGGTACGCGAGCATGCCGATGGCCCCGCACGAGATCATGTACAACGCCAAGGTGATCAACGACGTCGCCGGTCGTGCTCGGGCTCGTGACGGCATCCGCCTCGTCGGTGGTGATTGGACGGCCGCCGAGGGGGTTCGGGTCCTGCACACGCCGGGGCACACCCCGGGGCTGCAGATCCCGGTCGTCGAGACGGCCGTCGGCACCGTTGCCATCGGTTCCGACAACGTGCCGCTGCAGTCCTCGATGAGGGGGGCGACGCCGGCCGACTGGATCCCGCCGGCCATCCATGGCGACCTGGAGCAGACCTACCGATCGATGGCCCGGCTCGCCGATCTGGCCGAGGTGATTCTCCCGTCCCACGACAGCGGCCCGATGGAGCACGGTCCGTACGGGTGATCCCTCGACCTGTGCCCGACCGCGGGGAGCGTTTCCCGCGGCTCGGGCGGGTCGGGGGCAGTGGGGCCGTTCAGGTGCGGCGGCCGCGCTCGGTCATCATCGCCGAGGCGCCCGCGAGGACGTGCTCGTAGACGAGGACGCCCGCTGCTGCCGCGTCCTGGTCCCTGAGCGCCTGAATGATCTTCCTGTGATCGTTCGCGGCGCGGGCCGGCCACTCCTCGATGACCTCGAAGGCCGAGTGGGGGATGGACGGGCTCAGCAACTGGAGGAGGGCGATGAGGCGAGGACTCTGTGCGGACACGTTGATGAGCCGGTGAAAGGACCAGTTGAGCTTCGAGGCCGCATCGAGGCGGCGTTCGGAGACTGCCGTGTCGATGTCATCCTGAATCGCGACGAGCTGGCCGAGCTGTTCCTCGGTCCGGCGCACCGCCGCCCGGGATGCGGCAAAGCGTGACAGTGCCGCGTTGAGCTCGTATCCGTCCTGGATCTCGTTCTCGTTGATGGCCTGGACGATGGCTGTGCCATTTCGAGAAGGCTTGACGATTCCTTCGTTGGCCAGCTGGTTGATCGCATCTCGGACCGGCATGCGGCTGACGCCGAGCCGCTCGGCCCATTCGCTCTGAACGACCTTGGTGTCGGCCGGAAGATCGCCGGTCAGGATCTTGTCGCGCAGGATTCCGGCAACCTGGTCCCGCAGGCTCCGCCGCTCCACGCGTGGAGCGCTGCTTTCTTCGTCGGTCAGGGCCATCAGTTGCAAACCTTCGGGAGTCGCCGGTGCAGATCCGTTGTCTGCGCCGCCGAGTGTAGACCAGCCGGGATGCGGTATTCGAGAGCCATTGACCCGTGTCAGGGGTGCGGCTACAGTATCCCGTATACATGGAGGTGTCATGGGTAAGGTGTCGTTGCTCGAGGGGCTTCGGGTGCTCGAGGTCGGGGCCGGGATCGCGGTGCCGTTCGCGGGGCGCAATCTCCGGCTGATGGGTGCCGAGGTCTGTCGTGTCCCGGTCCTGGACGAGCAGGCGGAGGATCGCCTCCCCGCGGCGCTGCGCGGCTGGTTGGACGACGGCAAGCGGAAGGGAGCCGGTCGTCCGGACGCCTCGGGGTTCGATCTCGTGATCGCCGACGGCCGCGCGGTCGACGCCGTCGGACCGGTGGACGGGGCCCTGGTGAGCGTGCTCGACATGCCTCCTCTGGCGTCGCTGCCGGACGGGTTGGCGGACTCGGCTGTCCTCTCGGCGATCGCCGGGGCGACATGGGCGATGGGGGAGGTCGGGCGTCCACCGCTCTCGATGCCTGCTCACACCGCCGCCTTCCTCGCCGGGGTCGTCTTCGCCGGGAACAGCCTGGGGCTCCTCCTCCGGGGTGAGAGCGGGCGCCATCACAGTTCGGGACTCCTGTCCATCGCCTCGTTCGTCGACCAGAACTCGACGAGCTATCTGCATTCCGGTATCGGCTGGCGGCGCGAGGGCCGGAGGGCGGCGGGAAGCGCCGGCATCTACCCGTACGGAATCTACGACTGTGCCGACGGCCAGGTCGCGCTCATCGCGCGATCGAAGCGCGACTGGCACGGCATCGCCGCTGCCCTGGGCGCGGGCGATGTGAGCCGGCGCTATCCGGACCCGTTCGAGATCGCGCAGTCACTGGCGGACGTCGTCGACGCGGAGCTGCGGCCGATCATTCAGCGCCTCAGCCGGGCAGAGATCCTCGAGACGGCCGAGCGCGACGGAGTGCTGGCGGTCCCGGTCGCGGATCTCGACGACGTGGAGTCCTACAACAACCTGGTCGATGAGCGGGAGTTCTGGGACTTCGGTGCCGAGTCGCGCTTCCCCGGCCTTCCGTTCCTGGTGAGTGCCTGATGAAGACGATGAACGATCTGCGGGTCCTCGACCTCGGCTGGGTGTGGGCAGGGCCGCTCGTCGGGGCAGCGATGGCGGCCTTGGGCGCCGAGGTGGTGAAGGTCGAGTCCGCCACCCGGCTCGACCCGTACCGGCTCCGCGGCGTGGAGCGCGAGGAGCACTGGGGGGAGAACAAGCGCGAGGCGTCGCCGTCCTTCCACAAGCTGAACCGGGGGAAGAAGAGCCTCGCTCTCAACCTCAAGCACCCTGACGCCCGCGGCGTTCTGTTGGCCCTCGTCGAGCAGGCCGACCTGCTCATCGAGAACTACAGCGCCGGAACGCTGGACCGCCTCGGAATCGGGTGGGAGGTGCTCCGGGGGGCCAATCCGTCCCTCGTCGCCCTCTCCCTGTCGGCAGGAGGTCAGCGGGGTCGGTGGAAGGACCTGCGTGCCTACGCACTCGTCACCACGGCGATGGCGGGCTACGAGTCCCTCGTCCGCTACCCGGACGAGCCCGCGCTCGGCGGCGCCACCTTCGGCATCGCCGATCCGAACATCTCGAGCTACGGAGTGATGGCGGCTCTCGCAGGGCTCTGGCGGGCACAGCGAACCGGGCAGGGTGCGTACATCGATCTCTCCGGCATCGAGAGCGTCGTGGGCGTCCTCGGAGCGGCCCTCCTCGAGGAGTCCGCGTCGGGCCCGGCCGAGGTGGTCCTCCAGGTCGGTGGGGACGACGAATGGGTCGTCTGTGTGCTCGGCGCCGGCCAGGAGGACGCCCTCGCCGCCGCCGTCGGCCACGTCCCGCTGGGTGAGAGCCGGGGCGCCGATCGTGGCGCCCTGGTCGAGTCGGTGCGAGCGTGGGCGAAGGACCGGCCTCGGGACGCGGTCGTCGTGGCGCTGGCCGACGCCGGCGTGACGGTCGCTCCCGTGCTGCGGGTCGACCGGGAACACGGGGCAGGTGGCGGGTCGCTGTCACGGAAGAAGGTGGTCCACCCCATCACGGGGGAGTCGAGTTTCCTGCCCTCGCCCTGGGGAGAGATCGGAGGTGGGCACCCGGCACCCCTGTTCGGGGGCGATACTCCGGCGGTGCTCCGCGACTGGCTCGACATGGACGACGGCGAGATCCGTAGGCTGGCCGACGCAGGGATCCTCGCGTGACGATGTCCCTCGAGCGCGCAGCGCTGGATGCGGCCGAGCGCGCGGGGCGGACGGCCGCGGACGCGCCTGCCGGAGTCACCCGAGCCGTACTGGACGCGTTCAGTGTCGCCGTGCCGGGCTCGGCGAGCCGGGTCGTGGGGCAGCTGACCGAGGCCCTCGAGGTGTCCGGCGCCGGTCCGTCGCCTGTGTGGTTCTCCGGAGGGGCCGCGCTTGCCGGCGACGCCGCGCTGCTCAACGGCGCTGCGATCCACGTCAACGACTTCGACGACACCCACGACGCCGCGATCGTGCACTGCATGTCGGTGATCCTTCCGGCCGCCTACGCCGGTTGGCGCGACGGGCGAACCGACACGCTCCTGTCCGCGGTGGCGGCCGGAACCGAGCTGGCCTGCAACCTTGCACTCGCCCGGCCCCATTACAGCGGCTGGCACTACACCACCCTGCTGGGAGCCATGGGAGCGGCGCTCGCCCATGCGACGGCGGCCGGCGCGCCGGACGAGGTCGTCGCCGATGCGGTCGGCAACGCCTACGTGCACCTCGGCGGCAACAAGCAGGTGGTTCTCGACGCGTCCGTCGCGAAGCGCCTGATGCCCGGGACGTCGGCGCGGGCGGGGGTACTGGCCTCGAGGCTCGCCCACGCCGGGATCGGTGGTGTCCGCGGATGGCTCGGGGGCGAGTACGGGCTTCTCACCCACTACTACGGGAGCGACCGCAACAAGGCGGAGGTGCACGGCGGTGAGCGCCCGCGGATCGACGAGCTCTCGCTGAAGCCCTATCCCGCCTGCCGGTTCACCCACGGCGCGATCGAGGCGGCACTGCTGCTGCGCGAGCGGCTCGGGGCCGAGACGGCGGCCGGGCTGGAGCGCGTCCGCGTGCGGTACCCGGCGACGGATCGCTTCGGGATCGTGGTGCGGCCCTTCGAATCACGGGGGGCGGCGGAGATGGACGCGCAGTTCAGCACGGCTTTCCTCGTCGCGTCCGCCCTCGTCCACGGCCGCATCGACTTCGAGAGCTACGGGCCGGGTCTGATCGACGACCCCACGGTCGTCGACCTGGCGGGTCGCGTCGACGTCGTCCAGGACGTCGAGGTCGACGACAGCGCGGCACTCGGGCCGATCGAGGTCGAGGGCTCAGGGGCGTCGATCACCGTGGAGACGGTGCTCGGGGCCGTCGGGCGGCCGCTCGGCGCCGAGCTGGCCCGGGCCAAGTTCGAGACCTGTCGGTCGCGGGCGGTGGCGCTCGGAACTGCGGCAGAACGGCTGCCCACCTACGACGAACTGGCCGACGCGCTGGAAACCGCGGACGGCACCACCCTCCGGAACCTGGTGGCGGGCAGGCCCCGCGTCGGAACGAACTCGTGAAGGACCATGCTGTGCTCGCCTCTTCGGTCACGTCGCTCCTCTCTCCCGCCTCGGTCGTCATCGTCGGGGCGTCGACATCGGGGGACAAGCCCGGAACCCGCCTTGTCAGAGCGCTCGCCGGCCGGTTCGCCGGTCCCCTCTACGGAGTGAACCCCCGCCGACTCGACGTCCCGGGTGTCGAGTGGGCCGCGACCATCGAGGACCTGCCGGTCGTGCCCGAACTCGCCTGTGTGGCGGTCGCCGCCGACGAGGCGGTCCGCGCGGTCGAGGCCCTCGGCAAACTCGGTACGCGCGCGGCAGTCGTGTACTCGTCCGGATTCTCCGAGGCGGGTGAGGAGGGAACGGCTCGTGAGCGGACCCTTCGCGAGGTGGCCGACCGGTACGGGATGGCGATCTGCGGACCCAACACCGCAGGCCTCCTCAACATCGGCAACGGTCTCGTCGGGACGTTCACCCACGCCCTGGAGACAGGCGAGCCGTCCCCGGGCAACGTGGCCGTCGTGACCCAGAGCGGGGCCGTCGGCGGCATGATCCTCAGCCACCTGGTCGAACGCCGGGTGGGCATCAGGTACTGGCTCTCGGTCGGCAACGGTGCCGTCCTCGACGTGGCGGACTATCTCGACGCGCTGGCTGAGGACCCGGACACGCACGTCATCGGCATGTTCGTGGAAGGCATCCGGGACGGACGGGGCTTCCTGCGGGCGGCCGACCGGTGCCGGGCCGCGGGCAAGCGGCTGATCCTCTTCAAGGCCGGCCGGACCGAGGACGGGGCCCGGTCGGCCGCCAGCCACACCGGACAGCTCGCCGGCAGCTCCGAGGTGTACGACGGAGTGCTGCGCCAACACGGGGTGACGGTCTGCCGTACCGTCCGGGACCTCCTCGACGCGCTCACCCTGGCCGCCACGGGAGCGGCGATGGGGGAGGGGCGGGCGCTCGTCCTCTCCGTGTCCGGAGCGGGATGCACCGTCCTCGCCGACGAGGTGTCCGGTTCCCGGCTGACCCTGGCGTCGCTCGCGCAGAGCACCACGTCTGCCATCTCCGAGCAGCTCCCGGGGTTCAGCCAGACCGGCAACCCGGTGGACCTGACCGGATCGGTCCTCATGGACCTGTCGCGCCTCGACGCGGTGATCCGGGCAGGGGAGAGCGACGAGGGCGTGGACCTGATCGTGATCACCTTCGCCACGAACAACACGACGGAGATCGCCGACGCCGTCGCCGCAGCATGGCGCCGGACGAAGCCGCTGCTGGTCGTGCTCCCGGTGGCGCCGACACTTGCACAGCCCATGCGAGAGGCACTGAGAGCCGGCGGAGTCCCCGTGTTCGAGGACATGGCGGACGCGGTGCGGGCCGCCGACGCCCTCTTCGCGACCCGGCGGAACGAGTCGCGGGATGCCGACGTCGCCCGCACGAGGACGGGAGCGGTCGAGAACGGTCGATGGGCCGGGGGGCAGGAAGCCCTGGCGCAGCTCGGATCGGCCGGGCTGCCGACCGTCGTCAGCGAGCGGTTCGCCTCGGCGGCCGGGGCCGGCGAGTTCGCGCTCGCCCGACCGGGCAACTACGTGGTCAAGGTCGACCACCCGGCGATCCTGCACAAGTCCGACATCGGGGGCGTCCGCGTGGGCGTGGCCTCCGCCGACGTCACGACCGTCTGCCTCCAGATCAGGGACTCGGCCCGAGCCGTCGTTGCGGACTTCGACGACGAGGGAGGATTCGTCGTCCAGGAGATCGCGGAGTCCGGTGCCGAGGTTCTCGTCGGAGTCACACAGGATCCCACGTTCGGCTCAGTGCTGACGGTGGGCGTGGGCGGCACACTCACCGAGCTCATGGGCGACGTCGCCTTCGCCGCGATGCCGGCGACGTCCGCCGACATCAGAGACATGATCGACTCGACCCGGCTCGGCGCCTACCTGAGCGACTACCGGGGCGGCTCTCGTGATCGAGACGCAGTCGAGTCGCTCATCGCAGACTTCCAGCGCTATGCCCTCGCGGAGAGCATCGACGAGGCGGAGCTGAACCCCGTGATCGTCAGAGCTGCCGGCGCCGGGTGCGTGGTCGTCGACGCAAGGATGCTCCTGCCCGAGTCGGAGCCGATCCAGCCCGCCCTCTCTGTCCGATAACCACAAACCTGTTGTCACACTTCGGTGAAGGGACACTGATGTCCACAACGGATCTGTCGCTGCGCGCACTCCTCGCCTACCAGACGCCGAACCGCTATGCCCAGACGTTGCACGACCGCGACCCCGAGAAGGTGGCCGAGCTCTTCACCCCGGACGCCTACCTGCACCAGGTGTGGGGTCCGGTCACGGGCAGGGCGGACATCGCGCGCAACTACCGGGACCGCTTCGCCGACTGGACGGACGCGACCCACTGGGTCGCCAACTCCGTCCTGACCTCGGTGTCCGAGGAAGAGGCCAAGGTCCGTGCCTTCGTGGTGGGACTCTTCTTCTTCGTGCCGGACAGCTCGAACGGCACGACTCTCTACCGCGGCGAGTACGACTTCACGCTCAGCTGGGTCGAGTCGGACTGGCAGATCAGCACGCTTTTCGTCAGCCGACACGGCCTGAACGGGATCGATCTCCAGGAGTCGGGGTACGCGCCGCCTCCGACGGACGGGCGCTGACGATCATCCGGTCAGGCTCCGTCGAATCGACGAGGCGAGGGCTCCGGGTGGACGGCCTCCGACACCGCCGCCGCCCCCGCTGATCAGGTCGTCGTCGGTGCCCTGGATCTCCCGCATCCGGTCGATCGTCGCGGCACCGACGAGGTGGTGCTCCCCGGACAGGCCACCGTTCGCCAGCGCGCCGTAAATCGTCGCGCGACCCCGCGCCGTGGCGTGGCCGTTCACCGCCGGGAACTCCGCTGCTCGCCATGCCGCGCTGTTCTCGTCGTCGCCCGCAGGGAGGTTGCCGATCGCGGCGAGCGCGGGGTGCAACCCGCCGCCGACGACCCGGGTCTCGGGGGCGACCACAGGCCGGCCGGTACCTGTCCCACGGACGAGTACCGGTCGACGTCGGCGCAGCGGCCCTGCTCGTGGTCCGGCACGCCGATCAGCACGTCCGCGCCGAGCGGCCCGGCGATCTCCGCGCGCAGGAACGCGCCGACGCTCCTCCCCGAGACCCGGCCGGCGAGGGTGATTCCGAAAAGAAATCGGGTATCGTGCAATTCACGCCACGCCGCTTTCGAGGGTCAGGAGTCCGATGGAGGTCCCGATCGCCGATGTCATGGCCGTGCACCAGATGTACGGACGGCAGAGCCATTCGATCGACTCCGGCCACGCCGCCGACTGGGCCGCCACTTTCACGGCCGACGGTGAGTTCCATTCGCCGAGCTATCCGGCCGCGTGCGGTACGGCCGAGCTCGTCGCATTCGCCGAGCGCTTCCATGCCGGTTCCGCGGCCGGGGAGGTGCTGCGCCACGTCGTCAGCACCGTCGACGTGGCGGCCGGGGAGGGGCCGGACGCCCTCAACGCGCTGGCCTACCTCCAGATCATCGGCACCCCTCCCGGTGCCGCGTCCCGGTTGCACCGCATCACCACGCTCGACGACGAGCTGGTCCGCACCCCCGCAGGCTGGCGGATCCGCCGCCGGACCGTCCTCCGGGACGCCTGAACCGGCCCGGGCGGTGCGGGCCTCGCGTACCTCCTTCAGACCTGCTCAGCCACGAAGACCGGGATGCGCCGCTGCGTCCGGTCCTGGTACTCCGCGTACTCGGGATAGGCGGCAACGGCGCGATCCCACCACTCGTCGCGCTCGGTCCCCTCGACGAGGCGGACCGTGAAGTCACGGGGCACCGGCCCGTCCTGGAGCACGATCGCCGGATGGTCGCGCAGGCTGTGGTACCACTCGGGATGCTTCGAGGCCCCGCCGTACGACGCGACCAGCGCGTAGCGTCCGTCCGCCTCGACCCGCATCAGCGCGATCTTGCGGACCTTCCCGGACCTGCGGCCCCGGTACGTCACCACGATGACGGGGAGCCCGGTGTCGCGCAGCGTGTGGCCGGCGGCGCCGGCGGACCGCTCGTAGGTCTCGACCTGATCCCGGACCCACGCCCGCGGGGTGGGCGCGTACTCGCCCTCGATCGGCATCGGTGCCGGTCCCGCTCAGTGCTGCTGGCGGAACTGGTGCAGGCCACCGTCGACGGGCAGCTCCACCCCCGTCACGAAGGACGCCCGCCGGGAACACAGCCACACGGCCACCTCGGCGACCTCCTCCGGCGTGCCGCTGCGGCCCATGGGGTGGTTCGAGACGCGCTGCGCGCCGTGTCCGGTGCTCGCGTGCGACTGCAGCATCGGCGTCATGATCGGGCCCGGCAGGATCGCGTTGATCCTGATCCCTGCCTTGACGTACTCGCCGGCGGCGGCTCGGCTCACCGCGAGGATCCCGCGCTTGCTCGTGCTGTAGGCGGCCATGTCCGGGATGGGGCTCGCCGCGGCCCCGGAGGACACGTTGACGATCGCCCCGCCCGCCTCGGAGGTCATGTACCGGACCTGGGAGCGCATGCAACGGAAGATCCCGTTGAGGTTGATGTCGATGACCCGGTTCCAGTCCTCGTCGGAGTACTCGCCGATCGGCACGTACGGGCCGTTGACGCCGACGCAGTTCACCGCGGCGGTGAGTGGCCCGAAGCGCTCCTGGGTGGCCGCGGCGAAGGCGTCGATCTCCGCGGCCGAGCCGACGTCCGTCGCCATGGCGAAACTCGCCACCCCGAGCTCGCCGACCAGCGTGGCGGTCTCGGCCGCGGACGCCTCGTTGATGTCCGCGACGGCGACGGCGGTGGCCCCCTCGGCGGCGAACAGCAACGCGGTGGCCCGCCCGATCCCCGACCCCCCACCGGTCACGACCGCGACGTGGCCCTTCGCCAATGGCTCGCTCATTGTCTGTAGTGCTCCGAATCGTTCGTCGACCGGGGACGGTCGGTTCAGGCGTGCTCGGACGTGAATTCCAGGATGCGTTCCCAGGCATCCTGACAGAATTCCGACCACTCGACGAAGGAGCGGTCGAAGAAGGAATGCGGGGCATTCTCGTAGACGTGCATCCGGTGGTCGACCCCGGCATCGGACAGGCGCTGACGGAATGCCCGGAAGTCCGCGACCGGCGTCAGCTCGTCCGCGCCGGCGACGAGCATCAGCAGCGGGCGGTGCAGCCTGTCCTCGACGTCCGTCAGGTGCCGGAGCGTGCCGTAGAAGCCGATGCAGCCGGCGAGGTCGATGTCGCCGGCGGCCAGGCGCCACGAGTGGCTGCCGCCGAAGCAGAACCCGACCGTGAACACCGGGCCCCCGTTCAGCGCGTGCAGGTGGTCGGCCGCCGCCCGCACGTCGGCCGCCACGTGCTCGGGCCGCACCTCGGCGACGGCACTCCGCCAGTCGAAGTCGTCCCCCCGGTCGCCCGTGCCGTGCGACCGGCCGAAGTAGTCGATCGCGGCCGTGGTGAAGCCGGCCTCGGCGAAGCGGACGGCCAGCTGCCGGTAGTAGCGGTGCAGGCCGCGCACGTCGGGCAGCAGGACGACGTTGCGGTTGCGGGGATCCTGCGGGATCGCCCGGTAGGCCGCGACGGTGTTGCCGTCGCCGGCGGCGAGGGTCAGCCGGCCGTGGGAGGCGACGGCGCCGACGGTCGGTGGCGGGGGCGGTCGGCTGTCGTCGTCGTGACACATGGTGTGGTCCCTGCCTGCGGGTCTCGGTCGGAGGTGGCGTCGAGGAGGCGGTGGTGGCCGGCGGTCAGCCTCGGGGGACCAGATCGTCGCCGTCGAGGAGCGCGAGAACCTGCCGGCGAAGGATCTTGCCGGTGTCGGTGCGCGGGAGCTCGGGCCAGACCAGCACCTGATCCGGTGTCTTGGAACCGCGCAGCCGGGCCCGGACGAAGTCCCGGACCTCCTGCGGGTCCACCGTCCGGCCCGCCTTGGCCACGACCGCCGCGACGAGCCGCTGGCCCCACTCCGGGTCCGGCACCCCGACGACGACGGCGTCGTCCACGTCGTCGCGGGCGAGGATGGTCTGTTCGATCTCGGCCGGGGCGATGTTCTCGCCGCCCCGGATGATGGTGTCGTCCGTGCGCCCGCCGACGAACAGGTAGCCGTCCGCGTCCAGGTGGCCCTCGTCGCGGGTGTCGAAGAACCCGTCGGGGTCGAGGACGGAGCCCAGGCCCGCGTACTCGCCGGACACCTGCTCACCCCGCACCCAGATGCGCCCCGGGACGCCGGCCGCCACGGCCGCCCCGGTGTCGTCGCGGATCGTCACCTCGACGCCGGGGACCGGCAGCCCGGCGGAGCCGAGCCGGGCGCGCACGGCCGGATCGTCGTCGGCGACCGCGGCGCGGTGCTCCGCGGGGCCGAGCACGGAGATCGTCGAGCTGGTCTCGGTGAGCCCGTAGGCGTTGACGAAGTCGACGTGCGGCCACGCCGCGAGCGCCTCCTCGATGACGCGTACGGGCATGCCGGCCCCGCCGTAGGCCAGCGAGCGCAGCCCGGGCAGCGACCGGTCACCCTCCGCGGCGACGATGCGGGCGAGCATCGTCGGGACGACCAGCGCGTGGGTGATCCCCTCGGCCCGGACCAGCGCCAGCCACTCGGTGCCGGTGAACTGCTCCAGTACGACCGCCCGCCGGCCCGCGTACAGGTTGCTGATCGCGTTCGCGACCGCGGCGATGTGGTAGGGCGGCACGCTCACGAGCGACGCCTCGTCCGGGCCGGCCGAGGCGAACTCGACCGTGCCCAGGACGTAGCTGGCCAGGTTGTGGTGGCGCAGCACCACGCCCTTCGGCTCGGACGTCGTCCCGCTCGTGTAGATGACCACGGCCGGGCGGTCCTCGTCCGGGGCGCCCTCGGGCCGGCTGCCCCCGCCGTCCCGCATGCTCGCGGCGAGCCACTCCGCGCTGGTGCGGACCGGCATCCCGATCCGCTCGAACAGCGGCGCGAACCGCGGGCCCGCGATGGCGATCGCGCGGGGGTGCCCGGCCAGCAGTGCCTCGAGCTGGTCGTCGCCGAGGCGGTAGTTCAGCGGGACCAGCGGGACCCCGGCACGGGCCGCGGCGAACAGGGCCGCCGGGAAGCAGGGCCCGTTGACGTCGAGATAGACCAGCTCCTCCGCGCCGGCCCGGTGGACGAGCGCCGCGCCGCCGGTGGCGAGGCCGTCGAGCTGCGCGACGGTGTAGCCGTCCCGGCGGCGCCCGAGGATCGGCCGGTCGCCGAACCCGGACAGTGCCATCTCGAGCAGGAGTGAGAGGTTCACCGGTTCTCCCCGGCTCCGGCGCCGCTGTTGCCGGCGCTCACGTGTGGTTCCCGGCGGGGCCGTCTCATCGGGCCGCCGCGAGTGCGGACGCGTCGCGGTGGCCCTGCGCGATGCGGGGCGCGTCGACGGCGAGGTCCATCCCGCCGAGGCCGTAGAACCCGATGCGGTCGAGCAGGCCGCCGTAGCGCGCCTCGGTCCTCCGGATCGCCTCGGACCAGGTGGGGGCCACGATGGCGAACTCCTCGAGCACGTCGTCGGTGATGCAGCCGACCATGCCGTCGATGTCGCCGGCCCGCACGAACGGCTTGAGCCGATCGGTCAGGTCGCCCCAGCCGTGCATCTCGAAGATCGGGCGGTACGAGCCGGTCGATCCGTAGAAGGCGAGCTGCGAGCGCACCGCCCGGTCCATCCTCTCGTCCCCGCCGACCACCGCGAACACCGACGAGGTGAGCGAGACGGACCCACGGGACCGCCCGGCCCGCTCCAGTCCCTCGTGCAGGGCGGGCAGGGCTCGCTCGGTCAGGTACGCCCGGGTGCTGAACGAGTGGACGTGCACCCCGTCCGCGAGCTCACCGGCGAGGCGGTACATGTACGGGCCGACCGCGGCGATGAAGATCGGGATGTCGGGATGCTCGATCGGGCCCGGCGAGTGCATCGGCGTGAGCAGGTCCAGGTCGTGGAAGCGGCCGTGGAAGTCCAGCGGGTGCTCCCCCTGGAACGCCCCCCAGATGTGGCGCAGGAGCAGGACGAGCTCGCGCATCCGCGGGCCCGGCCTGTCGACCGGGGTCCCGAACCGCCGCGCGTTGTGGGCGGCGACGGTGGTGCCCAACCCCAGCATGAAGCGGCCGCCGGACATGCGCTGCAGGTCCCAGGCCGTCGTCGCCGTCACCATCGGGGACCGGGTGAACGCCGTGGCGATACCGGTGCCCAGCCGCAGTGTGGTCGTCGCCGCGGCGGCGACCGCGAGCGGCAGGTACGCGTCGTGCGGCGTCTCCGTGGTCCACGCGGCGGAGAAGCCCTCCGCCTCCAGGACCGGTGCCTCGCGGGCGACCGTCGCGGCGTCGAGCCGGAACATGCTGTCGAGGTCGAAACTCACCATCGGGGTCCTCGTTCTCGGGCGGCGGGTGGTCAGCTCGCCGGGTCCGCGTACCAGCCGAACTGGCCCGCCAGGCGCGCCACGTCCTTGTCGGGGTAGCGCTCGGTCCAGCCGGCCCGGCTGACCTCCGGCACCCCGACCTTGAGCTTCAGCTCCGCGCGGACCTCGGCGAGCTTGAGCCCGGCCACCAGGACGTCGAAGATCGGGACGACCGGGTCCTCGAGGTGGGTGAGCCCGCCGTAGCTCGCGAAGGTGCTCAGGCCCGCGCTGCCGACGAGGATGCTCTCCGCGCCGATCTCGACCAGCTCCCGGGCGCACTCCGCGATCTCCTTGGCGACGGTGGCGGGCTCGGTGAAGCCCTGGGTGAAGACCTGCATCGTCGGGGTGCGGAGCTGGCGCAGCCCCACGTAGCGGGAGCCGAGGCCGATGTCGTTCATGAACTGGTCCATGAAGCCGGCCCACGGGTTGTCGGCGACGGTCACGATGCCGATCCGCCGGCCGTAGCCCATCGCGAGCCCGGCCGCGGCCTCCATCGGGCCGACGACCGGGATGTCCAGCAGGCTGCGCGCCTCGCCCACCCCGGTGTCGCCCGAGCACGCGACCATGACCGCGTCGGCGCCGTCGGCCTGCAGCTGCAGGAACTCGTTGATCACGTCGACCTTGTTGAGCAGCGTGGGGAAGGCGAGCGCGGTGTCGGTGGCACGCCGCATGTGCCGGACGTACCGGTGCATCAGCTCGGTGTCGTCCCGCTTGGCGGCACCGAAGGTCTGGTTGATCAGCTCCGTGTACGGCTCGGAACCCTTCTCGACGGTGACGTGGACGATGCCGATCTTCATGGAGCCTCCAGGCGGGCAGCGTCGTCGGAACGGCGGATGGTCGGACGGCGCGCAGGTCGTGACGGCCCGACGCTAGCAGATCTACCAATTGGTTGGTGAAACTTGGGATGGTGCGCCGGAGAAGGCCAGGTGCAGGCGTCCGGTCCGGGGTCGGGGCGGATCGCTCCACCCGTGGTCGAACCCATTGCGCGGCTGCCCGAGCCGTCGTTGGGCGACCCTGGACATCTGCCAACCATTTGGTGTAATTTCGGTGATCCGAGCGGTCAACGGCGACGCATCCCCTCGCTGCGGTCGACCGCCTGTCCACGGTCCCGTGCCGCCACCGCTCCCGCCGCGCATGTCAGGAAGGCCGGAAGAGTGACTCTCCTACCTGGTGACGAAGAGTTCAACGATGCCCTGTCGCGCTACGAGACCGAGAGGGAGCGCCGCACCTCCCGCGTGCGCTCCCGTCCCCTCGACCTGAACGCCCACGAGGAGCTCCGACCCGTCCTCGCGGATCCGCTCGCGACACACGGGTCGCGCGAGCCCCGGGTGATCCAGACGGGTGTCCTGGTCGTCGGCACCGGCTTCAGTGCGATGTTGCTGGCGATGGAGCTGATCGATCGCGGTGTCGACGACTTCCTGCTGGTCGACACGGCCACCGACTTCGGCGGCACCTGGTACTGGAACCGGTACCCGGGCGCGCAGTGCGACGTCCAGAGCTACATCTACCTGCCGCGCCTGGAGCAGACGGGGTACGTGCCGACCGAGGCCTACGCCCACCAGCCGGAGATCCACGCCTACGTGCAGCGCCTCGCCCGCGACCACGACCTCTACCGGCGGGCTCTGTTCGAGACCCGGGTCACCTCGCTGACCTGGGAGGAGGCGCAACCGGGCTGGGTGACACGCACGAACCGCGGGGACGTGATCCGGTCGCGGTACGCCTACGTGGCCACCGGTCCGCTGTCGCAGCCGAAGCTGCCGGAGATCGAGGGCATCGACACGTTCGGCGGCCGGATGCTCCACACCAGCCGGTGGGACTACGAGCTCACGGGCGGGGGGCCCGGGGGAGACCTCGACGGGCTCGCCGGCAAGAAGGTCGGCATCATCGGCACCGGCGCGACGTCCGTCCAGGTGGTGCCGCACCTGGCCCGGTCGGCGGGGCATCTCTACGTCTTCCAGCGGACCCCGTCGACGATCGCGCCGCGGGACAACCATCCGACGGACGAGAGCTGGGCCGCGGGCCTCGAGCCCGGCTGGCAGCAGCGCATGATCGAGAACTTCACCGACGTGACGTCGGGGATCGAGCGCGACTGCCAGATCCTCGACGGCTGGACGATCAGCTCGCTCGCGATCCTGCGCTCGGCGCAGCTCGACGAGGTGATGCGGCTGGACCACGACTACGCGTCGGGCGTCCGTGCTCGGGTCGACGAGGTCGTGTCGGACCCGGCCACCGCGGAGTCGCTCAAGGGCTGGTACCCCTACTTCTGCAAGCGGCCGTGCTTCCACGACGAGTACCTGGACGCGTTCAACCGGCCCAACGTGACCCTGGTGGACACCCGGGGCCAGGGTGTGTCGGGCGCGGACGAGTCGGGCCTGACCGCGCTGGGCGAGCACTACGACCTCGACGTCCTGGTCCTCGCGACCGGTTTCGAGGTCGGCGCCCCCTCGGAGTTCGAGCGCCGCGTCGGGATCAGCATCCTCGGCCGGGGCGGGCTGAGCCTGAGCGAGCACTGGTCGAAGGGCATGAAGTCGCTCTTCGGGCTGTACACCACGGAGTTCCCGGGGCTCGCGTTCGCGCCGGCCATCCAGGCACAGGCGTCGCTGCCGCCGAACATCCCGCACGCCCTCGCCGAGGCCGCCAAGCACGTCGCCGGTGTGATCGCGAAGGCCGAGCGCGACGGTGCGGGGACCTTCGAGGTGTCCGGCGACGCGCAGGCCGGCTGGGTCG
This sequence comes from Pseudonocardia ailaonensis, assembly GCF_039531635.1. Classification (NCBI taxonomy): domain Bacteria; kingdom Bacillati; phylum Actinomycetota; class Actinomycetes; order Pseudonocardiales; family Pseudonocardiaceae; genus Pseudonocardia; species Pseudonocardia ailaonensis. Next base: position 267,817 of record NZ_BAAAQK010000009.1, on the reverse strand, counting down.
AGGAGATCGTGTCGCGCAGCCCCGCCCGGCAGCGGGGCTCGCGCGGCAGCCTCGAGTACCAGGAGAAGTGCGTCCCCAGCTATCTCAACAACGAGGGCCGGCTCGCGGAGAAGCGCTGGGAGGACGCGAACTTCGGCGCTCCGCCGAAGGAGTACTTCGCGCGTCTGCACGACGACGCCGAGACCCAGCACAAGACATTCCAGTTCGGGCGCGAGGGGTAGCAATGTTGGTCGACACCCAGGAACAGGCGGATCTGCGTGCCGCCGTGCGAACGCTCGCACGGTCGTACGGTCACGAGTACTACCTCGAGGCCTCGCGTTCCGGTCGCAAGATGGACGAGCTGTGGCACGACCTCGGGAAGTACGGCTTCCTCGGGGTGCACCTGCCGGTCGAGTACGGCGGTGGCGGCGCCGGGATCACCGAGCTGGCGATCGTGTGCGAGGAGCTCGCCGCGGCCGGGACGCCGTCGCTGCTCATCATCGTGTCCGCCGCCATCTGCTCCGAGCTCATCGGCCGGTACGGGACGGCGGAGCAGAAGTCGGCCTGGGTCCCGAGGCTGGCGGCCGGCGAGGCCAAGATGGCCTTCTCGATCACCGAGCCGGACGCGGGCCTCAACACCCTCGCGATGACCACCACGGCGGTCCGCGACGGCGACGACTACGTGGTCAACGGGCGCAAGTACTACGCCTCGGGCGTGGACGAGGCCGACGCGGTGGTGGTCGTGGTCCGCACGGGCGCCGACGAGCACACCGGCCGGGCACGGCTGTCGCTGCTCCTCGTCGATCCGGACGCGCCGGGGCTCGAGCGCCAGCAGATCCCCACCGAGGTGGTCTCCACCGAGAAACAGTTCTCGCTGTTCTTCGACAACGTGCGCGTGCCCGCCGACCGGCTCCTCGGGACCGAGGGGGAGGGGCTGACCCAGGTGTTCAACGGGCTGAACCCCGAACGGATCCTGGCGGCCGCCCTGGAGAACGGCATCGCGACCTACGCGTTGGACAAGGCCAGCCGCTACGCGGTGGAGCGCAAGGTGTGGGGGGTGCCCATCGGTCAGCACCAGGGGATCGCGCACCCGCTGGCGAAGGCGAAGATCGAGGTGGAGCTCGCCCGGCTGATGACCAGCCAGGCGGCGGCGCTGCACGACGCCGGGCTCGACGCGGGCGCGGCCGCCAACATGGCGAAGTACGCGGCGGCCGAGGCGGCCCTCGGCGCGCTCGACCAGGCCATGCAGACCCACGGCGGCAACGGCCTGGCGACCGAGTACGGGCTCGCGACGCTGTGGGGCATCACGCGGCTGCAGCGCACCGCGCCGGTGAGCCGCGAGATGATCTTCAACTACGTGGCGCAGCGGATGCTCTCGCTCCCGAGGTCGTACTGAGATGGCGCTGACGGACCCGGAGATGGCGAGCGTCGACGAGACCGGCGAGGTCGTCCTCGTCACCGGGGCCGCGGGCGGTCTGGGGGAGGCCATCTCCGCGGCCTTCGTCGCGCGCGGGGCCCGGGTGGTCGTGTCCGACCTGGACGGCGAGGCCGCCGAACGTGTCGCGGTCTCGCTGCGCGAGCAGGGCGGCCGGGCGGAGTCCGTGCAGCTCGACGCGTCCTCGCGCACGGACGTGGAGTCCACCGTGGACAAGGTCGTCGCGGGCGAGGGCCGGCTCGACGTCGTCGTCTCCCTGGCGGGCGTCGTCCGCAACGACTTCACGACCGCCATCAGCGACGAGGACTTCCGGCTGGTGATGGCCACCCATGTCGACGGCACGCTCAACGCGATGCGGGCGGCCCTGCCGCACATGAAGGAACGCGGGTACGGCCGCCTGGTCAACATGAGCTCGGTCGCGGTCCGCGGCTCGCTCGGCGGCGGTAGCTATGCGGCCGCGAAGGGGGCGATCGAGGGCCTCACGCGGTCGGCGGCGATGGAGAGCGCCCGGTACGGCGTCACGGTCAACTGCGTCGCACCGGGGCTGGTCGACGCGGGCATGTTCCGCGCCATCCCCGAGGAGTTCCAGGAGAAGTTCGCCGGACGGGTCCCGATGAGACGGGTCGCCCGGCCGGACGAGATCGCCGCCGTCGTCGCGTTCTTCGCCTCCCGGGAGGCGAGCTACGTGACCGGCCAGTCGCTCTACGTCTGCGGAGGGTCCTCCCTTGGCTTCTAGGTGCCGCTTCGAGGTCGAGGACTCCATCGCGACCATCGTCATCGACAATCCCCCCGTCAACGCGCTGCATCCCGAGCTGTCGGACGAGATCGCCGAGATCCTGGCGGGCTTCGCCCGTGACGGCGGGATCCGGGTCGTGGTGCTGACCGGCACCGGCCGGCACTTCGTCAGCGGCGCCGACCTGCACTACGTCCGGACGATCGGCCGGCACGAGGCCGAGGCCTACGCGCTGCGCATCCAGGCCATGCAGGACTGCATCCGGACCCTGCACCAGCCCGTGATCGCCGCGATCAACGGCACGGTGCTGGGCGGGGGGCTCGAGCTCGCGATGGCCTGCGACCTGCGCATCGCCGAGGAGCAGGCCCGGTTCGGCCAGCCGGAGGTCACGCTGGGGCTGATCCCGGGGGCCGGCGGGACGCAGAACCTGCCGCGGCTGATCCCGCCGGGCCGCGCCAAGCGCATGCTGTTCACGGGGGAGCGGATCGCGGCCGACGAGGCGCTGCGCCTGGGCCTGGTCGACGAGGTCGTCGGGACGGGCGAGGCGCGCGAGGCGGCCACCGCGCTCGCCCGGAGGATCGCGGCCAATGCGCCGCTGGCCGTCGCCGCCGTCAAACGCGCCGTCGACCTCGGCACCCAGCCGAACCTGGTCGAGGGCCACCGGATCGAGGCCACGCTGTTCGGGCCGCTGGTGGAGACCGCGGACCTGGCGGAGGGGATCGAGGCGTTCTTCGCCAAACGCCCCCCGCAGTTCATGGGAAAGTGACACACCCGGCCGGCCGTCGCGCGCCGGCCGTCGACGAATCAGGTGCGGGTCCCGCTCGCGCACGAATCGATCAGAGGGAAGGCCGATGGCGCCGAACGCAGTCAAGGACGACAGGTCGCAGGCGGAGCTGGAGCTGGAGGCGCGCGTCCGCCGCACCGTCGACCTGCAGATCAAGCGGGGCGAGCAGCTCGGGATCCAGGTGGCGGTGTACCGGCACGGCCGGCAGATCGTCAGCGTCGCCGCCGGCGACGCCGGCTTCCGGGACGCGCCGCAGCCGATCCGCGAGGACTCCGTGTTCTCCAGCTTCTCGGTGACCAAGGGCGTCGGCGCCGCGGCGGTGCACATGCTGGCGGACCGCGGCGAGCTCGACGTGAACGACCCGGTGGCGAAGTACTGGCCCGGCTTCGCGAAGAACGGCAAGGGCGCCATCACGATCGCGGAGGCACTGAGCCACCAGGGTGGCCTTTACCGCATGCCGCGCCCGTTGACCACGGAGTTCTTCGCGGACTGGGACGCCGGGATCCGGTGGATCGAGGACCTGGAACCCGCCTGGACCCCGGGCACGAGGAGCGGCATGCACGCCCTGTCGTGGAGCTGGGTCTGCGGCGGGATCGTGGACCATGTGGTGGGCAAGCGGATCGACCGTTTCGTCCGGGAGGACATCGCCGAGCCTCTCGGCATCGCCGACGAGTTCCTGTTCGGCATCGGCGACCGCGCCGAGGGCCGGCTCACCCGGCTCCGGTCGGTCAAGGCGGAGGGCGCCGTCGCCGGGGGTGTGGCGGCCAAGCCCTTCCCGCCGGACCACCCGATCTTCGACGCGATGCCGCCGGACAGCGACGTCAACTTCAACGACGACCGGATCCGCCGCGCGGTCGCGCCGGGCGCGAACGGCCATTTCTCCGCCCGCGCGCTCGCCCGCTTCTACGGCGCGCTCGCGCACACCGGCGAGGTCGACGGGGCCCGGCTGCTGAGCGAGGCCTATCTGCCGCGGCTGCTCGAGGTGCAGGTCGAGGGCATCGACGCGGTGACCGAGGTGCCGCTGCGCAAGGGCGTCGGGTTCCTGCTGGGCGGGGTCGTCGAACAGGTCTACGGGCCGATCGGCCCGAACCACGAGTCGTTCGGGCACACCGGGAACGGCGGTGCGGTCGCGTTCGGGGACGCGTCGCGCGGGATCGGCGTCGCCCTCACCCTCAACCTGCTCAAGAGCGTGCCCAACCAGCTCAACCCGGCGATGGACATCTGCGAGCAGATCCGAGCCGGGGTCGACGCGCTGTGACGGAGTCCGGGGAGCCCGGGGGAACGGCCGGGGTCCTGGCCGGCGTCCGCGTCGTCGAGCTGGCGATGTGGGCGATGGGCCCGAGCGCGGGGGCCGTCCTCGCCGACTGGGGCGCCGCGGTCGTCAAGATCGAGCACCCCGAGACCGGCGACCCCATGCGGGGGCTCAACACCTTCCTCCCCAACGGCCGCAACTACATGTTCGAGCAGGTGTCGCGCGGGAAGCAGAGCCTGGCGATCGACCTGCGGTCGCCCGACGGCCTCGAGGCCGTCCAGCGGCTGATCACCGCGTGCGACGTGGTGCTCACGACCATGCGGCCGGCCTCGCTGGAGGCCATGGGGCTGGACGAGAAGAGCGTGCGCAAGCTGAACCCGTCCGTCGTGTTCGCCTCCGGCACGGGATACGGCTCGGTGGGCCCGGAGGCCGGCCGCGGCGGTTTCGACCTGAGCTCGTTCTGGTCCCGTTCCGGCATCTCGGCCACGCAGACGCCGCCGGGCCAGGCCTTCGCCAACCCGATGCCGTCGCGGGCGTTCGGCGACGTGCTGACCGGCATCTCGGCGGCCGGCGCGATCGCCGCGGCCCTGTACTCCCGGCAGCGGACCGGGGAGGGGGTCAAGGTCGAGTTCTCGCTGTTCGGCACCGCTGTGTGGGCGATGTCGGGTGCCATCCTCGACGCCGTGCGCGATCCGTCGGCGGCGGAGCAGCCGCCTCCCGCGGAGGCGAGCCGGGCCACCGCGAGCCCGGTGACGACGAGCTACCGCACCTCCGACGACCGCTACGTCGTGCTCGTGCTCCTGCCCGCGGACCCGCACTGGCCCAGCCTCTGCGAGGCGGTCGGGCGCCCGGACATGATCACGGACCCGCGCTACGCCACGAACGCGGAACGCGTGCGGCACAAGGAGGAGTGCATCGCCGAGCTCGAGGCGGTGTTCGCTCGGCGCACCGCGGCGGAGTGGAGCGAGCGGCTGAGCGCGATGACGGGCGTCTGGGACATCGTGCAGCGGCCGGCGGACCTGCTGCGGGACGCGCAGGTCGCGGCGGAGGGCTTCGTCGAGTCCCTCGACGACGGGGAGATGACGCTCGTGCGCAGCCCGGTCACGTTCGACGAGCGGCGGCCGCCCCTGCGCCGCGCCCCGCAGATCGGCGAGCACAGCGACGAGGTGCTCGCGTCCGTCGGCTACACCGACGAGGAGATCCTGGACCTGCGCATCAGCGGGGCCCTGCTGTGATCCCGCGCCGGCCCCCGCTGCTCGACGAGCTGAACGAGGCCTTCTGGACCGGCGGGGCGGCGGGGGAGCTCCGCATCCTGCGGTGCGGCGCCTGCGGCTTCTACCTGCACCCCCCGTATCCACAGTGTCCGGTGTGCGGCTCCAAGCAGGTCGCGCCCAGCGCGGTCTCCGGCCTCGGGAAGGTCCACTCCTACACCGAGAACGTGCACGCGTGGGTCGAGGGGGCGACGCCGTACACCATCGCGCTCGTCGACCTGCCCGAACAGGAAGGGCTGCGGGTGCTGAGCAACCTCCGGGCGCCGGATCCGTCGGACATCACGATCGGGGCTCCCGTCCGGGTCTACTTCGAGCAGCTGACCGACGAGGTCTGGCTGCCCCTGTTCGAGGTGGAGACATGAGCAGCATGAGCAGCTTCGAGCACGACACCGTCATCTCGGGCATCGGGCAGACACCGATCGGTCGCCGGCTCAGCAACGCGAGCCTGAACCTCACGCTCGACGCCTGCCGCGCCGCGGTGGCCGACGCCGGCCTCGAGCTGTCCGACATCGACGGCCTGTTCACCTGGCCGGGCGCGGTCAACTCGCCGATGCCCGGCTTCTCGGGGCCCGCCTCGGAGGTCGTGCAGGACGCGCTTCGGTTGCGCCTCAACGTCCGCCAGTCGGTGTACGAGGGTGGTGCCCAGCTGACGGCACTGATCAACGCGTGCCTGATGGTGGCGGCGGGTCTGTGCCGGCACGCGCTGGTCTACCGGACGACCACGGAGTCGTCCGCCCAGGGCGGCGGGCGCAGGCGCGGCACCAACGACGGGGGCGGGGACGACGCCGCCGCGGGCAACTTCGGCTGGTTGGCCCCGTTCGGCGTCATGTCGATCGTCAACAGCGCCGCGCTGATGGCCATGCGCCACTTCGAGACCCGCGGGACGAGCCGCGAGACGCTCGCCGCGGTCGCGACGACCCAGCGCCGACACGCCGCCATGAACCCGGAGGCGGTGCTGCGCTCGGCGATGACCCTGGACGACTACCTGGGCGCGAGGATGATCTCGACCCCGCTCGGGCTGTTCGACTGCGACCTCCCCGTCGACGGGGCGACCGCCTTCGTCGTGTCCCACCGCGACTACGCGCCGGACGTGCCCGGCGGAGCAGTGTTCGTCGAGGCGAGCGGCACCGCCTCGCGCGAGCGGCAGTCCTGGGAGCACATCGACGACGTCGCGGACATGTCGGCGAACGGTGCGGCCGCGCAGCTGTGGAGCCGCACGTCGCTGCGGCCCGAGGACGTCGACGTCGCGATGCTCTACGACGGCTTCTCGATCTTCGTCCCGATGTGGCTGGAGGCGTTCGGCTTCTGCAAGGTCGGCGGGGCGGCCGAGTTCATCGGGGACGGCAGCCCGCTGAGCCACGGGGGCCGGCTCCCGACCAACACCCACGGCGGGCAGCTGAGCGCCGGCCGGACCCACGGCTTCGGCCACATCCGCGAAGCCGTCGTCCAGCTGCGGGGCAGTGGGGGAGAGCGGCAGGTGCGGTCGCGGCCGCGCGTCGCGCTCGTCGCGAACGGCGGCGGGACCCGGGCGGCGTGCCTGCTGCTCCGCGCCGCGGACCATGAATGAACGTTCGTGTAGCGTGACCGGGGTGTCGAGCCCGGTGCCCGGACCGGGCACGCCGTCCACCCGGGAGGGACCGTGACAGGACTGGCCGGCAAGGTGGCCTTCATCAGCGGCATCGGCAGGGGACAGGGCCGTGGCCACGCCCTCCGCCTCGCGGAGGCCGGCGTCGCGATCATCGGCGTCGACATCGACCGTCCCGTGGCCACGGTGCCCTACGCGCTGTCCTCCGAGGACGACGTCGCGCAGACCGTGAAGGCCGTGGAGGCGGTGGGCGGCCGGATCCTCGCCCGCGCCGCCGACGTGCGCGACCTCGCGGCCCTCCGGCGCGTCGCCGACGAGGGGGTCTCCCTGTTCGGTCGCCTCGACATCGTCGTCGCCAACGCCGGCATCGCCGGCGCCGCGCCGACGCTGGAGATGGACGAGCAGACCTGGCAGGACATGATCGACGTCAACCTCACGGGGGTGTGGAAGACGGTGCGCGCCACCGTGCCCCACATCGTCGAGGGGGGCCGCGGCGGCTCGGTCGTCCTCACGAGCTCGCTGGCGGCCCTGCGCCCGCACGAGAACACCGCGCACTACAGCGCGGCGAAGGCCGGACTCGTCGGGCTGATGCGGGTGCTCGCCAAGGAGCTTGCGCCGGACGGGATCCGGGTCAACACGATCCACCCGACGACGGTCGCGACGGAGATGACGCTCAACGACACGGTCTACCGGCTGTTCCGGCCCGACCTGGAGAACCCCGGACGGGCCGACTTCGAGGAGGTCGCCCGGTCGATGAACCGCATGCAGGTGGCCGCCATCGAGGTCGAGGACGTGACGAACGTGCTCATGATGCTCGTCTCCGACACCGGGCGGTACATCACCGGGTCGACGCAGCTCCTCGACGCGGGCGGGGCGCTCTGAGGGCCGTTCCCCGGTGCCGGAGCACGGGCGCGGCCGTCACACGCAGAACCCGGCGTCGACCCGGTGCCGGGTGCCCGTGACGTACCGACCGTCGTCCGACACCAGGAAGAGGATCATCCGCGTGACGTCCACGGCCTCGACGAGCCTGACCGGCAGCTTGTTACGCGCGTTCTGCCCCACCTTCGGCACGGACGCCATGTACGGGCCGAAGAAGTCGTTCTCGACCATGGGGGTGGCGGCCCCCGACGGATGGACGGTGTTGACGCGGATCGAGTACTCGGCGAGCTCGATGGCGTAGCTCTCCATCAGCCCCACCACCCCGAACTTGGCGGCGACGTAGCCGTCGAACCCGCCGAACTCGGCGACGCCGGCGTCGAACGCCTCGCGCAACGCCCCCTGGTCCCGGACGTCGGCCTCGGTGAGCAGGCAGTGCCGCCCGGCCTTCTCGATCAGCCGGGCGGTCTCCTGCAGGTCCTCGGGCGTCGACATCGGGTAGGAGACCGTGTCGAGCTGGCGGCACAGGTCGACACCGATGATGTCGGCGCCCTCCTCCGCCAGCCCCACCGCGTGCGAACGGCCCTGCCCTCGGGCCACCCCGGTGATGAAGGCGACCTTGCCGTCGAGCTTGCCCATGCGCGGTGACTCCTCGGCTACTTGTCGAGCAACGGAGCGATGTCGGTGGGCTGGTTCGCCGCCAGGACCGGCGTCCCGCCGTTGTAGGCGTAGAAGAACCGGAAGCCGCTGGAGACCCGCGGCAGGATCTTGATCACCGAGGCGCTCGGCGTCCAGGGATGGATGATCCCGCCGAAGTCGAGGTCCTTGGCCTTGTTGAGGGCGTCGTAGATGCCCTTCGCATCGGTCGCCTTCGCGTCGCCGGCGACCTTGGCGATGGCGTACACGGCGAGCCAGGCGTTGACCGCCGGATCGCGGATGAAGCTCGTCGCCGCCGGCACGTCGGTGTTCCCGGCCGCCCGCTCGGCCGCCAGGTCCGACAGCAGCAGCTGCATGCCGGGGATCGTGGAGGCCTGGGAGACCGGCGGGTAGATCCCGCTGATGTAGACCTGCTTGGCCGTCGGGCCGAGGGACTCCAGGAACGACGGGCTGATCGCGGACCCGCTCACGACGAACTTGTTCTGGTACCCGAGCTGGACCATGCTCTTCATGATCGAACCGATGGCGCCCTCGCCGCCGTTCATCAGCACCACGTCCGGCTTGCCGCTCACCGTGGTCGAGGCGGCGGCCGACAGGTCGCCGGTGTTCGGGGTCCGCACCACGGAGGTGACGGTGCCGCCCGCGGCCTTCACGATGTCCTGGGCCACCGGCACGCTCGACGACGCCGACGGCTGGTCGCTGAACACCATGCCGACGTTCTTGCCCAGGCCGGCCGCGTACTGGGCCTGGCCGGCCGAGTCGATGATCGTCGACCCCTGGAAGAGGAAGCTGTACTTGTCGGTGCCCGCCGTGCCGGCGTCGAAGTTGCCCACCGACGGGATGCCGGCGGCTCCGAGGGCGCCGAGGACGTTGGCCTGTCCCGGGACGTTGAAGTCGCCGGCGGTGGCGACGACGCCGTCGGAGACGAACTGGCGGGCGCAGGCGGTGGCCTGGTTGGCGTCGAACTTGTCGTTGCAGTACATGATCTCGAGGGGGTGGCCGTCGACGCCGCCCTTGGCATTGATCGAGCGGGCGGCGGCCTGGGCTGCGGCCGGGACGTCGGGGTAGCTGATGACGGCCTTGTTCGGGGCCATCACGCCGATCTTGAGCGGGGTGCCGGTCGCGCCGCCGGCGGCGGCCCCGCCGGAGCCGGACGGGCTCGAGCAGGAGGCGGTGACCAGCACCGTCGCGGTCAGGGCGGCGACGGCGAGCGCGCGGCGCGCGGGACGGGATCTCATCGTGCTTCTCTCTGTTGATCGGTCGGGGGTGGGTGGTGCGTTCAGAGCCCGAGCGCGCGGCCGACGATCTCACGCATGATCTCGTTCGTGCCGCCGTAGATCCGCTGCACGCGGGCGTCCCGCCAGCGGGTGGCGATCTCGTACTCGGTCATGTAGCCGTAGCCGCCGTGCAGCTGCAGGCACGCGTCGACGACCTTCCACTCGAGCTCGGTCGCCCAGAACTTCGCGCCGGCGGCCTCGGCCGCGGCCAGCGAGCCCGCCGCGTGCCGGTCGATGCAGGAGTCCAGGTAGACCTGGCCCACACGCAGCTCCGTCGCCAGCTCGGCCAGAGTGAACCGGTTGGCCTGGAACGATCCCACCGGCCGGCCGAAGGCGCGGCGCTCCCGCACGTAGTCCAGCGTGATCTCCAGCGACCGCCGGGCGTTCGCCACCGCGGTGACGGCCATGGCGAGCCGCTCCTGAGCGAGGTTGCCCATCATGGCGTGCAGGCCGCGGCCCGCCTCGCCGAGCAGGTTCGAGAGCGGCACCTCGACGGACTCGAACACCAGCTCGGCGGTGTCCTGCGCCAGTCGGCCCAGCTTGTCGAGCTTGCGTCCGCGGGAGAAACCGGGCATCGGGCGCTCCACGACGAACAGCCCGAGCCCGGTCACCCCGGGCTCGTCGACCTGCGCGGCGACGACGACCAGGTCGGCCTGGATCCCGCTGGTGATGAACGTCTTGGCGCCGTCGAGGACGTAGTGCTCGCCGTCGCGCCGCGCCGTCGTGCGGATGCCGCGCAGGTCGGACCCGGCCTCGGGCTCGGACATCGCGATCGCGACCACCTGCTCGCCGCTGGTGATCCCGGGCAGCCACCGGGCCTTCTGCTCGTCGTTCGTCAGCTCGGTGAAGTAGGGGCCGACGATGTCGTTGGTCAGGGTGAAGGCGTCGGTGCCGATCCCGAGCAGCGCCACCTCCTCGTCGATCACCGCGTTGAACCGGAAGTCGTCGACGCCGACGCCGCCGTGCTCGACCGGCGCGGCGAAGGCCACGAACCCCTGAGCGGCCGCCAGCCGCCAGAAGTCTCGGTCGATGACGCCTGCCTCGAGCCACGTGTCGCGCCGGGGCAACGCCTCGCGGGTGAGGAAGGTGCGGAACGCGGAGCGGAACGCCTCGTGCTCGTCGGTGAACACGGTCCGCGGGGGGAGCGCGAGGGTCATGTCACAGCCGCTGGATCAGCGTGGCGGTGCCCAGCCCGCCGCCGCAGCACATCGTGACGAGGCCGAACTCCTTGTCCTCGTCCTCGAGTTCGTGCAGCAGGGTGGTGAGCAGCCGCGCGCCCGTCGAGCCGAGCGGGTGGCCCAGGGCCATGGCGCCGCCGCGCGGGTTGATGCGCTCCGGCTCCACGCCGAAGTCGTCCGCCCAGGCCTTGACGACGGGCGCGAACGCCTCGTTGATCTCGATGAAGTCGATGTCGCTGATCTTCATGCCGGTGCGGTCCAGGATCCGGCGGGTGGCGGGGATCGGGCCCTCCAGCATCTTGACCGGATCGCAGCCGACCGACGTGTGGTCGACGATCCGCGCCCGGGGGCGCAGGCCCAGCTGCTGTGCCTTCTCGGCGGAGGAGAGCAGGACCGCGGCCGCGCCGTCGGAGACCTGGGAGGACAGACCCGCGGTGATCACGCCGTCCTCCTTGAACACCGGGCGGAGCGCGGCCAGCGCCTCCATCGAGGTGTCCGGGCGGATGCCCTGGTCCTTCTCCACCACGCCCTGGGGCGTCTGCACGGGAACGATCTCGCGTTCGAACAGGCCCGAGTCGCTCGCTCGCGCGGCGTTGCGATGGGAGCGGACCGCGATCTCCTCGAGGGAGTCGCGGGACATGCCACGCTCCGCGGCGATCAGCTCGGCGCCGATCGCCTGACCCCGGACGTCGTGCTGGGCGTAGAACTTCGGTGTCCAGGGGTTGCCGTGGTCGGCGAAGACCTGGTCGCTGGCACCGAACCCGTTGAGCCCCATGTGCTCCACCCCCGACCCGATCACCACGTCGTGGATCCCGGACGCGATGAGCGCGGTACCGAACCCGACGGCCTGCTGACCCGAGCCGCACTGGATGTCGAGGGTGGTCGCGGACGCCTCGATCGGCAGCCCCTCCTGCAGCCAGGCGTTGCGGGCGATGTCGAAGCTCTGCGTCCCGAACTGCTGGACACACCCGGCGAGCACCATGTCGACCGCGGCCGGGTCGAGCCCGGCCTGTTCCAGCACTCCGACGTAGGTCAGGCCGAGCAGGTCGGCGGGATGGAGGTCGCGGTAGACCCCCTTCTGCCGGTGGCCGCGTCCGACGGGCGTCCGGACCGCGCCGAGGACGACGACGTCGCGGGTGGGCTGAGACATGACTGCTCCCTGTGTGCGTGTGACGTGGCTGATGGGGGCGGAGCCGGCCCTAGACGCCGTACCCGCCGTCGACGTCGAGGCTCTGTCCGGAGATGTAGCTGGCGCGGTCCGAGCCGAGGAAGACGACGGCGTCGGCGACCTCGGTCGCCCGGCCGAAGCGCTGCAAGGGGATCCGCTGCACGACCTTCTTCCGCGCGGCGTCGTCGAAGTCGCCGCGTTCGGTGAGCGCGGTCGCCAGGCCGTCGGCGAGGATCCCCGGGCCCACGCAGTTCGCGCGGACGCCGAACCGGCCCTCCTCGGCGGCCAGGGCCCGGACCACGCCCTCGACGCCGGCCTTCGGAGCCGAGGACAGCCCGTCGCGCGGGGGGTAGGACCGGACCGCGAACGTCGTGACGGCGGTGAGCGAGCCGCGCCGTTCCCGCAGATGGGGCAGGGCCAGGGTGGCCACGGTGAAGAAGCCGATGAGCTCCTGGTCGACGTGGCGGGCGAACACCTCCGGCTCCACGGTGCCGAGGTAGCGCTGCGGGGGATACGGTCCCGCGGCGTGGACGAGCGCGTCGACGCCGCCGAGGGTCTCGCTCACCGAGTTCACGAAGGCCGCGACGTCGTCGCGGGCGGCGAGGTCGACGGACTCGAGCAGGCACCGCCGCCCGATGGCGAGCACCTCGTCGCGCACCTTCTCCGCGGCAACCCGGTTCGAGCGATACGTGAAGGCGACGTCGTAGCCGATCCGGGCGAAACCGGTGCACACCTCGGCCCCGATCGCTCCCGATCCGCCGGTCACGAGGGCGACGCGCGCCTTGTCGGCGCTCCGGTCGCCGGTCACGGACTTCCGGCCCCTCGCCCGCACCGGCCGGCGGACGCGGAGGCGTGCCTCGACTCGTCGAGCGCACCTGCTGCACGGGTGAGCAAACCATCCTCCTGTGCTCCGGGGCCGCGTCGAGACGTTCCGCGCGACCGCCGCGAAATATTTAACCGAACGGTTGGCAGAAGTCAACCGTGGACCGAGCTGTCGGGCGACGCCGGGTGGCGGTGTCGTGGCGCCGGGTGCGGTCTCTTGACAGCATCCGGCGCAGCCGGGGGAGAATGCGTGTCCCAGGACTTCGACCTGCGGCGTCGTGCGGCAGACGATGGTGTCTGCATGGTCGTTCTGCGACGTCGGGAACGGCTCCGGCGGAGCGCGGGCCGCGTGCGTCTTGTCCTCGGGCGACAGGTGATTTAGGCTCAAAATCAACCGATCGATTGGTTGTTCAAGTGACCTCTGTGCCGATGTCCGACCTCCGCATCGCCGACGTGCTGGCCCGTGCGGTCCGTGAGGCCCCCGACCGGGCCGCGGTCGTGTTCCCGGACGAGTCGGTGACCTACCGGGAGCTCGCGGACCGTGTCGAGTCGATGGCGCGGGGCCTGATCGCGACCGGCGTGCGGCCCGGCAGCTCGGTGGCGACGTTCATGCCGAACTCCGTCGACCATCTCGTGGCCATCTTCGCGGCCACCGGCCTCGGCGCCCTGTGCGTGCCGCTCAACACCCGGTTCCGGCGGCGTGAGCTGTCCTACGTGCTGCGCGACTGCGGCGCGACGGTGGTCCTCACGACCCTCCTCGGCGCGGAGTTCAGCGACCTCCCCGCCCGGCTCGGCGAGGTGGTCGGGGAGGGCGACGCCCGAGCGGCGGCGTTCCCCGACCTGGGCCACGTCGTGATGGTCGGGCCTGGAACCAGGCCGGGGATCGTCGATGCCGAGCGGTTCGCCGAGCTCGCCGACACCGTCCCGGCCGAACGGGCCCGCGAGCTCGCCGCGGGGGTGACCCCGGACGACCGGGCGATCATGATCTACACCTCGGGTACCACGGCCAGCCCCAAGGGCGTTCCGCTGCGGGGTCGCCAGCTGACCGGCATCGGGTGCCAGATCGCCGGCCGGCTCGGCGCGCGCAGCGGCGACCGGCTCTGGGACGCGCTCCCGATGTTCCACTCCTCCGCGTTGCTGCCGCTGCTGGCGACCTTCAGCGTCGCCGGCACCTTCGTGTCGTCGGCGACCCCGGAGCCCGGCGTCTCCATGGAGCTGATCCGCCGGGAGCGGGCCACCCTCCTCTGGCCGGCCTTCACCCACATCTGGCAGGCGATCCTCGCCGATCCCGGGTTCGCCCCGGAGCACTTCCGCGTCGTGCGTGCGGTGCTGTGCATCGGGCCGGGGGACACCCTGCGCCATCTCGAGGCCAAGCTGCCGAACGCACCCCTGCTGTCCTGCTACGGGATCACCGAGGGCTCGGGGATCCCGGTCATGGTGGCGGTCACGGACGACGCGCACGTGCGTCTGGACACCGGTGGGCTGCCGTTCGACGGTGTCGAGGCGAAGGTGGTCGACACCTCGACCGGCGAGCCGGCCGCACCGGGGGTGGTCGGGGAGCTCGCGCTGCGCGGGGCGAACGTCTTCGACGGCTACTGGAACGACCCCGAGGGGACGGCGAAGGTTCTCGACGCCGACGGCTGGTTCTCCACCGGGGACCTCGCCGTCGGCGACGGCGAGGGTCGCGTCTCCTACCAGGGCCGGCTCAAGGACATGCTCAAGGTCGGCGGCGAGAACGTCGCGGCCCTCGAGATCGAGGCGCTGATCTCGACCCATCCGGCGGTGAAGACCGTCGCGGTCGTGGGTGCCCCGGACGACCGGCTGATGGAGGTGCCCGCGGCCTTCGTCGAGCTCAAACCCGGTGCGAGCGCCTCCGCGGAGGAGCTGCGGACGTTCTGCGTCGGTCAGCTCGCCAGCTTCAAGGTCCCCCGCTACGTACGGCTGGTCACCGAGTGGCCGATGTCCGCCACCAAGATCCGCAAGATCGACCTCGTCCGGCAGCTCGCGCTCGAGACCGGCGGGGACCAGGCCTGAACCGGCGGCACGCCGGTCTCCCGACACGACGTCACGCCGACGTCGTTCCGACAGGACGAGGAACCAGAAGTGAGCACTGACGCCGAGCAGAAGCCCGACGCCGACCGTCCCCCGCCCGCCGCCGGCCGCACCGTGATCGGATGCGTGGGGGCCGGCCAGATGGGTGCCGGCATCGCGGCCACGGCGGTGGTCAGTGGCCTCGGCGCCGTGCTGCGCGACGTCTCCGCAGCGAATCTGGAGACCGCCCGCGGGCGTGCGGTCCGGGCGGGCGGCCGAGCCGGCCTGGAGCCCGACGAGGTGCTCGCCCACTGGAGTGCGACGGCGGGCTGGGAGGGGTTCGAGGCCGCCGACGTGGTCATCGAGGCCGTCTTCGAGGAGCCGGGGCTCAAGCGCGAGACGCTCCGGGCCGTCAGCGAGGTCGTGGGCGCCGGGACCGTGATCGCCACGAACACCTCGGCGATCCCGATCGCGTCCCTGGCCGGCGCGGTCACCGACGACACCCGCTTCCTCGGGACGCATTTCTTCTCGCCGGTGGAGCGGATGCCGCTCGTGGAGCTGGTGCCGCACACCGGGACCGCGCCGCGGACCGTGGCGCGGGCCGCCGAGCTGGCCCGGACATTGGGCAAGACCCCGATCGTGGTGGCGGACGTGCCGGGCTTCTTCACCTCCCGCGTCTACGCGCGCTGGCTGATCGAGGCCACCCGGCTGCTCCTCGACGGCGTCGACCCGGCCCAGGTGGAGGAGGAGGCCGCCGAGATCGGGTTCCCCGTCGGCCCGCTCCGGGCGCACGACGAGGTCACCGTCGACCTGGTCGTCAGGGCGAGCCTGACCCAGGTCGGCCGCCCCGTCCTCGCCGGCCGGATCGACGTCGACGCCGTCGAGCGCGCCCTGCGGACGCTCATCGCGGCCGGGGTCGAGGGGCGCCGGCAGGGGGAGGGGTTCTACGCCTACGCCGACGGGCGGCGGACCGGGCCGAACCCGCGGATCCCGGAGCTGCTCGGGCTGACCCCCCGGCGGGTCATGTCGGGCGAGGCCGGCGAGCGGCTGCTGCTGGCGTTCGTCAGCGAGTCCCTTCTCTGCTGGGACGACGGGACGCTCTGCCATCCCGACGACGGCGACACCGCGTCCGTGCTGGGCATCGGCTTCCCCCCGGGTCTGGCCGGCCCGTTCCGGTACGCCGACGACATCGGCGCGGCGGCACTGGTCGAGCGGCTCGAGCGGCTCGGTTCGCCCGCGTTCCCGGTCGCCCGGTCGTTGCGCGCGCTCGTCGCCGACGGCGGGACCTATGCCGGGCAGCGCCGCCGCCCGACGCCGGGGGCGGTCCTGTGAGGACGGCTGTCGTCACGGGTGGGAGCAAGGGGATCGGCCTCGCCACCGCCCGCGCGCTCGTCGCCTCGGGCCACCGGACGATCATCACCGGACGCAGCGCGGCGAGCCTGGGGTCGGCACAGGAGGCGCTGGGGGGCGCGGGCCTCGTCGCGACGCTGCAGCTCGACGCCCGCGACCACGCCGCCGCTCGCGAGGCGCTCGCGGCCGCCGCGCCCGACGTCCTGGTCGCAAACGTCGGCGCGGGCTTCTCGGGCACGGCGCAGGACACCGGCCTGGCCGACTGGCAGTCCATCATGGATACCAACGTCACCACGGCGTTCACCGCGGTCAGCGCCGTCCTGGGCGGGATGCTGGACCGGGGATGGGGTCGGATCGTCACCGTGGGGTCGCTCGCCAGCCACCGGGGTCTGCGCTACGCGGCCGCCTACACGGCGTCGAAGCACGCATTGCTCGGCCTGACCCGCGCCGTCGCCGCCGACATCGAGGGCTCGGGCGTCACGGCCAACCTGGTGGCCCCGGCCTTCGTGCGCACCGACATGACGACGGAGAACGTCGACCGGATGGTCGCCGGTGGGCGGCGGACCGCGGCGGAGGCCGAGGAGCAGCTGGGTCGGGTGTCGACGTTGGGGCGCCTGCTCGAGCCCGAGGAGGTCGCCGTCGCCGTCCTCGACCTGGTCCGGGGCGACGCCAACGGAGAGCTGAGGATCCTCGGCGATCTCGCCCGGGTCTGACCCTTTGTCGGGCTCGTCGCACCGCTTCATTTCGTGATAACATCCGTTATTCAACCGACTGATTGATTGAAGATGAGTCGGAAGTCGTCCCTCGACGGGAGTGGCAGCGCGAGTGATGGAGCCTGACATGGTCGAGCCGGCCGGCCGGACGCTCCCGGATCACGTCGATCCGAGGCACGTGGTGCATTTCGACCCCGTGACGAGTGCCGAGATCACGGCGTTCCCACCGGCGGCGTTCGACGCCCTGCGGCGGCCGCACCCGGTGTTCTACAGCCCCCTGTACGGCGGCTTCTGGGTGATGACCCGCTACGAGGACATCGCCGAGGCGTTCAAGGACGATGCGCACTTCGGGCAGTGGAGCGCGGGGATCCCGCCCGTTCCCTATGCGCATGCGCAGATCCCGTTGGGTCTGGACCGCCCGGAGCACACGCCGTGGCGTCGCCTGCTGATGCCGTTCTTCACTCCCGGTCGCGCCAAGCTCCTCGAACCCGTGCTGCGCGTGGTGGCAAGGGACAAGGTCGCCTCCTTCGTCGAGCGCGGCGAGTGCGAGATCTACGCGGACTACGCGATTCCGCTGGCCGCGGCGGCCTTCGGTATCCAGATGGGGATGTCCGCCGACCTCTTTCCCGCGCTCAAGAGCCTCGCGCACGACGTCGCGTACGGTTCCGCGAAGGTTGCCAACGAGCGGGGTGTCGCGGAGGCGAGCGCATTCCGGCGGGCGGCGACGGACAAACTGGACGCCATTCTCTCCGACATCGTCCCGCAGCGACGCCGCAATCCCGGGAACGACCTCGTCAGCGCGCTGATCGAGGCGCGGCTGGAGGTGGCCGAAGGGGAATCCCGGCCACTGACGGACGCGGAGATCACCGGGGCCTGTGAGCTCCTGTTCCGGGCCGGCACCGACTCGACCGCCTCGATGATCTCCTACTGCTTCCTGCACCTCGCCGCGAATCCCGAGCAGCGGGCGCAGATCCTGGCGGGTCCGCACGAACAGCTCAGGGCCGTGAACGAGCTGATGCGGTACAACAGTTTCCACCTGGTTCCCCGGGTGGTGCGAAGCGACGTCCGGGTCGGCGAGGTCACCATGAAGAAGGACGATCTGGTCATCCTCGCCACGGGCGCGGCCGGCCGGGACCCCGAGGAGTTCGACGGTGCGGGCTCCGTCGACCTGCACCGGGCCCGCAACCAGCACCTGGCCTTCGGCGCGGGTGTGCACCGATGCCTCGGTGCACACCAGGCCCGGGTGGAGATCGTCGTCGCGGTGGAGGAGTTCCACCGACTGATCCCCGGGTACGGGCTCGACGTCGAGACGCCGATCTCCTATGTCGCGGCGACCTCGAAGGCGCGGCCGAACGCGGTGCCACTCGTCCTCGCGCACAGCTCCGTTGCGGCCGCGGGCTGACGAGCGGCCCGGTGCTCCCACCGCGGGCGGGCGGGTCGCAAACGATACACTATTCCCGGGTAAGGGCCCGATGATCGGCCCCGTGATTGACCAGCTGTTCGTTGTATTCGCGCCGTCAGGACGCATCGGGTCGAGGAGTGACACGTGACGAGAAGCGCACCGGCGGGAGGCGATTCGGGCCGGCGGGGTGCCATCAAGGTGCTGAGTGGTTCCGGTTCGTCGTCCACCAGGAAACGCAGCGCCAAGGGGCAACGCCGGGCCGAGCAGATCCTGGAGATCGCCCAGGGCATATTCCATGTCAAGGGCTTCTCGGCGACGTCGATGGACGACATCGCCAATGAGGTCGGCATCCTCAAGGGCAGCCTCTACTACTACATGGACACCAAGGAGGATCTCCTCTACCGGATCGCTCTCGCGGTGCACCAGGTCGTGGACGTCACCCTGGCGGAGGCGGCTGCGCGCACGGACCTCAGCCCGCTGGACCGCATCGTCGACTACGTCGAGAACCAGATCCTCTACAACACCTCGCA
Source organism: Pseudonocardia ailaonensis (assembly GCF_039531635.1). NCBI lineage: Bacteria > Bacillati > Actinomycetota > Actinomycetes > Pseudonocardiales > Pseudonocardiaceae > Pseudonocardia > Pseudonocardia ailaonensis. The sequence continues at coordinate 248,774 of NZ_BAAAQK010000009.1, read as the reverse complement.
CGTCACGCAGATGGCGGTCTACCACCACGAGTGGCGTCGGCTGACGGGCGATCACTATCGCGCCATCGCGCTGCGCCGCTCGCAGAACGAGGCCGTGGTGAAGTCGCTGTTCGAGGAGGCCCGGGCGATCGGCGAGGTGGACCCGGACCTCAACGTCTACCTGGCCATGGCCAACGTCTTCGCCGTCACCATCTGGCCCTACACCTGGTACCACGCCGACGGCCCGATCGAGCCCGAGGACCTCGCGCGCTTCTGCACGAACCTGCTGCGTCACGGGTTCGCCCTGCAGAGGCCGACGGACGGCTGACCTTCTCCCTGGGCTCCCGGACACCACCTGCGGCGACAGTGGTGTCCGGGAGCCTTGCCGTCTCCTCACCCGACCGGACAGACTCGCCTGTGGTCGCGGGTTCGCATCGGTGCGCCGGAGGCCTTGATTCAACCGACTATTTGATTGATACTGGCTCGCATGAGCGAGACCGTTGACGTCCTCGTACTGGGCACGGGGGCCGCCGGCCTGACGGCGGCGCTCGCCGCAGCCGCATCCGGCATGAGCGTGCGGGTGCTGGAGAAGTCGGACCGGGTCGGAGGAACCACGGCGATCTCCGGCGGCATGGTCTGGATCCCGAACCACAAGATCGAGTTCGACGGTCCGGCGCTGAACCGCGAGGATGCGCTGACCTACATGCACTCGCTCTCGCTGGGCTACATGGACGACGGCCTGGTGGAGGCCTTCGTCGACGCGGGCCCCGAGGTCATCGACTTCGTGGAGGAGCACACCGATCTGCGCTTCTACGTCGCCGAGGGCTTCCCGGACTACAACCCGGAGCATCCCGGCGGCCGGCCCGGCGGCGGCCGTTCGCTGAACACCGAGCCCTTCCCGTTCGACTCCCTCGGCGAGTGGAGCGAGCGGGTGCTGGCCTTCCCCGCAGGGCCCGTGGCGGTCGGTTTCGACGCCGAGACGCAGGTCAAGCTGGGTCAGCGGCCGTCGGTGCTGGGTCCCGAGCACGATCACCGGGTCATGGGTGCGGGGCTCGTCGGCGGGTTGCTCAAGGGATTGCTGGATCTCGGTGTCGAGCCGGAGCTGAACTCGCGGGCCCGATCGGTCGTGCTCGTGGACGGCCGCGTCGCCGGGGTGACGGTGACCGATCCGGCCGGGGACGAGGTCGAGGTACTGGCCCGGCGCGGGGTCATCATCGCCACGGGTGGCTTCGACTGGGACAAGGACCTGGTGCGCGCGTTCCTGCGCGGGCCGGTCGTCGGCTCCGTGGCCCCGCCGCTCAACGAGGGCGACGGGCTGAAGATGAGCATGCAGGCCGGCGCCCAGCTCGCCACGATGCAGGACGCGTGGTGGACCGCCGTCGTCAGCATGCCGGACGACGAGTTCCTCGGGCGCGAGCGCTTCCGCAGCGTCCGGCAGGAACGGACCCGGCCGGGGTGCATCATGGTCAACGCGGCGGGCCGGCGGTTCGTCAACGAGGCCACGGACTACCACTCGCTGGTCGGGGCCTTCCACCATCTCGACCCGAACACGTTCCGCTACCCGAACCTCACGGCGTGGATGGTCTTCGACGCCCGCCACTTCCGGGCCTACGGTTTCATGGGCGAGCTGATCGAGAACGATCCGACGTGGTTCGTCTCGTCCCCGACCCCGGAGGGTCTCGGCGCGGCCCTCGGCGTTCCCGCCGGGGTGCTGGCCGCGACCATCGACCGCTGGAACGAGCAGGTCGACGCGGGCCGGGACACGGACTTCCTCCGCGGCGACAGCGCGTACGACACCTGGTGGGGCGACGCGTCGCGCACCGGGATCGAACAGACACTGGGCCGGATCGACGAGGCACCGTTCTACGCGGTCCCGGTGGGCCCCGGCCTCCTCGGTACGAAGGGCGGTCCGCGGATCGATCCCCACGGCCGCGTGATCGGGCTCGACGGCACCCCTGTCCCCGGCCTGTTCGCCGCGGGGAACGCGGCCGGGAGCCCGTCCGGCATCGCCTACGCCGGGGCCGGCGCGACCATCGGGCCGGCCATGGTCTTCGGCTACCGCGCCGCGATGGCGCTGAGCGAACAGCCCCCCGCGGGCTGACCTCGCCGCACCGCACTTCTCCGGCCCCGGTTCCCCGGGCCGGAACGGGACCGAGAAGGAGGACGTCGTGGGACTGAAGCCCGGCGATCGGCTTCGAGCGCAGAACTCCAGCTGCGAGGTGATCGTGGTCAAGGGATCCGACGACGACTCGGCGCTGCTGTGCAGCGGGATCCCGATGCAGGCGGGTGAACCCCCGGCGGGCGCCGCCCAGCTGGCCGAGGGTGACGCCATCGCCCTGGGCAAGCGCTACTCGGCCGACGCCACGGGCGTCGAGGTCCTCTGCACGAAACCCGGCATCGGCTCGCTCACCCACGGTGGGAGCGCGCTGACGCCGAAGGCCGCACGCACCCTCCCGTCGTCGGACTGACCTCCGCGGCACCGCCGCGCCTCGGGCGCGGCGCTCGAACAGCTTTCACACGCACCGCAGTTCGCCGATCGACACGGCTCGATACGCGAGCGACATGCACGGGCGCATGGATCGTACGAATGGACGGTACAGTTGAACGAATATCTGCAGCTCGCGGTACTCGGCCTCGGCACCGGCGCGTTGTACTCGCTGCTCTCCTCGGGAATCCTGCTCATCTACCGGGCGTCGGGGGTGCTCAACTTCGCGCAGGGCGCGATCGCCATGGTCGGCGCCTACGTGTTCTACGAGCTCCACGTCGAGAACGGGATGAACTTCGCGCTGGCGGCGCTCATCAGCGTGGTGCTCTGCGGGCTCCTCGGCGGCGTCCTCTACCAGGTGGTGATGCGGCCCCTGCGACGCGCGGCGCCGATCACCCGGGTGATCGCGACGCTGGGTCTGCTGACGGTGCTCGTCGCCGGGGCCACGCTGTTGTACGCCGGCGCGGTGCTCGACGTGCCGAGCAGCCTGCCGACGCAGACGTTCGAGGTGTTCGGGCTCAACGTCCCGCAGGACCGGCTGTGGCTGCTGCTGATCGCCGCGGTGATCACCGTCGCCACGCACCTGGCCTCCAAGCACACCCGGTTCGGGCTCGTCACGCGCGGCGTGGCCGAGAACGAGACCTCCATCGCCGCCCTCGGTGAGTCGCCCGACAAGATCGCGACGATCAACTGGATGATCGGCGCCGCGCTGGCCGGTCTCGCGGGCACGCTCATCGCCCCGATCGTGGGGCTCACCGTGGACAGCCTGATCTGGCTCGTCGTCCCGGCCCTGGCCGCCGCTCTCTTCGGCCGGCTGGACTCCTTCCCGCTCGCCTTCCTCGGCGCGATCATCCTGGGTGTCGGCCAGGCCCTGCTCTCGAAGCAGCAGGCCTTCATCCCGGGCCTCACCGACCTGGTGCCGCTGGCGCTGATCCTGATCGCCATGGTCGTCTGGGGTCAGGCGACGCAGACCCGGGGCGTGATACTCGAGAAGCTGCCGTCTGTCGGGAGCGCGCGCAACCACACGCCGGTCCTTCTCGGCACCCTCGTCGTCATGATCGTCCTGGCCGCGGTCCTGCCCGAGAACTGGGCGATCGCGCTCGGCATCTCGGCGATGGCCGCCGTCGTCCTCCTGTCCGTGCTCGTCGTGACCGGCTACGGCGGGCAGGTGTCCCTCGCGCAGATGGCCATCGCCGGGGTCGGGGCACTCGTCGCCGGCCGGTTGGTGTCCAATCTCGAGGTCCCGTTCCCGCTGGCGATGCTCGTCGGTGTGGTCGCCGGGGCGCTGCTGGGGGGGATCTTCGGCCTTCCGTCGCTGCGGATGCGGGGGCCGAGCCTCGCGATCGTGACTCTCGCGCTGGGTGTCGCGGTGAACTCGGCGGTCTTCAAGAACAGCATGCTCTCCGGTCTGGAGAACGGCTTCCCCCTGAAGCCGCAGAGCTTCTTCGGGCTCACGATCGATCCGATCCTCAGCCCGCGGACCTACACCGTGTTCGTCGTGTGCTGGGTGATCCTGCTGCTCTGGCTGGTCGGCAACCTGCGGAAGAGCCCTGCCGGGCGCCGGATGCTCGCCGTCCGCGAGAACGAACGGGCCGCGGCGGCGCTCGGGATCAGCGTCAGTGCGGTCAAGCTCTACACCTTCGTCGTCGGATCGGTCATCGCGGCGATCGGCGGCGTCCTGTTCGCGTTCGCCACGACGAACGTCCAGGTCAGTACCGGATACGATCCCGTCTCCTCGGTCGCGATCCTGACCTTCGGCATCGTGGGCGGCGTCGGGGCCCTGCCCGGGCCCTTCCTCGGCGCCCAGCTCTACCCCGGCGGTCTGCCCGGCGGTGTCATCGCCGAGGCGATCGGCGGTTCGGAGGCACAGGGGTGGCTCGTGCTCATCGGCGGCATCGTCATGGTCTTCGTCCTCGTGACGCATCCGGAAGGCATCGCCGACCAGATGGCCAAGCCGTTCAAGGCACTGCGGCGCAACAGGTCCGGCGCCGAGGACGCGGAGGCCGGGGCCGCGGCGGCCGGTGAGGGCACCGAGAGGGCCGTCGTGGTCGAGGCGCAGACGGCCATGTCGGAGGGCGGACCGGAGCTGCTGCGGGTGTCGGACGTGCACGTCTCCTTCGGAGCGGTCCGCGCGGTCGCCGGGGCGAACCTGGAGGTCCGGCGCGGTGAGGTCCTCGGCCTGATCGGGCCCAACGGGTCCGGCAAGACGACGCTGACGGACGCCATCTCCGGCTTCAACAACGCCCGCGGGTCCATCTACCTCGACGACGAGGACATCAGCACGTACTCGCCGACCAGGCGGGCGCGGGCCGGGCTGGCGCGCTCCTTCCAGTCCCTCGACCTGTTCGACGAGATCACCGTGGAGGAGAACCTGCGGGCCGCCTCCGACACGTCGCGGTGGACCGCCTACTTCGGGGCCTGGCTGCCGCAGCGTTGGCGCCCCCTCTCGCCGGTCGCCGCCCGCGCGGTGCGGGAGCTCGACCTCGAGGAGGTGCTGGCCGAGAGCCCGAAGAACCTGTCCTACGGCCAGCGCCGGCTCACGGCGATCGCACGCACCCTCGCCTCCGGACCCTCCTTCGTCCTGCTGGACGAGCCGGCCGCGGGGCTGAGCGCACTGGAGACCGCCCACGTCAGCCAGCTCATCACCCGGATGGCGAAGGAGTGGAACGTGGGGGTGCTCGTCGTCGAGCACGACATGAGCCTCGTCATGGCCAGCTGCGACCGCATCGCGGTGCTGAACTTCGGCAAGGTGATCGCCCAGGGCAGCCCGATCGAGGTGCGGGCCAACGCCGAGGTCCGGGCCGCGTACCTCGGCGACGACTTCGCCATCGACGAGCTCGAGGCGGACCTGCTGCTGCAGGCCGAGACCGAGTCCTGAGCCCGTCCCGTGACCCCGACGAACGACGTTCGCCACCGCGCCGAACAAGTACCTTCCGTAGACGTCCCGCGCGGCGCCCGTGCGCCGGACGGCACGACGACCGATCGCGAGGAATCATGAGCTCCTGCGTACTCGAAGCGCGGGACGTGTCCGCCGGCTACGGAGCGGTACCGGTGATCACGTCCCTGAACCTCAAGGTCATGCCCGGCCAGATCGTCGCGCTCGTGGGGCCGAACGGTGCCGGGAAGTCGACGACCGTGCGGACCCTGGCAGGCGTGCTCAAACCGTCGACCGGCACGATCCACCTGGACGGGCGGGAGACGCGCGAGCCCCTGCACCGGCGGGCGCGCCGGGGGCTGGCGTACATGTCCGAGGAGCGTTCGGTCTTCATGAAGATGACCGTCGCGGAGAACCTCCGGATCGCGCGGGCGGACCCCGCTGCGGCCTTCGCGCTCTTCCCGGAGCTCGGCGAGATCAGGAACCGGTCCGTCGGGCTCTGCTCCGGCGGCGAGCAGCAGATGGTCGCGCTGGCCAGGGTCCTGGTGCGCCGGCAGTCCGTCATGCTCGTCGACGAGCTGTCGCTGGGCCTGGCCCCGCTGGTCGTCGACCGCCTGCTCGGCGCGGTGCGCAAGGCCGCCGACGGCGGTATCGGGGTCCTGCTGGTGGAGCAGCACATCCACAAGGCCGTGGCCGTCGCGGACCACGTGTACGTGCTCAAGCGTGGCTCGGTGGTGATGGACGGGCCCGCTGTCGACATGCGGGGCCGGATCGAGGAGATCGAGTCCGTCTACCTCAGCTGACGAGGACGGACCGAGACGAGGAGAGACGTATGGGCAAGCTCGACGGGAAGGTCGCCTTCATCACCGGCGCGGCCCGGGGGATGGGGCGTGCGGCCGCGGTGCGACTGGCCGAGGACGGCGCCGACATCGTCGCGGTCGACATCTGCGGGCAGATCGCGTCGGTGCCCTACCCACTGGCCACGGTCGACGATCTCAAGGAGACGGAGCGGCTCGTCGAGGCCCTGGGCCGGCGGATCGTCGCCCGGGCGGCGGACGTGCGGGACCGCGAGGGCCTGCAGGCCGCGTTCGACGAGGGCCGGGCCGAGCTCGGCCCGGTCGGGATCGTGATCGCGAACGCGGGTATCGCGCCGATGGCGGTCGAGGAGCACCCGGCCGCGTGGCAGGACAGCCTCGACGTCAACCTCACCGGCGTGTTCCACACCGTCGACGTGGCGGTGCCGTCGATGGTCGAGGCGGGCCACGGGGGCTCCATCGCCCTGGTCAGCTCGACCGGCGGCCTCGTCGGCGTCAACGGACCGGACCCGGGCGGGTTGAGCTACGGGGCGGCGAAGCACGCGGTGGTGGGCCTGATGCGCTCGTACGCGAACTTCCTCGCCCGGCACAGCATCCGCGTGAACACGGTCAACCCGACCGGGACGCGCACCACGATGGCGGTCAACGACGCGATGGCCGCGTTCTTCGCCAGGAGCGCCTCCTTCTCGGGGGAGAAGGCCAGGGCGTTGCCGGTGGACATGATCGAGCCGGAGGACGTCGCCAACGCCCTGGCGTGGCTGGTGTCCGACGATGCAAGGTACGTGACGGGTGTGGCGCTGCCGGTCGACGCCGGCTTCGTCAACAAGAAGTAGCACCGGACCGGTCGGGGTGCGTGCCATGACGATCGAGAGCGCAGGGAGGGAGTGCGGCACCGTGCGGGTTCCCTCCTACGCCGAGCTGCTGGCCAGGACCGACGCTCCGGCGGGATCGTCCTGGTACGTGTTCGGGCCGGACGACGAGCTGGGGACCGTCAACTTCGCCACCCCGGAGCGCGTGGCCGCGGCGGCCCGCGGCATCCGCAGGGGGGCGACGTTCAACCTCGACCTGCCCCTCGACATGTTCGCCGGGCAGGAGATGGGTGGCAGGTGCGCCCCCGAACAGGAGATCATCCGCCTCGGGCGCGACTACTGGGACGACCGGCTCGACCGGTTCTTCCCGCAGGGCACCACCCAGGTCGACGGGCTGCGGCATTGTCAGCACCGGGTGCACGGCCTGTACAACGGGTTTCCGGCCGCGGAGAACGTCCCGGGAAATCCGCGGATCGGCGTCGGGAAATGGGCCGAGCGAGCGGTCGCCGGGCGTGGCGTTCTGGTGGATCTGGCGTATCATTATGAAATGGTCGGCGAGCCGCTCGACGTGGGTGTCGGAACGGCCATACCGATCGAGGACGTCGTCGCGGCGGCCGACCGGCAGGGAGTGGACTTCCGCCCGGGTGACGTCCTGATGCTCCGCACCGGGTGGCTCCGGGGCTACCGGGAGGGGCGCGCGGTGCTCCGCGGGGCGCAGCCGGGTCTGCTCCAGTCGCACGAGACGCTGTCCTGGTTGTGGGACAACCAGATCGCCGCGGTCGTGGCGGACAACCCGGGGGTGGAGGTCATGCCTCCCGATCCGTCGTCGCCCTTCGCCGCGGAGTTCGGCGAGCCGCGGGACGCCAGGGAGGCCGTCCAGGCCGGGATGATGCATCCCCACCTCATCGCGCTGCTGGGCTTCCTGGTCGGGGAGCTGTGGGACCTGGAGGCGCTGGCGGCGGACTGTCGCGAGGACGGGATCTGGGAATCGTTCGTCACCATCAAGCCATTGCACCTCACCGGGGGGCTCGGTTCTCCGGCGAATGCCATGGCAATCAAATAAGAAGCGCGAGCCGTGCCGAACCGGACGCGGGCGAAACGCCGGAACTGACGTGGACGTCGGCCGTGGCCGAGGAAGGATCGCATTATGCCGCTCCAGCCGGAGATGAAGCTGATCTCGGTGGACGACCATCTCGTCGAGCACCCGATGGTCTGGCAGGACCGCCTGCCCGAGGCCTACAAGGAGGCCGGTCCGAAGATCGTCGAGACCGAGACGGGCCAGCAGCTGTGGCAGTACGAGGACCGGCGTTCGAGCAACATCGGCCTCAACGCCGTTGCCGGCAAGGACCCGAGTGAGTACGGTATCGACCCGCTCCGCTACGACGAGATGATCCCCGGCTGCTACCAGCCGGGGGAGCGGCTGAAGGACATGGACATCGACGGGGTGTACAGCGGGCTGTGCTTCCCGACGTTCCCGCGGTTCGCCGGGACGACGTTCAACGAGGGCAAGGACCGCAAGCTCTCCCTGCTGTGCGTGCAGGCCTACAACGACTTCATGCTCGACGAGTGGTCCGCGACCGCTCCGGACCGGCTGCCGGCGCTGTGCATCCTCCCGTTCTGGGACGTCGAGGCCGCGGCGGCGGAGGTGCGCCGGGTCGCGGGCAAGGGCGCCAAGGCGATCACCTTCCCGGAGAACCCGGTGCCGCTGGGCCTTCCCTCGTTCCACACGGACCACTGGGAGCCCGTGTGGAACGCGATCGAGGAGACCGACCTCCCCGTCTGCCTGCATTTCGGCACCTCGCGCGACATTCCGATCACGGCGCCGGACGCGCCGGAGGCGGCCTGGATCAGCCTCATGGGCACGAACTCCATGAAGGCGATGTCGGACCTCTGCTTCTCGCCCGTCTTCCACCGGCACCCGGGCCTGAAGGTGTCGCTGTCCGAGGGCGGCGTCGGGTGGATCCCGTACCTGCTCGAGCGGATGGACGCCACCTGGGAGCGGCACCGCTTCTACCAGAAGGTCAACCAGGAGGTGCGGCCCTCGGAGCTGTTCCGGCGCAACATCTGGGGCTGCTTCATCAGCGACGACATCGGCATCATCCTGCGGCACGAGATCGGCCTGGACCGGCTCACCTGGGAGTGCGACTACCCGCACTCGGACTCCAACTGGCCGAACAGCCGCAAGCTGCTGGAGGCCTCGTTCCTCGACGTCCCCGACCACGAGGTGCGGACCATTGTGGAGACCAACGCGGCGAAGCTCTTCAAGCTGGCGGTCTGACTCCGGTGCCCTACCGCACACCGGAGGATCTCGGCGTCCCCGTGCACGACCCGGTCGCCGACGAGCAGGACCTGCTCACCATCCCGGAGGCCGCGGCGCGCCTGCACGACGAGCTGGTCGAGGCCCGCGAGCGGCTCGCCGCGGCGCAGTCCTCGCCGGACCCGGTCTCCGTCGAGCGGGTGGACGCCCTGCGGGGGCGGGTCGAGGCGCTGGAGACGGGGTTGGAGCGCTACGACCGACTGCGCAGGGCGCGCGCCGTCCGCAGGTGAGGGCCGCCGCCGCGGGGCTCTTCCCGGATCCGGTCGTGCCGGTGCGGCGGTGGCCCGACCTCTTGACACTGCGATCGTCCTCACAATATTCTACCAACCATGTGGTCGAAAGATTCCGGCCGAGAACTCTGAAGGCAGCGGGCGCCGACACCCGGCACCGGCTGGTCCGTCCGATCCGGATCGGGAACACCTGACGAAGGTCGACGGACGAACGGCACGTCGAACGCGGGTCGGTGGACCTCCTCCACGGGAACCGGCCGGTGCGACGATCATCGCGACGGATCGATCCAGCCGCACCTCGCCGATCCCGGCCCGGTCGTGGCTGCTCGGGGAAGCCCGGGTCTCCTCCTCATCCTCCGACCGCCCGGCGTCGCCGTCGACGCCGGACGTCCGATCCGGAACCGGCCTGGCCGGCCCCGACATCCGTTCCGGCGCCGGGCAGGTCCGCAGCAGTGACGTTCGGTCAACGACGACAGGCGAGGAACGAGGGTCGACAGTGCACGACTTGGTCATTCGAAACGGTGAGGTCGTCGACGGCAGCGGGCGGGATCGCTACCACGCCGACATCGGCATCAGCGGTGGACGGATCACCGAGATCGGCCGGATCGCCCGCGGCGGGGCACGCGCGGAGCTCGACGCCGAGGGGCAGGTCGTCACCCCCGGGTTCATCGACGGGCACACCCATATGGACGCCCAGCTGTTCTGGGACCCGCTGGGTACCTGTTCCTGCTGGCACGGCGTCACCACGGTCGTCATGGGCAACTGCGGTTTCACCCTCGCGCCGGCACCGATCGAGCAGCGTTCCTACGTGCTGCGGAACCTCGAACGGTCCGAGGACATCCCCGCCGAGGTCATGGCCGCCGGGATCCCGGACTGGGGTTGGACGACCTTCCGGGAGTACCTCGACGTCCTGGACGGTCTCCCGAAGGGCATCAACTACCTCTCGCAGATCGGGCACTCCGCCCTGCGCACGTACGCGATGGGGGAGCGGGCCTTCACCGAGGCCGCCGGCGAGGACGACCTGCGGGCCATGGAGAGCGAGCTCGCGGACGCGCTGGCGGCGGGCGCGACCGGGCTGACGACGTCGCGATCGCCGAACCACCTGACGCCGGACGGCAAACCCGTCGCCTCGCGGATGGCGACCTGGGCGGAGGTCCAGCGGCTGGTCGGGACGCTCGGCAGCGCGGGGCACGGCATGTTCCAGCTCGCCCTGGAACCCGAGACCCGTTCCCCCGATCCCGACCTGCGGCGGGAGGCGAACCGGCGGCTGGCCGCGCTCGCGGTGGAGTCGGGCGTGCCGATGACGTTCGGGCTGTTCCCGGGGCCGGGCTGGCAGGACGTCATGGCGACGATCGAGGGCGCCACCGCGGCGGGTGGGCGGATGTTCGCCCAGACGCACTCCCGCGGGGCGTCGCACATCCTCACCTTCCGGTCCCGGCTGCACTTCGACGTGCTCCCGGAATGGGCACCGATCCGGGCGCTGCCGCTGGAGGAGCAGCGCAAGGCCTTCGAGGACCCGGAGACCCTGCGGCGCCTGGTCGCCGCGACGGAGGGCGAGGGCTACAACACCGCGGGCGGGCGGCCGACCTCGCCCGACTACGACCTGATGCACGTCGTGACCGAGCAGCTGCCGAACCCGACGGTGGCCGACATGGCGGCGGCGCAGGGGCTCCACCCGGTCGAGCTGATGGTGAAGCTCGCGCTCGAGACGAACTTCGAACAGCTCTTCGCCCAGTTCGTCAAGGAGGTGCGGCCCGCCAGCGAGGCGGAGCACCTGGAGCTGCTCCGGCACCCGAACACCGTGATGACGTTCTCGGACTCCGGTGCGCACGTCAGCCAGATGATGGACTCGTCGATCCACACTCATCTGCTCGCGTACTGGGTGCGGACCCGGGCCGCGTTCACTCTCGAGGAGGGTGTGCGGATGGTGTCGCACGTGCCGGCGCAGGCCTGGAACGTGCGGGACCGCGGGCTGCTCCGCGAGGGCTACATCGCCGATGTCAACGTCTTCGACCCGCAGCGCATCGCTCCCGACGTGCCGCTCCTCGTCGCGGACCTGCCGGCCGGCGGGAAGCGCCTGAAGCAGAAGTCGACCGGCATCTCGGCGACCGTCGTGGCAGGCGAGGTGTTCCTGCGCGACGGCGAGCACACCGGTGCCCTCCCCGGCCGGCTGCTGCGCTCCTCGCGGGGCGGCGTCTGCTGACGGAACCCGCACGGACCAGACCCTGCCAGCGCGAACGCACGATCGGTCGTAAGGAGCTCCCATGAAGGTCAACGACATCCGGGACGTGTTCAAGCCCGACGACGAGAACCACGAGCGGCGCGACCACGAGCGGCGGGCGGCCACGTTCCTGCCCGAGCCCGAGCTCCGTGAGCGCACGTACACGATCATCTCGGTCGACGACCACCTCATCGAGCCGATGGACATCTTCGACGGCCGGGTCGCGCAGAAGTTCGCCGAGGAGGTGCCGCGGGTCGTCGAGGACGGCAACGGCGGGCAGGCCTGGCTGTTCCAGGGCGAGATGCAGCACCGGCTCGGGATCTCGGCCGTGGCCGGGCGGCCGCTGGAGGAGTGCGCCTACGACCCGGATCGCTTCGAGTACATGCGGCCCGGCACCTACGACCCGGACGCCCGCATCCACGACATGGACCTCGACGGCATCTACGCCTCCGTCTGCTTCCCGTCCGGGCTCGTGGGCTTCGGCGGGCAGCACCTGCAGGTCGGCGTCGAACCGGAGCTCGCCAAGGCGCTGATGCTGGCGGTCAACGACTGGCATCTCGAAGCGTGGTCCGCCCGGCATCCGGACCGGCTGATCCCGATCCAGATCCCCTACCTGCTGGACGTCGAGTTCGCGGCCGCGGAGGTCCGGCGCAATGCCGAGCGGGGCTTCAAGGCCCTGACGTTCCCCGAGGCCCCGCACAAGCTCGGCCTGCCCTCCCTCCACACCGGACACTGGGACCCGCTCTTCGCGGCCTGCGACGAGACGGGCACGACCGTCTGTCTCCACGTCGGTTCGTCGTCCGACGCGCCCACCACCGCGCCCGACGCACCGATCGACACGACATCGGTGCTGTTCTTCGGGCAGGCCATGTTCACCGCGGTGGACTGGCTCTACTCGAAGATCGCGGTCCGCAACCCGGGGCTGAAGATCTGCTTCTCCGAGGGCGGCATCGCCTGGGTGCCCGGGGTCATCGACCGGCTCAACCACATCGAGCCCTACCAGCGGATCTTCGGCACGTGGAAGGGCCTCGACATGTCGCCCGCCGAGCTGTTCCACCGCAACTTCTGGTTCTGCGCGCTCGACGACCCGAGCACGATGGTGCTGCGGCACACCATCGGCGTGGACCGCATCATGGTCGAGGCGGACTATCCGCACCTCGACTCGAGCTGGCCGAACACCCAGGACAAGTTCGAACGGCATTTCCGCGGCCTGCCTGCCGACGAGGTCGACGCCATGACGTGGGGCAACGCGTCGGAGCTCTTCCGCCACGCGGTGCCGGCGTCCGTGCGCGCGGCCGTCGCCGCGGCGACGGTCCAGTCCTAGCCGGCCGTTGGCCGGGCGCCCCACACGCGTAGGAGAAGGGTCCATCGACATGCTCACTCATCTGATCGAAGGCGCGACGATCGTCGACGGCTCGGGCGCCGAGCCGGTGGTCGGCGACATCGGCATCCGGGACGGGCGGATCGTCGCGGTCGGCACGGTCGACGAGGAGGCCGAGGTTCGCATCGACGCCGGCGGGCTCATGGCCGCGCCGGGCTTCGTCGACCCGCACACGCACTACGACGCGCAGCTGTTCTGGGATCCCTACCTGACACCGTCGAGCCAGCACGGCGTGACCACAGTGATCGCCGGGAACTGCGGCTTCACGCTCGCCCCCGTCAAGGCCGACGACACCGACTACATCCGCCGGCTCATGGCGGGGGTGGAGGGGATGCCGCTGGCGGCGCTCGAGGCGGGGCTGCCGTGGACCTGGGAGTCGTTCTCGGAGTACCTCGAGCAGGTGGACCGGATCGGCCTGGTCGCCAATGCCGGGTTCATGGTCGGGCACACGGCCCTGCGGCGCTACGTCATGGGCACCGAGGCCGGTGGCCCGGCCGGCCCGGAGCACCGCGCGCGGATGGCCGCGCTGCTGCGCGAGTGCCTGGACGCCGGTGGGCTGGGCCTGTCCACGTCCCGGTCCTCGACCCATTCGGACGGTGACGGTGCGCCGGTCCCGTCGCGCAACGCGGATCCGGACGAGCTCCTGGAGCTGTGCCGGGTCCTGCGCCCCTACGACGGGACGATGCTCGAGGCCGTCGTCGAGGGTTGCCTCAGCTCCTTCGACGACTCCGAGATCGAGCTCTTCGCGGCGATGAGCACGGCCGCGGACAAGCCGCTGAACTGGAACAGCCTGCACGTCGACGGTGCGCGGTACGGCGAGACGCTGCGGCAGCTGGAGGCGTCGGACCACGCCGCGACGCTCGGCGGCCGGGTCGTCGCGGTCATGATGCCGACGATGCAGCCGATGAACGTCAACTTCCGGACGCACTGCGGACTGCACCTGCTCCCGGAGTGGCCGCAGACCATGAAGCTGCCCGTTCCCGAGCGAATGGTGGCGCTGCGCGATCCGGCCGTGCGGGCTCGCATGCTCCACAACGCCCACCACCGCGACGTCGGCGTGCTGTCGATGTTCACGGACTTCGCGAACTACACCATCGGCGACGTCTACTCCGAGGCCAACCGGCCGCTGCGGGGCAGGCGGATCGCCGACATCGCCGCCGAGCGTGGCCAGGAGGTCTTCGACACCCTGCTGGACATCGTCCTGGAGGACGAGCTCCGGACGATCCTGTGGCCGGAGCCCGCCTCCAACGACGACGAGAGCTGGGGCCGGCGCCGGGACCTGCTGACCGACGAGCGGGTGCTGCTCGGTGGCTCCGACGCCGGGGCCCACCTGGACCGCATGTGCGGTGCCGGCTACCCCACGGCGTTCCTCGGGGACTGCCTGCGCGGGCGCCGGCTGGTGCCGGTCGAGACCGCGGTCCACCTGATCACACAGGTGCCTGCCGCGCTGTTCGGCCTGCGGGACCGCGGCCTGATCGCGGCCGGCGGGGCCGCCGACCTGGTCCTGTTCGACCCCGCCACGGTCGGCTCGGGCGCCCCGACCATGGTCCAGGACCTGCCGGCCGACAGCGCCCGCCTGACGGCGGAGGCCGAAGGGGTGCACGCGGTCTTCGTGAACGGGGTCCGGACCGTCCGGGACGGCGCGCTCACCGGCGACCGCCCCGGGAAGGTGCTCCGCTCCGGTCGCGACACCACGCGGAGTGCCGCCACGGCCCAGTGAGGTTTCCTGCTCCACCTGCCATGAATCCCCGAGAGGACACGATGAGAATCGCAGCTCGTGCACAAAGAAGTGTCGTGGTTGCCGTCATTGCCGTTGCCGGACTGCTGGTCGCGGGCTGCTCGTCGGGGCAGGCCGCCACGGCGGGCGGGGCAGGGGTCAGCGGCGAGCCGGTCAAGATCGGCGTCATCGCCCCCGTCAACGCCTCGATCAGCTATCCGGACGTGCCGGCCGCGGCCAAGGCCGCCGCACGCTCGCTGAACGCCAAGGGCGGCATCAACGGGCGCCCGATCGAGATCGTCTACTGCAACGACAGGTTCGAGGCCAACCAGGCGGCGGCCTGTGCCCGCCAGCTCGTGGGGGAGGGCGTCGTCGCGACCGCCGGCAACTTCACCGCGGTCGGCCAGGCCAACGTGCTGGGCGTCTTCGGCGCGGCCGACATCGCCTCGGTCGGGGTCTTCGACGCCGGACCGGCCGGCACGGACGCGCACAGCTTCGTGTTCCAGGGCTCGGTCCCGCTCAACAACGCGGGTCAGGCGAAGTACGCCGCCCAGTCCGCCAAGCGGGTCGCGCTCGTGTTCAGCGAGCAGCAGTCGGCCACACCCGGGATCGCGCTGAGCCAGCGCATCATCGAGAGCGCGGGGGGCACGATCACCTCGATCGTCCGGACCCCGAACACCGGTGACCTGTCGCCGCAGGCGTCGGCGACGGTGGCGGGCAACCCGGACGCGGTCATCCTCAACGGTGCCCAGGCGGCCATCGGGATCGTCATGAAGAACATGGTCCAGCTGGGCTTCAAGGGCAAGTTCTTCGTCGGCGGCACGGCGATCGACGAGCCCTTCATGAAGACGCTGGGTCCGATCGCCGCCCAGGTGAACGTGTCGGCCGCATACCCGCCGGCTTCCCAGGCCGCCTCCATCCCGGGCCTGAAGCTGATGCTCGACGACATGGCGGCCGAGAAGGCCGCGGGGGACGCCGACGCACCGACCACGACGAACTTCGTCCGTGACCCGGCGATGACGGCCTGGCTGGCGGTCTACGCGATCGCGAAGGTCGCCAACGACAGCAAGGCCACGGACGCCAAGGGGATCTTCGCCGCCCTCAACTCGGCCAAGGACCTCGACTTCGGCGGCGCCATGGCCCCCTGGACGCCGAGCAAGTCGGTCGTCTCCCAACTGCCGCGCAACTCCAACCCGAACCGCTACTTCTTCGAGTGGGGCAACGGAGCCCCGACCCTGGAACCGGGTCAGCCGACCGAGGTCGGGACGCTGCTCGGCAAGTACCTCACGTAGCCGCCACCACCGAGAGGACGAACCATGACCCAGGCTCCCGAGCGCACGGCCCACGACGTCGACGAGGTCCTGAACGGGATCAAGATCATCGACTGCGACGCCCACTTCACCGAGCCGCACGACCTCTGGCTCTCCCGCACGCCGAAGTCCCGCCACTCCGAGATCCCGGTGATCAAGACCATCGACGGCGAGTCGCACTGGTACCTGGGCGACGAGCTCTGGGCGACGATGGGCGGCAACGTCATCGGCCACGGGAACGAGCGGGCGTACGGCCGGTACATCCTGCAGCCCTTCGACCGGGTGTCCTCGGCGGCGTGGTCGGTACCGGACCGGGTCGCGCTGCTCGACGAGCTGGGGATCCATGCCCAGATCTGCTACCCCAACGCGCTCGGCTTCTCGTCGAACCACATCTTCGCCATCGACGACATCGCGCAGCGCCTGTTCATCCTCCAGACCTACAACGACTTCCTGGCCGACATCCAGGAGGAGTCCGGCGGTCGGCTGCTGCCGCAGGCAGTGTTGCCGGTGTGGGACATGGACGCCACGGTCGCGGAGATGACCCGGCTCGCCGATCGGGGGATCACCGGCTACACGCTGTCCGACAAGCCGGAGATGCTCGGCCTGCCCGAGCTGCCGGACAAGTACTTCGTGCCCATGTTCGAGCTGGCGAACGACACGAAGGCCGTCATCAACTTCCACATCGGGTCCGGCAAGACCAAGGCGGAGCGCGAGGAGGCGAGGGCGACCCTGCTCTCGCCCGAGGGGGGTCCGGGCGCCGGGGCGGAGGCCAAGCCGGCGTCGGACGGGGTCGGCACGGGGTCGGCCTGGAAGAGCCTGTCGTCGAAGCAGCGGCACGTGGTCACGGCGGCGCTCGCCGAGATGAGCAACGTGCGGGCCGTGTGCAACCTCGTGGTCAGCGGCTTCTTCGACCGGTACCCGGACCTGAAGATCGTGTCCGCGGAGAGCGGGATCGGGTGGGTGCCCTTCATCCTGGAGGCGCTCGAGCACAACTTCAACGAGATGCTCGTCGACGAGTCCGGCCGGGACCTGCAGCGGCGGCCCACCGAGTACTTCCGGGACCACCTCTTCGTCACGTTCTGGTTCGAGTCCTCGGCGCCGCGATACCTGGTAGACAGCATCGGTGTGAACAACATCCTGGTCGAGACGGACATCCCGCACCCGTCGTGCCTGTATCCCGGAGTCCGCGAGCACTTCGCGAACGTGCTCGGGGACCAGAGCTTCGAGGTCCGCAAGCGCATCCTGCAGGACAACGCCGCCGAGCTCTACACGATCGACCTGGGGTCGTCGTGAGCACGGCGCACCCGGCCGACGCGCGGGCGGTGGTGGACTTCGACCACCACTCGCCGGCCTTCAACGCGGACCCGCACAGGGCGTGGCAGGAGCTGCGGGAGAAGTGCCCCGTCGCCTGGTCGGAGAACCACGGCGGCTTCTGGGTCGTCTCGGACTACGAGGGCAACCACGAGGTCCTGAAGAACACGGACGTCTTCACCACCGAGCGGTCGCCCGACGACCCGCACTACATGGCGGTGGCGATCCCCGGCCAGCCGAACCGGGAGACGATCCTCTACCCCATCGAGCTCGACCCGCCGAACCACGGTCCGGTGCGCCGGCTGCTGAACGAGCAGCTCTCGCCCGCGCAGTCGCGCCGGATGCTGCCGTCCATCGAGCGGGCGACGACGGAGACCATCGACGAGGTGATCGAGGCCGGCGCGTGCGACCTGCTGGAGGACATCGCCGGTCCGGTCCCCGCGCAGGTGACCCTGGACTGGCTCGGCTACCCGCAGGACCGGATCCGCAGGGCGGCCGAGCTGTTCCACTGGCTCTTCGGCTACCCGCCGTCGTCGGACGAGTGGAAACAGGCCGTCGCGAGCACGGAGGTCGAGGAGACACTCCAGGAGGTGTGCGCCGCACGCCGGACGGAGCCCCGCGACGACTACATCAGCTGGCTGCTCGCCCAGGAGATCGACGGCAGGCCGGTCGAGGAGGAGGTGATCGTCGGTCTGTGCTTCGTCCTGGTGGGCGGCGGCGTGGACACGACGACGTCGCTGACCGCGAGCGCGCTCGTGCACCTCGACCGCGACCGGGAGCTGCGACAGCGGCTCATCGACGACCCGGCCCTGCTGGTCCCCGCGACGGAGGAGTTCCTGCGGGTCTACCCGCCGCTGTCCTCGACGGCCCGGACCGTCCGGCAGGACACCGAGCTGCGGGGCTGCCCGGTGCGCACCGGGGACCGGGTGCTGGTCAGCCGGTACGGGGCCAACTACGACGAGAAGGCCTTCCCGAACCCCGAAGAGTTCGTCATCGACCGCTTCCCGAACAAGCACGTGTCGTTCGGCCTGGGGCCGCACCGCTGCGTGGGCGCGCACCTCGCCCGGTTGATCTTCCAGGAGACCATGAGGCAGATCCTGCGGCGGATGCCCGACTACTCGATCGACGAGTCCCGGCTCGTGCACTACGCGGACCGGGGCTTCGCCGACGGATGGCTCTCCCTGCCGGCGGTGTACACCCCCGGCCCCCGCGAGGGGAGCCCGTCATCAAGGTCCTAGTCAGCGCCGCGCTCTGCCAGGGACACACCCTGTGTCACCTGCAGGACCCGGACCTGTTCACGCTCGACGACAACGGCTACTCCGACGTCGGGGTACGCCAGGTCCCGCCCGGGAGCGAGCACCGGGCGCGCCGCGGCGCGGACGTCTGTCCCGAACGCGCCGTCACCCTCGACGAGAACGACGAAGGGAACCCGTGGTGAAGGCACAGGCGGCGGTCCTCTGGGAGGCCGGCCGGCCGTGGAGCGTCGAGGAGATCGACCTCGCCGCGCCCGGCCCGCACGACGTCCTGGTCCGCAACGAGGCGAGCGGGCTGTGTCACTCGGACCACCACATCCAGGCAGGGGACAGCCCCGCCGCGCTGCCCATCATCGGCGGCCACGAGGGCGCGGGCGTGGTCGAGGAGGTCGGCTCGGCGGTCACCGACTTCGCGCCCGGCGCCCACGTCGTCTACTCCTTCATCCCCTCGTGCGGCCGGTGCCGCTGGTGCTCGACCGGGCACCAGAACCTCTGCGACCTCGGCGCCTTCCTGATGCAGGGCGCGATGGGAGAGGGTCCCCGGGCGCAGACCCGCGGGCAGGGTCTCGGCGCGCTCTCGCTGATCGGAACCTTCGCGAACTACTCGCTGGCCAACGAGGCCTCGCTGGTGAAGGTGCCCGAGAGCCTGCCTTTCGCCCAGGCCGCGCTGCTGGGCTGCGGCGTCCCGACCGGCTGGGGCTCGGCGGTCCACGTCGGACAGGTCAAGCCCGGCGACGCGGTGGTGGTCGTCGGGGCCGGCGGGATCGGGATGAACGCGGTGCAGGGGGCCCGGCTGGCCGGGGCCGAGCACGTCGTCGTGGTCGACACGGCCTCGACCAAGCGGGACGCGGCGCCACTGTTCGGGGCGACCCACACCGCGGCGTCGATGGAGGAGGCCGTCTCCCTGCTCTCCGACCTCACCCGGGGGGTGATGGCGGACGTCGGCATCCTCACGGTCGGCAAGGTCGAGGGCGCGATGATCGCCCCGTTCCTGGAGCTGGTCTCCAAGAACGGCGTCGGCGTGCTCACCGGCGTCGGCCACGGGTCGGACGTCGCGCTCGACCTCAAGGTGTTCACGCTGTGGCAGAAACAGCTGCGCGGCAACATCTACGGCGGGTGCAACCCCTGGGCCGACATCCCCCGGCTGATCCGGCTGTACGAGTCGGGGCTCCTCAAGCTCGACGAGCTCGTCTCGGCGGTCTACCCGCTGGAGGAGATCAACCAGGGCTACGCGGACATGCTCGACGGCAAGAACATCCGCGGCGTCGTCGAGCACCGGCACTGACGGCACGGGGACGGCGATGACGACGACCCTGCCGGGCGAGCCGGTGACCCGCAGCTATCGCACGGTCAACCCGGCGACCGGCAAGGCGCTGCGGGACTTCCCGGCGCTCGACGACGGCGAGGCCGAGGACCTGCTCGCCCGCGCGCACGCGGCGTTCCTCGGGTGGCGGGACACCCCCGTCGCCGAGCGCGTGCGGCGGTTCCTGCACCTGGCCGAGCTGCTCGAGAGCACCGGCGACGAGCTCGCCGCGCTCGTCACGACGGAGATGGGCAAGCCGCTCGCCCAGTCGCAGGGCGAGGTCCGGGGCGCCGTCGCCATGGTCCGGTACTACACCGAGCACGGCGAGGAGCTGCTGGCCGACGAGGAGAGCGCGCCGGCCGGGTTCGGGCCTGCGGTGACCCGCCGCGAGCCGGTCGGGGTGGTGCTCGGCATCGAGCCCTGGAACGGCCCGGTCTACCAGGCCATGCGGGTGGCGGCACCCAACCTGATGCTCGGGAACACCGTGCTGCTCAAACCCGCCGAGCTCGCTGCCGGGTCGACCTCCTTCCTCGACCACCTCTTCGAGGAGGCGGGGTTCCCGCCCGGCGCGTTCCGAACGGCGCTGGTGACCCGATCCCAGGTCGGCACCTATATCGCGGACCCCCGGATCCGCGCCGTCACCCTCACCGGTTCGGACCGGGCGGGGTCGGCCGTCGGCGAGCAGGCCGGCCGGCACGTCAAGCCGGTGGTCCTGGAGCTCGGCGGTTCGGACGCCTTCGTCGTCCTCGACTCCGCCGACGTGCCGCGCGCCGCGTCCACCGCAGCGGCGTGCCGGCTCTACCTCGGCGGGCAGGTGTGCGCCTCGCCCAAACGCCTCATCGTCACGGACGCCGTGGCCGAGGAGTTCGTCGCGCTGTTCGTCGCGCAGTTCGCGCGGTACACCCTCGGGGACCCGTTCGACCCGGCGACGACCGTAGGCCCGTTGTCCAGCCAGGACGCCGTGGACCTCCTGCAGGGCCAGCTGCAGGACGCGATCGACAAGGGCGCCACCGTGCTGCTGGCGGGTGGCCGCGTCGAGGGTGCCGGCGCGTTCTTCGCGCCCGCGGTGCTCACCGACATCACCCCGGCGATGCGGCTGTTCGGCGAGGAGGCGTTCGGGCCCGTCGCGATGATCTACCGGGTGCCCGACGCCGCGGCCGCGGTCGAGCTGGCCAACGCGTCGCCGTACGGCCTCGGGGGGACCGTCTTCGGCGAGGACCTCGGCGAGGCCCGCGCGGTCGCGGCGCGGCTGGACACCGGCATGGTCGGGGTCAACGGCTTCCTGGGCGCCCCGGTCGAGATCCCCTTCGGCGGCACCAAGCGGTCCGGGGTGGGCCGCGAGCTCGGGCGCTCGGGCATGGACCCGTTCGCCAACATCAAGACCTACGGCTTCGCCCAGGACCACGTTCCGACGAGGAGAGATGACGCATGACGGCAGAGACGCGGAGCTGGGCCGGTCGGACGGCCGTGATCACCGGGGGTGCGCGGGGGATCGGGCTCGCGGTCGCGCGCCGCCTCAGCGAGGCCGGCGGGGCGGTGGTGATCGTCGACGTCGATCCCGACGTCGTCGCCAAGGCCACCGCGGACGTGCCCGCGCTGGTCGGGATCACCGGCGACGTGCGCGACCCGGAACGGATGGCGGGGATCGCCGAGGAGGTCCGCGGACGGTTCGGCGGGGTCGATCTGCTGCATGCCAACGCCGGTGTCACCCCGCGCGAGCCCGGTGAACGGCTGTGGGAGATCCCGGACGAGTCCTGGCAGTGGGTGTTCGGGGTCAACCTGTTCGGTGTGATCAACACGCTGCGGGCCTTCGTGCCGCTGGTGCTGGAGCGGGCCTCGTCCCAGGTGCTGGTCACGGCGTCCTACGCGGCGTACTTCGCGGCGCCGATCTCCCCGGAGTACTTCACCAGCAAGCCCGCGGTCGCGAGCCTGGCCGAGGCGCTCGACGCCCAGTTCCGCCGCGAGGGTCTGGACGTGGGGGTCACGACGCTGGTGCCGTCGCTCGTGACCACCGACCTCGGCCGGTGGCGCGAGGACAGGTGGTCGCCGGAGACGCTGCTCGGCAGCCTGCCCAACCCGCGGATGAGCCCCGAGGGCGTCGCCGACCAGGTGATCGAGGCCCTCGACCGGCGCCAGCGCTACGTCTTCACCCATCCCGAGTCCTTCGAGCTGGCGCGCAGCCGGTTCGCGGCCCTCGAGGAGGCGGTCGCGGAGGACCTGGCCCGGTTCGGTTCGTCGGAGTCGCGGGGGGCGAGCTAGGTGGGAACCGGGACGGCGACGGAGTACCGGCACTACATCGGCGGCGAGTGGGTCCGGCCCGAGGGCACCTACGCGGTCGTCAACCCCGCCACGGAGGCCGTCGTCGGTGAGGCACCGGACGCCACCGTCGACGAGGTCCAGGCAGCGGTCGCGGCGGCGCGGGCGGCGTTCGACGGGTGGTCGCAGACGTCCAAACGCGAGCGGTCGGCCCTGCTGCGGGCGGCGGCGGACCGGTGGCTGGAGAAGCACGACGAGCTGGTCCCGGTGATCCAGGCCGAGACCGGGACGGTGAGCGCGCTGGCCTCGGCGCTGCAGGTCCGCATGGCCGCCGCGCGCCTGCACGAGTACGCCGACCTCGCCCTCCTCGACTGGGACGATCCGCTGCCGCCGACCCCCGGTGCCCGGCCCGGCCACCGGGGCGGCGAGCTCCTGGGGGCGATCGCCGTCCGCCAGCCGGTGGGGGTGTGCGCGTGCATCACCCCCTACAACGTCCCGGTGCCCGGGGTCGCCGGCAAGGTGGGGCCGGCGCTGGCGATGGGCAACACGGTCGTCGTCAAGCCCGCGCCGCAGGACCCGCTCGGGACGATCGAGCTCGCCCGGGTCTTCGACGAGGTCGGGGCCCCACCCGGCGTCGTCAACGTGGTCACCGGGTCGCGGCCGGAGATCGGCGCGGCGATCGTCGCGTCGGCGGAGGTGGACATGGTGAGCTTCACCGGATCCTGCACGGTGGGGGAGCAGATCTACGCCGCGGGCGCACCGACGATGAAGCGCCTGCTGATGGAGCTCGGTGGCAAGGGGGCCGCGCTCGTGCTCCACGACGCCGACCTCGACACCGCGGCCGAGAGCATCTCCCGCACCTGGACCTTCCACTCCGGCCAGGCCTGCGTGGCCCCGACGCGGGTCGTCGTCGCGCGGGCCCGGTACGCCGAGCTGGTCGACCGCCTCGCCGCCATCGCGCGGGTGCTGCCGATCGGGGACCCCCTCGATCCCGGCACGGTCGTGGGGCCCGTCATCTCCGGGGCCCAACGCAGCCGCATCGAGTCCATGATCGGCGCGGGCGAGGAGGCCGGGGCGGCCGTGGTCGTCGACGGCCGCCGCCCCGACCACCTCGAGCGGGGCTTCTACGTCGGGCCGACGCTGCTCGCCGAGTGCACCAACGACATGTACCCGGTCCGCGAGGAGATCTTCGGCCCGGTGGTCGCCGTGGTGCCCTTCGACGACGAGGAGGAGGGCATCGCGATCGCCAACGACTCCAGCTACGGCCTCTACGACTACGTGTTCTCGACGGACACGCCCCGGGCCTACGCGATCGCCCGCCGGCTGCGCTGCGGCAACGTCGGCATCAACACGGCGGACCGCAACGCGCACACGCCGTTCGGCGGCTTCAAGCGCAGCGGTATCGGCCGGATGGACGGCAAGTACGGGATGGCGACCTACAGCGAGCTGCAGAGCATCGTGTGGCCCTCGCGCTGAGCGCGGGAGCGGGACGGGACCGGGGAGGACGACGGGTGACGAACGCAGTCGGCGGCGGCAGGTCGCAGGCGGAGCGGGAGCTGGAGGCGCGTGTCCGCCGCACCGTCGACCTGCAGATCGGGCGGGGCGAGCAGCTCGGGATCCAGGTGGCGGTGTACCGGCACGGCCGGCAGATCGTCGGTGTGGCGGCCGGCGACGCGGGTCTCGCCGAGCCGCGACCGGTGCGCGAGGACTCGGTGTTCTCGAGCTCCTCGGTGACCACGGGGGTCGCGGCGACGGCGGTCCACATCCTGGCCGACGCCGGTGACCTCGACCTCGACGACCCGGTGGCGAAGTACTGGCCCGGCTTCGCGAAGAACGGCAAGGAGGCCATCACGATTGCGGAGGCGTTGAGTCACCAGGGTGGGCTCTACCGGATGCCGCGCCCGTTGACGGCGGAGTTCTTCGCGGACTGGGATGCCGGGATCCGGTGGATCGAGGACCTGGAGCCGGCGTGGACGCCGGGTACGAGGAGCGGCATGCACGCCCTGTCGTGGGGCTGGGTCTGCGGCGGCATCGTGGACCACGTCACCGGCCAGCGCATCGACCGCTTCGTGCAGGACATGATCGCGACGCCGCTCGGTGTCGCGGACGAGTTCATGATCGGTATCGACGACCGGGTGGCCGATCGGCTCACCCGGCTGACGGTGGCGGAGGACGGCTCGGCGACGACACGGCTCCCGCCCGATCACCCGGTCCTCGACGCGATGCCGCCGGACAGCGACGTCGACTTCAACGACGACCGGATCCGCCGCGCGGTCGCGCCGGCCGCCAACGGCCACTTCAGTGCCCGCGCGCTCGCCCGGATGTACGGGGCGCTGGCCCACGGCGGCACGATCGGCGGCACGCGGCTGCTGAGCGACGGCTACTTGCCGCGGCTGCTGGAGGTCCGGGCCGAGGGTGTCGACGCGGTGACCGAGGTGCCGCTGCGCAAGGGTGTCGGGTTCCTGCTGGGCGGGGTGGTGGAGCAGGTGTACGGGCCGATCGGCCCGAACCACGAGTCGTTCGGGCACACCGGGAACGGGGGTGCGGTCGCCTTCGGGGACGCCTCGCGCGGGATCGGCGTCGCCGTCACCTGCAACCTGCTGACCACCGTGCCCGACCACCTCAACCCGGCGATGGAGATCTGCCAGCTGGTCCGCGCCGGCGTCGACCAGCTCTGACGCGCCCGGACGCCCGCCGCATCCCGAATCCGACTCACCGGCGACGGAGTGGTCAGGAGGCCGGGCCGCGGGTTGCTTCGCGGCGCAACCCGTCGACGAGCAGTGCCACCATCCGTTCGTTGGCCTCCCGGTCTCCCGACGAGCACAGCTGTTTGAGGGCCATCAGGAGCTCGCCCGGCTCGATGTCGCTCCGCACCCGGCCGGCCTCGCTCGCTGCCGTGAGCAACGTCCGAAGGGCAGGCTCGAAGCGCTCGCGGAAGTAGGACGGCAGGGCGCCGAACGCGGGGTCGCCGGAGTGGACGGCGGCCGCGAGGCCGCGCATGCCACCCAGGAAGCGGGTCAGCTCGTGCACCCAGCGGACCAGCGCGTCGAAGGGTTCGTGCGCGACGGCCAGGGTGGTGGCGGCGGCGGCGCAGGCGTCGACCTCGCGGCGGAACACCGCCGTGGCGAGGTCGGATCGCTCGGGGAAATGGCGGTAGAGGGTCGCCGGGCCGACCCCGGCCCGCGCCGCGATCTCCCGGACCGGCGCGTCGAGCCCGGACTCGGCGAAGATCTCGCGAGCGGCGGCGACCAACGCGTCGATGTTGCGCTGCGCGTCGGCCCGGACACGCCGGGCGGACCTCGGTGCAGGGACACCCATGCAGGTCCTCCCGGTTGCTAAGTGAGACGACGTTCCGTATCTTCGCTCTCATCTGAGAGAGCGTTCCGCTTACCGAGCATACGGGAATGAAGGTCGGGCATGCACTACCGGAACCTGGGCCGCACCGGAATCAAGGTCAGTCCCTACGCACTGGGAGCCATGATGTTCGGCTCCATCGGCAACCCGGACCACGAGGACGCGGTCCGCATCATCCACAAGGCCCTCGACGCGGGCATCAACCTCATCGACACCGCCGACGTGTACTCCCACGGGGAGTCCGAGGAGATCGTGGCGAAGGCGTTGGTCGGCCGCCGCGACGACGTCGTGCTGGCCACCAAGCTGTCGAACCCGATGGGCCCGGGCCCGAACCAGCGGGGCACGTCGCGGCGCTGGATCATGCGGGCGGTCGAGGACTCCCTGCGTCGGCTCGACACCGACTACATCGACCTCTACCAGATCCATCGGCCGGATCCGGAGGTCGACGTCGAGGAGACCCTGTCGGCCCTGACCGACCTGGTCCGGGCAGGCAAGGTTCGGGTGATCGGCTCGTCGACCATGCCGGCGTCGGACATCGTCGAGGCCCAGTGGGTGGCGCAGCGCAGCGGGCTGCACCGGTTCCGGACCGAACAGCCGACCTACTCGATCCTCAACCGGGGAATCGAGCGGGAGGTGCTGCCCGTCGCCGAGCGCTTCGGCATGGGGACCCTGGTCTGGAGCCCGCTCGCGCAGGGCATGCTGACCGGCCGCGTCCGCAGGGGCGCACCCACCGACCTGCGCCGCGCGACGTACTTCGGTCACCTCACCGACGAGCGTCGGGTCGACACCGTCGAGCGGGTCATCCCGATCGCGGAGCAGGCGGGTCTGTCGCTCACGCACCTCGCGATGGCGTTCGCGATCGCCCATCCCGGCGTCACCTCGGCGATCATCGGCCCCCGCACAATGGACCAGCTCGACGACCTGCTCGCGGGCAGCGAGGTCGTGTTGACCGACGAGATCCTCGATGCCGTCGATGCCGTCATCCCGCCGGGCACCGACGTCGGCGCCCTCGACATGGCGTACCACCCGCCGGCGATCCTGCGCGCCGACCTGCGCCGCCGCCCCGCCGCCGAGCGTCCCGCAGCCTGAACCGGAGGGTCGCCATGTCCACCGTCACGCCCACCCCGGACACCCGCGCTGCCGGTACCCCATACGCGCGGGGCGGCTGGGACGTCGCCGCCCGCGTCCTCACCGGGCTCGCGGCGCTCGCCACCGTCCTCATGCCGATCCTCGGCATCCCCGGCAACATCGTCATCTTCGCGTCGGTGCCGCTCGCCGTGGTGCTCGCGGGGCGCCGCTACGGCTGGTGGACGGCCGCGACCTACCTGGTCGTGACGTTCGTCGTGGCGAACGTGTTCGAGAACCTGAGCATCGCGACCGGGTTCCCGTTCGGCCACTACTCCTACCCGGGCACCAGCCCGCGGATCATCGACTTCCCGATCCAGGTCGCCGTGGCCTACTGCGCCCTCGGGATGATCTGCTGGCTGGTCGCGTCGACCCTGCTGGACGGAGCGGACCGGCGACTCGCGGATCGGAGCGCTCCCGGCAGGCGGGTCACCGTCGTCGCGCTACCCGCCCTCGCCGCCGCGCTGATGACGATGTTCGACCTGGGAAGCGACTCCGCCTCCTCGACCGTGCAGCACGCGTGGGTCTGGACGAACGGCGGCGGCGTCTACGGCGTGCCGTGGACCAACTACCTCGGGTGGTGGTTCGTCACCTACGTCTTCTACCAGATCTTCGCCCTGGTGCTCAGCCGCGGACGGACGGCCTCACGCCTGCCCGCGGGCGGTGAGCGGCGTGAGCCGCTCGCGCTCGCCGTGGCCGTCTACTTCATGCTGTGCGCCGTCACGATGATCCAGTTCTTCGGTGACGACCACCGCCTCGTGAGCGACGCCGCCGGACGGATCTGGAACACCGCCGACCTCTACGAGGGGTTGTTCAGCTTCAACCTCTTCGGACCGGTCGTCATGGTCATGCTGGCGGCCACCAAGCTCGCCTCGACGCCACCGTCTCCCGCGCCGAGGTAGCCGACGCGGACGGTCACCGCGCGGCTCCTGCGCCACCGAATGCCGTCCACCCGCCGTCGACGGGCAGGACGACGCCGGTGACGTACGCCGAGGTCGGGTGGGCGAGGAAGGCCGTTGCGTGAGCCACCTCCTCGGGCTCGCCGAGGCGCCCCACCGGGATCCGCCTCTGCAGCTGCTCGATGTCCAGTTCGCCTCGCGGCGCGAGGGCAGCGACCGGCGGGGTGTTGACGTAGCCCGGCGCGATCGCGTTGACGGTCACGCCGTGCCGGGCCCAGTCGCACGCCAGGGTGCGGGTGAACATGATGACCGCGGCCTTCGCGGCCGAGTAGGCGTGCATGGTCGGGAGACCGACCATGCCCGCCACGGAGGCGATGTTGATGATGCGACCGCCCGCGGCGGGCAGCATGAACCGTTCGCCGACCGTGAGACTGCAGCGCCGGGTTCCGTGGAGGGAGACGCCGATGACGCTGTCCCACAGCGCAGGATCCTGGTCCTCGAACGACGCCTGCGGTTCGGCGATGCCGGCGTTGTTGACCAGGACGTCGACCCGTCCACTCCAGTCCTGCACTCGGGCCACCAGGTCGTCGACGGCGCCCTCGTCCGTGACGTCGCAGCCCTGGGCCTCGGCCTCGGCCCCGTCCGCCCGCAGCTCGTCCTTCACCCGGACCGCGCGGCGCCGGGAGCGGTCGGCGACGAGGACCGCGAGACCGTCGCGAGCGAGGCGATGGGCGATTGCCCGTCCGATCCCGCTGCCGGCTCCTGTGACGATCGCCGTCCGGCGCCCGGAACCACGTGCCGTCGGCGCTCGCATCGTGCTAGCTCCGGCCGGTGGGCGCGGGGGAGGGGGTGTCGCCGGAGTGCTCGTCCGTCGTCGTCCGGTCGTCCTCGAAGGTGGTGGGCGTGCGGAGCAGGATGGAGGTCGCAACCGCCTCGAGCTGGCGGGACAGGGCAGGGCCGTTCGCGGTGAGCAGGTGCGGAATCCGAACCGTGTCCTCGACGGCCACCATGGCCGTTCGTACCAGGAGCATCGCCTCCTGGCGGTCGAGGTCCCGTCGGCAGCAGAGCAGCCGTTCGTGCCACTCGGCCACCAGGTCGTTGCGCAGCCGCTGGAGCCGGTCGCGGTCCGGGTCCGGCAGGTCCAGCCATTCGGTGACGACGACGGCGACGAGGTCCGGGTGGGCGAGCGCCACCGTGACGTACGCGTGGACCAGGCGTCGTAGCTGGCCTTCCGGATCCTCGGACGCGGCGGCTCGCAGTGCGTGACGCGCCTCGTACACGTTCCATTCGTGGAACCGCTCGACCAGCGCCACCAGTATCTCTGCCTTGGCCCCGAAGTGCCGGTAGATCGCGGGGCCCGCCATGCCCGCCTCCGCCGCGATGTCGTTGATCCCGACCGCGGAGTAGCCCAGCCGCTGGAACTGTCGCGCAGCGGCCTCGAGCAGCTGCTCGCGACGGGAGAGGAGCGGAGACCCGGCAGGTTCCGCCCTGTCCCCGTGGGCTCTGCGGGCATCCTCGACACGATCGGCATCGAAGGCGGCCGGCGCCGAGCCCAGTACGGAGTAACAGGCATTGACCAGCAGCCGTTCGAGGCGGAGCCGCGGCAACGACTGGACATGGTGGCCCGGGCTGGACAGCACCGCGATCAGTATCCATCCGGTCGACTCGGCACCGGCACCGTGGATGTCGAGCTGTCGGACGACTCGCTCGGCCATGCTCCTGAGGCGGGCTCGTAGCCCGGCCCGATCGTCGTCGGTGAGATAGCGCGACTCCCGCTGCCAGAGGACCGCGAAATGTCCGCTGTCCAGAGAGGCGGCAGCCAGACCGCGCAGGAGGGCCCGCTTCTCGTCGGACCGGCTCGCGCTCGCCCGCGCGGCGGTCTCGGCCTGTTCCAGCGCGTGCAGGTATCGCCACTGGCTGGTGTTCACGATCTCGGACAGCAGCTCCTGCTTGTTCCGGAAATGGCGGTACAACGCGCCGGCCGTGATTCCGGTCGCGGCGGCGATGTCGCCCATGCGCACCGCGTTGAAGCCGTCGGCCGCGAACAGGGCAGCGGCATTGCGGGCGATGACGTCCTTGCGATCGCGAGGGCGTCGCACCACATCGTGTTCCACAGCCTGGTCGGTGATGTCCATGCCCCTCGCGATCGTGGCGGCAGCGATGTGCCGCGGGTCCTGTCGTCCCAGGATCATGCCTGCAACTCCCGTCGACAGGGCCGCACACGTCCGTGAGCGGGTCGACGGCGGCAGCTCCTCCTCGTCGGCGTCGACGCTGGCCACCTGCTCATCCTGGCCCTCTTGACGTTAGCAGCTATTGACTTAAGGGCCAAGGACGGGGAACCATGCCCCCTGTCACGGCCTCCAGGCCGATCAACGAAGACGGATCTGAAGTATCGGAGGTTCACTTGCGCCCCTCGGCGTGGATGACGGAGGAGCGGCGGTCGTTGCACGCGCTGGCGGCACGGTTCGCGGCCCGCGAAGGTGCGCCTGCCGTCGATCGGTGGCGGGAGCAGCAGCACCTCGACCGGAGCTTCTGGACCGCTGCGGCGGAACACGGTCTGCTCTGCTGCGGTGTGCCCGAGGAGGACGGGGGTGGCGGCGGCAGCGTCCTCGACGACTTCGTGGTGCTGGACGCCTTCGTGCGCAGTGGCCTCTCCCCGGCCCCGATGCAGGTCCACAACGTCGTCGTCCCGCACTACATCGTGCGATACGGCTCTGTCGAGCAGCGGCGTCGCTGGCTCCCGGAGATGGCCGCCGGCCGGATGATCGGCGCGCTCGCGATGACGGAGCCCGACTCGGGATCGGACGTGCAGGCACTCCGCACCAGGGCCGTCCGTGACGGCGACGACTACCTGCTGACCGGGACGAAGACCTTCATCACCAACGGCGCCACCGCCGATCTCGTGCTGCTCGCCGCGACGACCGATCCGACTGCCCGCGGGCGGGGGATCTCGCTCTTCGTGGTGGAGACCGCGGACTGCCCCGGCTTCCGGGTGGGGCGGGTCCTCCACAAGATGGGCCAGCACGAGTCGGACACGGCCGAGCTCTTCCTCGACTCGGTCCGGGTGCCCGCGCGACACCGCCTCGGTGAGGAGGGGGCCGGCTTCGCGATGCTGATGGGCCAGCTTCCCCAGGAACGGTTGCTGGTGGCGGTCACCGCCACGGCGGCGATCGAGCGCGCGGTCGAGCTGACCACCCGGTACGTGAACGAGCGGTGCGCCTTCGGCAAGCCGCTCATCGCCCAGCAGCACGTGCGGTTCGAGATCGCGGACTGCACCACCCACGCCCGCGTGGCGCGTGCCTTCCTCGACGACTGCGTCGGGCGCCTCGACGCGGGGGAGCTCGACGACGTGACGGTCTCCATGGCGAAGATGTGGTTCAGCGACCTCGAGGGCATGGTCGTCGACCGGTGCCTGCAGCTCTTCGGTGGCTACGGCTACATGGACGAGTACCCCATCTCCCGGATGTACACGTCCGCCCGTGCGCAACGCATCTACGGCGGGACCAACGAGATCATGAAGGAGATCGTCGGGCGCAGCCTGGTCGACCCGCCCGCGGCGACGGCGGAGGCCCGATGATCCCGCCCGCGGCTCCGGACGCCAGGGTCCGCGTCGAGATGCCTGCCGACGGGGTGACCCGCATCCACCTGGCGCGCCCCGAGAAGCGCAATGCCCAGGACCCCGCCCTGCTCTACCAGCTCGACGCCGCTCTGGCGGCTGCGGCGGCCGATCCCGAGGTGCGCGTGATCGTGCTCGCGGCGGACGGCCCGGACTTCTCCTCCGGCCACGATCTCGCGGCCCCCTTCCGGCTTCCGGGGCCGCCGACCGCCACGATGGGGGGCGGGTTCGACGCGCCGGGGGTCGAGGGCCATCTGGCCTTCGAGTGCGAGGCCTTCCTCGGGCTGTGCCGGCGCTGGAGGGAGCTGCCGAAGCCGACCATCGCGCAGGTGCAGGGCCGGGTCATCGCCGGTGGCCTGATGCTGGTGTGGCCGATGGACCTGGTCGTCGCCGCCCGCGACGCCACCTTCGCCGACCCGGTGGCGGCGTTCGGGGTCAACGGCGCCGAGTACTTCGTGCACGCCTTCGAGCTCGGCGCCCGCCGGGCCAAGGAGCTGCTGTTCACCGGCGAACCGATCGGCGCCGACGAGGCCCGTGCGATGGGCATGGTCAACAGGGTCGTGGAGCCGGGACGACTCGAGGAGGAGACACTCGAGCTCGCCCGGCGCATCGCCCGGCGTTCGCCGTTCGGGCTGCGGCTGGCGAAGACGAGCGTCAACCGGTCCTCGGACGCGCAGGGGATGCAGCAGGCGATCGACGTGGCGTTCGCCCTCCACAACCTGGGCCACGCCAACAACCTGGCCCGGTTCGGGTCGATCGTCGACCCGTCAGGAACAGAACACGTGCGCGACGCCGGTCGGTCCCGGCTTCCGGCCGTCCACGGCAATGAGCACCAGAGAGCCCAGGAGGTCCTTGTGAGCGTGGAGGTTCCCTACTACTGGAAGGCACTGGACTGGGATGCCTTCATGGCCGACTATCCGCCGCCGCCGCTGTTCGAGCAGACGGTGGGGCTCTACGGGGACGAGCAGATCCGCGAGCTCCAGGACGAGCGGCTGCGGGCGCGCATGCGGGACGCGTGGCAGGTGCCCTTCTACCGGAAGCGCTGGGCCGCCGCGGGGCTGGACGAGGGCTCGGTCAGATCGATCGAGGATCTCCGGCACGTCCCCCTGTTCACCAGTGACGATCTCAAGGTCGCGATAGACGAGAGCCCCCCGTTCGGCGACCACCATCCGTTCGACCGCGAGACGATGCTGAACCACCTGCCGCTCAAGCTGCAGACGAGCGGAGGGACGACGGGGCTGCCGCGGCCCACGATGTTCGACATCACCGCGTGGGAGGTCCAGGCGGTGCAGGCCGCCCGCGCCTTCTGGGCGATGGGGGCCCGGCCGGGTGACGTCATCCAGATCCCGGTCACCACCTCGCTGTCCAACGGTCCCTGGTCGGTCACGACGGGGCTGCAGCACTGGCTCGGCGCCGTACCCGTGACGACCGGGTCCGGTCTGGTCACTCCGTCCGAGCGCCAGCTCGAGCTCGCGTCGGCCTACGGGACGAACGGCTGGCACGCGTTCGGCGAGTACCTCGGGCGGCTGGCCGAGGTGGCCGACGCCGTCGGGTTCGACCTGCATTCCCTGCCGACCCGCTACATCCAGGCGATGCTCGGGAACGACAGCACGGGGGAGCTGCGCAGGGCGCTCGAGAAGGCATGGGGGGCGCCGGTCTACGACATCTACGGGACGCACGAGATCGGCATGATCGCCTTCGAGTGCCGGGAGCAGAACGGGCGGCACGTCAGCGAGGACACCGTGTACCTCGAGACCGTCGACGTCGACGATCCGTCGCGGCCCGCGGACCCGGGTGGTCCGGGTGATCTCGTCGCGACTTCCCTGCACCGGAACGTGCCGCCGATCATCCGGTTCAACACCAAGGACGCCCTGGCGATCCTGCCGCGTGACCGGTGCGCCTGCGGGCTCGTGACGACCCGCCTCAGCGGCCTCACCGGCCGCAGCGACGAGATGGTGAAGCTGCGCGGCCAGAACGTGTTCCCCATGGCGTGCCAGGACCCGGTCCGCGCCGACCCGCGTACCAACGGTCAGTTCCTCTGCGTCCTGCACAGCGCCGGCACCGGGCTGGCGAGCAGGACCGAGATGACGATCCGCGTCGAGCGCGGCTCGTCGGAGGTCGACGCCGGCGCCCTGCGCCCGGATCTCGAGGCCGCGCTGAAGAATGCGCTCGGGGTACGGGTGGACGTCGAGGTCGTCGAGGCCGGCGAGCTCAGCCCGTACACCGGGCTCGGCGGCGAGGGCAAGATCCGGCGGTTGCTGGACCTGCGTGGCAAGTAGTGCAAGGAGAACGCGGCACGATTCCCCTTCCCTCCTGCGTGCAGGAGCCGTCACCCACTGTGAGGTCGAGGCATGACCGAGAATGAAGAGACCCTGACGGACGTTCCCGAGGACCGGCGGCGGTCGAGCCGTCGTTCGATGTTCATCGCTGCCATCTGTTTCGCGGCGATCTTCGCCGAAGGCTACGACATCGTCATCTACGGGTCGGTCGTCCCGTCGTTGCTGGAGTACAAGGAGTGGAATCTCGATGCTCCGGCCGTCGGCACCCTGGCCAGCCTGGCCCTCGCGGGCATGTTGGTCGGTGCCTCGCTGAGCGGACTGCTCACCGACACGTTCGGCCGGCGCAAGGTCCTCATCGCGTCCGTCGCCTTCTTCTCCCTCAGCATGGGGCTCTGTGCGATCGCGCCGAACCCCGAGCTGTTCGGCCTGTTCCGGTTCCTCGGCGGCCTCGCGCTCGGCGGTGTGCTCCCCGCCGCGATCACGTTGGGTGTGGAGTATGCGCCGAGGGCGCGACGCAACCTGTTCAACGGACTGGTCCAGAGCGGCTACGGCTTCGGGGGCGTGGTGTCCGCGCTGCTGGCGTTGGCCTTCATCGCCGACCACGGTTTCCGGCTGATGTTCTGGATCGGCACGATACCGCTGGTCACCGTGGTCCCGGTCGCCCTCGCGTTCCTTCCGGAGTCGATCGAGTGGCTGAACTCGAAGGGCCGGTTCGCGGACGCTCGCGCGATTGCAGCGAAGTACGGGCGCGCCTGGTCCGTCGACGAGGCGGAGCAGGCGTCGGGCGGGCGGGCGGAACGCACCGGAAACGCCTTCACCGTTCTGTTCGGCAAGCGCTACGCCCGCATCACCCTGTTGTTCGTCGGGGCGTACTTCATCGCCCTGCTGCTGTCCTACGGTCTGAACACCTGGCTGCCGCAGATCATGCGAGCGGCCGGCTACCCACTGGGGTCCGCGCTCACGTCGTTGGTCGTGCTCAGCAGTGGCGGTGTCTTCGGGATGTGGACGCTCTCCCGGGTCGCCGACCGGATCGGCGCACGTCTGGCGGCCTGTGGGGCGTTCGGCGTCGCCGTCGTCGCGCTCGTCGTCCTCAGCCTCAGCCCGACACCGGTGCTCTTCTACATCGCGTTGTTCGGCGCCGGGATCGGCTCCTGGGGCACGTCGGTCATCATCGGCGGCTACGTCACCGAGGTCATGCCCTCCGATCTCCGCGGCTCGATGCTCGGCATGGGGCTCGGGCTGGGGCGGCTCGGCGCGGTGGCCGGCCCCCAGGTCGGCGGCTGGGTCCTGGCATCCGGATGGCCCGTCGAATGGAACTTCTACGTCTTCGTCATCCCCGCTGCCGTCGGGCCGCTCCTGCTGCTCCTCATCCCTGCCGCTCTCGCGGCGAGCCGACGGCTCTCCACCGTGAGCCCGCAGCACGAGACGGATCCCCTCGCCTCCAGCTGACCGGCCCGGAGCCCCTTTCGAGACAGAAGGCGCCAGCATGATCGACGGACTCTACGGAATCAACATCGCAGTACGGGATCTCGACGAGGCGACCGCGCGGTTCGAGTCGCTGTTGGGATCTCCCGGCCAGGCAATGGGGGCGGACGACTTCGCGTTTCCCGGTCTGCGTGGGACGCGTTTCGCCGTGGGTGGGCTGTACATCCACCTGCTGGCCTCCACCCGGTCGGACACGGCGATCGCGCGATTCGTCGAGAAGAGGGGCGAGGGCGTCTTCCTGATCCAGCTCAGGACCCAGGACCTCGGCACCGTCCTGACGTCCTTGAAGGCCCGGGGAATCGGTCCGCTCCACGACCCGCCACAGGACACGTTCCTCGGCAGGGTGACCTTCATCCACCCCAAGGACCTCCACGGTGTCCAGATGGAACTCATCGAGACCCACTGATGTCCGGCCACGACGAGTACGGAGGAGAACAGATGCAATCGGACGACAGGGATCCAGTGGGCGTTGTCGGGTTCGTCGGGCTCGGCGACATGGGCGCCGGCATCGCCGCGAACTACGCCCGCAGCGGACTGGACCTCCTTGCGCACGACCTGCGCGCAGAGCTGGAACCCGAGGTCCGGGGTTGGGGTGGCGACTGGGCCGCGAGCACGGACGAGCTGCTCGGGCGGTCGCGCATCCTGTGCGTCTGCCTGGTCGACGACCGGCAGCTGCGCGGCTTCGTCGATCAGGCGCAGGTGTTCGCCGGGCTCGCGCCGGGATCCACTCTCGTCGTGCACAGCACCGTATCGCCGGAGCTCATGGGACAGCTCGCCGACGAGGCGGCGGGGCAGGGTGTCGAGGTCGTCGATGCGCCGATCTCGGGTTCGCACGCCCGCGCGGTCGCGGGCACGCTCTCGGTCATGGTGGGGGCGACGGCGACGACGTTCGAGCGGCTACGACCGCTGTGGGACGCGATGAGCGCTCACGCCTACCGCATCTCCGACACTCCTGGCTCGGGGCAGGTCGTCAAGCTGTGCAACAACATGATGACGATCGCGAACAACCTCGTCGCCCTCGAGGCGATCACGATCGCGGAGTCCTACGGTGTGGAGGAGTCGGCCTTCCTGGATGTGGTCAGGACCAGCAGCGGCAGCTCCTGGATCGTCGAGCACTGGGGCACGATCGACACCCTCCTCATGACCCATCCGCAGGCCGGACGTGGCGCGGACTTCCACCTCCTCGTCAAGGACATCCGGGACGCCGTCCGGATCGGCGCCGAGCGTGGTCGTGCGCCGGAGATCGCCGGGGCCGCGACCAGCGCCGCCCCGCGCGTGTTCGGTGAGCGCCTCGACGACCTCCGGAAGGCGGCGAGCGCGGGGCGACCGGCCTGACCGGCGTCTCTCGGTCGGGCTCCGCGCTCGGTGCGCCGGCCCGGCCGAGAGTTCCCGCAGGGGATCGGCCGCCTTCGGCCGAACGATGCGCTCATCCCCGCCGGTACACCGGAGACCGTTTCTGGAGGAAAGCGGCTCGCGCCTCCTGTGCGTCGTCGGTGAGCGCGGTGAGGACCTGCTGGCGGTTCTCGAACTCGACGCTGTCGCGCAACGACGCCGTCTGCAGCGCCGCCCACATCCCCACCTTGGTCATCTCCACCGAGAACGGCGGGTTCCGGAGGATCTCTTCGGCGACGCGGTAGGCCCGCTCGCGCAGTTCGTCCGCGGCGACGACGTCGGTCACGAGCCCCAGGCGGAGGGCTTCCCGGGCGTCGCAGGCACGACCGGTCAGCATGAGCTCGTGGGCGGGCCCGGCCCCGATCACCCGCGGCAGCAGCCAGGACACCCCGATGTCGCACCCGGAGTACCCGGCCCGGATGAACGACACCGCGAAGACGGCCTCGGCTGCGCACACCCGGATGTCGGCGGCCAGGGCCAGCGCCAGGCCGCCACCGGCCGCGGGGCCGTTGACCGCCGCGATCACCGGCTGCCGGAGCTCGTGCAGGCTCACCGCGAGCGCGGCGATGTCGCGCTGCCGTTCGAAGAGCTGAAGGGCCGAACCGGTGTAGCCGGGCTCGTCCTCGTCGCCGTAGCCGTGGAGGTCGAGACCCGCGCAGAAGCCGCGGCCGGCACCGGTGAGGACCACCACACGGCATGCCGGGTCGCGGGCGACCTCCGTGAGTCTCGCGTCCAGCTCGACGACGACCTCCCTGGTCAGGGCGTTGAGCCGGTCCGGGCGGTCGAGCACGAGCTCGATCACCCCGGGGAGGGGCCGGCGGACCGCGACGACAGACATTCTTCCCCCTAGCTAGCGTTCGATAAGTTCGTCTACCGTAGCCGTTCGGCGCTGCGGACGGCCGCGCCGGCAACGGGAATGGAGCAGCGGCGATGGAACGTGGTCTCTTCGAGACCGATCACGAGGACTTCCGCGGCAGCGTCCGGGAGTTCGTCGATCGCGAGGTCCGACCCCACCTCGAGGTGTGGGACACGAACCGGCTCATCGACCGCAGCGTGTGGATCGCCGCGGGGAAGCAGGGGGTCATCGGGCTCTCGGCCCCCGAGGACCACGGCGGTACCGGCGTCCGGGACTACCGGTTCCGGGCCGTCGTCGCCGAGGAGCTGGCCAGGGTCGGGGCCGGATCCCTCGCCTCGAG
Organism: Pseudonocardia ailaonensis; assembly: GCF_039531635.1. NCBI lineage: Bacteria > Bacillati > Actinomycetota > Actinomycetes > Pseudonocardiales > Pseudonocardiaceae > Pseudonocardia > Pseudonocardia ailaonensis. The sequence continues at coordinate 211,166 of NZ_BAAAQK010000009.1, read as the reverse complement.
CTTCTCCCTCCAGGACGACATCGTCGTGCCGTACGTCGCGGCGCTGGGCACGGTCGAGCAGAAGGAGCGGTGGCTGCCCGGGATGGCGGCCGGCGAGCTCATCGGTGCGATCGCGATGACCGAACCGGGGACGGGCAGCGACCTGCGCGGGATCCGCACGACCGGGCGGAAGGTCGACGGCGGGTGGCTGGTGAACGGCGCGAAGACCTTCATCACCAGCGGTATCCATTCCGATCTCGTGGTCACCGTCGCCCGCACCGATCCCGACGGCGGCTCGAAGGGCTTCAGCCTGCTCGTCCTCGAACGCGGGATGGACGGGTTCGACCGCGGCCGCAAGCTCGACAAGATCGGCCTGCGCGCCCAGGACACGGCGGAACTGTCGTTCACGGACGTGTTCGTCCCCGACACCAACCTGCTGGGGTCCGTGGGTGGCGGCCTCGCCCAGCTGGCCACGCACCTCCCCCTGGAGCGGCTCTCGATCGCCGTGCAGGCGATCGCCGTCGCCGCGGTGGTCCTGGAGGCCACCGTGGAGTACACGCGGGAGCGCGAGGCCTTCGGCCGGCCCGTGGCCGACTTCCAGAACACCCGCTTCGTGCTCGCCGAGCTCGCCACCGAGCTCGACGTCACCACCGCCTACGTCGACAAGGCGATCATGGCCCACACCGCGTCCGACCTCACCGCCGTCGACGCGGCGAAGGCCAAGCTCTGGGCGACGGAGATGCAGGGCCGGCTCGTCGACCGCTGCCTGCAGCTCTTCGGCGGCTACGGCTACATGCTCGAGTACCCGGTGGCACGCGCCTACGTCGACGCGCGGATCGCCCGCATCTTCGGGGGTACGAGCGAGATCATGAAGCAGATCATCGGCCGCGACGTGGTGGGGCGTCGGTGAGCGGCCCACTGACGGGCCGGGTCGCCCTCGTCACGGGGGCCTCCCGCGGTGTGGGACGGGGGATAGCGCACAGGCTCGCGGCGGACGGGGCGGCCGTCGCCGTCCACTACCGCCGCGATGCGGACGCGGCCGCTGAGGTGGTCGCCGCGCTCAGCGCGTCCGGGACCGACGCCCGTGCGTACAGGGCCGCGATGGACGACGAGGCCGCGCTCGCGGAGATGGCCGAAGCGGTGCGGGACGATCTCGGGCCGGTGGAGATCCTGGTCAGCAACGCGGGCGCGGCGAGCCGGGGGCACGATGTCGCATCGACGTCGGCGGAGGAGTTCCGCCGGATGATGGCGGTACACGCCTTCGGGCCGATCACCCTGCTGCAGGCCGTGCTCCCGGACATGCGCCTGGCGGGTCGCGGCGACGTCGTGGCGATCTCCTCGACCGCCACGACGGCCGTGCCCGGCCGGTCGGCGCCCTACACCATGGCGAAGGCCGCGCTGGAGGCCTGCGTGATGACCCTGGCGCTGGAGGAACGTGCCCATGGGGTGCGCGCGAACGTCGTGGCGCCGGGCCTGGTGGCGACCGAGATGGGGGAGCGCCTGACGAAGGCGATCGTGGGCACCGGGATTGCCGACTACGCGACCGGGTCCCCGTTCGGCCGGGTCTGCACTCCCGTGGACGTCGCGGCCGCGGTGGCGTGGCTGGTCTCCCCGTCCGCGTCGTACGTCACCGGTCAGCGGATCGCCGTCGACGGCGGCGGTCCCGATCGGCCCCTGCTGTGACCGGGACGGTTCCGGCCGGGTCGTCGCTGGTCCTCGACTCGGTCTCGTACGACGTGCGCGACCACGTCGCGACGATCACCCTGTCCCGGCCCGAGCGGCTCAACGCCTTCACCGACGCGACCGAGTCGGACCTCGTCTCCTGCTTCGAGCAGGCCGCCGCCGACGACGAGGTCCGGGTCGTGGTGCTGACGGCCGAAGGCCGCGCCTTCTGCGCAGGAATGCACCTCGCCGAGGCAGCCACCGCGACCGAGGTGTTCGCCGGGTGGCGGACGAGCCCGACCGCCCCGCCGGGCACCGTGTTCGAGGGGGTTCCGGGGGAGGAACTCCCCGTCCGGCTCGACGGCGGGGGCCGGGTGGCGCTGAGCATGTGGGACTGTCCGAAGCCGGTGATCGCCGCCGTCAACGGTCCCGCCGTCGGCGTCGGCGCCACGATGCTGCTCCCGGCGGACATCCGGCTCGCCGCGGACACCGCCACGTTCGCGATGCCGTTCACCCGCCTCGGGCTCAGCCCCGAATCCTGCTCGTCGTGGTTCCTGCCCCGGCTGGTCGGCCCCCAGCAGGCCCTGGAATGGCTGCTGACGGGCCGCCGGTTCGGGGCCGCGGAGGCGCTCGCGGCCGGGCTCGTGCGGAGCCTCCATCCCCCGGACGAGCTGCTCGACGCGGCCCGCGTCCTCGCGGCCGAGATCGCCGCCGCCGCGCCGGTGTCGGTCGCTGTGACCCGGAGGCTGGTCTGGCGCATGCTGGCTGCCGCCCATCCGGTGCAGGCTCACCGGGCGGAGACCCTCGCGCTGAACCGCCGTGGCGTCGGGGCCGACGCCCGCGACGGCATTCCTGCATTTCTGGAGAAGCGTGCCGCGGTCTTCACCGACCGGGTCGGCGAGGTGCTCCCGTCGCTGACCGAGGGGCTTCCCGCAGAGCCGGAGCGTGGCCGGCCCGGCGCGGGCACATCATCTTGACATTCGCCGACCCGGCTGACTATAAAAGCCTTACTTAGCGATCGCTATGTAAGAACCACAAGGACGTGAGAGGGCGCCCCATGCCCGATGCCATTACCGCGACACCCGGGAGGGACCTCCGCCGGGCAGCGCTGCGCGGCGCGAACCTCGCGGGTGCGGATCTCAGCGGTGCGGATCTGGCCGGCGCGGATCTGTGCGGGGCGGACCTCGCCGAGGCCGACCTCCGCGAGGCGAACCTGTCCGGTGCCCGACTCTCCGGGGCGAACCTGTGCGGCGCCGACCTGGCGTGGGCGAACCTCCGGCGGGCCCGCCTCGACGACGCCGACCTGCGGGGCGTCGACCTCCATGGAGCGGTCCTGCGTCGTGCCGACCTCCGCGGCGCGGTTGCCCGGTGGAGCGGAGCGGATCTGACCGGCGCGGACCTCGGGGAGGCGAACCTGCTGGGGGCCGACCTGAGCGCGGCGAACCTCACCCGGGCCACCCTCCGGCACGCGAACCTCCTCGGGGCGATCTTCGATCGCGCCGACCTCACCGACGCGGATTTCTCGCACTCGCACGTGAGCTGGTCCACCATGTGGCGTGGCACGTCCGAGGGCTTCGACGACCTGGCGCGGACGGTGTCGTTCGCCGGCGCGAACCTGTCCAGGACGAACCTGTCGAGGGCGAGCCTGGTCGGGGCCCGCATGGTGAGCGTGACCTGGACCCAGGGCTGCGGGGCCTCGGCGGACCTCGGCGCCTGCCAGTTCGACGGGGCGACCCTCGTCGACGTCGACCTGGCGGGTGCGGACCTGGGCGGATCGAGCTGGCGGCGGGCGACGGTGCAGGGCGGGTCCTTCGACGACGCCTACCTGGTCGGGGCCAACCTCGCCCAGGCCCGGCTCGTCACGGTCGGACTCGGCGGCGCCGTCGTGGGGGACGTGATCACCGCCGGTGCCGAGATCGACCCGGACGAATGGGCGTCGGCGACGCAGCGCGGTCCCGGCGTCGAGAACCGGGCCGGATGGCCGGGCGGCACCGCGGTGGTGCGGTTCGCCGCAGCCGACCGGGGTCGAGCCGAGCGGGTCGCCGCCGACCTGCGGCGAGATCACGGGATCGAGTCCTGGCTGGTGGAGGGCGAGCTGGGACCACGCCACACCCGACACGTCCGGACCCGGGACCTCCTCCGGATGCACGACCTGTACGTGTCGGTGTCGAGCGCGGGCTCTCCCGACGACCTGGCAGCCGAGCGTCGCCTCGCGCTCACGGAACTGGCGCGGGAGTACCGGTGCGAGGTCCTCACCGTGGACATCGGCCAGGAGCCCCCGGCCCGGCTGTGGGCCGATGTCCTCGACGAGGTGCCCGGCGCCGCCCGTGCCCCTCGCTGACCCACGGACGCACACCGCGTCGGCCACCGGGTCGACCATTGTACCGACCATCGACGGAGGGAGAGGAATGGAGATCGACTGCAACCGCAACGTCTTCTCGGTCCTGGCCGAGCTTGCCACGCAGAGACCGGACGTCGAAGCGCTCAGCTTCTACGGTGCCCGCTGGACCTTCGGCGACCTCGAGACCGCGGCGCTGCGGATCGCCCGCGGGCTCCGGGCCCGCGGGGTCCGCGAGGGGGACACCGTCGGCGCCGTCCTGGGTAACACCCCGGAATCCGTGATGGTGTGCTTCGCGGCCGCGCGGCTGGGCGCGATCCTCGTGCCGATGAGCGAGGGGGCCACCACGCACGAGGTCGAGAAGCTCGTACGGGCGGCGCGCACGGACGTCCTTGTGGCCGCCACACCGGACCCGTCGGCCGCCGCCGCGGCCGCGGAACGGCTGGGCGTGCGGTGCTTCGTCGTCCTCGACCGGACGGCGGCGGACCCGCTCGCCGCCGTCGACGCCGTCGACGGCGGGACCGACGAGCTGCCCGCGCCCGTGCCGGCGGATCGGCCGTTCGTCGTCTGGTTCTCCTCGGGCACCACGGGTGAGCCGAAGGGCTCCGTCCAGACGCACGAGGGCTTCCTTCTCAACAACATCGGCAAGTGGATCCGGAAGGTCCCGATCGGGCCGGACGACGTCTCCCTCGTGTTCCTCCCGCTGGGCCACACGGGAGGCGGCATGGCCTGGGGGACGATTCTCCTCGGCGGGTCGGCGAAACTGCTGGCGAAGCCGTCGACGAGCGAGATCGTCGAGTCGCTCGAGAAGGGCGAGGGGAGCTACCTGATCGGGTCGGCGACCATCTTCCGGATGGTCGTCCGCCTCGGCCGCGAGCGCGGGCTGGAGTCCTTCCCGAGCGTCCGGAAGGTCATCGTCGGGGCCGCGCCCGTGTCGACGGAGCTGCTCGCCGAGCTCGCGGTGGCGTTCCCCGCGGCCGAGATCTTCCAGGGCTACGGCGCGTCGGAGGGCAACATCAGTGTCTGCTCCCTCAGCGAGACCCCGCACAAGAACCACACCGTCGGCGTGCCGTTCCCGGGTGTCGAGGTCCGGCTCCTCGGCGCGGACCGCCGACCGGTCCCGGTCGGGGAGATCGGCGAGGTCGAGATACGCGGCCCGGGCATCATCCGTCGCTACTTCCATCAGCCCGAGCCCGACGGCGAGCCGCCCTGGATCCCGCTCAACGATCTCGCGGCCTTCGACGAGGACGGCTATCTCCGCATCGCGGGCAGGCAGGGCGACATCATCATCAGTGGAGGCTTCAACGTGATGGCAATCGAGGTGGAGAGCGTGCTGCACCAGCATCCCGCCGTGGCTGCGTGCGCGGTCGTCGGCCGCGACGACGAGCGGCTGGGGGAGAAGGTCGTGGCCTTCGTGCTGCCCACCGAGGGGACCGACGCCGACGGTCTCGAGGCGGCGTTGGGCGCCTACTGCGCCGAGCGGCTCACCCGGTACAAGGTGCCCCGGGAGATCCGCGTGATCGACACGATGCCGCGCACGGCGCTCGGCAAGATCAGGAAGCACCTGCTGCCGGCATGAGCATCGAATCGACCCTCACGGAGACCGGACCCGCTGTCTCCCTGCGCCTCGAGGCCTATGCCGAGATGTACCGGATCCGCGTCTTCGAGCAGCGCGCCGCCCGGTACGCCATGAGCAACATGACCACCGGGCCGATCCACCTGGCCACCGGCCAGGAAGCGGTGTCGGTCGGGTTCGCCGCCTGCCGGCAGGAACAGGACTCGATGCTCTGCACCTACCGCGGGCACGGGCACGCGATCTCGTGGGGTGCCCCGCTCGCGGGCCTCATGAAGGAGATGCTCGGCCGCTCCGGTGGCGTGTGCGGGGGCAAGGGCGGTTCCCTGCACCTGACCTCCGCCGAACACGGCTTCCTCGGCTCGTACGCGATCATCGGCGCGCAGCTGCCGATCGCGAACGGGGTCGCCCTGTCGCACAGGCTCCGCGGCACGGGCGGCGTCGCCGTCTGCTTCTTCGGCGACGGCGGCACCAACATCGGGGCGTTCCACGAGGCACTCAACCTGGCGGCGGTGTGGAGCCTGCCGGTGGTGTTCGTGTGCGAGAACAACCTGTACATGGAATACACGACGACGACAGAGGTCACCGCCGTGAAGAACCCGGCGTTCGACCGCGCCGCGGCGAACGGCGTGCCCGCCGAGCTCATCGACGGGAACGACCTGGTCGCCGTGGAGCAGGCCGCCGGGCGGGCCTTCGACCGGGCCCGTGCGGGCGACGGTCCGACCCTGATCGAGGCTCTCACCTACCGGCACACGGGGCACGCCCACGGGGACCCGGCGAAGTACCGGCCCGCGGACGAGGTCGAGGCCTGGCTGGCCAGGGACCCGCTCCCGGCGTACCGCGCCCTCCTGACGGCAGGCGGGGTCGGCGAGGCGGACATCGCCTCGGCCGAGCGGGCGGTCGACGACGAGGTGTCGGCGGCCTGTGACGAGACCGAGGCGGACGCGATGGCCGATCCGGCCGTGATCCTGCGCGACCTGTGGGCGGATGGGAGCTCCGGATGGCGACACTGACCTATCGGAACGCGGCGGCGGCCGGCCTGCGGCAGGAGATGCTGCGTGACGAGTCGGTGATCCTGCTGGGAGAGGACGTCGCCAAGGCCGGCGGTGTGTTCAAGACCAGCCGCGGTCTCTACGACGAGTTCGGTGCGCAGCGTGTCTTCGACACTCCCATCGCGGAGCAGGCGATCCTCGGTGCGGCCCTCGGCGCCGCGATGACCGGCATGCGGCCTGTCGCGGAGATCATGTTCGCGGACTTCCTCGCCGTGTGCTGGGACTACGTCGTGAACGAGATTCCGAAGGCCCGGTACATGACCGCCGGCCAGTTCGGGGCACCGCTGGTGATCCGGGCGGCCAACGGCGCGGGGATCGGGTTCGGCCCCCAGCACTCCCAGGCCGTCGAGACCTGGGCGATGACGGTGCCCGGGCTCAAGATCGTGTCGCCCTCGACGCCCGCGGACATGAAGGGCCTGATGGCCGCGGCGATCCGGGACGACGACCCGGTCCTCGTCCTGGAGTCCAAGGCGCTCCTCGCCACCAAGGGCGAGGTGCCGGACGGTGAGCTCGTGATCCCGCTCGGGCAGGCCGCGGTCCGCCGCACGGGCCAGGACCTCACCATCGCGGCGCTCGGCTCGACGGTGCCGACCGCGCAGGCCGCTGCCGCGGAGCTCGCGGCACAGGACATCGACGCCACCGTCATCGACCTCCGGTCGGTCGTCCCCCTGGACGCCGGGACGGTGCTGGCCTCGGTCGCGGAGACCGGCAGGCTCGTCGTCGTCGAGGAGGCACCCGCCCAGCTCGGGTGGGGTGCGTCCGTCGCCTCGCTGGTGGGCGAGGAGGCGTTCGGCTCGCTTCGCGCACCGGTGCGCCGGGTGTGCACCGCCAACGTCCCGGTCCCCGGCTCGCGCCGGCTCGAGGAGCGCTATCTCCCCGAGGTCCACCACGTGGTCGACGCGGCCGTCGCCACCGTTTCGTACGTTCACCGTTCGTTCGTCGACAGCAAGGGGTGACCATGGAGATCGAGGTTCCGAACTCGTACGCGACCGGCTGGTACCAGATCGGCTGGTCCCGTGAGCTGGACGCCGGCGACGTCAAGCCGGTCAGGTACTTCGACCAGGATCTCGTCATGTTCCGCGGCGAGTCCGGCGCTGTGCGGGTGCTCAGTGCGCACTGCGCGCATCTCGGCGCGAACCTGGGCTACGGCGGCACGGTCGCGGGCGACGACATCATCTGCCCGTTCCACGGATGGCGCTGGAGCCATGAGGGCCAGAACGTCGACATCCCCTATGCCGACCGGACCCAGCGCAACCGCAAGCTCGCCTGCTCGGCGGTCCGGGAGACCCACGGCATCATCTGGATGTGGTACGACCAGGACCGCGGCGCGCCCGAGTGGGACCCGCCCTTCGTCCCTGAGTACGACAGCGGCGAGTTCTCGACCATCCGTATCGAGGAGGCCACCATGACGTGGCGGTCGCTGCGGCTGCGACCGCAGTGGGTGATCGAGAACGTCGTGGACGCCGTCCACCTCGAATGGGTCCACAAGTACAAGTACCCGTGCCGCATCGAGAGCTACGGGCCCGAGGGCACGATGTTCAGGTCCTCCCTCTCGATCCCGTTCCCCGACGACCCCGACAACCGGGTCATGGTGAGCTTCGACAACTCCGTCTGGGGGGTCGGCACCGTCGTCGTGCGCGGCCAGGGGCAGAAGGGCCGCTCGATCCACATCCAGTCGGCAACCCCGGTCGACTCCGAGCACAGCGACTTCTTCGCGGCGGCGGCGTTCCGGTCCGACGTCTCCGAGGACACCTCGACGGACACGGAGCTGAGCGAGGCCGCGCTGCGCAACGTCGACGTCCTGCGCGACAACCTCGAGGCGGACATCGTCATCTGGCAGCAGATGGAGTACATCCAGCGGCCCCCGCTCACCGCCTACGAGGCCAAGCCCTACTTCGCGATGCGTCGGTGGTCCCGTGAGTTCTATCCCGAGGTCAAGGCGGGCACGTGAGCGGACCGGGGGAGGATCTCGACGCGTATCGGGGGAGCCTGCGCGCCTGGCTCGCCGCCAACGTTCCGCGGAACTGGCGGTCGGAATGGGCACGGGCCGAGACGCAGGAGAACATCGGACTGCAGCGCCGCTGGCTCGCCACCCTGGTGGAGGCGGGCTACGCGGTCCCGCACTGGCCCGCCGAGTTCGGCGGCGGTGCCACGCTGATGGAACAGGCTGTCCTGCACCAGGAGTTCGCTCGCGCGAACGCGCCCGAGATCCTGGCCTTCAACGTGGCGCTGAACCAGATCGCGCGGACCCTGCTGGACCACGGCACGCCCGAGCAGTTGCAGCACCTCGGCGGAATGCTCCGTGGCGAGGTCTGGTGCCAGGGCTTCTCGGAGTCCGAGGCGGGATCGGACCTCCCGGCGCTCAGGATGCGCGCAGATCGCGACGGCGACTCGTTCGTCCTCAACGGACACAAGGTGTGGTCGAGCTACGCGCACCTGGCCCGCTGGGGGATGTTCCTCGCGCGGACCGACCCGGCGGCGCCGAAGCGGCGCGGTCTCAGCATCTTCCTGGTCGACATGACCTCCGCCGGCGTCGAGGTGCGCAACACCCGCAAGATCACGGGCGGGGCCGAGTTCAACGAGATCTTCCTCGACAACGTCCGGGTGAGCGAGTCGGCGGTGCTCGGCGGCGAGAACAACGGCTGGGCGGTGTCGGCATCGACGCTCAACTCCGAGCGCGGTACCGCGAACGTCGGACATTTCGAGCGGTTCGACGTGCTCCTGCAGAAGTACACGGCCGCCGTCGCGCGCGAAGGTCTCGACAGCGACGACGTCGTCGTCGAAGGGCTGGGTCGCGGCCTCGTCGAGAGCGAGGTGCTGCGTTCGCTCGGTATGCGGACCGTCGCCGAAGCCGCGGCCGGCCGGCCGGTGGGTCCGCAGGCGGCGATCCTGAAGCTCTACTTCGGGGACCTCATCCAGCGGGTCACGGCCGAGGCCGTGGCGACCCTGGGGCGCGAGACGCAGGTGGTCCACGAGGACGAGGTGCTCGACTCCTACACGTCCGGACACTGGATGCACGACCACCTGAACTCGTGGACCTGGACCATCGCGGGCGGCACGAGCCAGATCCAACGCAACCTGATCGGCGAGCGTGCGCTCGGGCTACCTCGTGAACCGGAGATCCGATGACCGTCACCCTGGAAGAGACCGAGCGCGCAGAGGTCCGAGAGGAGCTCCAGCTCTCGGTGCGGCGGCTGCTCCACCGGTGGGCCGGCCGTACGGACGTCAACGCGCTGCTCCGGACCGGCGACGCGGCCGAGGCCGGGCTGCCCCACGACCCGGCGCTCTGGCAGGACATGGCCGACCTCGGCCTGCTCGCGCTGCTCGTCCCCGACGACGACGGCGAGCCACCTGCCACGGCGGCGGAGGTCGCGGTCGTGCTCACCGAGCTCGGCCGCGGGCTCGTCCCGAGCCCGTACCTGTCGTCGGCGCTCCTGGTTCCGTCGGCGATCCTGCGTGGAGGGCGACGGGAGGTGGCGGAGCGATACCTGCCCGGGCTGACCACCGGGGCGGTCCTGGGCGCCGTCGCGTTCGGGGATGCCGGTCGCCCGCTGCCGACGACCGTCCGCAGGGAGGGCGACACGCTCGTGGTGGGCGGGACGGTCGACTTCGTGCTCGACCTCGGCAGCGCCTCGGTATGCCTCGTCGCCGGTGTGCTGGACGGCGCGGGCGTCGTGTTCGCGGTCGATCTCCCGGCCGACGGGGCCCGGGTCGAGGTCCGCCGGATGCACGACGTGACCCGCTCGGTCGGCCGGCTGGTGCTCGACGACGTCCGGGTGGACGCGTCCGCCGTGGTCGCGGACGGCGTCGACGCCGACGAGGTCGTCTCCCTCGTTCGTGAGCTCGGCGCGATCGGTCTGGCCGCGGACTCGCTCGGCGTCGCCGAGAGTGCGATGGAAGCCGCCGTCGCCTACGCGGGACAGCGACGGCAGTTCGGTCGTGCGATCGGCAGCTTCCAGGCCGTCAAGCACCTGTGTGTGGACATGTTCGTCTCGGTGGAGGCCGGCCGGGAGGCACTGAAGATCGCGATGGGGGCCGCGGACCGCGGCAGCGGGGCTGCGGACCTGGCGCACGCCGCGTCGGTGGCGAAGGCGCAGCTCGGTGAGCCGGCCGTGGCGGTCGCCCGGAGCTGCATCCAGGTGCACGGGGGGATCGGCTTCACCTGGGAAGCGGTGCCGCATCGCTACCTCAAGCGCCTGCTGCTCAACGACGCGCTGTTCGGCGACACCCGCTGGCACCGCCGCCGCGTGGCTCGGGCGGCCCTCGGCGCGGTCCCGGGCGGGGACGCCGCCGGGGACCCGCGGTCCTCTAGCATGGTCGCGGACGGCGTCGGCGGATCTCCGCGATGACCGCGGTTGCGCCGCGTCACCCGGACCGGGGCCGAGCGCGGAGCGGTTCGGGCCGCGCCCGGTCGGGCGGAGTGGACGGGCCCGGCGCGAGCACGAGACGAACGGAGCCGCTCATGCGCGACCCGGAACTCCAGGGGGTCGATCCGGTGGCCGCGCAGGACTGGCGCCGTTTCGAGCCCCTCAAGCTGCCGCCGGTGCTCAGACATGCGCTCGAGGCGTTCGCCGCGCACGGATACCACGGCACGAGCGTGCGGGACATCGCGAACCGGATGGGGCAGACCGTGCCCGCGATCTACTACTACTACCAGAACAAGCAGGCGATCCTGGTCGCCCTGCTGCACACGGCGATCGTCGAGGACATCGACCGGTGCCGGCGCGCCGTCGAGGAGGCCACGGGCGACGTCGTCGCCCAGCTCTCCAACTACGTCTACTGCCTCACGCTGTGCGTGACGTACCGCACCGAGCTGGCCCTGCTCGACTACGAGCGCAGGGCGCTGGAGCCGGAGAACCGGGAGCAGTACACGGATCTCCGGGACGAGCTGCAGCAGATCCTCGGCGACGTCGTCGAACAGGGGACGGACCAGGGCCGGTTCGACGTCCTCGACACGGCCGCCGCGGTCCGGGCCCTGATCGCCATGTGTGTCGGGATCACCGCCTGGTACCGGCCCGGAGGGCCCCTCACACCGCAGCAGGTCGGCGAACGCTACGTCGACCTGGCGCTGGGCATGCTGCGCTCCACCGACCGCGCGGCCGACGTGCTCACGGCGGTGCCCTGCAGCGGCGAGCGGTCGTGACGGTGAAGGACTTCGTCGGCTACGAGGTGGACGACCGGATCGCGGTCATCACCTTCGCGCGGCCCGAGAAGCGCAACGCCATGACGTTCGCCATGCTCGACGAGTACGAGGAGCGGGTACGTCAGGCGGGCCGGGACCCGGAGGTCCGGGCCGTGGTCGTGTTCGGCTCCGGTGGCTCGTTCTGTGCGGGCATCGATCTGGCCGACCTCGACGGCCGGACGCCGGAGGACCGCGCCCGCGACGACCGCACGCCCGAGGGCCTGGCTGCCTGGCCGCTGGTCGCCTGTCCCAAACCGACGGTGGCTGCGGTCGAGGGCTACGCCGTCGGCATGGGGGCGGAGATCAGCAGCCAGGCGGACGTCCGGATCGCCGGGGCCGGGGCGAAGTTCCTGTGGAACTTCGGGCAGCGTGGCCTCGTCGCCGACACCGGGGCGGGTACCTGGCTGCTGCCGCGCCTGCTCGGTCCGACGACGGCCCTGGACCTGCTCTACTCGGGCCGCATGGTCGACGCGGCCGAGGCCGCGCGACTCGGTTACGTGAGCGCGGTCGTGCCCGCCGAGGACCTCCTGGCCGAGGCGGTGGCCACCGCCCGCCGCCTGGCCGTCTCGTCGCCGTTCGCCAACGGCCGGACCAAGGAGCTCCTCTACCGCGGTCTGGGGCGCACCGTCGAGGACCACATGGTCGCCCACCGCACCACGGTGGTGGAGTGCCTCGGATCGGACGACCACCGTGAAGGTGTCGCGGCGTTCCTGGAGAAGCGTCCCGCTCGATTTTGAGCCCGCCACCGATTGCCCCGGGCGTCGTCGACGCCCGGGGCAATCGCGTTCACGGCCGTGTGGACGCGCCCATGCCCATCGCGCGGGTGATGTCGTCCGCGGTGATGTCCGCGGCCGAGCGGGTGAGGGTCGATCGGCCCTGGTCGAGGACGACGACCTGGTCCGCGACACCGTCGAGCAGTTCCTCGCCGCTCTCGCTGACGATCAGGATGGACAGCCCGTCGGCCTTGAGACCCGCCACGAGCGCGAGCACCTCGTCGACGATCACGGGCGCGAGCCCGGACGACGGCTCGTCCAGCAGCAGGACGGACGGGCGGTTCACGAGGGCCTGGGCGATCGCCAGCATCTGCTGCTGGCCACCGCTCAGCGAGCCGGCCGGCTGGGCCAGCTTCTCGGCCAGCGGAGGGAACCGGGTGCACATCTCGTCCATGAGCCGGCCGGCCTGCCGCCGCGGCGTGCGGCGTCCGAAGAACCCGAGCTGCAGGTTCTGCCGCACCGACAGGTCGCGGAAGACGCGTTTGCCCTCCTGCACGAACGACAGCCCCAGCCGCGCGCGTTCGTGGGCGGGCAGCTGCGTCACGTCCGTTCCTTCCAGGCGGACGGTGCCGCTGTGGGCGCGGAGCAGGCCGGCGATACCGGAGAGGGTCGTCGTCTTGCCGGCACCGTTGCGGCCCACGAGCGCCACCGTGGTGCCGCGGGGCACCGTGAGGCCGACCTCCCACACGGCGGTCAGGTCGCCGTAGGCGAGCCGGAGGGCCTCGACCTCGAGCATCACGTCCGTCGTCATCGGTCCGCCACCTCCGCCCGGGCCTCCGTTCGTGACTCCGGGCGTCCGCGTCGCCCGAGATAGCTGTTGATCACTTCGGGATGCTCGCGGATCACCTGTGGTGGTCCCGACGCGATCACCGAGCCGAGGGCCATGACGTGGACGTGATCGGCGAGACCCAGCACGAAATCCACGTTGTGCTCCACCAGGATCACCGTTCCGCCGGCGTCACGGGCCCGGCGGATCAGGCGCGCGAGCTCGGCCCGCCCGTCGTCGTCGAGGCCGGCCGCCGGCTCGTCGAGGAGGATCAGGCGCGGCTCGCCCGCCACGGCCCTGACAACCTCGAGCAGCCGGCGGGTGCCCAGCGGGAGGCTCTGGGCGTCGACGTCGGCGACGTCGGCCATACCGGCGAACGCCAGTGCTCCGCGAGCGGCGTCGAGATCCGCCCGCCTGCTGCGGCGGAACGACGGGAGGCGCAGGACGGCGGACAGCCCGCGCCCGCCGCGCTGCCCGAGCCGCCCGGACATGACGGTCTCGAGCGCGGTCATCGAGTGGGGGATGAGCGGCGTCTGGAAGGTCCGTCGGACGCCGGCGCGGGCGATCGCGTGCGGCGGCTCGCCGTCGATCCGGCGTTCCCCCAGCACGATGTCGCCCTCGTCGGTCCGCACGAAGCCGGACACGGCGTTGAGCAGCGTGGTCTTCCCGGCGCCGTTGGCCCCGAGCAGCGCCGTGATGCGGCCGGGGGAGGCCTCCAGCGTGACGCCGTCGAGGGCGCGGACCCCGCCGAACGACTTCGTCAGTCCGCGCACCCCGAGCAGCTCGCCGGGAATTGCGTGCTCGGCGAAGGCGGAGTCGTCCACGGCGTCCGCGACGACCGGCAGCCTTCCGTCGAGCCGCCTGGCCACCAGCGTGATCAGCCCCGAGATCCCCCCGGAGAACACCACCCCGATGACGAGCAGGAACAGCCCGTAGATGAGCACCGAGAACTGGGTGAAGGCCGAGGTCTGCAGTGGACCGAGCACTAGGAGCGCCGAGCCGATCGGGGCGCCGTAGATGCTCGCGGAACCCCCGACGACGGAGGCGGCCAGCAACACGATGGCCAGCTCCAGGGTGAAGGAGTCCGGGGAGATGAACCCGTTGAGGTAGGCGACGAGACACCCCGCCGCACCGGCGGGAAGGCTGCCGAGCAGGTAGGCGCTCGTCCGCACCCTGAAGGTCGAGAGCCCCAGCGACGACGCCAGGAGCGGGCTCTCGCGCAGGACGCGCAGCTCGTCGCCGAAGCGGGACAGCACGAGGTTGCGCGCGATCGCCAGCCACCCCACCGTCACGACGAGGACCACGGTGAGCAGCCCGGTGAACCCGAGCGGCCGGCCGAACAACGTCGGTCCGGTGGTGCTCGAGATCCCCAGGAGCCCCCCGGTCTGGTCGGCGAACAGCGAGACGACCTTCGGCACGAGCAGCACGAGGAAGAACGAGGTGAGGGCGAGCGACCAGTGGCTCAGGCGCATGCCCGGCACGCCGGACACCAGGCCGATCACGCCGGCGGCCAGCGTCGCCGCCACGAGGCCGAGGAGGAGGTCCTTCGACCCGTGGTTCGCCAGGATCGCCGAGACGTAGGCGCCGGCGGCGAACATGGCCACCTGCCCCAGTGCCAGCTCACCGGCGTACCCGAAGCTGAGGTTCAGTCCGCTGACGATCAGGGTGTACACGGCGATCAGGGCGATCTGGCGCTGGTCGTAGACACCGAGCATCGTCGGCGGCACGACGATCGCGACCAGGCCGACCGCGAGGGCGACCGCCCACCCGAAGCGTCGGTGGAGCGTCCGGATCCGGAACGTGGTCGAGCGGCGCATGTCAGACCGTCCTCTGTCGGCGGGCACCGAACAGGCCCGAGGGGCGCGCCAGGAGCAGCGCGACGAGCACGGCGAAGAGCAGGACCAGGGCCCAGTCACCGTTGAGGTAGCGCGCCCCGAGCGCCTGGACGAGCCCGACGGCCACGCCGCCGACGAGGCATCCCACGTGGCTCCCGAAGCCGCCCAGGCACAGGGCGACGAACGCGAGGATCAGCAGGTTGTTGCCGAGGGTGACACTGGCCGTCACCTGGGCGGCCACGAGCGGCCCCACCGCGCAGGCCAGGGCCCCGGCGAGGGCGAACGCGCGCCTGCGCACTGCCGTCACGTCGATGCCCCGCAGCTCGGCGGCGGTGGGGTCGATCGTGGTGGCGCGGTTGGCCAGCCCCCACCCCGTGGTGCGGGTCGCGATCTCGGCGCTCAGGCAGGCGACGACGGCCAGGATCAGCACGGTCAGGTCCAGGACACCGAGCCGGCCACCGGCGACGTCCAGGGTCGAGTCCGTTCCGGGGAAGGGGACCGCCTGCGGCGTGGTCCCCCAGATCACGTGCGCCACCCCCTCCAGGACGACTGCGAAGCCGACGGTGGTCACGAGCGCGGCCCGGCTCGTCGTGTTGCGCACGAACGGCCGGATGGCCACGCGCTCTTCGAGGACGCCGAGGAGGCCGCCCACCACGACGCAGGCCCCGAGCACGAGCAGCAGCGGCCACCCCTGGCGGAGACCCTCGAAGGCGAGGAACCCGCCCAGCATCGTGAACTGCGGCTGCGCGAAGTTGAACACGCCCGACGCGGCGAGCGGGATGTTGAAGGTCAGGGCGACGAGCGCGTACACCGCGCCCGCCCCCAGACCTGCCCAGAGGGTCGTCACAACGGAACTCCGATCAGCCTGCCGCTGCCGCGGGAAGGAGCATGGCGTTGCGCGGCCCCGGCGACGCGTTGCCGTAGTCGGAGCTGCTGAAGATCGGCTTCCGGCTGGTGGGGGAGAAACCGATCGTCGAGGAGAGGAACCAGCCCTTGACGTCGGACGCGGCGGAGACCTTCGTCAGCGCGGCCTTCATCTGGTCTGGATCGGTGGATCCCGCGGCGGTCGCGCCGGCGCGGGCGAGCAGGACACAGCCGTACGCCGAGGCGTAGGTCTCGGCGGCGTACTGCAGGTTGCCGCCCGACTCCGCGACCATCGCCTTCTGGAAGGCGACGAAGTCGGGGCTCGCGGTGGTCGGGGTACCGGTGATGTTCATCGCCGCGGTCCGGAGCACCACGCCCTGGTAGGCGGCCGGCGGGATCGAGGTGAAGTCGTTGCCGGCCATCGTCGCGCTCCCGACGACCGGGATGTTCCAGCCGAGCTTCTTCACCGAGGAGAGCATGACCGCGGCGGTCGGGCCGTACGCGTCGAGCAGGAGCACGTCCGGGTTGGCCGCCTTCAGCTTGGCGAGCTGTGCGGTGGCATCCGTCGCTGTGGGGTCGAGCTTCTCCGAGGCCAGGGGAATCCCTGCCTTGTCGAGTGCGGTCTGGAACCCGGCGAGGGTGCCGACCCCGCGCTCGTTGTTGTCGACCAGCGCTGCGGCCGAGCGGTAGCCGGCCTTCTTGACCTGGTCGACCGTTGCCGCGGCATTCTGGACCAGGCTGGTGGAGGCGCCGAAGAAGTACGGGTACTTCGAGCCGTCGTTCAGGGCGTCGCTGCCGGCCTGGGTGCAGCTGAGCAGCTTGTGCTGGTCGGCGATCGGCACCATCGCCAGCGCCTCCCCGCTGGTGGAACCGAGGAAGGCGAAGTCGTACGTGGTCCCCGAGGCGAGCTCGCGCTGCAGCACGCTGACCGCCTGGGTGGGCGTCCCGGCGTCGTCGACGTAGGTCACCTCGACCGTGCGGCCGGCGATGCCGCCCTCGCCGTTGACGACCTTCACCGCCGCGTCGATGGCGGTCTTGGCTCCCGCGCCGAAGGCGGCCACGGATCCGCTGAGGGGGGCCACGGCGAGGATCCGGAAGCTGCTCTGCCCGCCTCCCGCAGCACCGGCGCTGCTGCCGCAGGCAGCGAGCCCGAGGGTCAGGGCCGCGGCGACGACGGCGGCTCCGGTCCGCGCGAGGCGCGGAGTCGACTGAGACATCCATTGCTCCTTTGCAAAGCGATGTAAGGGGGTCTTGCCGGCCTGTAGTGGCCCCGCGAGGACCGACCGGGCAGGTCGCGGAGGCCCGGTCGGGCGGCCTCGGGCGACCGGCGCCGCGAGATTATCTAGCGATCGCTAGGTGGTCAATGTGCAGGCTGGGATCGTTGTCGTAGCGCCGTCCGGCCCCTTGACAGGGAGTCGGATCGCCGCAAAGACTATACTTAGCGATCGATCGGTAACATTTAGGTAAGCTACAGAGAAGGAGCCATGGCGGCAGTGGAAGGCCCCGCCGGCGGACGGGGAGTCGTGGAGATGACCGTGACGGCGCGTCGTGACGTCAGCGAGGGGGTGGTCGAGCTCGAGCTCGACGCGAGCGAGTCCGGCGGGTTTCTCGACTGGACGCCGGGGGCGCACATCGAGCTGGTGCTGCCGTCGGGTCTGGTCCGCCAGTACTCCCTGTGTGGCGACGATCTCCGACGCAACCGGGTGCGGATCGCGGTGTTGCGGGAGACACAGGGGCGTGGCGGCTCCCTGGAGGTTCATCGCACGCTGGCGGTGGGGACGACCGTCGGGGTCCGCGGACCCCGGAACCACTTCGAGCTCGTCGAGTCGGACGAGTACCTCTTCGTCGCCGGCGGCATCGGGATCACTCCGATCCTCGCCATGGTCCGGGAGGTCGGCCGGGCCGGCCGGCGCTGGCACCTGGTCTACGGCGGGCGCACCCGTCGGTCGATGGCGTACCTCGACGAGCTCGAGGACCTCGCCCGGCGATCCGGCGGTACCGGCGTCCTCACCGTCGTCCCCGAGGACGAGCTCGGATACCCCGACCTGTGCGGGCTGCTCTCGGGAGCTTCTCGGGACACCGTCCTCTACGCGTGCGGGCCCGAGGGTCTGCTGAGTGCTCTCGAGGCGCTGTCCGCGGAGCTCCTGGAGTCGGGGCGACTGCACCTCGAACGGTTCCAGGGCTCCGGTCAGGCCGCCCATCCCGCCGCCGACGGGGCCCTGGACGGGTTCGAGGTCGAGATCGCCTCGACCGGCCAGGTGCTGACGGTCGGGCCGGACGACTCGCTCCTCGATGTGGTGCGGGCCGTCGCTCCGGACGTTCCCTTCTCCTGTCGCGAAGGATGGTGCGGTGCCTGCGAGACGGTGGTCTTGGCGGGTCGCCCGTGCCATCGCGACGAGGTCCTGAACGACGACGAGCGGGAGAGGAGCGCGACGATGATGATCTGTGTCGGGCGTTCGCTCGATCCCCGGCTCGTCCTCGACCTGTAGTGCGGTCCTCGACCCCTGCGAGCCCTTGACGGCCCCAGGAGTACGCCGATGACGACTACTACTCATCGATCTCCACGTCAGCACAGTCACGCACACAAGAGGCCCCGGAATGATCAAGCTTGTCTTCTGTCTGACGCGACAGCCGTCCCTCACCCGCGCCGAGTTCGCCCGGTACTGGTGGGAGACCCACGCGCCGCTGGTGCGGGCCCACTCGGAGGCCCTGCGGATCCGCCGCTACACCCAGAGTCACACCGTCGACGATCCCCGGCTGCGGCCGGCACTCGCGGTGCGGAGCGCCGAGGGTGCCGACTACGACGGCGTGGCCGAGCTGTGGTGGGACAGCGTCGAGGACATCGCCGCGGCGCAGGCCACCAAGGAAGGGCGGGCAGCGGGCCGGACGCTGCTCGAGGACGAGCGCCGGTTCATCGACCTGCAGAGGTCACCGATCTTCTTCACCGAGGACCGCGGGGTCATCGATCCGACTACACCCCGCTGACGGCAGCGACAACAGCGCGAGAAAAGAGGTGCGTCCGACATGGAATCGCCACATCGTCCGGGGGCTTCCGCGTGACGGCCCGACCGTCTGTGGCGGCACGCTCGGGGCCTCCGCGTTCCCTGCGGGCCGCGTTCGACCACGTCGCCGTCGCGGCGCCCCGGATCCGGGACCTCCTGCCGCTCTACGGCGATCTTCTCGGCGGCCGCTTCGCCTTCGGCGGGGACAACCCGCGTGTCGGCTACCGGGCGCTGCACCTGCGGTACCCGGATGATCGGCGGGTCGAGCTGATGGAGCCGTTGCCGGGCAGCACGTTCTTCGACAGCTTTTTCGCCCGCACCCGCGGCGGCGGCGTGCACCACCTGACCTTCGTGGTGGCGGACATCCGCGTCGCGCTGCACGAGGTGGTGGCCGGCGGCTGGACCCCGACCGCGGTCTTCATCGACGACCCGGCCTGGCGCGAGGTCTTCCTGCACCCGCGGGAGACCGGGGGGACCCTCCTCCAGCTCCTGCAGAAGGAAGAGGGCCAGCCGGTGACCGCGGGCATGGAAGAGGTGCTCGCAGGCCGCGGACTGGCCGGGACGGGCACGATCAGCCCCTGACGGGGACTCCTGTGTGGAGAGAGAGGACCGGTCGTGGGACGGGTCGAGGGCAAGGTCGCATTCGTGACCGGCGCGGCACGAGGTCAGGGGCGCAGTCATGCCGTCCGGCTGGCGGAGGAAGGTGCGGACATCATCGCCGTCGACCTGTGTGCACAGATCGACGGTGTCCCGTACCCGATGTCCGTGCCCGAGGATCTCGACGAGACGGTCCGGCAGGTCGAGGCGCTGGACCGGCGGATCGTCGCCCGGGTCGCGGACGTCCGGGACGTCGCCGGCCTCGCCGGCGCGGTGGCGGACGGTCTCGCCGAGCTCGGCAGGCTGGACATCGTCTGTGCCAACGCCGGGATCCTGGGTCCGTACAGGGAGATCCGGGACGTCGGTGAGCGCGTCGCCCTCTTCGAACAGGTGGTGGACGTCAACCTGACAGGTGTCTTCCGCACCGTCGAGGTGGCCAAGCAGGCCTTGATCGACAGCGGGGGCGGGGGATCGGTCGTCATCACGAGCTCGCTCGCCGGACTCCGAGCGATCGGCGTGCGCGGCGGCTACACGGAGGCGAAGCACGGCCTCGTCGGCCTGGCGCGAACCTACGCCCGGGAGCTGGCCCCGCACATGATCCGGGTCAACAGCATCCATCCGACGAACGTCGCCACCCCGATGATCCTCAACGACGAGACCGCGCGTGCCTTCCTGTCGGGCATCGAGGCTCCGGGCGAGAAGGACGTCGAGCGGGCCCTGAGTTTCCTGAACCTGCTGCCGATCCCGTACGTCGAGGCGCGCGACATCAGCAACGCGGTGCTGTGGCTGGCCTCCGACGAAGCCCGCTACGTCACCGGGGTGGCGCTCCCCGTAGACGCCGGCGCAGCGATCAAGTAGAAGCAAGAGTCGATCACCACTAGCCGATCATGCCTCGAGGCACACAGCCCGGGGTCGTGCGGCGGGAGCGGAGCACGGATGCGTACGCGGTTCACGGAGCTGTTCGGGGTGGAGCACCCGGTGGTCCAGGGTGGGATGCAGTGGGTGGGGCGGGCGCCGCTCGTCGCGGCGGTGGCGAATGCGGGCGGGCTCGGGTTCATCACCGCGCTGACCCAGCCGACGCCGGAGGACCTGCGCGCGGAGATCCGTCGGGCCCGGGAGCTCACGGACTCCCCGTTCGGCGTGAACCTCACGATCCTGCCGACCATCACACCGCCGCCGTACCACGAGTACCGCCAGGTGATCATCGACGAGGGTGTGCCGTTCGTGGAGACGGCCGGCGCCAATCCTGTCGACCATCTCCCGCATTTCCACGACGCGGGGATCAAGGTGATCCACAAGTGCACGAGCGTGCGGCACGGGCTCAAGGCCCAGGCGCTGGGTGTGGACGCGTTGTCGATCGACGGCTTCGAGTGCGCGGGGCATCCCGGTGAGGACGACGTCCCCGGGCTGATCCTGATCCCGGCGGCGGCAGACGCGATCGAGATCCCGTTCATCGCCTCCGGCGGGTTCGGCGACGGCCGGGGGTTGGCCGCCGCGCTCGCGCTCGGGGCGGAGGGCATCAACATGGGCACCCGGTTCATGGCGACCGTGGAGTCCGGGATCCACCAGAACGTGAAGGACCGGCTGGTCGCGGCCTCGGAGCGGGACACGGACCTGATCTTCCGGCAGCTGCGCAACACCGCGCGGGTGGCGTCGAACGCGATCTCGCGCGAGGTCGTGGAGAAGCTGAATGCGGGGGCGAAGTTCGAGGACGTCCGGGACCTGGTGGCGGGCAAGCGCGGTGCCGTGGTCTACGAGACGGGGGACCTGGACCACGGCATCTGGTCGGCTGGCCTGGTGCAGGCGTTGATCACCGACATCCCCACCTGCGCGGAGCTGATCGGCCGGATCGTGCGGGACGCCGAGGAGATCATCACCGGCCGGCTCGCCGGCATCGTGCGGGCCGCCTGATCGTCGCGGCGCACAGGAGGCACGATGTCGGAGTGGCGCGTGACGGGCGCGACAGCATGCGTGCACCTCAGCCTTCGACACCGATCTCCAGGGAGCCGACCCGATGACGACCAGCACCGCTGAGCCTGCCCCGCTGCTGACGGGTGTGGAGGTCGAGTGGATCGCCTCCGGTCTCGGTGGCTCGGGCCCGGACGGCGAGCTGCTGGGCGTCGCCGAGGGCCCGGTCTGGTTCCCCGACCGGCAGGCGCTCAGTGTCAACGACAGCAGCACGTCGACCCGCCACGAGTGGACGGAGGCCACCGGACTCACGACGGTCGCCACCGACACCGGGGCCGCCAACGGCTCGACGAGGGACCGGCAGGGTCGGCTGCTGTCCTGCGAGCAGGCACGTCGGCGCGTGGTCAGGCACGAGCCCGACGGCTCCGTGACGGTCGTCGCCGACCGCTACCGGGGGCTCGCGCTGAACCGGCCCAACGACGTCGTCGTCCGCTCCGACGGCTCGATCTGGTTCACCGACCCCCTCACCTTCGGCGTGGACACCGAGCTGGACCACGCCGCCGTCTTCCGCGTGTCGCCCGACCTGTCCCGGATCAACCTCGTGGCCCGGGACTTCAACCTGCCCAACGGGCTCGCCTTCTCCCCGGACGAGCGCACGCTCTACATCAACGACACCAACCGCATGCACATCCGGGCCATGGAGGTCGAGTCCTGGAGCGTGGCCGGCTCGCGCCTGGACCCCGACACGGACCGGGTCGTGATCACCATGTCCGGAGGTCCGGGCCAGCCTGACGGGATGAGGCTCGACGCGGCGGGCAACATCTGGTGCACCGGCCCCGACGGGATCTGGGTCGTCGCGCCGGACGGCGCGCACCTCGCCACCCTCGACCTGGGCGGGAGGCTCGCCACCAACCTCTGTTTCGGCGGCCCGGACCTGCGGACCCTCTTCGTCACCACGTTCACGGAGGTGGGCCGGATCCGGGTCGGCATCCCCGGCCTCGACCCGGACCGTGAGGTCACGGCCCCCGACGGTCCGGTCTGGACCGCCGGCGGCAAGTCCTGACGAGGCTCAGATTCCGCGTCCCGCCCAGTGCAGGACCCGCTTCTCGGCGGCGGTGAGCAGCAGGAACAGCACCGTGGAGATCGTCATGAGCACAATCAGGCCGGCGAAGACGCCGTCGGTGTCGAACATCGAGCTGGCGTTCTTGACCATGTAGCCGAGGCCGGCCGTGGACGCCATGAACTCGCCGACGACGGCGCCGATCAGGGCGTAGGGGAGGCCCATCTTCAGTCCGGCGAACAACCATGCGGACAGGTAGGGCAGGGCGACCTTCCGGATGACGGCGACCCGGCCCGCCCCCATGAGGCGGACGATGGCGATGAGCTGACCGTCGATCGTCTTCGTGCCCTGGTAGACGTTGAAGAAGATCAGGAAGCCCACCAGCATCGCCGCCAGCATGATCTTGGGCAGCTGCCCGATGCCGAACCACAGCAGGAACAGGGGCGCCAGAGCGATCTTCGGGATGGAGTACAGGGCCAGGATGAAGGGCTCCAGCAGCGCGCCCAGCCGGCGTGTGACACCGAGCAGGACGCCGGCCAGCCCGCCGACGACCGTGCCGAGGGCGAACCCGAGCAGGGTGGTCGACAGCGTGACGCGGGTGCCCTCCCAGAGAAGCCCGCTGCGCGCCCAGTCGCCGACTCGGGCCGCGACCGAGAGCGGGTCGCTGACCCACCGTCCGAAGGTCGTCAGGTCCCCGACCACCTGCCAGACGACGAGGATGCCGGCGAGGATGGCCAGGCGGATCAGCGCGGTGGCGAGCGCGCCGCGGCCGTCACCGCCCGCACGCCTGCGTGACTCCTGCGGTGAGGACAACCGCGCCTCGGCGGCCTCGGCGGGCATCTCGCTCGTGGACGTCACTGCGCACCTCCGGTGGGCTGGTCGTGCCCGAGCGCGGACCACAGTCTCTGGAAGTAGTCCGCGTAGCGGGGGTGGGACTGCACGTCGACCACCCGCCTCGGCCGGTCGATCTCGATGGGCAGCTCGAGATCGACCCGGCCGGGCTGGCCGGCGATCACGACGACCCGGTCGGCGAGGGTGATCGCCTCGACGAGGTCGTGGGTCACGAACACGACGGAGGTCACCCGGCTGTCCTGCCACATCCGCAGGAGCTCCTCGTGCATCTGCAGGCGGAGCTGGGCGTCGAGGCTGGCGAACGGCTCGTCCATGAGCAGCACCGAGGGCGAGTAGGCGAGGACCCGGCCGATCGACACCCGCTTGCGCATCCCGCCGGACAGCTCGTAGGGGTACGAGTCCGCCGCGTGGTCGAGCCCGGTCATGGCCAGGATCTCCCGGACCCGCTCGGCCATCGCGGTCCGGGACCAGCCGCGGAGCTCCAGCGGGAGCCGGATGTTGTTCGCGGCGGTCCGCCAGGGGAGGAGCAGGTCTCGCTGGGTGATGTACCCGACCTCGTTGTTGAGCCCGCTCACGGCCCTGCCGCGAAAGGACACGACCCCGGTCGTCGCCTCGTCGAGCCCGGAGATCATGTTCAGCAGCGTGGACTTCCCGCCGCCGCTCGGCCCGACGACGCAGACGAACTCGCCCTCGCCGATGGTGAGGTCGAGGCCCGCCATCACCAGCCGGTCGCCGAACGCCTTCGAGACCCCGGCCAGCCGGATGAGGCCCTCGGTCCGGCGCGTGCTCCCGATCGTCGTCTCCGGTGTCGCCATCTCGGATCCTCTCCTGCTCAGAGGGAGCGGGCGGCGTCGACGAGCTGCGGCGCCAGCATCCGGTCCAGATCGATGTCGCCGCCCTTGGCCGAGCCGGACTCGGTGTACTCCCGGTAGGTGAAGGCGAGGTCCTCCGCGGTGGGGACCGGAGCGGTGAAGGCCGCCTTCTGGGACGTCCACACCTGGTCCCAGACCCTGCCGTCGAGCTCGGGGAAGCTCTTGCGGAGCACGGCCTTCGCCTCGTCCGGGTGGTCGCGGACGTACTCGGCCGCATCCAGGTAGCTCCGGACCATCCGGGACGTGACGTCCGGGTTGGCGTCCGCGTAGCCCGTGGTGATGCCGAGGCCGATCTGCATGTACGAGGACCCGTAACCGGGGAAGTCACCCGCGGGTCCGCTGAGCCAGCTCAGGCCGCTGCCCTGGCTCTCGGCGATCTCGGCGTACGGCGACGAGCCGATGAAGCCGTCGATGCTCTTCGCCTGCAGGGCGGCGGCATAGGTCGTCTGGTCGAGGTAGGTGAAGTTGATGCGGGCGCCCGCCTGCTCCGAGGTGTGCCTGAGCATCAGGGTGGGGGAGATGGCCGGGCTGATGGAGGCGATGGTGAGGCCGTCGAGGGCCTTGAGCCGCTGCTCCGGTGACGCGTTCGCCGGCAGACCGAGCCTCGCGGCCACGTCCACGCGGAGCGTGAGCGTGACGCTCGGCCCGGCGTAGGCCCTGAGCGGCATCACGAACCGGGCCTGCGAGGCCGCGGCGAACGCGTTCGCCGGCGTTCCGACGAACGCCTGGACATCGCCCGAGGCGACCGCGGCGACGGCGTTCTGCGCGCCCTGGGCGTTGATGATCTCGACGGACAGGCCCCGGCGCTCGAAGAACCCGCCGTCCCGGGCGATGAGCGAGAGCCCGTGGCCCACGCTGAAGGAGGCCAGCGCGATCCGGACCTTCGTGCTCCCGTCCTGTGACGCACCTCCTCCACCGCAGGCCGAGGCCAGCATGCCCGTCACGGCGAGGACGGCCAGTATCCATGCGCGCTTCATCGCGCTCCTTCCTTGCGGGGTGATCGTCCACGGTGGACCACCGGCGCCGGCCCGACGTCGCGGCAGGTGGTGCGGTCAGTCCCGGAACAACGTGGGGCCACCGGTGGCGATCCCGGCGATCCGGTACTCGGACATGGTGGTCAGGGAGAGCCGCCGGTGGCCCGAGCTGCGGCTCGTGGTGCAGTCCGCCAACACGGTCACGGCGTAGTCGCGGACCGCGGCCGACCTGGCGGTCGTCTCGACGCAGCTGTTGGTCGCGACCCCGGCGAGGGCCAGGTGCCGCACGCCCATGCTGCGCAGCAGGATCTCGAGCGAGGTCCCGTAGAAGGCGTCCCTCCGGTTGCCGTCGACGACCAGATCGCCGTCGGCGGGCTTCAGCCCGTCGACGATCGCTGCGTCCCAGGTTCCCGCGGTGAGCCCACCCCGGGCGACCAGCAGGCGCTGGACGTGCGGTTCCAGCGGTCCGTAGTCCGCGTATCCCGGCTGGAAGACCTGCCGGAAGTAGATCACCGGGGTGTGGGCGGCACGGGCGAACGCCACGACCTCGGCGCACCGTTCGATGATCTCGTCGATGTCCTGCAGCGCAGGGCCGAACGGCGCGTACATCACCCCGGCCGGCGCGCAGAAGCTGTTCTGCATGTTGACGAGGAGCAGGGCGTCGGCCGGGGTCGGGGAGCTCATGGGGCATCCTGCCGGGACGCCGGTGGTGACCCCGGTCCGTTCGCGGAGCGGCTCCGGCCCGATGCGCGGATCCGCCGGCGCACGGCGTCGACCGCGCCTCCGACACCCCCCGGGGCGAAGAGCACGATCAGGATGAACACGACGCCGAGCACGAACAGCGGCTCGGCCAGGACCCGGCCGGCCCATCCCGGCAGCCCGTCCAGGGCACCGGACGAGGACAGCGACGGCAGGCGCAGGGTGAGGATGCCGTACAGGAATCCACCCAGCGCCGCCCCCCAGAGCCGTCCGCGGCCGCCGATCACCACCATGACGATCATGGCGAGGCTGAACTCGACGGAGGCGCTGGCGGGGTTCGCGGCCCGGACCACGATGAGGTAGACCGTGCCGGCGATCGCGGCGAGGAAGGAGGAGAACGAGTAGGCGACGAGCTTGTACGCGAAGGGGTTGAGCCCCAGCATCTCGACGCGCTGCTCGTTCTCCCGGACCGCCAGCCACACCCGGCCGCACTGCGAGCGCGTGGCGACGAGCGCGATCACCGCCACGAGCACGAGCGTCGCGAGGGCGAGCCAGTAGAGCCACTTGACGTTGCGGGCCTGCAGGAGGATCGACGGGACCTGCTCGAAGGCCAGCGGTCGTCCCTCCTCCCCGCCGAAGACGCGGAACGGGTCGGTGACCAGCAGGGTGGAGAAGGCCTCGCAGAACGCGAGCGTCACCATCGCGAAGCCCAGCCCGCGGGCACGCAGGGACAGCGCGCCGATGCCCGCGCCCAGCGCGGTCGCGAGGACCACGGCGATCAGGGCGGCCGGCACGAACGGGACGCCGAGCTCCATCCCGATGTTGGTGGCGTACAGCGCCGCCGCGAAGACGGTGGCGTGGCCGGCGTTCAGCAGGCCGGTGTAGCCGAACACCACGTCGTAGGAGATCGCGACGCAGGCGAAGAGCAGCGCCGCGGCGAGGATGAGCTGCGTCCGGGAGCTCGAGAGGGCGCCGTCGAAGACGAACGGCACGGTGAGGCCACCGGTGAACGGGACGATCACCAGGACGAGCAGGACGACCGCCCCGATCACCGCACCGACGGGGATCCGCCTCCGGGTCCGCTGCGGCGCAGGCGGTTCGGCTCGCGTCCCGGCGGCCGGGCGGTGCTGTTCGGCGCGTGCTGTCGAGGTCACGTCGATGCCGCCTTTCGTCCGAGCAGACCCTGGGGCCGCACGAGGAGCGTGCCCACGAGCAGGACGACGATGGCCAGGTCGCCGAGCCCGGTGTTGGCGTAGAAGTTCGTGAACTGCTGGACGAGGGCGACGAGAACCGCGGCCACGGCGGTGCCCGGCACGGAGCCGAGGCCGCCGATGATCACGACGATGAACGAGAAGATCAGCATGTTCTGCCCGAGCGTCGGGGTGACCCCGTTGAAGAACACCGCCCCCAGCGCGCCGCCGAGGCAGGCCAGCGCGCCGCCGAGCGCGAACACCAGCGTGAAGCTCCGCCGGACGTCGATGCCGAGAGCCCGGACCATCTGCCGGTTCTCCGCGCCCGCCCGGATGATCAGGCCGTGCCGGGTGTAGCGCAAGAACCCGATCATGCCCAGGAAGACGACGGCCGCCACCACGATGATGACCAGCCTGCTGTTCGGGATCTGCGCGCCCCCCAGCGCGGAGGTCGCGGCGAGCCACTCCGGTTGCGGCAGCGAGCGGGGGGAGTAGGTGAAGAGGCCGGCCAGCAGGCCGTTGAGGGCGAAGCCGAGGCCGAGGGTCAGCAGGATCTGCGCGAGGTGGTCGCCGTAGCTGCGGGCGACGAGGACCTTCTCGATGACGAACCCGGCCAGCAGCCCCGCGGCCACGGCCACCACGACCGAGACCAGGAAGCGCAGCGCCAGGGAGTCGACCACGCCGAGGGAGTCCATGACGATCCAGGCCGCGTAGCCGCCGATCCCGAAGAACGCGCCGTGTGCGAGGTTCAGGACGTCCATCAGGCCGAAGATCAACGAGAGGCCGGAGGCGAGCAGGAAGTACAGCCCGCCCAGCCCGAGCGCGGTCACGAGGATGACGAGGAAGGCGTTCACCGGCTGGTCACCTCGGGCTGGTCGGCCGGGGTCTCGGCGACCGCGCCTGCCACCCCGAGATAGGTCCGGGTCAGCTCCTCGTCGGCGACGACGTCGGCCATCGGGCCGGCGAAGACGACGGTCCCGTGGTCGAGGATCACGGCGTCGGTGGCGAGCCGTTCCGCGACCCGGATGTTCTGGTCGACCAGGAGCACCGTGGTCTCCTGGGCCGCGCGCTCGAGGGCCTCCACGACGTGCCCGACGACGATCGGCGCCAGGCCCTTGCTGGGCTCGTCGACCAGCAGCAGCCGGTTGGGGTTGAGCATGGCGCGCGCGATGGCGACCATCTGCTGCTGTCCGCCGGACAGCGAGCCGGCCCGCTGCCGGGCCCGCCGCAACAGGTCGGGGAACAGGTCGTAGACCGAGGCCCGTCGCTGGGCGGCCTCCGGTGTGCGGGCCGCCAGCTCGAGGTTCTCCTCGACGGTCAGCTCGGCGAACACCTCGCGGTCCTCGGGAACGTAGCCGATGCCCTGCCGGACGCGGCGGTGGGTGGGCCGGCCGAGGAGCTCGGCGCCGTCCATCAGGACGGATCCCGTCGCGGGAACGAGGCCGAGCACCGACAGCATCGTCGTCGTCTTCCCGACGCCGTTGCGGCCGAGCAGGGCGGTCACGCGGTTCGGCCGGACGGTGAACGAGACACCCTGCAGGACATGGGCCTCCCCCCGGGTGACGTGGACGTCGCGGAGGACGAGGAGCGCGTCGTCGGGCGGGGTCACAGGTCGGGTCCCAGGTAGGCCGAGAGCACCCGGGCGTCCGTCATCACCTCGGACGGGCTGCCCGTCATCAGGATCCGGCCGTCCTGGAGCACCGAGATGCGGTCCGACACGTCGACCACGAAGTCCATCCGGTGCTCGACCATCACGACCGTCACGCCGGTCCGGTGCACGGACCGGATGACCTCGATCAGCGAGTCCACCTCGCCGTCGGACACCCCGGCGGTCGGCTCGTCGAGCAGCAGGACCTGCGGGGAGCCGCACAGCGCGACCGCGATCTCCAGCTTGCGCTTCTCCCCGTAGGGCAGGTCGGCGGCCCGGTCGCCGGCCCGGTGGGCGAGGTCCACCTCCGCGAGCCGGTGCCACGCGATCTCGTGGGCCCGGTCCCGGCGGCCGGGCGCCCTCAGCAGGTTCATGCTCCCGCCGAGCGAGGACTGGGCGGACAGCCGCGCGTTCTCGAGCACCGTCAGGCTGGGGAACAGGCTCGAGGTCTGGAAGGTCCGGCCGAGACCCAGCCGGATCCGCCTGTGCGACGGCAGGCCGGTGATGGCCCGGGAACCCAGGCTGATCGTGCCGGAGAGCGGCCGGTAGGTCCCCGAGACGAGGTTCACCAGGGTGCTCTTGCCCGCCCCGTTCGGCCCGATGATCGAGAGGAACTCCCCGCGGCGGACACGGAGGTCGACGGAGTCGATGATGGTGAACCCACCGACGCCCCACGTGACGGCGTCGAGCGCGAGCGCGAGGTCGTCCCCCGTGTCCGCGGGGACGGTGGTGGGAGCGGGCGAGGTCACGGCGTCAGGTCCGCGGCCGGGACCGTCTTCACGAGCTTCGCGGTCGGCTTGCCGTTCTCGGTGGTGAGGCTGACGACGAGCATGTCCTGGATGAGGGCGTGGTCGCCGGAGCGGATGGTCACCTTGCCCTTCGGGGCCTCGAACGAGTAGCCGTCCAGCGCCTTCTTCATCCCCTCGACGTCGTCGGCGCCGGCCACCGTGAGCGCGTGGACGATCATCTGGGCGCTGACGAAGCCGTTGAAGGTGGACTCGTCGGCGTTGGGGCTCTCCTTCAGGAGGCAGTCGTTCGTGGCCGTGCGGGTGTCCTGGCCGGCGAAGTCGTGCGCCACGAAGGTGATCTTGGGTGCGGCGGCACCGTAGATGCCCCAGCTGGACCGCTGGCCGAGCAGGGAGGCGATCGGGGTGGTGTCCGTGACGCCCTGCTGGAGCAGCGACTGCCAGACCGCGGCGGCGGTGTCGCCGTAGTAGACGACCACCAGCAGGTCCGGCTTGAGCGACGCGACCTTCTGCGCGTAGGGGGTGAACTCGCGGGCGTCCAGCGGGACGAGGACCGGCTCCACCTGGGCGTTCGGCAGGATCTTCTTGATGGAGGCGACGTATCCCTGGCCGAGGGCGTAGTCCTGGGCCAGGACCGCGACCTTCCCGGTGCCACCCGGCAGCACGCTGGTCAGCGCCATCGCCTCCTGGCTGGCCTGGCGGGTCGCGCGGAAGGTGTTGGCGTTGAGGCCGGTGAGCTTGTCGCTCCCGACCGCGCTCGCGATGTAGAGCACGCCCTGCTGCTGCGCGAACTGACCGAGCTGGGGCGCGATCCCCGAGTTGGCCGAGCCGGTCAGGATCGTGATCCCCTCGCCGACCATGCCGGTGGCCAGGGACTGGGCGGTGGCGGCGTCCCCGCCGTCGTCCTTGACGTCGAAGGTGACGGGGTGGCCGTTGACCGCGTTGGTCCCGTTCGTCGAGCACGCCAGGCCGGCCCGCAGGCCGTCCTGGACCTGCTTGCCGTAGTCGCTGAGAGGCCCGCTGAGCGAGGTGATGACACCGACGCGGACGGGCGAGGCGGTGTCGCCCGTGCCGGAGCCGCCGTTCGCACCGCCGCTGCCGCACGCCGCGAGGAGGGCGGCGAGCGAGGTCGCGGCGACAGTCACCCAGAGTCGCGATCTGCGCAGGGCTGACATGGTTTCTCCTTCGGTTCACACACCGTTGTGCGCCGGTGACGCGGTGTCTGGGTCGTGGTGATCGCCCGCGGATCCGGTCGTGGATGCCGCGGCGTTCGGGATCGGGAACGGGGGATCAGACAGGGAGCCGGTAGACCCGGCGTGCGGTCCCTGCGAGGACGGCGTCGCGCTCGCTGGGCGACAGGCCCGAGACGAGGGTCTTGGCGGCGTTCCAGAAGGTGACGTAGTCGTACGCCACCCGGTCCGGAGGGAAGTTGCTCTCGAGCATGCACCGATGCGGTCCGAACCGCTCCACCGCGGTGTCGAAGAACGGCCGCCAGGCCCTGGCCAGGGCCTTCGAGCGTGGCTCGCCGTCGGCGGGGGTGAGGTCGAGCCCCCACACCGGGATTCCGAAGCCACCGATCTTGAGGTTCACGTTGGGGCATCGCGCCAGGTCGGCGACGGCCGCCGACCACTCCGCGAAGACCTCCTCCCGCCGGTCCGCATAGGGTCCGACGCCCAGCGGGAACCCGAGGTGGTTCAGCACCACCGTCGTGTCCGGGAACGTGCGGGCGAGCGCGGCCAGCTCGCCGATCTGCGGATGGAAGAGCACGGCGTCGAACGAGAGTCCACGCGGAGCCAGCGCGGCATAGCCGCGGCGGAACGCCGCGGAGCCGAGCAGGCCGCGGGGCGGGCTCATGCTGACGGTGGACATGATCCCCGGATCGGCGTCCCAGTAGCTGCCCTGCCGGATGCCGCGGAACCGCGCCGGGGAGGCGTCGAGATGGGCGTCGAGGACGTCGCCGATCGCCGCTCCGGCGCCGAGGTCGGCGAATCCGACGATCGCCGCACACAGCTGCGTGCCGGTCCCCTCGGCGACGCTCTTCTCCGCGACGTCGTCGGCGAACTCGGTCTCCCCGACCGGCCGCAGGCCGGCCGGCCCCGTCGTCCGCAGCCGGTAGCGGCTCTCGACGTAGACGGTGGCGACGATCCGGTGTCCGCGCGCGGTGTCGCGGCCGAGGTCCTCGGCGAGATACCTGCTGCCGTGGAACTCGCCGAGGTGGTGGTGCGCGTCGACGACCGGCCACGACGGCTCGAGCGGCGCCTCCGTCGAGAGGTC
Source organism: Pseudonocardia ailaonensis (assembly GCF_039531635.1). Classification (NCBI taxonomy): domain Bacteria; kingdom Bacillati; phylum Actinomycetota; class Actinomycetes; order Pseudonocardiales; family Pseudonocardiaceae; genus Pseudonocardia; species Pseudonocardia ailaonensis. The sequence continues at coordinate 179,320 of NZ_BAAAQK010000009.1, read as the reverse complement.
GTTCATGAGCCGTTCCCGCTGTCTCGCATGTCGAGCTGTGCGCTGCGCGAGAGCCGGCCGGTGGCCGCCAGCAGCGCGGGTGCCATCTCGCGGAGCCGCTCCGGCGAGGCGCGGTGTCGTGGTGCCGAGATGCCGATGGCGGCGATGGCGTCGCCCGCGCCCCCGAACACCACGGCACCGATCGCCGAGACGTCCGAGCGGTACTCGCCGTCGTTGAGGGCGTAGCCCTGCTCGCGGATCTCCGCGATCTGGGCCCGGAACCGCTCCGGATCGGTGATGGTGCCCTCGGTGTAGCCGTGCAGCGGCCGGCGCAGCATCTCCTCGAGGACGTACGGGCTGGACGCGAGCAGCGCCTTGCCCGACGCGGAGACGTGGGCGGGCAGCCGCTCGCCCCGCCCGACGTACGACCGGACGGCCTGCGTGCTGTCGATCTTCTCGATCACCAGGACCGAGTCGCCCTCGAGGGCGAGCAGCTGGACGGACTCGTTGGTGACGGCCGAGAGCTCGCGCATCTCCGTCAGGGCGAGCGGCGCCAGGTCGACGACCGGAGCGCGTGAGCCGAGCGTGTAGGTGCGCAGCGTCAGGTACCAGCGGGTGATCTCGCCGCTCGAGTAGACGTAGCCGAGCGCCTCCAGGGTGCGCAGGGCACGCTGCACCGTGCTCTTGGCGATGTCCAGGTCGCGCGCCAGCGCGCTCACCCCGGCGCCGGGCGCCGCGGCCACGGCCTCGAGCACCCGGAACACGACGGTGACGGCCCGGGGGAGGGCCGAGTCGCCGTCGGCGCCGTTCGCGGACCGTTCGTTGTCCGTGTCGGGGGAGAGCTCCGTCTTGCGCATGCTCCTGGCCTTTCGCTGCCGTACGCGGGAGTCGGCTTCTCGTGCCGGCTCAGTCGTCGAAGAGGATGACCCCACGGAGGTTCTTGCCGTCGATCATGTCCTGGCACGCCTGGTTGATCTCGTCGAGCCGGTAGGTCGTGGTCACCAGCTCGTCGAGGAGCAGCTGACCGCTCTTGTAGAGCGCGACGAGCCTCGGGATGTCCACGCGCGGGTTGCAGCTGCCGTACATGCCGCCCCGGATCTGCTTCTCGAGCAGGACGAGGTTGCGGATGTTGAGCTGGGCGTCGAGCTGAGTCGGCGCGGTCACGTTGGTCAGGGCGAGCACCCCGCCCTTCGACGTGAGGTTCAGCAGCGTCTGCAGGGCGTTCGGATCGGCGACGCCCATGACCATGATGGTCCGGTCGGCGCCGACACCGCGGGTCAGCTCCCGGACGATCTGGTCGGCCTCGGCCAGGTCCGCGGCCTCGTGGGTGGCGCCGAAGGTGCTGATCGCGGCCTTGCGCTTCCACTCGACGGGATCCACCACGACGATGTTCGACGCGCCGGCGTGCCGGGCGCCCTGGACGGCGTTCATGCCGACCCCGCCGATCCCCACGACGACGACGGTGTCCCCGACCCGGACGTCGGCGACGTTGACCGCCGACCCCCAGCCCGTGGGCACGCCGCAGCCGAGGATCGCCAGCTTGTCGAGCGGGACGTCGCGGTCCACCGGGATCAGGCAGTCCGCCGGCACCACGACGTACGGGCTGAAGGTGCCGATGTAGGTCATCTGCGCGACCGGGGTGCCGTCGGGCGTGTGGACGCGGTGCGTGCCGTCGAGGGTCTTGCCGGTCTGCAGGCCGGCGCCCCGGTCGCAGAGGTTGGACCGGCCGATCCCGCACCACGTGCAGCGGCCGCAGGCGGGCATGAACGTGGTGACGACGTGGTCGCCGACCTGCACGCCGGTGGTGTCCGGTCCCACCTCGACGACGACCCCGGCGCCCTCGTGGCCACCGAGCAGCGGGGTGATGTCGACCGCGCTGTCGCCGGTCAGGTAGTGGTAGTCCGAGTGGCAGATGCCGGAGGCGGCCAGCTTGACGACGGCCTCGTTCTTCTTCGGTGCCCCGTACTCGATGTCCTCGACACTCCAGCGTGCCAGCGTGTCGGCCGTGCCGAACTCCCACAGCAACGCACCCCGGGTGCGCAGGTAGGTCGCTCCCTGCGGGGCGTCGGTGCGGGCGGCACCACTGTCGACGATGACGGACACGGCAACTCCTTCGTTCGGCCGGGAACCGCTGGACCGCGTGCGAGAGGGTCGAAGCCCTGTCCTCGGACGTCCGACGGGACCGTCCAGGAGCTCGCTCAAGCGTTTGGCACAGCGTGCCAGGAATTTAGAGTCGTCCGCGCAGCCCTGTCAACACCCGCCGCGCACCGGCTCCGGCGGCCGCCGGGCCCTGCCCGTTCTCGTCGTTGACAGGTGCGCCGCGATCCGCCTACTTTCTTGGCACGCCGTGTCAGCTGATGGCACAGCTCTCCAGGCTCGCTGGTCAGCGAGCTCCCGCAGCCCCGTCGATCCGCGTGAGCGGTGCTGCGTGGCCTCCTCCATCGATGAAGGGCGCACGATGCTCAGGCAAGACGTCAAGCTCATCTCCGTCGACGACCACCTCATCGAGCCGAAGCACCTGTGGACCGACCGGCTGCCGGCGAAGTACCAGGACGTGGGCCCGCGCGTCGTCGAGGACGACGAGGGCCACGAGGTCTGGCAGTTCGAAGGGCAGCTCTTCCCCCAGGTCGGCCTCAACGCCGTGGCGGGACTCGACGTCGAGGACTTCTCGACCGAACCGCGCCGGTTCGAGGACATGCGGCCCGGCTGCTACGAGCCCAACGCGCGACTCAAGGACATGGACCAGGACGGCGTCTGGGCCTCGCTCGCCTTCCCCTCCTTCAGCCGCTTCTGCGGCCAGCGCTTCCTCGAGGCGAAGGACAAGGACCTCGGCCTCGCCTGCGTGCAGGCCTACAACGACTTCATGCTCGACGAGTGGTCGGGGGCGGATCGTGAACGCCTGGTCCCGCTGGTCATCCTGCCGCTGTGGGACGCCGAGCTGGCGGCGGCCGAGGTCCGCCGGACGGCGGCGCGGGGCGCGAAGGCGATCGCCTTCTCCGAGGGGCCTGCCAAGCTCGGGCTCCCGTCCTTCCACTCCGGCGGCTGGGACCCGCTGTTCCGCGCCGCGGTCGAGACCGACATGCCGGTCTGCATGCACATCGGCTCGTCGTCGTCGATGATCACGACCTCCGCCGATGCCCCGTACGCGATGCACATCGGCCTCAACGGCCTCAACTCGATGATCGCGGCGGTCGACCTGCTCTGGTCGCCGGTACCCACGACCTTCCCGGACATCAAGCTGGTGCTCTCCGAGGGTGGCGCGGGCTGGGCCCCGTACATCATGGAGAAGATCAACTGGGCGTGGACCAAGCACCGGCACTACTGCGACCTGCCCGACACCCCGCCCGAGGAGGTCTGGTCGCGGAACTTCTTCCTCTGCTTCATCGAGGACGTCTTCGCCGTCGAACAGCGCGAGAAGATCGGCATCGACAACCTGATGTGGGAGGCCGACTACCCGCACTCCGACTGCGCGTGGCCGAACTCGCGCAACCGGCTCGAGGAGGTCCTCGAGGACGTCGACGACGACGACGCGGCGAAGATCGGGGAGCTCAACGCCCGGCGCGTCTTCAACCTCTGATGCGGTGCGCGATCGCGGGGATCGGTGCCTCGGCCCGATCGAAGCGGGCGACGGAGTCGATGAACGGGCTGGCGGTGACCGCCGCCCGTGAGGCGGTCGCCGACGCCGGCCTCGAGCCCGGCGACGTCGACTTCATCCTCGGCTACCAGGAGTCGGACTCGCCGGGGCCCCAGGAGCTGGCCACCTACCTCGGCCTCCGTGAGTGCGGGTTCTACGAGATCCTCAGCGGCGGGACGTCGACCGAGTCGCTCGTCTCCGGTGCCGTCGGTCTCATCGCCAGCGGCGCGGCCCGCAACGTCCTGATCTACCGGACGATGCTCGGGCGTTCGGGGAAGCGCATGGGCGGCGGCGCCGGCTGGACGGACGAGTCGTGGGAGACGCTGTTGCCCGGCGGCGCCTACCTGGTGCCGCACGGGATCTTCAACGCCGGCCAGCGCGTTGCGCTGCTCGCCGCGATGCACATGCACGACAACGGGATCGGCGAGGAGGCGCTCGCGGCGATCTGCGAGACGTTCTACGGCCACGCGCAGTCCAACCCGACGGCGCTGATGTACGGGCGCCCGCTCACCCGCGAGGCGTACTTCGCGTCGCCGTACATCGCCTCGCCCCTGCGGCTGCACGACTTCTGCGTCGAGAGCGACGAGGCGAACGCGATCCTCGTGCGGCCGGCCGCCGACGTCAGGGAGTCGGGCCGGCCGACGGTGCTCGTGCGCTCGGTGGTCCCGAAGCTGGCGACGGCACCGACCTTCCACTACAACGCCGACGACCCGACCGGTGTCGCCGGGGCGGCGTGCGCCGCCCGGCTGTACGAGCAGGCCGGTGTCCGGCCCTCGGACTTCGACGTCGCGGCGATCTACGACTGCTTCAGCTGGGTGGTGCTCCGGCAGCTGGAGGCCTACGGGCTGGTGCCGGCGGGCGGCGCCGAGGAGTTCGTCCGTGACGGCCAGCTCGGGCTCGGGGGCAGCCTCCCGACCAACACCGCGGGGGGAATGTTGAGCGAGGGATACACCCACGGCCTGAACAACGTGCTCGAGATCGTGCGCCAGCTCCGGGCCGACCACGCCGGCACCGGCCGCCAGGTCGAGGGCTGCGGGCTGGGTCTGGTGACCGGCTGGGCCGGACCGAGCGTCGCCAGCGGCATGGTCCTGGAGGCCGCGGCATGAGCGGGCGACCCCTGCTGGACGCCCCCGGGGCTCTCGGCGAGGTCGGGCCGGACGAGACCCGGGAGTTCCGGGCCCGGCTGGCCGCGGGCGACTTCTGCCTCCAGCGCTGCCACGGTTGCCGGACGGAGCACTTCCCGCCCGGTCCCGCCTGCTGGCGGTGCGGGCAGGTGGGGCTCGAGTGGCTGCCGGTCGAGGATCCCTCGGCCGTGGTGCGCTCGGCCGTCACCATCCACCGGTCGTTCATGGCCTTCGCCGACCAGGTCCCCTACGCGGTCGTGCTGGGCGAGCTGCGCGCCCACCCCGGGGTGCGGGTCATCGCCCGCCTCGCGGGGGAGGCCGTGCCGATCGGCTCCGGCGTGGAGCTCGTGTGGACGGGCGACCCGTCGCGGGCCGGCTACCACTGGGAGCCACGACCGTGACGCTCCCGGCGGTGACCGGCGTGACCCCCGACGACACGGCACGCGGGCTGGGCGTGGCGACGATCGCCGCGTCGCTCCGGGCCGTGACGGGCCGGGACGGCGTGATCGCGGCCGAGCGGTTGCCGCGCCGGAGCGGATCGGGTTGCGTGGTCGGCAGGGCCCGGACCGCCTCCAACCCACCGGGGGAGAACTCCGCCACGTGGCCCCTGGTCGGAGCCGCCCGCGCCGGTGACCTGCTGGTCCTGGCCGGTCCGGACGACTCGGTGGCGTTGTGGGGGCACCTCGCCTCGACCGCGGCGGCCGCGGCCGGGGTGACCGGGGTGCTGGTCGACGGCGGCGCCCGGGACGTCGGGGCGTGCCGGGAGATGGGCTTCTCGGTCTTCGCGCGGGCCGTGGTCACCCGTGACCCGGCCAAGCGGCGGCCGGGGGTCCTCGGGGAGCCGATCAGGATCGGCGAGGTCGTCGTGGGCGAGGGTGACGTCGTGGTGGCCGACGACGACGGCGTGGTGGTCGTCCCGGCCGGGCGCTGGCCCGAGGTACTGGCCGCGGCGACCGAGCGGGGCCGGGCCGAGGAACGAGACCTGGAGGCCCTGCAGGCCGGCCGGATCGACGAGGTCGTCGCCGCGAAGGCGGGACACCTGCCCGGGGGCTCGCAGCCGTGAGCCCGGCGGGGGGATCGGCGCGACGGAGCGCCGCGCACGAGAGTGAGAGGTCGCAGATGGACAGGTGGACGGTCGACCGTGGACCGACGGCGCAGGCGCTGCTGGAGGAACGCGCCGCCGCACGGCCGGACGAGGAGTTCCTCGAGGTCGCGGGCATGGGGCTCACCCCGCGCGTCGCGGTCGCGGAGAGCGCGGCGATCGCCGGTTTCCTGCGGGACCGCTGCGGCCTGGCCGCGGGGGCGCGGGTCGCCCTGCTCACGGAGAACTGCGTGGAGGCGGTGCTGACCCTGTTCGGGGTGTTCCGGGCCGGCTGCATCCTCGTGCCGATCAACTCGGCCTACAAGGGTGAGTTCCTGGCCCACGTCCTCGCGGACTCCGGTGCGGACGTCGTCGTGTGCCAGGCCGGGTTCGCGGACCGCATCGCGGAGGTGCTCCGCGACTCGGGCGCCCGGCCCACGGTCGTCGTGTTCGGCGACCCGGCCGGACGGCCGGCGGGACTTCCCGAGGACGTGGAGCTCGTCGACTGGGGAACGGTCGTCGGCGGGCCGCCCGCGGCGGAGCTGCCGGCGGTCACCAGCGGGGACACCGCGATCTGCCTCTACACGGGCGGGACCACCGGCCCGTCGAAGGGCTGCCTGCTCTCCCACAACGCGCTGGTGCACCACTCCGCGATCGTCGGCGAGGCGTACGCCCGCACGGCCGAGGACGTGTTCTGGACCCCGCTGCCGCTGTTCCACCTCAACGCGATCAAGTTCGGGGTGATCGGGGCGCTGCTCTGCGGGGGCCGGACGGTGATCGCGCGGAAGTTCTCGGTGTCGCGCTTCTGGAAGGAGCTCCACGCCTGCGGTGCGACCATCGCGAACCTGCTCGGCTCGATGGCGACGCTCGTCGCCCGCTCGGAGCACGACCCGCTCGACGACCACGTCCGGCTGGTCATCGCCGTCCCGATGCCCGAGCAGATCCGGGCCACCCTCGTCGAGAGGTTCGGCGTCGACACCTTCAGCGGGATGTACGGGATGACCGAGTGCTCCACGATCTCCCTCCTGCGACCGTCGCACGACCACCGCCCCGACACGGCCGGTCCCGTCAACGCGGCGGACTACGACGTCAGGGTCCTCGACGACCGGGGGGACGAGGTCGAGCCGGGGACACCCGGGGAGATCGTCGTCCGGCCCCGGCGCGCGAACCTCATGTTCTCCGGCTACTGGGCGCGGCCCGCGTCGACCGTCGCGGCGACCGCCGACCTGTGGTTCCGGACGGGGGACATCGGGAGCGTCGACGCCGACGGCTACCTCTCGTTCCTCGACCGCAAGGGCGACTACCTGCGGCGACGCGGCGAGAACATCTCCAGCCACGAGGTCGAGCGGGTCCTGATGAGGCACGACGGGATCGTCGACGTGGCGGTCCACGCCGTGCCCAGCGACCTGACCGAGGACGACGTGAAGGTCACCGCGGTGCGGTCCGACGCGGGCCTCTCCGAGGCGGACTTCTTCCGGTGGATGGTGTCGCGGCTGCCGTACTTCGCGCTGCCGACCGTGATCGAGTTCCGCGACGAGCTCCCGCGCAGCGCCGTCGGCCGGGTACTGAAGAGGGAGCTGCGCGAGCAGGGGATCACGGAGGGATCATGGCGGACCGACGAGGTGATGAAGGAGGTGACGAGGTCGTGAGCGCAACCGCGGTGGCGACGGACGTGGCCACGGAGCTGGGCGAGTGGGGATCGACCCTCACGTGGGCGGGGCTCCCGGAGCGGATCCGGGCCGACGTCCGCCTGACCTGGCTCGACACGCTCGGCAGCCTGTACCTCGGCCGGGACCATCCCGAGGTCCGGCAGCTGGCGGAGGCGCTCGGGGGCAGCGGCGACTCGCCCACCGTGCTGGGTCCCCGCCTCGGCGCCCGGGACGCGTGCCTGGTCAACGGCCTGGCCCTCGGCGTCGATCTCCTGGACGGCGGCAACGTGGCCTCGGGCGGTCACGTCGCGGGGTACATCATGCCGGCGGTGATCGCCGAGGCGGCCGCGCGCAACGACACCCTGGAGTCCGCCCTCGTCGGGTTCCTCACCGGGTACGAGATCGCCTGCCGGATCGGGTCCTCCCAGCGCCTGCGCCCCAGCCTGCACCCGAGCGGGACCTGGAACGTCATCGGCGCCGCGGTGGCCGTCGCCCGGATGCGCGGGGCGGGCCCGGCCGAGCTCGCGCGGACGATCGCCCTGGCCGCCAACCTGACGCTGACGACCTCGTGGGACGCGACGGTCCACGGCGCCACGGTCCGCGACGTGTATCACGGCATGCCGAGCCACCTCGGCACCCTCGCGGCGGACCTCGCCCTCGCCGGGTTCACCGGCGGGCCGCGCTCCGTCGAGGTCACCTTCGGCGAGCTCAGCTCGATCGCGCCCTTCGACCGCGAGGCCGCCACCCGCGGCCTGGGCGAGCGCTGGCTCCTCGACGAGACCTACACCAAGATCCACCCGACCTGCCGCAGCTTCCACGCCGCCCTCGACGCCGCCCTGCTGGCCTTCGCGGAGCTCCCGCCGGACATCGACCTCGACGGTGTCGAGGTGACGATCGGGACGGAGCCCTTCGCGTTCCAGCAGAACATCGCCGTCCACTCGGAGTCGGACCTCGCCGCCCGCGAGTCGCTGCCCGTCAGCGCGGCGCTCGCCCTGGTGACGGGCCGGCTGACCCCGCAGCAGTACCGGGACGGCGACTACCGGGCGGAGCGGGTGCTCGGGCTCGCCGAGCGCCTGACGGTCGTGTGCGAGCCGCGGGCGACGGAGCGGTCGCGGCCCGGCTGGGTCCGGGTCCAGGGCTCCGGCCTGGACGTGCACCGGACCGTCGACATCCCGGCCGGCAACCCGGGCAACCTGCTCCCGGCCGCCGTCGTGGTCGACAAGTTCCGCGGGCTCGCCGCCCCGCTGCTCGGCGACGAGCTGGAGACGACCGTGGCGGAGCTGCTCACGGGACCGGTCGACGCGCCCTGCCTGGACGTGCTGAAGGTGGATCGATGGAAGGCCTGACGGGACCGCGGGTGCCCGCCGTCCGGGGACTCGTGGACGGCACGTGGGTCGTCCCCGACGGGGACGTCTCGCACGTCGCCACCGACCCGTCCACGGGAGCGGCGCTGGCCGAGTTCGCCGAGTCGTCCCCGGCCCAGGTGGAGGCCGCCCTCGCGGCGGCGCGCCGGGCCTTCGACGACGACTCCCGTCCGGTGTGGACGCCGGCGGAGCGCGGGCGGGCGCTGCACGCGCTGGCGGACCGGATGGAGGCGTCGGCGGAGCTGGAGGCCCTGCTCGTCCACGACGTCGGGACGCCGGTCTCGCAGACCCGGGCCGGACAGGTCCGGCCCGCGGTGGACTGCCTGCGCTGGTTCGCCGAGGCCGCGACCCGTGGTCCGCTGGGCGGCCGGGAACGGCCGCTCCCGCCCTTCGCCGGCCCGGGCGGGCTGTCGACCAGCATGATCGTCCGGGAGCCGGTCGGGGTCGTCGCGGCCCTGACCGCCTACAACTACCCGCCGCTGCTGATCGCCCGGAAGCTCGGCGCGGCGATCGCCTCCGGCTGCACCACGGTCCTGCTCGCCTCGGTCCAGGGCCAGCTCGTCGCGAGCCACATCGTGGAGCTGCTGGCCGGGCTCGACCTGCCGGCCGGGGTGGTCAACGTCGTGATCGGCACCGCCGACGCGGGCCGGGCGCTCTCGTCGGACCCCCGGGTGGACCTGGTGAGCTTCACCGGTTCCGAGCAGGTCGGCGCGGCGATCCTCGCCCAGGGAGCGCCGACCCTCACGAAGACCGTGCTCGAGCTCGGCGGGAAGTCGCCCAACCTCGTCCTGCCCGACGCGCCGCTCGAGCGGCTGGTCGAGCCGGTACTGGCCCGCGTCCACTCGATGGCCGGTCAGGCGTGCGGGGCGAACACCCGGATCCTGGTCGACCGCGAGCGGTACGGCGAGTTCGTCGAGCTCGCGGCGAAGGCGCTGGACTCCGTCGTGGTCGGCCCGGCGGCCGACCCGTCGACGGTCGTCGGCCCGGTGATCAGCGCCGGGCACCGGCGCCGCGTCACCGGCTTCGTCGAGCGGAGCCTGGCGGCGGGCGCGAGCGTCCTCGCCGCGCGCGAGGTCGGGCCCGGCGTCCCGGCGGGCGGCCACTACGTCCCCGTGCAGCTGATCGAGGCACGTCCCGACAGCGAGATCGCGCAGGAGGAGATCTTCGGCCCGGTCGGCGTGGTGCTGCCCTACGACTCGGTCGACGACGCCGTGCGGCTCGCGAACGGCACCCGGTTCGCCCTCAACGCCAACATCTGGGGCCCCACCTCGCAGGCCCTCGGCCTCGCGCGCCGGCTCCGCTCCGGGAACGTCACCGTCAACGGCGGGGGCGGCATGCGCCAGGACGTCGGGTGGGGTGGGGGCGGTGCCTCCGGGCTGGGTCGCGAGGGCGGCGATCCCGGCCTCGCCGAGTACTTCGAGGACAAGCACGTGCAGTGGCTCGTGGACGGCTGACCCGCCCTCCCGCCCTGCCCGGCACACCGGACGCCGCATCCCGCCACCGCGGGCGCGGCGGCCTCATCCGTGATCACGGACCTGATCGATGGAGAAACCCGTGGAACCCGTACAGCTCCTGGACCCCGACGGCCGGCTGACCCCGGACCCGCGCTGGCCGTTGGAGATCACCCCCGACCTGTGCCGTGACCTGTACCGCCGGATGGTGCTCGCCCGCCGCTTCGACGACGAGGCGCTGGCCCTGCAGCGGCAGGGGGAGCTCGGGCTCTGGCTGCAGTCCCGCGGCCAGGAGGCGGCCCAGGTCGGCTCCGTCACCGCGTTGCGCCCCGACGACCACGTCTTCCCCAGCTACCGCGAGCAGGCCGCGGCGCTGTGCCGCGGCATCACGCCGGAGGAGCTGCTCGTGCAGTGGCGGGGGAACGCCCACAGCGGCTGGGATCCCGCCGCCTACCGGTTCCACGTCTACACACTCGTCCTGGCCGCCCAGCTGCCGCAGGCGACCGGCTACGCGATGGGTGTGCAGCGCGACGGCGCGGACGAGATCGTCGCCGTCTACTTCGGGGACGGCGCGTCGAGCCAGGGCGAGGCCTCCGAGGCGCTCAACTGGGCGGCGAGCGCGGGGGTGCCGCTGTTGTTCTTCTGCCAGAACAACCAGTGGGCGATCTCGACGCCGACCAGCACCCAGATGCGCGCCCCGCTGCACCAGCGCGCGGCCGGGTTCGGCCTCGACGCCCACCTCGTGGACGGCAACGACGTGCTCGCGGTGCACGCGGTGACCGCCGGCGTCGCCGAGCAGATCCGCGCGGGCGGCGGGCCCGCGCTGATCGAGGCGACGACCTACCGGATGGGCGGTCACAGCACGTCCGACGATCCGGGTCGGTACCGCTCGGACAGCGAGCTGGACAGCTGGCGGGCCCGCGACCCGATCGCCCGGATGGAGATCCTGCTCGACCGCGAGGGCTGGATCGACGAGGCCGGACGCGCCGCCCTCCGGCTGGAGTCGGACGACCTCGCGGCCGAGACCCGGCGGGTCTGCCGCGCGATCCCGAAGGGCGAGTTCAGTGCGCTCTTCGGCACCGTCCTGACCTCGGAACCACCTCATCTGACCGACCAGCGACAGCGGCACACCGCGCTCGTCGCGTCCTACCTGGACTGATCATCTCCAGCCGCCCCACCCCGGCGGCGATTCTCGGGAACGGGAGCCACCCATGCCCCTGCTCACCTTGTCCGCGGCCCTCAACTCCGGGCTGCGGCACGCCCTCGAACACGATCCCGGCGTCGTGGTGATGGGAGAGGACGTCGGCGGACTCGGCGGCGTCTTCCGGGTCACCGACGGCCTGCAGAAGGACTTCGGCGCCGACCGGGTCATCGACACCCCGCTGGCGGAGGCCGGCATCGTCGGCACGGCGATCGGGCTCGCCCTGCGGGGCTACCGGCCCGTCTGCGAGATCCAGTTCGACGGGTTCGTCTACCCGGCGTTTAGCCAGATCGTGTCGCAGCTGGCGAAGATGCGCGCCCGCACGGCGGGGCGGGTCGCGCTCCCGGTCGTGATCCGCATCCCGGTCGGCGGCGGCATCGGTGCCGTGGAGCACCACAGCGAGTCCAACGAGGCCTACTTCGCGCACACCGCCGGCCTGCGGGTCGTCTACTGCTCGGGATCGCAGGACGCGCACTGGATGCTGCGGCAGGCGGTGGAGTGCGGCGACCCGGTGATCTTCTACGAGCCCAAGCGGCGCTACTGGACCAAGGCCGAGGTCCACGACGACGAGCCGCTGCCGCTGGACCGGGCCCGCGTGGTGCGACCCGGGCGGGACGTGACGCTGCTGGCGTACGGCGGCACCGTGCAGACCTGTCTCGACGCCGCGACGGCCGCGGCCACCGAGGGCCGCGAGCTGGAGGTGATCGACCTCCGCTCGCTGGCCCCGCTGGACCTGGACACGATCGCGGAGTCGGTCGCGCGCACGGGGCGCTGCGTCGTCGTCCACGAGGCCCCGGTGTTCGGGGGGTTCGGTGCGGAGGTCGCCGGCGCCATCGGCGAGCGGTGCTTCGACCGGCTGGAGGCGCCGGTGCTGCGGGTCGGCGGCTACGACCTGCCGTACCCACCGGCGAAGTTCGAGGAGGAGTTCCTCCCGGACCTCGACCGGGTGCTCGACGCGGTGGACCGGAGCCTCGCATGGTGACGGCGACCGTGAACGGCGGCGAGTTCCGGCTGCCGGACGTGGGGGAGGGGCTCACCGAGGCCGAGATCGTCACCTGGCGGGTCGCCGTCGGGGACGTCGTGGAACACAACCAGGTCCTGGTCGAGATCGAGACCGCGAAGTCGCTGGTCGAGCTGCCCTCGCCGTTCGCCGGGACGGTCACCGCGCTGATGGCGCAGGAGGGGGCGACCGTCGCGGTCGGCGCGCCGATCATCCGGATCGGCGAGCCCGCCGACGAGCCGGAGGTTCCGCCGGAGCCCGTCGCCCCGGCCGCCGAGGCGGACGAGCGAGCTCCGGCGGTCCTGGTCGGCTACGGCCCGTCCGCTCCCGGGGAGGTCCGGCGGAGGCGGCGGTCTGCCGGGCGCGCTGCCGCGCCGGCCGCCCCGGCCGCGCCGGCGACACGCACCACGCCGCTGGTCAGGCGTCTGGCGAAGGATCTCGGGGTCGATCTGGCCGCGGTGCGGGGGACCGGACCCGGCGGCCGGATCGTCCGCGCCGACGTGACCGCCCACGCGGAGGCCGTTGCGCCCGCCGCAGCGGTGGACGCGGACCCGCGGACGACGAGGGTCCCCGTGCGCGGCGTGCGGAAGGCGACCGCGGCGGCGATGTCGGCGAGCGCCTTCACCGCGCCCCACGTCACGGAGTTCCTGACCGTCGACGTGACCCGCTCGATGAAGCTCGTCCAGCGGCTGAAGGCCGATCCCGCGTTCGAGGGCAGCAAGGTCACCTTGCTGCTGCTCGCCGCCCGTGCCCTCGCCGTGGCGGCCCGGGAGTTCCCCGACGTCAACGCGTCCTGGGACGACCGGGCCGCCGAGATCGTCCTCCACCACGACGTCAATCTCGGGATCGCCGCGGCGACACCGCGCGGGCTGCTGGTCCCGAACGTCAAGCAGGCGGGTGAGCTTTCGCTGCCGCGGCTCGCCGCGGCGCTGACCGCCCTCGTCGCCACCGCCCGGGACGGTCGCACCACCCCGGAGGACCTCGCCCGGGGAACCATCACCCTCACCAACATCGGAGTGTTCGGGGTCGACGCCGGCACCCCGATCCTCAACCCGGGAGAGGCGGCGATCCTCTGTCTCGGTGCCGTTCGGCGGACGCCGTGGGAGCACCGGGGCCGCGTCGCCCTGCGGTGGACCACACAGCTGGCGCTCTCCTTCGACCACCGCCTGGTCGACGGGGAGCTGGGCAGCCGGGTGCTGGCCCGCGTCGGCGCGGTCCTCCACGATCCGCGCCGTCAGCTCCTGCTGGTCTGACCGGGACGGTCGACGGGAGGCGGCCCGGGGTCGGGGTGACCCGGTCCTGAGCCTGATCTCTCGGCGGTGACGCCAGGCCTACGGCGTGACGCCGCCGCGGTCGGGAGCCCGCCGCGCGAGGGCGGGAGGCAGGTGCGCACGAAGAGCGGGTGGCCCGGCGGCCGACGGCCGGATCTCGACGAGGGTCGTGTCCGCGGTCGGCCCCTGGGCCAGCCGGGAGGTCCCGCGGTCCGCGGTGAGGACGTTCGGGTTCCCGTGCCGGTCCAGGGTCGGGTCGTTCTCGTCGGGGTCGTACCAGGCACCGGTGGGCAGGACGACGACCCCGGGACGGACACCGGCGTCGAGCCGGGCTCCCGCCAGGCAGGTGCCGCGGGCGCTGCGGATCTCGATGAGCGAGCCCTCGACGATCCCGCGGGTGGCGGCGTCGTGCGGGTTGATCCGGCATGCCTCGCGCCCGTGGATCTTCGACGCGGCGGCGACGGGTCCGGTGTCGAGCTGGCTGTGCAGTCGGGTGGCGGGCTGTGTCGAGAGTAGGTGCAGCTGTCCGGGCTCGGCGGCCCCCAGCCATTCCGCGGGTTCGAGCCAGACCGGATGTCCCGGACACTCGTCGTAGCCGTACGAGTCGACGGTCGCGGAGAAGATCTCGATTCGCCCGGACGGGGTGCGCAAGGGCTCCCCGTGCCGCAGACCGGCGAACGGGATCTCCGGAGGCGGGAGCGGCAGCCGCACCGAGCCCGCCGCCCAGAACTCCTCGAAGCCCGGCAGCTCGACGCCGGCGGCGCGGGCGGACTCGACCCCCTGCGCCCACAGGTGCCGCAGCCACCCCTCCTCGTCCCGGCCCTCGGTGAAGGCATCCTCGATGCCGAGCCGCGCGGCGACGTCGCGGAGGATGGCGTGGTCGCTCCGGGCCTCACCGACCGGAGGGACCGCCCGGTGCATCGCGACCAGGAACGGGTCCTTGCTGGAGGCACCGATGTCGTTGCGCTCCAACGTGGTCGTGGCGGGCAGCACGATGTCGGCGTGGCGTGCCGACGCCGTCCAGTACTGCTCGTGCGCGATCACCGTCTCGGGCCGCTGCCAGGCGTCGGAGAGCCGGCCGAGGTCCTGGTGGTGGTGGAAGGGGTTGCCACCCGCCCAGTAGACGAGCCGGACGTCCGGGTAGGTCCGGTGCCGGCCGTCGAACTCGTAGCCGGCGCCGGGCGCCAGGAGCATGTCGGCGATGCGGGCCACGGGGATCGCGTGGTCCGCGAGCGGATTGGGCGGCTTGCGGAGCGCCGGTACCGCGAACGGCTGCCGCGGCGTGCCGACACCGGAGATCGAGCCGACCCCGAACCCGAATCCGCCGCCCGGTAGCCCGATCTGGCCGAGCGCGGCCGCCAGCACGACGGTCATCCAGTAGGGCTGTTCGCCGTGGTCGGCACGCTGGAGCGACCATGACGTGCTGACGAAGGTGCGACCCGCGGCCATCCGCCGGGCCAGGGCCCGGATCTCCCCGGCGTCGAGCTCGGCGATCGACGCCGCCCACTCGGCGTCCTTGGGTACCCCGTCGTGCTTGCCGAGCAGGTACTCGCAGAAGACGTCCCAGCCGACGGTGTGCCGGTCGAGGAAACCGGTGTCGTGCAGGCCTTCCGAGACGAGGGTGTGGGTCAGACCGAGCATCAGCGCGGTGTCCGTGTTGGGCCGGACCGGCCACCAGGCGCAGTTCGGCCCGGTGGGCCCGTCCGACCGCACCGGATTGACCACGACGATCTCGGTGCCGGCCGCCACGACGGCGTCCAGCCCGGGCCCGCCGCGGTGGTCGCCGGTCCCGCCCGGTTCCACCTGCATGGTGTGCCGCGGGCACCCGCCGAACATCACCCACGTGTCGGTGTGGGCGGCGAGCGACTCCCAGGCGGTGCTCGGGCCGTTGTTCGCGTCGTACCCCAGGACGTGCGGCAGGATCTGCGTGCCCGCGGCGTGGCTGTAGCTCCCGACCGACGAGATGTACCCGCCGAGCAGCGCCAGCATCCGGTTGAGCTGGGTCTTGGCGTGGTGGAAGCGACCGGCGCTCGCCCAGCCGTACGAGCCGCCGAAGACCGCGCCGGGCCCGTACTCGTCGAGCACCCGCCGCACCTCGCCGGCGACCAGGTCGAGAGCATCGGGCCAGCTCACCTCGACGTACCCGTCCCGGCCGCGCCGGTACGCCCCGGTCCGCTCCCGCCCGTCGAGCCAACCGCGGCGCACCGCCGGTGCACGGACCCGGCTCGCGGAGTGCACCGACTCCGGGACCGAGTGCAGGAGCGCGGCGGGATCGCGGTCCGTGGTCGCGGCCGCCACGCCGACCACCCGGTCGCCCTCCACCAGGGCCTCGTAGGCACCCCAGTGGGATCCGTGCGGGACCCGGCGCGTACTCAACGCGCGGCTACTTCTTGAGGAGCAGGTCGGCCGGCAGCGACGGCGCCGTGTATCCGGCGTCCATCGTGTCGATGCCGCTGAGCCCGGCGACGGCCTGCTTGTTGAGCGCCAGGTCGGCGACCTGGTCCATCGTGAGCTCCTTGGTGGTCACCTTGTACTGGTGCAGCAGGTCGATGGACTGCTGGTACCACTTCTCGTCGATGGCGCCCAGGCCGGCGACCGAGGGCCAGATCAGCTGGTTCATCTGGTTCATCTGGTAGGTCTGGAAGCTGGCGTCGAGCGCGGTTCCCTGCTGGACGACGGTCTGCACGCACTTGGCGGCGTTGTCCCGGCAGTACGCCCAGCCCTTCATGGTGGCGGTGACGAACGCGGCGACCTTGTCCCGGTTGGCCTCGAGGAACGTCGTGTTGGCGAAGATGTTGTCCTCGGCCACGGAGGTGCCGTCGGAGGCGAACGAGTAGACGTTCAGCTCGCTCATCGGGATCCCGGCGGCGAGCACCTGCCCGAGCTCGTTGAAGGTGTACGCGGAGGCCAGGTCGACCGCGCCGGAGAGGAACTGGCTCATGTCGAAGCCCTGCTGGACCATCGTGACGTCCGTGTCCGGGTTGATCCCGTACTTCGCCATGGTCGCGTAGAGCTTCTGGTCACCGGCCCAGGAGCCGATCTTCTTGCCCTTCCAGTCGGCGGGCGAGTTGATGCCCGCGGACTTCCTGGACACCATCACGTAGCCCGGCCGGGCGGAGGTCTGCGCGACGGACCTGAGCGGGGAGCCCTGGTCGACGGCGCTGAGCACGGCGCCGAAGGGACCGGTGCCGATGTCGGCCTGCCCGGCGCCGACGACCTGTTCCGTGCTGACGTCCGGGCCCCCCGGCCTGATCGTGACCTCCAGGCCGGCTGCCTTGTAGTAGCCCTGCTCCTCCGCCGCGTAGAACCCGGCCCACTCGGCCTGGGTGACCCAGCCGAGGACCAGGTTGATCTTGGTGGTGCCCCCGCCGCCCGCGGCGGCCGGCGTGCTGCTCGATCCGGAGCCGCAGGCGGCGAGGGTGACGGCCGCGGTGAGGGCCGCCGCGGCGGCCAGCAGCCGCCGGCTGGAGATCTTCATGATCGTCCTTAGGGTGGGGAGGAACGGGTGGGGAGGAACGGTGCGGGGGACGGCTGCCCGTCAGCGGGCCGGCCGGCGGACGAGCAGCCGGTCCAGCCCGATGGCGAGCCAGAACAGCACGGCGCAGAAGGCGAACGCCGTGAACGCGGCACCCCACAGGTTGTCCACGCGCAGCTGGCGGGACGCGCTGCTGATGTAGGTGCCGAGCGTGTCGAGGCTGCCGCCGAAGTACTCGGCCAGCAGTGCCACGGTGAAGGACGTCGGGGCCGCGACCCGCAGCCCGCTCATCAGGTGCGGGAGCGCGGCGGGGAGGTGGAAGGACCACGCGACCTTGGTGCGGGGGGCCGCGATACTGCGGAACATCTCGTCGGTCCCGGCGTCGGCGGCCAGGAACCCGGTGAGGGCGAAGGTGAACATCAGCGGGCCGATGGTCAGCGCGACCACCACGACCCGCGGCAGCATCCCGAAGCCGAAGACCGCGTTGGCCAGCGGGATGATCGCCACGACCGGCATGGCCATCAGGGCCGACCCGTAGATCCGGGCGACGGAGCGGGGGATCCGCCGCCGCACGACGAGCGCGGCGAGCCCGATCCCCACCACCACCCCGGCCCCGAGGCCCAGCAGCGCCTCGATCGTGGTCCGCCAGCCGTTGCGCAGGTAGACGCCGGGCTTCTCGACGATCGCCTCGACCACCCTGGCGGGCGAGGGGAGCGTGAGCGCGCCGATCCCGAGCACCTGGATCGCCCCGGCCCAGATGCCGACCAGGATCGCGAGCAGGACGATCGTGCCCGGCACGGTGAGTGCCCGCGACGCGGGTCTCGCCGCGTAGCGCTCGCGGGTGGTCACAGCGCCCCCATGTGGGCGGCCAGGCTCGCCCGGACCCGGGTGACGGCGTCGAAGAACTCCGGGGTGGCGGTCGTGTCGGCGGTCCGCGCGGCGGGCAGGTCGAGGTCCACGATCTCGCCGATCCGGCCCGGGTTGCGGTCCATTACGACCACCCGGGTGGACATGAACACCGCCTCCGGCACCGAGTGCGTCACGAACAGCACGGTCTTGCCCGTCCGTGCCCACAGGTCGCGCACCTCGAGGTTCAGCCGGTCCCGGGTGATCTCGTCCAGCGCACCGAACGGCTCGTCCATCAGCACGATCCGGGGGTCGTACACGAGCGCGCGGGCGATCGCGACGCGCTGCGCCATCCCGCCGGAGATCTGGTGCGGGTACTTGCCGGCGGCGTCGGCCAGGCCGACCAGCTCCAGCTGGGCCATCGCCCGCTCCCGGCGCTCGGCACGGGAGGCTCCGGTGCGCTCCAGCGGCAGCTCGACGTTGCGCAGCACGCTGCGCCAGGCGAGCAGGTTCGGGCTCTGGAACACGATCCCGATGTCGCGGCGCTCGCGCGCCACCGCCGCCTCCCGGCCGTCGACGAGCACCACGCCCTCCGACGGGGAGGTGAGATCCCCGGCCAGGCGCAGCAGCGTCGACTTGCCGCAGCCGGAGGCGCCGACGAGCGACACGAACTCGCCGTCCGCCACCTTCAGGTCGAGGCCTGCCAGGACGGGCCCGGCTGCCGGGTCGAAGGTCTTGACCACGCCGGAGAACTCGATGGCGGTGCGCACCCCGGTGGTCCGCTCCGGGTCCTGGGTGAGGGTCATGATTCGGCTCCCGCCGGGAGGTGGGTGGTGCGCAGGGCGAGCCGGGCGGCCCACCGCACGAGCGCGGAGATCAGGTACACCAGCGCGACGCCACCCGCGGCCACCACCGCGGCGGCGCACCACATGGGTTCGGGCTGGTAGGTGTAGTACTGGGTGGCCGCGAGCACCACGGCCGCGATGCCGTCCTGGGTGCCCGACGGCAGCTCGGCCAGCACCGCGCCGAGGAAGGCCCAGGCGGCGACGGTCCGGATCGCCGCGCTGGTCTGGGTCAGCGCGGCCGGCAGCTCCAGCACGGTGAACTGGCGCCGGCGCGGGGCGCCGAAGCTGTCCAGCAGCTCTCGCTGGGCCACCGGGACCTCCCTGATCCCGCGGGCCACGGCGATCACGGCCGGGAAGAAGCCCGCCAGGGTTGCCATGATCGTCGCCGCCTCCCAGCCGGGGCCGAGCAGGATGACCAGCGGCGGCGCGAGCGCCACCAGCGGCAGGGCCCGGCTCAGGACGAGGATCGGCATCAGGCTCGGGCCGAACACCGGGCGCTTCGCGGTGAGCAGACCCAGCCCGATCCCGACGAGCAGCGCGCACCCGATGCCGACGACCGCGGCCTGCACCGTCACCCAGAGGTTGCCGAGCAGGAAGACGATCTCGATGTCCCCCTTGGAGGTCCGCGCGAAGAAGTACGCCAGCACCTCCCAGGTGTGCGGCAGCCGGGAGTCGTCGAGCCCGGCCACCAGCTTGACCAGCTCCCAGACCGCCGCGAGGGCCGCGGCCACCGCGACGCAGCCCGCGGCGACCCGCCATCCGTCGCGGCGCGGCCGGCGTCCCCCGGGGAGGCCGGGTGTGGGGTTCTCCCGCACCACCCCGTCCGGGGAGGTCCGTGCGGGGGCCCGCGTGTCCACGGTCATGCCCGCTCAGCCGGCCCGCTGGGCGACGGCGGCGGCCTCGAGCGAGTCCGCGTAGGCCTGGTAGCGCAGGGTCAGCCAGCGGTTCATCTGCGGCAGGGTGCCCTCCTGCCACGAGTAGCGGCCCCGACGGGCGAAGCGCGAGCGCTGCCCGTCCTGCATCCGCTTGTTCGTGGTGATGTCCTGGTTGTTGATCACGTCGTTGACCGCGTTCTGCATCTCGAACGCCCAGTCGAACCCGGGGGACTTCAGCGAGCTCTCCGGGAACAGCCACGCCATCCGCAGGGTCATCCGGCCCGCCGACTCCGGCGTGATCAGGAAGTAGAAGACCTGGTCCGGGCTGAACGCGAAGAACACCGTGGGCAGCACGGAGGCGAACATGATCCGGGTCCGCCGCGCCTCGTCGAGGCCCGGCAGGATCGGCAGCACGGCCCGGCCCGTCGGGTTGAAGCCGGCGTCGATGTAGCGGTAGTTCGTGGGGTGCATGATCTGGCCGTCGGTGTCGTCCCACTCGGTGAACTCGGCCATCGAGGCGGGCGCCACGTCGTGGTATCCCATGTGGACGAACGAGGTGTGGTAGGGCTCCAGGGCGTTCTCGTGCATGCCCTTCCAGTTCCACGGCTGGTCCGGGTACTCGAGGGGATTGATCGCCCGGAGGTGAGCGACGTCGTAGGCCTCCATCTCCGGGGCCAGCTTGGCCAGCGTCGGCGCCAGCGGGGCGGCGTCGGGGTCCATGTTCGCGAAGATCATCCCGTACCAGATCTCCACCTTCAGCTGCGGCAGCCGGGTCTCGGCGCGCAGCTCGGCGATCGGGCAGGTCCGGGTCATCTCCGGCGCGGCGACGAGCCGGCCGTCCAGGCCGTAGGCCCAGTAGTGGTAGCCGCAGCGGAACTGCTTGGCGTTGCCCTTCTCGCCGTCCTCGAGCACCGGGTAGGCGCGGTGCTGGCAGATCGCGGACATCACCCGGATCTCGCCGCCCTTGTCCCGCACCACGATCAGCGGCTCGTCGCCGACGGAGATCGTGACGTAGTCGCCCTCGGCCGGGACCTGGCTGACGTGGCCCAGGCACAGCCACTCGCGGGCGAAGATCGCCTCCTGCTCGAAGGCGTGGAACTCCTCGGAGGTGTAGACGCCGGCCGGCATGGTGCGTGCGGTGGTGAAGTCGCCGCCGAACTCGCGCAGACCGGCCAGGATGGCGCGGACCTCGGGGGTGAGCAGGCTCATCGGTTCGCGCTCCTTCTCAGACGTTGACGACGGTCGGGGCCTCGGAGTTGCGCACGACCACGCAGACGCAGTCCTCGCCGCCGGGGTTCTCCTCGAGGTGCACGAGCCCGCCGGGGATGACGGCGATCTCGCCGGGGCCGGCGACGAAGTCCTCGCGGCCCGCCGGGCCCTCGACCAGGAAGCGCATCGAGCCGGACACGATGCAGACGATCGTGGTCTGGCCGTCGTGGTGGTGCAGGCCGCCGCGCCGGCCGGCCGGCAGCACGCTGGTACCCATCCACATCCCGCCCGCGGAGGCCGCCGTCCCGCGGGCCAGCGCCCCGGAGGCACCGCCCGCGTCCGCGGCGTTGTCCGCCACCAGGGCGCCGGTGCCGACGACCCGGCACCCGCTGGGGAAGTCCTGCTGCTCAGCCGACGAGCTCATCGCCCGCACTCCCTTCGGACGTCGTGGTGGCGACGCCCTCGATCTCGATCAGGAACTCCGGCCGGACCAGGCGTGCGACGACCAGGAGGGTGTTGCCGGGCGGGTTGCCCTTCGGGTAGAGCTCCTCGAACAGGGGCACCCGGATCCGGTAGAACTCGGTGACGTGGTCCGGATCCACCAGGTAGGTGGTCATCTTCACCAGCTCACCGAAGGACGACCCGGCGGCTGCGAGCGTCTCGCCCAGCAGCCGGAACACCGTCCGCATCTGCAGCTCGAAGTCGCCCGCGCCGACCGAGCCGCCCTCGGGGTCGACCGACAGGACCCCGCTGACGTGCACCATCCGGGCACCCGGACCCGTGACCACCGCCGGGGAGTAGAGGCCGACGGTCTTGCCGGCCGTGCGCACCACTCGGTTCATCACGCCACCACCACTTCCGACGGGGCCACCGCGGGCACCCGGATCTCGTTGCGCAACAGGCCGATCCCGTCGATGCGGGCCTCGACGACGTCGCCGTGGCGGAGGAACTCGGCCGGGGTGCGGGCGAACCCGACCCCGCTCGGCGTGCCGGTCGCCAGCACGTCCCCCGGGCGCAGCGCGACGTACCGGGAGATCACCGCGATCTGCTCGGCGACGGTGAAGATCATGTCCCGGGTGTGCGCCCGCTGCTTCACCACGCCGTTCACCGCCAGCTCGATACCGGCCGCCGGGGGATAGCCCAGCTCGTCGGCCGTGACGATCCACGGCCCGACGGGCGTCGCGGCGTCGACGTTCTTGCCCAGGTGCCACTGCTTGTGCCGGTGCTGCACGTCCCGGGCGGTGACGTCGTTGACGACCGTGTAGCCGAACACGTGCCGGCCGGCGTCCTCGACCGGGATGTCCCGGCCGCCGAGCCCGATCACCACCCCGAGCTCGACCTCCCAGTCGAACTGCTCGGACACCCGCTCGTCGAGCTCCAGCACCGCACCGGGATCGGCCACGGCGGACGGGGTCTTGAAGAAGACGATCGGGTCGACCGGGACGTCGGCGACGAAGGTGTCGGCCGACTCGCGCTGGTGCTCGACGTAGTTGATGCCGGTGCACAGCAGGCCCCGACAGTCCGCGGTCAGCGGCGCCCGCAGCAGGACGTCGGCCAGGGGGAGGGTGCGGCCGTCCGGGGTGGGGAGCGCCCCGGCGACCAGGTCGGCGAGTGACTCGCGCACCGGCCGAACCACCGCGCGGACCTCGTCGACGAGCCCGGTCGCCCGTTCGTGCGCGTGGGTGAAGCAGGCGATCCTCATCATCGGCCGGCCCCGACCGTCGGCAGCTCCCACATCCGGGTCGCCAGCCAGCCCTCGTGGTACGGCGTGCGGAAGTCCATCGCCAGGCGCAGGTGCGCGAAGCGCCACTCTCCGTCGCGCCGCTCGAAGTCGTCGACGTACACCCCGGCCTGCCAGAAGGCGGTGTCCCGCCCCGCCGTGCAGGCCTGCAGGAGCTTCCAGCGGCCCACCGCACGGTCGCCGGACACGGTGATCGACTCGTTGGTGAGGAAATGCGCGGTGAAGCTCATCCGCGCGGCCGCGTCGACGAACGACGCGGCGATGGCCTCGCGGCCCACGATGCGCTCGCCGGCACCCGGAGCCTCGTCCACCCCGTCGGGGACACGCTCGGGCAGCGCCTCCCACACCGCGTCCTCCCAGAACAGGTCGGCGACCGCACCGCGCCGGCGGTCGTCGAGGCCCTGCATGTAGGCCGCCTTGAGGGTCCGCACCGCGGCCTGCGCCTCCAGCGCGTCGACCCGTGAGGCCAGCCCGGCGCTCATCGGGCGCCCTTCGGTTCGTGCAACATATATGAAAGATGACCCCCTTCGAGCAGCTCGTCCAGCCCTCAACCAGAGCCGAAACATGTGGTTACTCATCGGCAACATGGTGTCTGACATGGTGTTGTGACGCACCGTCACATCCGTTGGCGGCAGATGTCGCAACATATACGATGCGACGAAACCTGGTCGCCTCCCGAAGGAGCCCCGTGCCCGAGACGTTCACGACCGTCGTCCTGCACGACGTGCTCGACCCGCTCACCGGCGACCGCGCCGACGTCGCGCTCGACGTGCCCGGCCCTGGCCGTCCGTCCGGACTGGACGGTTCCGCGCTGTGGGTGCTGCCCGGCCTCTACGACGCGGACAACCACCTGCCGGTTCTCGATCTCGGGGTCCGGGAGGTCGACCGCTGGCGCGCGCTCGCGGGCGGGGCCACGGCGGTGAACACCGCCCTGCCCTGGCACCGGGTGCGCGAGTTCGACCTCGCCGCCCTGACCGCGTTCCTCGCCGGCACGGCGTTCCCGCGGATCCTGCCGATCCTCTCGGTGTCCGACTCGCCGTCGAGCGAAGGCTTCGCCGCCTGGCTCGCCGAGCACGGCGCGCAGATCCGTGAGACGTGGATGCCGACGATCAAGCTCTACTCGAACGACCCCTTCTTCCGCCCGAACCTCGAGGCGATCTGGGCGGCCGGGTGCCGAGCCGCGATCTACTTCTACGACGACGAGAGCTTCACCGCCGTGGCCGCCGAGCACGGCGGGCCCGTGCACTTCCGGCACGTCACGTCGCGGGCCATGGCCGAGCAGGTGGCAGCCCGTCCGGACTCGACCTGCCAGACCTCGCCGCACTTCCTGGTCGAGCTGGCCGAGGGACGTGCGGAGGAGCTGTTCGTGCTGCCGCCCGTCCCCGGCGGGGCGGCGCGCGAGAGCCTGCGCACCGTGGTGGGCGAGCGGGTGGACCTGATCGCCAGCGACCACAACGCCCCGGTGCACGGCAACAAGGGCCCGGGCCTGGAGATCGAGCAGTTCCTCCTGCCGGCCGTGCTGCGGCTGGTCCGCGACGAGGTCCTCGACCTGCCCACCGCGGTCGCGATGACCACCACCAGGGCCGCCGCCGTCTTCCGGCCGGCGGCGGGGATCCCGGTGTCGCGGCTGATCGTGGATCCCGCCGACACCGGGCCCGCTACGCTCTGGCCGGGCCAGGAGGCTCGCCGGGCGGCGTTCCTGGACGTCTCGCTCACCGGCACGGTCCTTGCCGTCGAGAGCGGCGGCCGGGGACGCTTCCTCTAGGAACCTCGTCACCGCACGCGAGCTCAGGGACACGTGCGGTTGCCATACTCGTACCGCGGCGGCACTCGCCACCCGCACAGGAAGGGGTCGCGTGAAGGCCAACGGGGTGATGCCCAGCCTGGGCTCGAGCACCGTGCGCACCGCACACCGGGACGTCACCGAGCGGCTGCGGGACGCGATCGTCTCGGGCGTGCTGCCGGCCGGGACCCGGCTCGTGCAGGCGGACCTGGCGGCGAACCTCGCCGTCAGCGTCACGCCCGTCCGCGAGGCACTGCGCGAGCTGGAGAGCCAGGGGCTGGTCGACTTCGACCCGTTCCGCGGCGCCACCGTCCACCAGGTGAGCCTCGCGGAGCTCGACGAGGTCTACGAGATCCGGCGGGCGCTGATCCCCATCGCCGCGCGCGAGCGGGTCCGGACGATCACGGACGAGGAGCTCGCCGAGGCCGAGACCGTGGTCAACCGGATGACGCTGCGGGTGAGCGACACCCGCTGGGTCGACGACAACCGGCTGCTGCACCGTCTGCTCGACGGCACGTCCGGGCAGGCGCACCTGCGGGCGATCATGCGCCGGCTCTCGGACATCTCGTCGCTCTACGTCGGGATCTCGGTCACCACCGATCCCGCCCGCCGCCGTCGTGCCCGGGACGACCACAAGGCACTCGTGAAGGCCTACCGGAAGCGGGACGCCGAACAGGTCACCCGGATCTCCCTGCGCCACATCGCCGACACCGCGGCGGTGGCCCGCACGGCCCTGGTGGCCGACCAGGCCTGACGTCGCGAGCCGGCTGAGCTGTCGGCTCGGACAGGGCTGTGGCGGCCCTCGACCGTCCGGCTCCGCGAGGATTCCTCTGAGTGGGACGGACGCGCCCCGGCCCCCCGGTCGGGCGGGCTAGCGTCGCCGTTCGACACAGCCGTCTCCCGGGAGGTTTCCGCGTGCCGCTCGATCCTCAGCTCCGCGTCCTGCTCGACGCCATGGCCGTCGCCGACCTCCCGCCCGTCACGGGTGGTGATCCCGTCGAGGCCCGTCGCCTGTACCGGGAGATGGCCCTGGCGCGGCGCGGTGCCGGGTACGTGCCCGAGGCCGTCGACGCCGTCGAGGACACCGTCGCCGACGGTGTCCTCGACCGCGTCTACACCCCCGGGGGCGACACGGGTGCCTCCGTCGTCCTGTTCCTGCACGGGGGTGGCTTCGTGATCGGGGACCTCGACACGCACGACCCGGTGTGCCGCCGGCTCGCCAACACGGTCGGCGCGGTGGTGGTCTCCGTGGACTACCGGCTCGCCCCGGAACATCCCTTCCCGGCCCCGTTCGACGACGCCGAGACGGTCCTGCGCTGGGCCGCCGCCCGGTACCCGCAGCGGCGGATCGCGGCGGCGGGGGACAGCGCGGGCGCCACGCTCGCCGCCGGCCTGTCCCTGCGCGCCCGGCAGGCGGACGTACCGCCACTGGCGGCGCAGCTGCTCTGGTACCCGGCGACCGATCCGATGGCGACGACGGGGTCGCGGCAGGAGAACGGGGACGGCTACTTCATGACCTCGGCGGACATCGCCTGGTTCCTGGAGCAGTTCCTGCCGGGCGGCCGCGACGCCGACGCACCCGAGGTGGACCTGCTGCGCAGCGACGTCACGGGTGTGGCCCCCGCCGTCGTCGCCACCGCCGAGTTCGATCCCCTGCGCGACGAGGGGGACGCGTTCGCCGACCACCTGCGCGCCGCCGGCGTCGCGGTGGTGCACGTGCCCGGGCCGGGGCTGATCCACGGCTACGTGGGCTTCGTCGAGATGGTGGACCAGGCGGACAAGATCATGCATCGGACGATCGAGGCGTTCGCCGAGATCCTCCACGGGTAGGCGACGGCGACCTCCCCGGCCTGTCACCCCCGGTCGAGCAGCTCCGCCAGGTGCAGGGCGGGCCGGGCGCGCAGGTCGGCGACCTGGGTGCGGCAGGAGAAGCCGTCGGCGAGGACGACGGCGTCGGGTGCGGCGTCGAGGGCCGGCAGCAGGTGCTGTCCGGCCACCGCGACGGAGACCTCGTAGTGGCCGATCTCGACCCCGAAGTTCCCGGCCAGCCCGCAGCATCCGGCCAGCGTGGTGACCTGCGCGCCGGTGCGGCGGAGCAAGGCCTCGTCGGCGTCGCGGCCGAGGACGGCGTGGTGGTGGCAGTGCGGCTGCGTGACCAGCCGGGTCCCGGACAGGTCGGGTGGGTTCCACCCGGCGGTCCCGGTCAGGAGCTCGGCCAGGGTGCGCGTCGCGCTCGCGACGAGGCGGGCGTCCTCGCCGAATCCCGTGCCGCCCAGGAGCTCGACCGCGTCGGAGCGGAGGACCGCGGTGCAGGAGGGCTCGATGCCGACGATCGGCAGGCCGGCTCGCGCGGCCGCCGCCAGCTCGGTCACGGTCCGGCCGAGGATCCGGCGCGCGGCGTCGAGCTGGCCGGTCGTGATCCAGGTCAGCCCGCAGCACGTCCCGGGAGCCGCGAGGCGGGGCTCGTACCCGGCTCCCCGCAACACCCGCACGGTCGCCTCGGCGACCGCGGGGGAGAAGGCGTCGGAGAAGGAGTCGACGAAGAGCAGGACCGGTGTCCCCCCGGTCCCGGCGGTGTCCCGCCGCCACGCCCGGTGGAAGGGGCGGGCCGCGAGCTCGGGCACCGAGCGCCGCCGGTCCACCCCCGCCAGCAGGAGGGACACCTGCCTGAGGCCGGGCACCCGGACGGCGGCGTTGGCCACCCGGGGCAGCCGGCCGGCGAGCCGGGCCCAGCGCGGCAGCCGACCGAGCGAGTAGTGCGCGCGGGGCCGCAGACGGCGGCGGTACCGCTGGTGCAGCGCCTCGGACTTGTAGGTGGCCATGTCGACCCCGGTCGGGCAGTCCGAGCGACAGCCCTTGCAGGACAGGCACAGGTCGAGGGCATCGCGCACCGCAGGCGCACGCCAGTCCAGCGCCCCGACGACGACGTCCTGGAGTACGCGGGCCCGGCCGCGGGTCGAGTCCTTCTCCTCCCGGGTGGCGAGGTAGGACGGGCACATCACGCCGCCGCCCGCGGGATGCTCCGCCCGGCACCTGCCCACCCCCGTGCAGCGATGGACCGCCCGGCCCAGGTCGCCGCCGTCGTGCTCGTAGGTGAACGCGAGCCCCTCGCGGTAGCCGGTCCCGACCGGCCGCACGTCGGCGTCCACCGGGTCCGGATCCACGAGCACGCCCGGGTTCAGCAGGTTCTCGGGATCGAACGCGCGCTTCACCGCGCCGAACAGGGCGATCGCCTCGGTCGAGTAGGTCAGGGCCAGCAGCTCGCCGCGGGCCCGCCCGTCGCCGTGCTCGCCGGAGACCGAACCGCCGAACTCGGCCACCACACCGGCTGCGGCGGTGAGGAACGCGCGCAGGACCCGCAGCCCGTCGGGGCGATCGAGCGGGAGGTCCAGCCGGACGTGCATGCAGCCGTCGCCGAAGTGCCCGTACGGGGCGGATGTCATCCCGAACTCGGCCACCAGCTCGTCGAACCGGGCGAGATAGGCGCCCAGGCGCTCGGGCGGCACCGCGGCGTCCTCGAAACCGGGCCAGGCCGGGCTGCCCGACGGGGCCCGCCCTGCCATCCCCGCCCCGTCCTCGCGGATCCGCCAGAGCCGAGCCTGCACCGTCGGGTCCTCGACGACCTCGGACTGCAGCCCGAGGTCGGCCGCGGCCAGGGCCCGGGCGCGGCCGACGACCTCGTCCCGGTCGTCCCCGGCGATCTCGACCAGCAGCCACGCGCCGCCCTTCGGCAGCGGCGGGACGGTGTGCTCGCCGCGGCGGCTGCGCAGCACGTCGACCAGGCGTTCGTCCATGCCCTCGCAGGCGGTCGGACCGAACGTGACGACGGTGGGCGCGGCCCGGCCCGCGGCCACGATGTCGGTGAACCCGATCGCGACGAGGACCCGATGGGCCGGGTCCGGCACCAGCCGGACCGTGGCCTCGGTGAGGACGGCGAGGGTGCCCTCCGAGCCGACGAGCGCCCGGCCGAGGTCGAACCGCTCCGGGAGCAGATGGTGCACCGCGTAGCCGCTGAGCTGCCGGCCGAACAGGTCGAACTCGGTCCGCGCGGCGGCCAGGTGCCGGCCCGCGGCCGCGCGCAGCGCCGCGAGCAGCCCCTCCGGCCCGTCGACGGTGGGGGTGCCGTGCGCGTCGTACCCCGTCCGCAGGGTGTCGCCGGAGGCGAGCAGGTGCGTCATCGCCAGCACGTTGTCCGAGGTCCGGCCGTACCCCAGCGCCCGGCTGCCGCACGCGTTGTTGCCGATCATCCCGCCGATCGTGGCGCGGGTGTGGCTGGAGGGGTCCGGCCCGAACCGCAGCCCGTGCGGGCGGACGGCGGCCTGCAGCGCCGCCTGCACCACACCGGGTTCCACCCGGGCCGTGCGACCGAGCGGGTCGACGTCGAGCACCCGGTGGAGGTGCCGGGAGAAGTCCAGCACGAGCCCGCGGCCGACGGCGTTGCCCGCCACGGACGTGCCGCCCCCGCGCGAGGTCACCGGCACCCCGTGCGCCCGCGCGAGGTGGAGCACGGACGCGATCTCGTCGACGTGCCGGGGACGCACCACGGCCAGCGGGGGGATCCGGTACAGCGAGGCGTCCGAGGCGTACATCGCCCTGGTCGCCGCGTCGTCACGGACCTCGATCCCGGCTCGCCGCAGCGTCTGGACGATGCTCACCCGACGCACGCTACGAGAGCCGCCGACCGCCGCCCGCGGGCGCGATCCGGTCAGTGGGATGGAGCCGTTGGCCCCGCCCGGACCCGCGCCTACCGTCCTGTCGGACAGCGAAGTTCCTCGGCGAAAGGCGGGTCCCGTGCTCGTTCGCTCACTCGGCTACCTGCGCTGGCGCAGCCCGGACGTCTCGGCCTGGACGTCGTTCGCCACGCGGATCCTGGGCATGATGCACGCGCGGACGGACGGCGACGGCAGCCAGTTCTTCCGCATGGACGACGAGCCGTACCGGCTCGCGGTCGTCCCGGCCGCCGAGGCCGGCATCGACGCCCTGGGCTTCCACGTCAGCGACTCCGCGAAGCTCGACGAGATCACCGTGCTGCTCGACCGCAGCGGCATCGCGTGGTCCGCCGGCACCGACGAGGAGTGCGCACGGCGACGCGTCGGCGAGTTCGTCCGGTGCACCGACCCGGCGGGGGTCCCCGTCGAGTTCTACTGTGCGCCGATCACCGACCACACCCGGTTGGTGACCCCGTACGTCGACGGTTTCGTCGCCGGCGCGCTGGGCCTCGGACACGTCGTGCTCACCACGACCGACATGGCCGCCTCGGCGGCGTTCTACCGCGACATCCTCGGCTTCCAGCTGCGCAACACCGCGACGCTGCCCAGCCCGAACGGGGCGCCCTCGCGCTCGGTGCAGTTCTACGGCTGCAACCCGCGCCACCACAGCGTGGCCCTGGTCGAGTTCCGGGACCCGGGCGTCCTGCGCCACTTCATGGTCGAGATGACGACGCTCGACGACGTGGGCGCCACCATCGACCGCTGCCAGGACGACGGTGTGACGATCCGGGAGACGCTCGGCCGCCACACCAACGACCTCATGGCATCCTTCTACGTCGCGGCCCCGGACGGCACGAACGTCGAGATCGGGTTCGGCGCCCAGCAGGTCGACTCGGCGACCTGGGCGGTGCACGAGATCACCGCGCCCAGCCTGTGGGGACACCGGCCGGTGCCCCCGCCGCCGACCGTGCCGGACCCGGTGGCCGGGTCGCGGTTCGACACCGCCGCCCCGAGCCGGAACTGAGGCCGACGATGACGGACGACGACATCTGGGACGTCGCCGCCGACGTCGTGGTGGTCGGCTCGGGCGCGGCCGGGTTCGCCGCCGCGTTCGCCGCCCAGCAGGAGGGCGCCTCGGTCCTGATGCTGGAGAAGGCCGGGTTCCTCGGCGGCACCACGGCGAAGTCCGGTGCGTACTTCTGGATCCCGAACAACCATCTCCTGCGCGAACGGGGCCTGGTCGACGACCGGGACCGGGCGCTGCGGCTGCTGGCCCGGCTGTCCTACCCGCAGGCCTACGCGCCGGACGCGGAACGACTGGGCCTGAGCGCGCTCGAGTACGACCTGCTGGCAGCCTTCTTCGACAACGCCGCACCCGCGCTGCAGGCGATGACCGACTGCGGGGCCTTCAAGCCCGGCCTCGACATGGAGATGCCGGACTACTGCGCCGACCTGCCCGAGGACGCCGTCCCGTACGGCCGGCACGTCTTCCCAGACGGCTGGCGCTCGCAGCAGGACATCATCGCCGGCCGCGCGGTCGACGACGGCGGCACGCGCGGCGAGTTCATGATCGCCGAGTTCGAGCGCCAGGCGCGGCTGCTCGGCATCGACATCCGGACCGACCACCGGGCCGTCCGGTTGATCACCGACCCCGACGGCTCGGACGAGGGCGCGGTGAGCGTCGCAGGGCTCGAGGTGCACCACCGCACGGGGACCGTCCTCGTCCGGGCGCGCCGGGCGGTGGTGTTCGCGTCCGGCGGGTTCGCCCACAACGCGGACATGCGCCGCCAGTTCCTGCGCGGCCCCGTGTTCGGCGGCTGCGCGGCCGAGTCCTCGACCGGCGACTTCGTGACGATCGCCGGGGAGGTCGGCGCCCAGCTCGGCAACATGGGCAACGCCTGGTGGTCCCAGATCGCGCTGGAGATGGCGCTCGCGCAGCCCTCCACGATCCGCGACGTCTTCATGCCTTATGGCGACAGCATGGTGCTGGTCAACCGTTTCGGCAGGCGCGTGGTCAACGAGAAGATGGTCTACAACGAGCGCTCGCAGATCCACTTCCACTGGGACGCGACGCATCGCGAGTACTCGAACCTGCTGCTCTTCCAGGTCTACGACGACGCGGTGGCGACCAACGAGTTCGACAACCCCTACCGCGTGCCGGTGCCGATGCCCGGCGAGTCCGTGCGCTACGTCGTCTCCGGCGAGACCCTCGAGGAGCTGGCCGACGCCCTGGACGCCCGGCTCGCGGAGCTGGCCGACCGCAC
The DNA here is from genome assembly GCF_039531635.1 of Pseudonocardia ailaonensis. Taxonomy (NCBI): domain Bacteria; kingdom Bacillati; phylum Actinomycetota; class Actinomycetes; order Pseudonocardiales; family Pseudonocardiaceae; genus Pseudonocardia; species Pseudonocardia ailaonensis. Next base: position 147,819 of record NZ_BAAAQK010000009.1, on the reverse strand, counting down.
GGGCGGGGTCCGGCTCGACGGCGACTTCGCCGAGCAGCTGCGGGCGACCATCACCCGGTTCGACACCCTCGCCGGGTCCGAGGTGGACCCGGACTTCGGGCGGGGAGACTCGCCGATCCAGCGGCACTGGATCGGGCCGGGGCGCCGGGAGGGCATGGCGAACCCGACCATGCACCCGTTCGCCGCCACCGGGCCCTACCACGCGATCATCCTGGGCGCCGGGATGCTCGACACCAAGGGCGGGCCCCGCATCGACGCGCAGGGGCGCGTCCTCGGGGTGCGGGGCGAGCCGATCCGCGGCCTGTACGGGGCGGGCAACTGCATCGCCTCCCCGTCCGCCCAGGCGTACTGGTCGGCCGGGGCGACGCTCGGTGTCGCGCTGACCTTCGGCCACATCGCCGGCCGGGCCGCCGCGGCCGAGCCGGTCAGGGCCTTCGGGGGCCTGTCGTGAGCACCCGGTAGGTCGGACGTCAGAGGGGCCGGCGGGCGGCCGCGAGGAGCGCGGACCCCGCGAACCCGGGCAGCCCGGCGCACAGCTCGACGTCCTTCCGGAAGATCGGGCTGGGCGCGAAGGGGCCGTCCTCGACCAGGACCCGCTGCGCGTGGAACCGCAGGGCGCGGCTGCTGCCGCTGCCCTCGGAGAGGCACTCGCCCAGGGTGGCCTTCCCGATGCCCGCCTCCTCGGCGAGCCGGAAGGCGTCGACGGCCAGCGAGAGCTGCGCGGCGAACAGCGCGTTGTTGATCAGCTTGACCGTTTGCCCGCTGCCGAGCGGGCCCGTCGACACGATCGTCGACCCGAACGTCTCGAACACCGGCCGGCATCGTGCGACCGACTCGTCGTCACCGCCGACCATCACGACCAGCGTGCCGAGCCGGGCCCGCTCCGCTCCGCCACTGACCGGGGCGTCGACGACGGTGCAGCCGCGGTCGAGCGCCGCGGCGCCCAGCTCGCGGCACAGCTCCGGCGACGTGGTGGAGTGCACGGCGATCACGGTCCCCGGCCGGACGCCGTCGAGGAGGCCGTCGCGACCGGCGACCACCTCGCGCACGTCGTCGTCGTCCCACACACAGACGCCGACGACGTCGCACGACGCCCCGAGCTCCGCCGCACCGGCCGCGATCCGTGCGCGCCCGGCGAACGGCCTGGTCGAGGCCTCCCGGCGGGCCCACACGGTCGTCGGGAACCCGGCCCCGAGGATCCGCTCCACCATCGGGGCGCCCTGGACGCCCACACCGACGAAACCGATGTCCATCCTGCCTCCGTCGCACCGTGGTGGCCGCGGGAGCCCGCGGCCACCACCGGGGTCGATCATGTCCGCAGCGGCTCGGGCGCACCCCGCAGGCGCAGCGGGAACCCGTCGTTCAGGTCGGTCCTCGACGGCATGTCCAGCACCCCGAGCGAGGCCACGTCGTCCTTCGTGCCGACCCTGCGCAGCTCGCGGCGGTGGGCGAGGTCGAACCGCCTGCCGCGGTGCAGGACCGACCTGTTGTCCCAGAGCACGACGTCGCCCGCGGCCCACCGGTGGACGTGGACGTTCTCCCGCTCGGTCGCCTGCTCGAGCAGGTCGCTCGCCAGTGCCCGCCCCTCGGGCACCGACAGGCCGGAGACCTGGCACAGCGGCTGACCGACCCACAGCACGTCCCGGCCCGATCCCGGGTGCCTGCGGATCAGCGGCCACTCGACGGGCGGGTAGAGCCCGTGCGTCTGCGGCGGGTCGATGATCCCGAGCCGGATCCGGTTGTACGCCGACCAGAACGCGCCCGTGCGGGCCGAGAGGAAGCCGCGCGTGCGCGCGTCGAGCCGGTCGTGGGCGGCGCGCAGGTCCGCGAACTCGGTCTCGCCGCCGAGCGCCGGCACCGCGACGGCCGCGAGCATCGAGTAGCGGAAGGGGTGATGGTAGTGGGAGCCGTCGCTGTGCCAGAACGCGTTGCCGATGTTCATGATCGTCTGGCGGTCCAGCCGCGCCGCGACGTCGCTGCGGGCGTCGACGTTCGAGATGTCCGTGACGACGTCGCTGCCCAGCCGGTTCGCGGCGAGCCGGTTGAAGTAGCGCTGCACCTCGCTGTCCAGCGGGCCGAAGCCGGACAGCCAGGCCGTCTGCTGCTCGGCCGAGATCCGCTGGTCACGGAGCACCAGGACCGCGTACCGGTCCACGGCGTCGACGACGGCGTCGTGCTCGGCCGCCGTCGGGGGACGGGTCAGGTCGAGGTCGAGGACCTCGGCCGCGAAGCGCTCACCGAGCGGCACCACACGCATGGCGGCGTCCTCAGGCCGAGCCGGCGTCGGTCGGGCGGGCACCGTTCATCGCGTCGATCTCGTCGAGCTCCAGCCGCGCCGTCTCCCGGCCGAAGCAGACCATCGCCCCGGAGACGACCGAGCAGACCCCGGCGAACACCATGACCGGGACCCAGCCGTAGCGACCGTCCGTCATCAGCGCGAGGGCGATCGCCGGGGCGAAGCCGGTGAGGGTGAGGCCGATCTGGGACCCCACCGCGAGCCCGGAGTAGCGCACCGTCACCGGGAACATCTCGGCGAAGGCCGCCGTCCAGATCCCGTTGCTCGCGAGGCAGGAGAAGACCAACCCGCCCAGGACGACCAGGACGATCTGCCCGTCGGTGATGGCCCAGAAGTAGAGGACGCCGGCCGGGACCGACCCGAAGGTGCACAGGGCCCACACCGGCCTGCGGCCGATCCGGTCGGCGAGCCAGCCGAAGAACACGCACGTCCCGATCTGCACCGCCTTGCACACCGCGATGACCAGCAGAATCGTCGTCACCGAGAGGGGCAGGCCCTTGGTCTGCGACACGTACGCCACCGAGAAGACGCTGAAGATCGACGTCGACACGGCGAACAACATGCCGGCGATCACGCGCACGAGCGCGGTCTTGTGCCAGCGGAGCAGCTCGACGATCGGCAGCCGCGGGCGTTCCGTCGCGGCCGTCCTCTGGAAGTCGGGGGACTCGGTGATGCGGGAACGCACGAAGAACGCGACGAGCAGCACGACGACGCTGACCAGGAACGGGATCCGCCAGCCCCAGGCCAGGAGGTCCTCGCGGGGCATCGCCGCGATGGGGACGAAGACCAGGGAGGCCAGGCCACCGCCGGCCGAGGCGCCCGCGACGGTGAAGCTGGCGAACAGGCCGCGGCGCCGCGACGGCGCCAGCTCGGTGCTCAGCGTGGCCGACCCGGACGCCTCGCCACCGGCGGACAGCCCCTGCAGCAGCCTCAGCAGTACCAGCAGGATCGGGGCGAGCACGCCGGCGTCCGCGTACGTCGGCAGCAGCCCGATGCAGAGCGTGCTGACCCCCATGCACAGCAGCGTCAGCACCAGCGTGCGCTTGCGCCCGATCCGGTCGCCGAGGTGGCCGAACACGACGCCGCCGAGGGGCCGCGCGAGGTAGGCGATCCCGAACGTCGCGAGGGCGGAGATCCCTCCTGCCGTGGAGTCGGCGGACGGGAAGAACAACGGCCCGAAGACGAGCGCGGCGGCCGAACCGTAGATGAAGAAGTCGTAGTACTCGAGCGCGGTCCCCGTGAACCCGGCGATCGCGGACCGCCGGGCCTCCTTCCCGGACCTCGTGGGCGCGGCGGTGATGTCGCTGCTGGTCGTCATGGTCACCTTCTCGTCGTCGAGATCAGTGTCGGATCAGTGTCGGATCAGTGCGTGAGCCGGCCGGGATGGGCCGTCTCGGCGGTGCCGATGTGCACCGCGGCGGTGAAGCCCGGATGGTCCGCCACGAGTGCGGCGACCTCGGCGCTGTCGGGGGGCAGGCCCGTCGTGCGCGCGGCGTGGGCGACCGCCCAGACCCGGGACTCCGCGGCGAGCGCGCGTCGCTCCGGGTCCGCGTAGTAGCGGCGTTCGAGCTCGGTGATGTCCCCGGCGCACCGCCACGCCGAGACGAACTCGTTCGTCTCGGCGAGCGTGAAGGCACACAGCAGGGCGAAGCCGATCCGCTCCCGGACGGGCACGATGCGCCGCCACCAGGGCAGGAAGTCCGCCAGCGCACCGGGTTTGAGCTCGTAGCGGCGGAACTGCACGGACCCGCTCACGAGAGCTCGACGATCACGCTCTTCGGCTCGGTGTAGGCGTCGAGCACCTGGGTGCCGTGCTCGCGCCCGAGGCCGGACTGCTTGTGGCCGCCGAACGGCAGCGGGCCGGCGCTCATCTGGCTGCCGCGGTTGATCCAGACCGAACCCGCGTCGAGGCGCGCGGCGGCGCGATGGGCCGTGGCGAGGTCGCGCGTCCAGACCGAGGCGGCCAGGCCGAACACGGTGTCGTTGCCGAGGTCGACGACCTCGTCGAGCTCGCGGAACCCCATGAGCACCGACACCGGCCCGAAGATCTCCTCCTGCGCGACCCGGGACTTGTTGTCCAGCCCCTCGATCAGCGTCGGCGCGACGTACAGGCCACCGCCCGCGATCGGCTCGGTGCCGGTCACGAGGGTGCCGCCGGCCTCGGTCGCCAGCCCGATGTAGCCGTTGACCCGCTCGTAGTGCCCGCGGAAGGCGAGCGGCCCCATCCGGGTCCCCGGGTGGAACGGGTCGCCGAGGCCCGCGCGGTAGGGCGCCATCGCGCCGACGAGCAGCTCGGTGAACTCGTCACGGACGGGCTCCTGGACGAAGATCCGCGAGCCGGCGACGCACGCCTGGCCGGAGCCCGCGCAGAAGGCAAGCGCGCAGATCGAGGCGGCCTTCTCCAGGTCGGCGTCGGCGAAGACGATGTAGGGCGTCTTGCCCCCGAGCTCGAGGGTGACCCGCTTGAGGTTGCTCGCCGACGTGGCGAGGACGTGCTTGCCGGTGGCGGTCGAGCCGGTGAACGCGACCTTGGCGACGTCGTCGTGCGACATCAGGTGCTGGCCGGTGACCTTGCCGTCGCCGGTGACCACGTTGACGACGCCCGCGGGCAGGTCGGTCCCGGCCAGGAGCTCGGCGAAGCGCAGCGTGCTCAGCGAGGTGTGCTCCGACGGCTTGCAGACGACCGTGTTGCCGGTCGCCAGCGCGGGGGCGATCTTGTACACCATCTGCAGCAGCGGCCCGTTCCAGCCGGCGATGGCGCCGACGACCCCGAGCGGCTGGCGCAGGACGTACTGGAACTGGGAGCTCGCCGACGGCGCGGTCTGGCCGTAGAGCTTCGTGGGCCAGCCCGCGTGGTTGCGGAACACCTCCACGCAGTGGTGGATCATCCACCGGGTCTGGGTGAGCGGGCAGCCCATCTCGAGCGACTCGAGGACGGCGAGCTCCTCGGCGTTCGCCTCGACCACGTCGGCGACCTGCAGGAGGAGCAGGGTGCGCTGGTAGGGCGCGATGTCGGCCCATGCGGGATCGGTGAACGCGCGACGGGCGGCGGCGACCGCGGCGTCGACGTCGGCGGCGTCGGCCGCGCTGACCGTGGCCAGCGGCTGCTCGGTCACCGGGTCGACGGTCGCGAAGGTCCTGCCGCTTCGCGCAGGCACCTCGATCCCGCCGATCTGCAGGCCCTTCGTTCCCGTCAGGTAGTCCGGGCGCGGGCGCGCGTCGGCGGGGACGGTCAGCGGTTCGATCACGGGTGTCCTCCTCGGGGCGCGGTCCGGGTCGACTCAACAACATCGTCCGCCGGACGACCACCGGCCCATGCCGGCTGTCGGGATGGTCGTCTCGCGGGTCACCCGCCCGGACCGTCCCGTTGACCGGGACCTGCGCCGCTGCGGGCCGCGAGGCGGTGCGAATACTGAGCCGCGTAGGCAACTCGACGTGGAGGGTGATCGACTCATGGCCGACCAGGACACTGCTGCCGATCGGATCGTCGTCATCTCGGCGGACACCCACGGTGGCGCCGAGCTCCGGGAGTACAAGGAGTACCTGCCGGCCCGCTGGCACGAGGAGTTCGACGCCTGGGCCGAGGGCTACGAGTCCCCGTGGGACGACCTCGTCAACGACACGAAGTTCAAGAACTGGGACAGCGAGCTGCGGCTCAAGCACCTCGACGCCGACGGCATCGCGGCGGAGGTGCTCATCCCGAACACCATCCCGCCGTTCTTCCCGACGATCCAGAACATCGTCAGCCTGCCGACGGAGCGCGACGACTACGAGCGTCGGATGGCCGGGCTGCGGGCGCACAACCGCTGGGCCGAGGCCTTCTGCAAGAAGGTGCCCGGCCGGCGTCGCGCGCTCTTCCAGATCTTCCCGAACGACGTCGACGACGCCATCGCCGAGGTCGAGTGGGCCGTCGGGACCGGCGTCGCGGCGGGCGTGCTCATGCCGGGCATCCCGCCGAACCACCCCGCCGGGGCGCTCTACGCCTCGCGGATGGACCCGCTGTGGGAGCGCTGCGCGGCGCTCGGCATCCCGGTCTGCCAGCACGAGGGCACCGGCATCCCGGACTACCCGGACCACCCGGCGAGCGCCGGCATCTCGTCCTACGAGCAGAGCTACTTCGCGCAGCGGAGCCTGTGGACGCTGATCCTCGGCGGGGTCTTCGAGCGCCACCCGGACCTGAGGTACGTCTTCACCGAGCAGGGCGTGAACTGGATCCCCCAGGCGCTCAACCGCCTGGACGCCACCATCACCGGCGCCAAGAAGCGGCCGTGGGCGGACATGTTCTTCCGCGGCGCGTACGAGGCCCTCAGCATGACGGCCTGGGAGTACTGGAAGCGCAACTGCTACGTCGGACACCCCCTGCGGCCGGTCGAGATCGAGGACTGCTTCGAGCTCGGCGTCGACCACATCATGTGGGGCTCGGACTACCCGCACACCGACGCGACCTCGCCGTACTCCCGCGAGGCGATCCGGCTGTCGCTGGCCGGCGTGGACGAGACGAACATCCGCAAGCTGCTCGGCGGCAACGCGGCGGGCCTGTTCGGCTTCGACCTGGAGGCGCTGGCACCGGTCGCCGCCCGGATCGGTCCGAGCCTCGAGGAGGTCCGCACGCCCCTGGCGCGGGAGGACTACCCGGACGCCGAGTGGTTCGAGATCCGGGCCGGGGTCCGCTCCACGATCCTCGGCTGACCGGCCCCGATGCGACCCACGGTCGGTCTCGCCGTCCGCACCCCCGGCGGCCCGGTGCAGCCCTGGTCCTTCGAGCGCCGCGACCTGCGGCCCGACGACGTCGCCGTCGCGGTCACGTACTGCGGGGTCTGCTACAGCGACGTCGAGGCGATCCACGGCGCGCGGGAGCCCGGCCTGCCGCTCGTGCCCGGCCACGAGTTCGTCGGCCGGGTGCGGGCGGTCGGCGACGCGGTCACCCGCTTCCGGGTCGGGGACGAGGTGGCGGTCGGGAACTGCGTCGACTCCTGCGGCGCGTGCGACGAGTGCCGGGCCGGTGCGGAGAACCACTGCTCCGACGGCGGCCCCACGCTGACGTACCTGGGCGTGGACCGGCGCGACGGCCGGCGCACCCAGGGCGGCTGGAGCACCGAGTACGTCGTGGCCGAGGCCTGGGTCCACCGGCTCCCCGACGGGCTCGACCCGGCGGCCTCGGCACCCCTGATGTGTGCCGGGATCACCTCGTGGGAAGCGTTGCGGCACTGGGAGGTCGGGCCGGGGAGCACCGTCGGGGTCGTCGGCATCGGCGGGCTCGGCCACCTCGGGGTGAAGTTCGCGAAGGCGCTCGGCGCCGAGGTCGTGGCCTTCACAGCCACACCGGACCGCGTCGCGGACATCACGGCACTCGGGGCCGACGAGGTGGTCGTCTCGTCCGATCCCGACGCGATGGCGGCGCAGGCCCGGCGCTTCGACTTCGTCCTCGACACCGCGTCCCGCCGCCACGACCTGTCGCCCTATCTGCGCGCCCTGCGCCTCCACGGCACGCTGTGCCTGCTGGGCATCCCCCCGACCGTGGAGGTCGAGACCCGCGCGCTGCGGGTGGGCCGGCACAGCCTGTCCGGTTCGGGGACCGGCAGCCCCGCCCGGGTGCGGGAGATGCTCGGCTTCTGCGCCGAGCACGGCATCACCGCCGACGTCGAGGTCCTGCCCTCGGCCGAGATCGCGACGGCCTTGGACCGTCTGGAAAGAGGAGACGTGAAGTACCGGATGGTCCTTGATCTCGGCGATCTCGGCGATCTCACGGTGGCGTCGTGACCGCCCCCCGACCGCCGCGCACCGGCGGCGAGCTGGTCGTCGACGCCCTCGTCGCCCACGGCGTCGATCGGGTGTTCTGCGTGCCGGGGGAGAGCTATCTCGCGGTCCTCGACGGGCTGTACGACGTCCGCCGGTCCGTCCAGGTCGTCACCTGCCGCCAGGAGGGCGGTGCGGCGATGATGGCGGAGGCGGACGGCAAGCTCACCGGCCGCCCGGGGATCTGCTTCGTCACGCGCGGGCCCGGCGCGACCAACGCCTCCGCGGGCGTCCACATCGCGGCGCAGGACTCGACCCCGATGATCCTCTTCATCGGGCAGGTCGGCCGGGGGGACGCGGAGCGGGAGGCCTTCCAGGAGATCGACTACCGGCGGATGTTCGCGCCGATGGCGAAGTGGGTCGGGCAGGTCGAGACCGCCGAGCGGGTGCCCGAGTACGTGGCGCGCGCCTTCGCCGTCGCACAGTCCGGGCGCCCGGGGCCGGTCGTGCTGGCCCTGCCCGAGGACATGCTCACGGACACCGTCGACGCCGTTCCCGCGCTACCGGTGGCGGAACCCATCGAGACGTACCCGTCCGCGGAGCAGATGGGCGCGCTCGGTGAGGCACTGGCCGGCGCGCGGCGTCCGCTGGTCGTCGTGGGTGGCTCACGCTGGGACGCCGACTCGGCCAAGGCCTTCGAGCGCTTCGTCGCGGCGTGGGACCTCCCGGTGGTCGCGGCGTTCCGTCAGCAGGACCGGCTGGACAACGCCCATCCCTGCTACGTCGGCAGCCTGGGTGTCGGGGGCGATCCGGCGCTCGCCGCGCGGGTCGCCGAGGCCGACCTCGTCCTCGTCGCCGGCGCGCGGCTCGACGAGATGAGCACGAACGGCTACCGCCTGCTCGCCCCGCCGGTGCCCGGCCGACAGCTGATCCACGTGCACGCCGGCGCCGAGGAGCTCGGCAAGGTCCACGCCCCCTCGCTCGCGGTCAACGCGTCGCCCGTCGGGTTCGCGAGCCTGCTGCACCTCGTCGAGCCCGCAGCCGCGGTGCCCTGGTCGGCGTGGCGGGCCGACTGCCGGGCGGCGTTCGACCGATGGCAGCAGCCCCCGTCCGGCACCGAACGCCTCGACCTGGCCCGCGTCGTGCGCGGCCTGGCCGAACGGCTGCCCGGCGACGCGGTGGTGACCAACGGCGCCGGCAACTTCTCGGGCTGGGTGCACCGCTTCCACACCTACCGCACGCTCGGCGCGCAGCTGGCCCCGGTCAGCGGCTCGATGGGGTACGGGCTGCCCGCCGCGGTGGCCGCGGCGCTGCGGCACCCGGAACGGGTCGTGGTGTGCGTGGCCGGCGACGGTGACTTCCTCATGCACGGCCAGGAGCTCGCGACCGCCGTGCTGTACGGGGCGAACCTCGTCGTGCTCGTCGCGGACAACGGCATGTACGGCACCATCCGGATGCACCAGGAGGCCCACCATCCCGGCCGGGTGATCGGGACGGACCTGAGGAGTCCCGACTTCGTCGCGCTCGCCCGCGCCTTCGGCGCCCACGCGGAGCGGGTGGAGACCACCGAGGAGTTCGACGGCGCCTTCGACCGCGCGCTCGCGTCCGGCGGTCCGGCGCTCCTGCACCTGCCGGTCTCGCCCGAGGCGCTGTCGCACACCCGGACGTTGAGCCAGGTGCGCGCGGCGGCGGGTGGCTGAGGCGATGGCCCTCCTGACCAGCGTCGACCCGTACCGCCCCGACGAGGTCGTGGTCGAGCGGCCCGACGCCACCCCTCGCGAGATCGAGCGGGCCGCCGCGTCCGCTGCCCGCGCCGGCCGGGCGTGGCGCCACACCACCGGACCGGAACGGGCGCGAGCCCTGCACGCCGCGGCCGCGGCGCTCGACGCCCGCCGGGACGAGTTCACCGCCCTGCTCGTCCGGGAGGTCGGCAAGCCGGTCGGCGAGGCCGCGGGGGAGGTGCGCCGCAGCGTCGACCTGCTCCACTACCACGCCACCACCGCGGTGCTCGCCGACGGCGAGCACCTCCCCGGCGGCGAGCCGGGCGCCCTCACCTACACGGTCCGGCGGCCCCTCGGCGCCGTCGCGCTGGTGACGCCGTGGAACTTCCCGCTGGCGATCCCGCTCTGGAAGGCCGCGCCCGCCCTCGCGGTCGGGAACGCGGTGCTGCTCAAGCCGTCGACCGCCGCGCTCGCGACCGCCACCGCACTCGTCGAGCTGCTGGGTGAGCACGTGCCCGACGGCACCGTCGCGCTCGTCGCGGGGGAGGGGGACGTGGTGCGGGCGCTGCTCCCGCACGTCGACGCGGTGAGCTTCACCGGCAGCACCGCCGTCGGCCGGATCGTCGTCCGGGCCGCCGCGGAGCTCGGGATCCCCTGCCAGGCCGAGATGGGTGGCAGCAACCCATCGGTCGTCCTCGCCGACGCCGACCTCGACGCGGCCGCGCGGTCGATCGCGGGCGCGGCGATGGCCTTCGCCGGGCAGAAGTGCACCGCGACCAGCCGGATCATCGTGGAACGGGCCGTCCTGGGCGGCCTCCGGGAGCGGCTCGTGGCCGCCGTGGAACAGCTCGGCGTCGGTGACCCCGCGTCGCCCGGTACCGCGGTCGGCCCCGTGATCAGCGACGCCGCCCGCTCCGGCGCGCTGGCCGCGCTCGCCCGCAGCGGCGGGCGGGTCCACACCGGCGGGGCAGCGCTGGACGACGGGTTCCTGCTGGCACCGACCCTCGTCGAGGTGGACGCCGGCGACGCGCTGCTGGCCGACGAGGTGTTCGCGCCGGTGGCCGCCGTCGTCTCCGCCCCGGACGCCGACGCGGCCTTCGACCTGGCCTCGGCGACCCCGTACGGCCTGGCCGCCAGCGTGTACACCCGCGACCTCGACGCCGCGCTCCGCTTCACCGAGCAGGTCGACACCGGCATGGTGCGGGTCAACTCGCCCACCACCGGCGCGGACTACTGGGCACCCTTCGGGGGCACGAAGGCCTCCTCGTACGGGCCGCACGAGCAGGGCGCCGCCGCGCGCGAGTTCTACACCCGCCCCCTCACGGTGACGCTCGGGGGCGGGTTCCGTCAGCGGTAGCCGTGGTAGCGGGAGATCCCCAGGGCCGCGGCACGGACCGCGGCGGAGAAGTTCGGCACGTCGAACTTCGCCCGCACCGAGGTGATCGAGATCGCCGCGATGCTCTCGCCGTGGGCGTCGAGCACCGGCGCGGCGACACAGCGCACACCCACCGTGCCCTCCTCGCGGTCGAAGGCCACCCCCATGCGGGCGATCTCCGCCAGCTGCCGGCGCAGCGCGTCCGGTGAGGTGATGGTCTGACCGGTCGCGGCGGGCAGCCCGGTGGCGATGACCCGCTCGACCGTCTCCTCGGGCGCGAACGCGAGCATCGCCTTCCCGAGCGAGCACTGGTGGGCGGCGATGCGCACCCCCACCTGCGAGGCCGGGCTGACCGTCTGGTGGCCGGCGAGCTTCGCCGCGCACACGACGTCGGTCCCCTCGAGGACGCCGAGGTGGATCGTCTGGTGCGTGCTGCTGTAGAGCTCGGCCATGTAGGGCGTCGCCTCACGGCGCAGCCGCGTCTGGGCCGGGACCAGGCCCCCCAGCTCGAACAGCCGCATGCCCAGCTGCAGACCAGAGTTGGTGCGCACCAGGGCACCCAGGTCCACGAGCGTCCGGGAGATCCGGTGGACCGTCGAGCGGGGAAGCTGGGTGCTGGCGCTGAGGTCGCTGATCGTCGCCCCGGCCCGGTTCGACGCCACGGCGTCGAGGATGCGGAAGGCCTTGCTGACCAGAGACGTGTCGTCGTGCAGAGCGTCCACGGCCGTGGCCGGGGCGCCGACGTCCGGCATCGGTCCGTCCTCGTCCGGACGTGCCGTGAGGGTCCCGTTGCCGCCGTAGGAGTCCATGTTGTCTTCCCGCTCCTCTTCCCGTCGTTGGGGTTCGAGACCTGCCGAGATGTTTCTACCTCGCGAGGCGGGCCAGGGTCGACGCCTCGAGGCCACCCGCGTCCAGGATCTCGCGGACCACCTCGGCCACGGGCGGCAGCTGCCGGGTCCCACCGGTGCCCGTGTTGCGGGCCAGACCGGTGCCCAGGTCGATCTCGAGCTCGTCGCCCGCGCCGACCAGTTCGGCGAGCGGGGCGCCGTAGGCCCAGGCCGGGAAGCCCTCGTTGATCGCGGTGCGCTGGAAGATCGCGTTGAAGCTGACCGCGAACACCGCGCCGATCCCGCGCCGCTGCAAGGCCTTGACCGCCTGCAGGTGGTAGTGCGCGTGGCCGCGGCCGAAGGAGGTGCCCGCGAGGAGCAGGTCCCCGGCCCCGATCCGGTCGGCGAAGTCCAGCCCGGACTCCTCGAAGAGGTGCTCCTCGGCGGCGGCCCAGTCCGCGGTGCGCCGGAAGTCGAAGCGGTTCGGCACGATCCGGTGGCAGCCGAAGCCGTCGCCGAGCTGCCAGACCCGGCCCCTAAGCGACGGCATGGGCACGGTCCTCCAGGTAGGGCTCGGGATCGGTGACCCGTCCGGCGAGCGCCGAGGCCGCGACGACGGCCGGGTCGGTGATGTAGATGTCCGCCTCGGGGCTGCCCATCCGGCCGCGGTTGTTCTCCACGGACGTCGTGACGCAGCGGTCGCCCGGCTCGAGCAGCAGCGGGGACTGGTTGCCCGCGAAGCAGGCACCGCAGCCGGGGGTGGTCACGGTGACGCCCGCGGTCAGCATGGTCTCGAGGTACCCGCGCCGGGCCGCCTCGGCCGCGACGAGCGACGAGATCGGCGTGACCACGAACCGCACCCCGGGGTGGACCGTGCGACCGCGGACGATGCGCGCCACCAGCTCGAGGTCGGCGATGCGGGCCGAGGAGCAGGACCCCACGTACGCCGCGGTGACCTCCAGCCCGTCGAGCTCCTCGACCGGGCGCGGCGGCGCGCCGTCGTCGGGGCCGCGGACCTGCCGCCGGACCTCCCCGAGGTCGACGACGACCTCCGCGGCGTACCCGGCGTCCGGCCGGGGGTGCACCGGCTCGTAGGCATACTTCGCGCGGTCCCGCACGTGATCCAGCAGCACGCGGTCCGGGGGGAACAGCATCGACAGCGCGCCGATGTTGTTGGCGACGTTGGCGATCCCGAGCCGCGTGTCGATCGACAGGTGCTCCACCGCGGGCCCGCCGAACTCGACGATCGTGCCCTCGGCGACCCCCGCGAGGACCTGCTGGAGGTGCTCGGTGACGTCCTTGGCCACGAAGCCCGGCGCCAGCTCCCCCTCCAGGCGCACCGACACGCACTCCGGCACGATCAGCCAGACGTCGCCGGTGGCGAGCGTGTTGTGCGTGCTCTCGTTCGTCGCGAGCGCCAGCGCGTTCATCGCGCCCATCGTCGCGGCCTGGGTGTCGCCGCCGGCGAACACCGCGCCCGGCAGCGCCCAGCCGTGCTCCGCCGGGATCTGGTGCGAGATCCCGTGGCGCCCGATGCCGAAGAAGTTCTCCGGAGGGATGCCCTGCGCGTCGAGGAAGGCACGCTTGCCCTGGTGCAGCGCGGGCATCCGCACCCGGTCCAGGTGGTCGAACGTCATGATCACGCGGGTGGGGTCCCAGACCCGGTGTACCCCGTCGGCCAGGAAGCCCAGGGGAGTGCCGTCGGTCAGGCACACCACGTCGACCGGGACGCGGACGGCCTCTCCGGGAGTGACCTCCCTGCCGCACCGCCGGGCCAGGATCTGCCCCGCCATCGTGCCCTTCACGGCAGGTACCGCCGCCACGCGCGGGCGCCGATCGTGTCGTCGATCTGCGCACGGACGGTGTCCCAGGAGCCCAGGGAGCGGTCGGTGCGCTCCGCCTTCAGCTCCACGAGCAGCCCGCGCACAGCCTCGTAGGCCACGCGGAAGGCGCTGCTGGAGTGCACCACGATCCGCGCCCCGTCCCGCTCCGAGGTGTCGAGCTGGTCCGGCGCCGCGGCGTCGGGGATGAAGGTGTTCAGCAGCGGCCGGTCGACCGCCGCGGCGACCCGCGCGACGTCCGACGGGTGCAGGGCCGCGGCGAACACGAGGTCGGCACCGGCCTCGGCGTAGGCGCCCAGCCGGTCGATCGCCTCGTCGAGGCCCCGGCCCGCCGCCAGCGCGTCGGTCCGGCCGATCACCAGCAGGTCCTCGTCGGACCGGGCGTCCACGGCCGCCTGCACGTTCGCGACGGCGGCCTCGAGCGGACGCAGCCGCTCGTCCGTGCCGAGGTGCTTGCCGCCGCCGAGGTCCAGGTCCTCGAGGTGGAAGGCGGCGATCCCGGCCCGCTCGAGCAGGCGGACGTGGTGGCGGATCCGGATCGGCGTGCCGCCGCCGTCGTCGAGGTCGGCGATCACGGGCAGGTCGACGGCACCGGCGATGGCGCCGGCGTGCGCGATGAGCTCGGTGACGGGGACGAGCCCGGTGTCGGGCAGCCCGTGGGCGACCGACGCGATTCCGTACCCGCCCACGTACACCGCCTCGAAGCCGAGCTGCTCGACGAGCTTCGCGGTGAGCACGTCCGCGGCACCGGGCGCGATGATCAGCCCCGGCTCACCGACGCGGGCCCGGAACTTCTCCCGAATGGCGGTCATTCTCGACCTTTCTGCACATGGGGACTACGGACGGGTGAGGAAGTCCAGTACCACCCGCTCGAAGTCCGCCTTCCGTTCGATCATCGCCCAGTGCCCGCAGCGCGGGAAGACGTGCAGCTCGGCGTTCGGCATGAGGCGGGCGGGCAGGATCGCGTGGTCCAGCGGCAGCACGCGGTCGTCGCGGCCCCACGTGATCAGCGTCGGCGCGGTGATGCGCGCGCTCTGCGCCCACAACGGCACCGGCGGGTTCGCCGGGGGCGTGCGGCGGTAGAGGAAGTCGTAGGTGCGCCGGCTCCACTCGATCGCCCCGGGCCGCTGCGACTGCTCCCACCGCCGCTCGAGGAGCTCGTCGGTGAGCAGCGCCTGGTCGAAGACCATCGTCTCCAGCCACGCCCGCAGCGTCTCGCGGCTGGGGGCGTCGTTGAAGTCCATCAGCCGCTTGATGCCCTCGCTGGGGCTGGGGCCGAACACGCTGAGCCCCACCCCGCCGGGGCCCATGAGCACCAGCCGGTCCACGCGTTCGGGGGCGAGCAGCGCGAGCTGCGCGGTGACCCCCGCGCCCATCGAGTTGCCCAGGAAGTGGGCCTTGCCGATCCCGAGCTCGTCGAGCAGGCCGAGGACCGCGGGCGCGGCGAGTGCGGGGTACGGGCGGTCCAGCTCGTCCGGGATGTAGCTGCCCCCGTAGCCGGGCATGTCGACGACGAGGCAGCGGAAGTGGGGGCCCAGGACGTCGAGGTTGTCGGCGAAGTTGGTCCATCCGGTGACGCCGGGGCCCGAGCCGTGCAGCAGGACCAGGGCCGGCCCGGCCCCGTGGTCGTGGTAGTGCAGGCCGGCCGCCGACATCCGGCTGGTCTGCTCGAACGTCGCGGTCATGTCGATCGTGGTCATCAGATCAGGGCCTCCGAGAGGGGACGGTCCATGGCGTGGTCGGCGAAGCTGGCCAGTGTGGGGCCGGGGACGTTGATGGCGTGGACGAGCCCGGCGTGCGCGTCGCGCCAGAGCCGCTGCAGGGGGTTGTCGTCGGTGCGCAGGGCACCGCCCCCGGAGCGGGCGAACAGCTCGTCGAGCGCGGCGACGGCGCGCCAGCTGCTGCGCACCTGGTCGCGGCGCGAGCGGACCCGCAGCTCCATCGGGACCGGCCTGCCCTCCGCGATCAGCGCGCCGACCTCGGCGAGATTGCCGAACAGCTGCGCCCGGCCCGCCGCGATGTCGGCCGCCGCGTGCCCGATGGCGGCGTTGGAGTGGGGGTCCTCGGCGTAGGGCTTCCCGCCGCGCGGCTGCGACCGCGCGCGCTGGCGCGTGAGCACGCAGTCCAGCGCGCCCTCGGCGATCCCGAGGATCGAGGCGGTGATGGCGTTCGGGAACACCGAGGAGAACGGGTAGCGGTACGTCGCGGGCAGGTGCTCCCGACCGCTCGGGTCGACGACGTCGGCGCTGTCCATCACCCGGTACCCCGGGACGAACGCGTCCTCGACGATGATGTCGTTGCTGCCGGTGCCGCTGAGCCCCACGACGTGCCAGCTGTCCTCGACGACCTGGTAGTCCTTGCGCGGCAGCAGCATGTGCAGGATCACCGGCGGGGTGACGCGGGTGCCGTCGGCCTCGGCGAGGAAGGCGCCGAGGAAGATCCAGTCGCAGTGGTCGCTGCCGGAGGAGAACTGCCACCGCCCGTCGAGGACGTAGCCGCCGTCCACCCGGCGGGCCACGCCGCCGGGCATGTAGGTCGAGCTGATCCAGGTATCCGGGTCGTCGCCCCAGACCTCCTCCTGCGCCTGCTCCGGCAGCAGGCCGAGCTCCCAGGGGTGCACCCCGACGATGCCGCTGACCCAGCCCGACGCGCCGCAGCAGGACGCGATGTCCATGACCGCCCGGAAGAAGACCTGCGGATCGACCTCGTAGCCGCCGTACCGCCTGGGCTGCAGCAGCCGGATGACCCCGGTGTCCTTGAGCGCCTTCGCGGTGGCGTCCGGCAGCCGGCACAGCCGCTCGGCCTCGTCGGCCTGCTCCGCCAGCATCTCCTTGGCTGCGGCGATCCTGTCCAGCACGTCGTGCTGCGTGTTCATGGACTCTCCTTCGGACGGGGTGGGACCAGGGTGACCAGGGCACGGCGGTGGACCGGGCCCCGCGTCCCGATCAGCGGTACGGGGTCTGGTCCTTCTCGGCCGGTCAGCGGACGTCGGCGGGGGAGCCGCCGAAGTACCCGGCGGTGAGGCGCTCCTCGTCCACGCCGGACGCGGGCCCGGAGTAGGTGAGGCTGCCGTGGTCGAGCATGAAGACCGTGTCGGCCAGGCCGAGGACCCGCCCGACGTACTGCTCGACGATCAGCAGCGCGACGTCCCCGCTCGCCAGCTCGCGGACGGCGGTGTAGATCTCGTCCACCACCCGGGGCGCGAGCCCCATCGAGACCTCGTCGAGCAGCACGACCCGCCACTCGGCCATGAAGGCGCGGGCCATCGCGAGCATCTGCTGCTCGCCGCCGGAGAGGCTGCCCGCCGCCTGTCGGCCACGTCGGCCCAGCACGGGGAAGGTGGCGACCGCCTTCTCGACCGCGTCGCCGACCGGGACCCAGGGCGGCGCCTGGATCCGCAGGTTCTCGTGCACGGTCAGGTTGCGGAAGATGCCGCGCCCCTCGGGAACCATGCACAGGCCGCGCCGGGCCCGTTCGTGGGGCGTGGCCCGGGTGACGTCGGTGCCGCCCAGGGTGACGGCGCCCGCACCCGGCCGGAGCAGGCCGGCGGCGGTGCGCATCACCGTCGTCTTGCCGGCACCGTTCGGGCCGAGCAGCGCGGCGATCGAGCCCGCCGGCAGGTCGAGGTCGAGGTCCCAGAGCACCGTGGCCTTGTCGTACCCGGCCCGCACGTCCTGCAGCGAGAGCGCGTTCGCGGTCGTCATGACACTCCCAACGCAGGTTCTTCGGAGGGCCCGGAGGCGGCCGACGCGTATCCCTCCACCGCCCCGTCGCCGAGATATGCGGCGCGCACGGCGGGCGAGGACAGGATCTCCCCGGGCGGGCCCTCGGCGATCAGCTTGCCGAAGTCGAGCACGTACAGGTACGAGCACAGGCGACTGACCAGTGCGATGTCGTGCTCGACGAGCAGCACCGCCACCTCGCGCTCGCGGACCACCCGCTCGATGACGTCCCCGAACCGCACGGTCTCGACGCGGTCCAGCCCCGCCGACGGCTCGTCGAGCAGCAACACGTGGAACGGCCCGGCCAGGCACCGGGCCAGCTCGACCAGCCGTCGTTGCCCGGTGGACAGCGACCCGACGACGCGGTCGGCGATCCCCCCGAGGTCGCACAGCTCGATCGCGGCCTCGGCCTCGGCGGCGATCCGGGCGCGGTCGCTGCGGGTGCCCACCACGTGGCGCAGCGGGTTGCCGCCGGCGAGTGCCCCTTCCACGCCGAGCGCGACGTTCTCCCGGACGGTGGCCGAGTCGAACAGCGCCATCTGCTGGAACGTGCGGCCGAGCCCGCGGCGCGCCCGCGGGCCCAGCCCGGCGCGACCGAGGTCGCGGCCGTCGAGCAGGACCCGTCCGGACGCCGGGCGGACCAGCCCGCAGCAGGCGTTGAACGTCGTCGTCTTGCCCGCGCCGTTGGGGCCGATGAGCCCGGTGACCCGGTGGGCGGGAACGGCCAGCGAGACACCGTCGACGGCGGTCAGCCCGCCGAAGCGCACCCGGACGTCCATGATCTCGACGGGTGTCCCGGCCGCCGGACGCCCGGTCCGGACCGCGGGCGCGGGCACCGGTGCGGCCGCCGGCTCGGCGTCCTCCGGGCGGGCGCGCTCGAAGCGCCGGACCCACTTCGGCGCCCCTCCGTGCCCACGCGTGGAGGCGAGGGCGAAGGTCGCGGCGCCCAGGCCGAACAGCAGGTTGAGGTAGTTCGCGGAGGCGGCGGCGTCCAGGTAGGACGGCACCAGACCGACGCCGACGGCGCCGAGCACCGCGTACCAGGGCGCGCGCCCCGGGTTGATCACGACGAGGGCGAAGATCGTGAGCGAGGGCAGCGGCCCGTAGGAGTCCGCGGTCACCGCCTGCTGTCCCGCCGCGCCGAGCACCCCGGCGAAGGCGGCGAGGAAGGCCGACAGGCAGAACACGAGCACCCGGGCCACGTTCACCGACACCCCGGTCGCCTCCAGCCCGCGGACGCTGTCGTTCAGCGCGCCGAGCAGCCGGCCGAGCCTGCTGTGGGTCACGGCGGTGACGAGCACGGCGACCACGACCACCAGGGCGAGTACGAGGTAGAAGTAGCCCGCGTCCGTCGCGAGCCAGCCGTCGCCCGGGCGGTCCACGGCGATCGTGGCGCCCTCGTTGCCGAACATCCAGGGCAGCGGGAAGACCAGGTACGTCACGACGACGGCGAACCCGAAGGTCGCCAGCGCCAGGTACAGGCCCGACAGCCGGATGGCGGGGATCGCCAGCAGCGCGCCGACCGGCACCGCCACCAGGGACGCCAGCAGCAGGGTCACCCCCCACGGCAGGTCGAACAGCGCGGTGAGCTGCACGAAGGCGCACGCCCCGATCGCCATGAACGTCACGTGGCCCAGCGACACCTGACCGGAGAGCCGGGTGAGCAGGCCCAGCGCCAGGAAGAGGATGACGTAGGCCAGGCTCAGCGTGAAGCCGCCCAGGTGGTAGCCCGCGTAGAGCGGTGCCGCCGCGACCACCACGACCAGGGCGAGCGCCGCGCCGGACTGGAAGCGCCCGGGCATCCGCCAGGCCGGCGCACGGGGCGGGGCCAGCAGCGTGCGGTGCCCGAGCACCCGCTTGGGCGAGAGCAGCAGGACGAGGAACAGGACGACGAACGGCAGGGCGCTGGGCAGGCCGCTGAGCGGCCCGTCCGGGAAGACCATCGTCGCCAGCGACGACGCCACGCCGATGGCCAGGCCGCCGAGGTAGGTGCGCGGCAGGCTGCTGAACGACCCGACCGCCGCCGCGCCGAAGGCCTGGACGACGAGCAGGGTGAGCGTCTCGGCGTCGAGCGGGACCAGCGGGGCGATCGCGACCCCGGAGGCCGCCGCGAAGGTGACCCCGATGCTCCAGCCCCAGCGCCGGGCCCCGACCGGGCTGCGGCCGGACAGGTCGAGCAGCCCGGGATCGTCGACCACCGCCCGCATGGCCAGGCCGGTGCGGGTCAGGGTGAACAGCAGGTACAGCGCGACGCTCGCGACCAGCACGAAGGCGACCATGATCAGTTGGGCGGTCGTGACGACCGTCGAGCCGATCACGATGCGCGTCTCGGGCAGGAACTGCGGGACGGTGCGCAGCTCGGCCCGCCCGTAGATGAGCGTGACCGATGCCTCCACGATCAGCACGACCCCGACGGTGGTCACGACCTGGACCGCGAGCGGCGCGCTCGGCAGCGTCCGGGTGAGCAGCTCGAGCAGGTAGCCCATCAGCGGTCCGGCCACGAGGACCGCGACCACCGCGGCGACGGGCCACGGGAGCTCGCAGGTGACGTACAGGGTGTAGAACACGAACGCCGAGACCGTCGCGAGCGCGCCGTGGGCGAAGTTGAAGACCCCGGAGGTCCGGTGGGTCAGGACCAGGCCGATGCCGGCCAGGCTGTAGACCGACCCCAGGACGATCCCGATGACGATGTAGGTCAGCATCGTCGGCTACTTCTGCTGGGCCAGGCGCGTGGTCAGCTCCTGCGGTGCGCACACCGTCAGCTGGTCGGCGGGCGCCCACTGGCCGTCCTTGATCTCGGTCAGGAACGAGCAGTTGGTCACCGTCGGCTTGTCCTTGACGATGGTCAGCGGCGGGATGAGCCCGCCCAGGTCGAAGCCCTGGGGCAGGGCGTAGAGGCCCGCGAGCACGGACTCGGGGGTGACCTGTTCGGAGCCCGACGCCTCGACGGCGGCCTTGAACAGCATCCCGTCGATGTACGCGGCGGAGTAGAAGGGCTGCACCTTGCCCTGGAGAGCCGGCGCGAGTGTCGCCACGGCCTGGGTGAAGGCGCGCCCGGGCTCCGTGCGCGCCGCGATCGCGTCGACGTAGAGCGGGTAGCGGTTGTCGACGTTCTTCAGACCCTGCGCCGCGGGGCTCGCCAGCACGTCGGCGGTGACGTTGCCGCCGCCGGAGACGAACCCCATCGGCGTGCCGAGCGTGCGGCACTGTTCGATCACCGGTCGCACCGGCACCTTGATGATCATCGAGTTCGCGCCCGCGGCCATGCTCGCCTGGCACTGCGGCGCGTAGCTCGGCGCGGTCGACGACACCTTCTGGTTGATCACCAGATCGACACCGACGGTCGCCGCGACCTGGTCCTGCAACGCACTCAGCGCCGCGCAGTTCGGGCTCTCGGCGCACACGTACGACGCGACCTTGGGCCCGAAGGTCTTCGCGACCTCGAGCTCGGCATAGGTCTGCGCGGAGGTGCTGGCGCCGGTCGGGAAGAACATCGGGGAGGTGTAGAAGGGCGGGGTCAGTGAGAATCCGCCGACCACCGGGATCTTCTTCTGTTCGACGTACTGCGACCAGGTCGGGCTGGGGACGCTGTTGTCCGAGACGATCGCGCTGACGTGGTCCTGCTCGACGAGCTCCTTGACCTTCGCCAGCGCCGTGGTGGCGTTGCCGGCGTCGTCCTCGATGATGAGCTTGACCTTCTTGCCCTTGATGCCGCCGGCGGCGTTCACCGAGTCGGCCCACATCTGGATGCCGTCGCGGGCCGGGCCGATCGTCGACGCCGTTCGGCCGGTGTAGCTGCCGATCGAACCGATCACGATCTCGTCCGAGCTCCCGGACGCGTTCGATCCGCATGCCGTGGCCGTCAGGGCAACGGCTGCGGCCACTGCGATGCCGGCGAACCGGCTGGTCCTCGTCGACCTCGCGGTCCTCATGTCTGGCACGCTCACCTGGACTCCAGTTCTCCGACGGTCCGATCCGGTCGACCGTGGGCTGCCGGGGGGTTGGCGTCGAAGACCGTAAGCGCGGTGGCGTGGCTCACCCGCCGGAGAATCCCGGTCACCGGTACGTCGTCCCGCGCCGGCGCGGGACAACGCCGGCGCACCGTACGCACTTGTACGCATTGGAGAGGGCCCGGCGGGCCGACAGAATGGACCGATCGAGATCGACGCCGCCCCGGATGCGAGGAAAGCGATGACCGATTCCGCACAGCCCACCGACTCCGGTCCCGCCGGTGGCGACACCGGGCCACGCCAGGGGGCCCCGATCATCGACGTCCTGATGCGAGGCCTGGTGGCGGCGCGCGACACCGTCGGACCCGACGTGGGGGTGGAGCCGGACAGCCTCTTCTGCGCCGGCCTCTACTACGACGGCCAGCACTACTGCCCCGTCCTGTACATCAACTAGAAGCCAACGGGCGCTGCGGAGGAATCTCATGACGGACTCGACCCAGCAGACCGGCAGCGGCACACCGGGACTCGGCTCGAGAGCAGAGGTGTTCGACGTCCTCATCCGGGGTCTCGAGATGGCGAGGCGGACCTCGCACGCGGCGGCGGACGACGAGGGACCCGTGACCGAGGGGCCGGTGGAACTGTTCTGCACCTACGCCTATGCCGAGGTGGGCACCCTTTTCTGCCCCCTCTTCTACTACCATGCGTGACGGAACGGCCGGGGCGATCGCCGTCGAATCCGTGCTCGCCGACGGCATTCCGTTCGGGAGCCACGCATTCATCGCCGGCGAGGTCGCATCGGTCTACACCGGACTCCTGGGTCTCGTCGCCGAGGAGTCGGCCGGCGCGAAGCACCTGCTGACCCGGCTCGACGAGATGCCGGGACTGCGGACCGGTCTCTTCCGGGACCCGCTCGTCAGACGAACCGTCGAGGACGGGGTCTGCCTGGTCGCCGAAGGCATGGACACCATCGACCCGGTGATGCTCGACGACCTGCTCACCGCCGCGGCCCTGGCCCTCGACGGGGCCGGGGAACGGACGCTGCTCGACGCGGACGGGCGCGGTGCCCTCCTCGGCCCGACCGCCGAGTTCGGCCACGTCTGGGCCGGCGACGAACGGGGCACGCTGCCCGGGCGGCGGTTCGTGGACGAGATCCACAAACGCGTCCCGCAGTTCCGTGTCCTGGCGGCCTCCCGACCGCAGGTCGAGGTCCTCACGAGGGGCGCCCGGCTCGCCTGCGAGATCGCGCCGGACCTGGCCACCAGCGCGCTGCGCCACGTCTTCATGGTGGTGCTCGGGGAGTTCGACGCCGAGGGACACACGTTCAACTCGTTCACCCTGCCCGGGCTGCCCGGCGTGCTGATCCTCTCGCCGGACGTCCTGGCCGACGACGCCGTGGCCGCCGAGGCCCTGGTCCACGAGGCGTTCCACCTCAAGTTCCTGGACATCGACTACATCCGCCCGCTGTTCGCCCCGGGGTTCCGGCAGGAGACCTCACCGCGGACCACCCCGGCGTGGCACGAGGACGAGCCCGGCGCCGGTGGCTGGCCGGTCGACAGGGTCCTCACCTCGATGCACGTCTATCTCGCGCTGTCGGTGTTCCTCGATGCCGCCGCGAGTGCCGGCGGGGTCGACCGGTGGGCGGACGCGGCGACCCGTGCGGACCGGTGCCGGTCGAGGAGCGCGTGGCTCCTCGACGCGGTTCAGCCGCATCTCGGCTGTCTGACGGGGTCGGGCAGGCAGTTCGTGGAGTCGATCGGTTCGATGCAGGTCGAGAGTGCGGGCCTCACGTCGCGGACCACGACGTAGCGGGCCGTCACCCCGCCCGTCGCTCGTGCACTGCACCTGCCCGGTCGGTTGTCGGGACGGGCGGTCCGGAGTGCTCGACCGTGGTGACGAAGGGCGAGGTCATCGCCCGCACGAGCGCCCCGTACCCGACCCCGAAGTCGATCTCGTCGCCGACGGCCAGCGCGTGGTCGCCGTGGTCGACGACGAGGTGGTCGCTGCTCATCCCGAGGACCTCGATGCCGGCGGGCGGCTGCAGGCCGGCGAGCTCCACGTCCTGCTGGCCCATCGCCAGGATGGCCTGGCGGACGGTGCCGCTGCCGGTGCGGGCCGGCGGCTCGCCGTAGGCGGCCTGGGCGCGGTCCCCCCAGGGCCGGGCCGGTTTCACCGCGACCTCGATGACCTCGGCGGTCAGGGTGAACGCGTCGGTGTGCAGGCCGGAGATCGGTGTCCGGTGGAGCGGATCGAGGCCGAGCAGGATCGCCTCGCCGAGCCGGAGCTCGTCGATCCTGCCGACCGCGCCGGTCGTCAGGGCCCAGCCGAGGTTGGCCGAGTTGCCCCCGGACACGACGTCGAGGGACATCCCGTGGCGGGCCTCGACGGCGTCGACCAGTCCGGTGAGGACGCCCATGTTGCGGTCGTCGGGCACGACCCCGTGCTGGCAGGCGAGGTTGCCGCCCAACCCGACGAGCCGCAGCGACGGATGACGCAGCACCGCCCGGGCGGCCTCGGGGACGTCGGCGGGCGCGATCCCCTCGCGGAGGTCGCCCAGCTCGACCATGAGCACGATCCCGTGCCTGCGGTTCCGGCCGGCCGCCGCGCGGTCCAGCGCGTCGAGGACGACGGACTCGGTGTTCAGGCTGACGTCGGCCACCCCGACGACGCACGCCGCCTGGCTGAGCATCGGTGACCGGATCAGCGTGCGCCGCGACGACGTGTCCGACGCGGCCAGCCGCGCGAGGTTCGGGACGCGGGAGTCGCCGAGGCCGCTCGCCCCCCCGCGGAGCATCGCCGCGCCGATCCCCGGGGAGCCGAGCGCGGCCTTGGTGATGCCCGTGACCCGGATGCCCACGGCCGAGAGCCGGTCGACCAGGGTCCGCGTGTTCTGTTCGATCTTGTGGAGATCGGCCCGTATCCGGGGCGTCGTCACCCCGTGGTGGTCGGGTCGCTGACCGGTGCGGTGTTCGCGAGTGCGGGGAAGGCCGCGAGGACCATGTCGACCAGGTCCGACGCGGGGCGCGTCAGGGGGTCGGTGACGGGGAGACCGAGGCTGCGGCCGTGCTCCGTGATCGCCGCGGCCAGCTCGTCCTCGGTCATCTCCTCGTGGTTGATCGTGACCCCGATGACCCGGGTGTCGGCGAAGGCCTCGATGAGGGCGATCTCGCCGGCCACCGTCGGCATCGCCACCATCGGGAAGTCTCCGAGCACGGTGCGCTTCGGCGCGTGCTGGACGATCACGGCGGCCGGGCGGCTGCCGCGCAGGATGTGCGCGGACGTCAGGTACGCGGGGTGGCTGAGCGCGCCCTGCCCCTCGACCACGATCACGTCCGGGTCCTCGCCCTCGAACGCGGCGACGACCTGGTTCTCGACCTCGCCCGAGCAGAACTGGGGGACCAGCGCGTCCAGCGCGACGCCGTACTTCCCGCCCTGGATCAGGGTCGTCTGGCCGGTGCCGACCATCACCGCCCTGATCCCGTGGGCGTTCAGCGCCTGGACCAGCAGGGTGGCGGTGGTGCGCTTCCCGATCGCCCCGTCCGTCCCCAGGACCGCGATCCGCGGGCAGGTCACGTCGGCGATCCGCCCGGAGAACAGGTGAAGGTCGCGTTTGGCCTTCGGCCGGCGGACGTCGGTGATGGTCACGCCGGCGATCATGGCCGCGGCGGCGAACTCGGCGTCGTCGTTGAGGAACTCGTGCAGGCCGTTGACGATGTGCATCCCGCGGGCGATGCCGTCGAGGAGCACGACGCGCTGGTCGTCCGAGAGCAGCCCGTCGGCGGGGGCGAGCCCGCAGATGAGGTAGTCGGGCACGTGACCGGCGTGCGCGATGGACTCCGCGAGCGACGCGAGCACGGGGATGCCGTTCGCGGTGCCGTCGAGGAGGCTCCCCGAGTCGGCCCCGGCCCGGGTGCTGTCGATGACGCTGAGGATCTCGTACTTCTCCGAGTGCCTGACCAGGCCGTTCGCGGTCTTGCCGTCCTGCTCGCCGAAGAGGGCCTCGCAGTAGACGATCGCCGTGGAGCCGACGGGGAGCGCGAACGACGCCGACGGCGCGGTCGACTCGCTCCGTTCGGGCGCACTGGAGAACGGGGTACCACCGATGAGCGACGACATGGAGATCCTCTGAGAAGTCTCAGAGAAGGCGACGGGTTCGTAGCGGGGCCGAGGAGCCCAACGGTCAGCGAGTGGTCTGCCCTGAGGGCCGGCAAGATTACCGGCGCGTTAACTCTAGCGGGTCCGACCCGGTTCGCGGGCCGCTGCGACCCTCCGCGGCCCGCTCAGCGCCCCGTGCCGGACGTGGGATGCGTCACCCGGACGGCGTCGACCGGTGCGGGGCCGGCGGTGTGCCGGCCCCGCACCGTGTCAGGGGATCTCGTCGTAGTACGTCGCGACGGGCGCCGGTGAGCTCGCCATGGTGTCGGTCGGCCGCAGGCGCCCGTCCGCGAAGCGGGCCTGCATCTCCTTCTCCACCTGCGCGGGATCGTCCGTGTCGAGCTCATAGATCACCAGGTAACGGCAGCCGCCGGCCACCTCGCCGTCGAACGCGCTCTTCTGGTCCGCGACCCGGAAGCGGCGGGCGGAGACGACCCCGGGGATCGCGGTGACGTCCGGGACGTGGATCCGGGAGTACCAGTCGTTGAACTCCACCTCCCGGTCCGGGGACACGACGTCGCTGAACACCGTGTGGATCATCGTCGACATCAGGCCACTCCCCACAGCTTCTGGAACATCGCATCGCTGCCGGCGACCACGGGCAGGGTGCCGTTGACCTTGACGTCCGTGTCGCCCACGTTGTCCTTGGTGACCACCCAGAACCGCGCGAGCTGCGAGGGTACCTGCGGCGCCCCGCTCACGTGGCGGACGATCGAGTCGAGCCCGGCCAGGTACGTCTCGACGAACGGCGAGGGCACCGAGGCGATCTGGTCGCCGGTCTTGATGTACTGCCAGGTGGTGTCGCCGCCGCCCTCACCCACGATCTTGACGTGATCCAGGCCGGCCGCCTTGAGCGCCGCCGGCAGGCCCGCCGCGAGGCTGTCGATCGACAGCGACACGTAGTTCACCTGCGGGTGCGCGCGCAGGTAGCCGACGATCAGCTGCGGCACGCCGTTGCCCAGCGCGGTCACCGGGATGTCCTGGGTCGCGGTCGGGCACGAGGCGCAGAGGTCCTTCATCCGGGCCAGGAACTCGTCCTGCATCTTCACCAGGTTCACGAAGGCCGGGACGTTGAAGTAGACCGAGTTCGCCTGCCCTCCCGAGTCGGCGACGATGTAGGCGGCCATCAGCTCCCCGGCGCCCTTCTGCTGGTCCGGGGTGCAGATCGCGTAGTCGATGCCGTTGCCGGGCTCGTTGGCCGAGCAGGCGCTGACCAGCCAGGTGCCGTTGGCCTTGAGCTGCGGCAGGTACCGCTCGTAGACGCTGCGGTCGATCGCGATGTAGATCGCGCCGTCGGCCTTGTCGCGGACGATCTGCTCGAAGGCCTTCTGCTGGGAGTCCGGGCTGCCGTCGGAGTTGATGACGTTCAGGGTCCAGCCCAGCTTCTCGGCGGAAGCCTTGAGCACCCCGGCGATCACGTTGCAGTCGGCGGCCGCGCAGCTGATGAAGTCGACGGTCTTGCCGGTGGGCACCGGCTTGCCGACCGGGGCGGTCACGTTGAGCTCGGTCGGGCGCGTGCTGTACTGCGCGACCGTGTCCTTGGCCCTCTGCACACCGGCCTTGTCGACCGGGCCGGAGGAGGCCGCTTGCTCCCCGGCGCCGCAGGCCGCGAGCGTCAGCGCGCTCAGGCCCGCCACCAGGGCGAACAGGATTCTCTTCATCGGGACTCCGTTGTTCTGGAGGAGGTCAGCCGCGGCGGACGCGGCGGCGTTGGAGACCGGTGGCGGCGAGCGCACCGATGAGGACCACGCCGGTGAACATCTGGGCGGCGTAGTTGGGGGCGGCGGACAGCGAGAGGCCGACCGTGCCCGCCCCGAGCATGACGACGGCGATCAAGGTGCCCCAGGCGTTGAACCGGCCGTTCTTGAGCTGGGTCGCCCCCACGAACACGGCGGCGAAGGCCGGCAGCAGGTACGCGGTGCCGGAGGTCGGCGACCCCGACGACAGCGACGACGCCAGGCACAGCCCGGCGAACCCGGCGATCGCCGAGGACACGAGCAGCGCGGTGAAGCGGATGCGAGCGACGTTGATCGTCGCCAGCCGGGCGGCGTCCGGGTTGAACCCGACCGCGTAGATCCGGCGGCCGGCCACGGTGTGCTCCAGCACGAACCACAGCACCGCGGCGAGGACGACGGCGTAGACCGCGGGCCCGGTGAACCCGGCGATCTGGACCTGGGCCAGCTGGGAGAACCCTCCGGCCAGCTGCACGCCGGAGATGATCTGGTCGTTGGTGAAGAAGATGATGAACGCCTGCACGAGCGATCCCGTGGCGAGCGTCCCGATGAAGGAGTCGATCTTCATCACGACCACGACGACGCCGTTGACCGCGCCGATGAGCAGCGCCGCGAGCATCCCCAGCACCATCGACAGCACCGGGTTCACCCCGCCGACCACGAAGTGCGCGGCGGTGACCCCGGACAGCGTCATCACGTAGGCGAAGGAGAGGTCGAAGGTGCGGGTGGCAAGCGGGACCACCAGCGCCAGTGCGGCCATCGCGGTGAGCGAGTAGCCGTTGGCGATCTGCTTGACCGTGGCCAGCGTGGGATAGCTGACGGGCAGGTAGATGCAGAACGCGATCACGATCAGCGCCAGGATGTAGACGGCGCCGATGTTCTGCGGCCCGAGCGCCGCCCAGCGCGGGGAGCGCCTCGGCGACGACGGCGCGGCGGCGGGCTCCGTCGCCGTGTCCTTCAGGGTGGTCATGACTGTTCCTCCATGGCACGGATGAGCTCGTGCTCGGTGATCTCGGTGCCCCGCAGCTCGCGGACGATCCGTCCGTCGGCGAGGACCAGCACCCGCGTGCACAGCGCGAGCAGGTCCCCGACGTCGGCGGAGGTGACGAGCAGGGCCAACCCCTCGCGGGCCCGCTCGGCGACCAGCTCGTAGATCGCCTGCCGCGCAGCCGGATCCACCCCCGCGGCCGGGTCGCACAGCAGCAGCACCGACGGGTCACGGGCCAGGCAGCGGGCGATCATCACCTTCTGCTGGTTGCCGCCGGAGAGCGTGGTGATCGCGGCGTCCGGCCCGGAAGCCTTGACCCGCACGGCCTCCATCCAGCGGGAGACCGTGCCCGCCTCGCGGCGGTGCGCGAGCGCCGGCCCGGCCCGCAGCCGGTCGAGCACCGAGACCGTCAGGTTCTCCGCCACCGACATCCCGGGGATGACGGCGTCGCGCAGCCGGTCGGAGGGGACGATCGGCAGGTCGAGCCGGGCCTTGGCGACGGGCGCCTCCGGCCCGTCGCCGAGGCGGACGGTGCCGGTGGCGCGCGGGATCGTGCCGGCCAGCGCGACCGCGAGCTCGGTGGCGCCCGACCCGGGAAGCCCTGCGACGCCGAGGATCTCGCCCTCGTGAAGGTCCAGCGAGACCCCGTCGAGGTAACGTCCGCGCAGGTCACGGGCGCTGAGCGCAAGGGGGTTCCCCTCGGCGGCCGGGAGCCCGGCGCGGTACCCGGCGTCGACCTCGTCGCCCGCCATCAGCGAGGCCAGCGTGCCCGGGCTCTCGCCCGCCGTCGGTCGCGTCGCGATCAGCCGGCCCCCGCGCAGCACGGTCACCCGGTCCGCGACGGCCAGCACCTCGTCGAGCCGATGGGAGACGTAGAGAATGCTGGTGCCCCTGTCCCGCACCCGCCGGACGATCTCCAGCAGGTGCGTGGCCTCCGCCGGGGGCAGCACGGCGGTCGGCTCGTCGAGCACCAGCAGTCCGGCCCCGCCCTCCCAGCCCGCGAGCGCCGCGGCGATCGCGACGATCGTGCGCTGGACCGGGGTGGCGGCGGACAGCGGCGCGCGGACGTCGAGGTCCACGGCGAAGTCCGCGAGGAGCTCGAGCGTGCGCTCGGTCTGCGCCCGCCAGCGAATGCGGCCGCCGGAGGTGAGGAACTCGCTGCGCAGCGCCAGGTTGTCCACCGCGGACAGCTCGAGGAACAGCCCGAGGTCCTGGTGCACGAACCGCAGCCGCTGGTGGTCGGCGATCGCGGTGTGCGTCAACGGTTCCCCGCACAGCCGGATCTCCGATCCGGGGTCAGGCTCGTGGTAGCCGGCAAGGACCTTGATCAGCGTGGACTTGCCCGAGCCGTTCTGGCCGACCAGGGCGTGGATCTCGCCGTCCCGGACCTCGAGGTCCACGCCGTCGAGCGCGGTCGTGCCGGGGAAGGTCTTGCCGAGCCCCCGGATGTCGAGCACGTGCATCGCGCCTCCTTCCTGAGGGCAGCACCGGATGGCGGGCGGTCCACGGGGACCGCCCGCCGGGGGAGCGGGGTCCGTCAGTAGACGATGACGCCGCGGAGGTTGTGTCCGGCGTGCATGTCGGCGAACGCCTGGTTGATGTCCTCGAGCGCGTAGGTGCGGGTGATCAGCTCGTCGAGCTTGAGCGTCCCGTCGCGGTAGAGGCGGGTGAGCAGCGGGATGTCCGCGCGGGCGTTGGTGTCGCCGTAGAGCGAGCCGTGCAGCCGCTTGCCGGACATGACGTAGTCGAAGAGATCGAGCTTCACGTCGTGCACGCCCATCGGCACCACACCCGTGAGCACCATCGTGCCGCCGCGGCGCAGCATCGACTGGGCGGGGTGCATGACCTCCGGCGGCACCACGCCCATCGTGATGATCACGCGGTCGGCACCCTGGCCGTTGGTCATGCCCGCGACCAGACCGGCGGCCTCGTCCCAGGTCGATGCCGTGTGCGTCGCCCCGAACAGGGGCGCCTGCGACCGCTTGAACTCGGCCGGGTCCACGGCGACGATCACGCGCGCGCCGCGGTGCTTCGCGCCCTGCACGGCGTTCATGCCGACGCCGCCGGTGCCGATGACGACGACGATGTCGCCGATCTCCATGTCCGCGGCGTACACGGCGGAACCCCAGCCCGTCGGCACGCCGCAGCCGAGCAGCGCGGCGGGCAGCAACGGGACGTCCGGGTCGATCTTCACCAGCGCATTGGTGGGCACGCAGACATACGGGGCGAAGGTGCCCAGGTAGGACATGCAGCCCACGCCCGTGCCGTCGGCGGTGAAGACGCGGTGCGTGCCGTCCGGCGAGGTGCCGCCGAGCACCCCGGCGCCGAGGTCGCAGAGCGTGGAGTAGCCCTTGACGCACATCGCGCAGTGCCCGCAGGAGGGCATGAACGACATGACGACGTGGTCGCCGGGCGCGAACTGCGTGACGTCCGGGCCCACCTCCTGGACCACGCCGGCGCCCTCGTGCCCGCCGAGCACCGGGGCCCAGCCGCCGAGGTCGACGTCGCCGGTGTCGAGGTGGTCGTCGGAGTGGCACAGCCCGGACGCGGTGAGCTTGATCCGCGCCTCGCCCGCCTTGGGCGGGTCGATGCGGATCTCCTCGACGCTCCAGCCCGACCGGGTCCCGGGCTTGTGCAGCAGGGCGCCCTTGGTCGTGATCGTGCCCGTCACTTGCCCACCGCCCCGGCGTCGATCGCGAACTGCGCGCCCGTGACGTACCGGGCCTCGTCCGAGGCCAGGTAGACCACGGCGTTGCTGATGTCCACCGGTTCCATCCAGGGCACCGGGAAGGTGTTGAGGGTCTGCGCGACCTCCGCCATGTCCTCCCGCCCAGGGTTCTCCAGGTCCGGCCGGAAGAACCCGTACGTCTGGGAGTTGAAGAACATCCCCGTGCCGACGGACGACGGGTTCACCGTGTTGGCCCTGATGCGGTGCTCGGCCAGCTCGACCGCGAGGGTCCGCATGAGCCCGACCACGCCGTGCTTCGAGGACACGTAGTGCCCGATGTTCGGCACGCCCTTGTTCGCGGCGAACGACGCCGTGAGGATCAGCGATCCACCGTTGCCCGCCTCGATCATCGCGGGGATCGCGGCCCGAACGGTGCGCCAGACCCCGGTGAGGTTGACGTCGAGCAGGTTCTGCCACTGCTCGTCGGACAGCTCCCAGACCCGCCCGAACGACGAGATGCCCGCGTTGGCGCAGACCACGTCGAGCCGGCCGAACTCGTCGATCCCGGCCCGGACCGCGGCGTTCAGCGCGTCCTGGTCCCGCACGTCGGCGACCGCGGTGATGATCCGGGCGTCGTGCGCCTCGACCAGCGCCTGGGTCTCCTTCAGGTCCTCGGCGGACGAGAGGGGGTACTCGACGCTGTCGATCGGACTGCAGGCGTCGACCGCGATGATGCTCGCGCCCTCCTCGGCGAGCCGGACCGCGTGGGAGCGGCCCTGCCCGCGGGCAGCGCCAGTGACCAGTGCGACCTTGCCCGCGACACGTCCACCTGTCATGGATGACCCTTTGTCTGTCTGCTCTACAAGACGTTCGTCGATCAGTGAAGACGCGTGAGTGTCGTCATGTCAGGCAGGCAGTGTCAAGGGGTTCTGTCTTGAATAGAGGAAAAAAGTCTTGAGGGTGATACAACTGGAGCGTGGCGGCGGCCGAACCGGCGCTATTCCACCATCCATCGTGCCGGCTACCGCTCGGCGGAAGGAGCGCTGTGTGTCGGAGCCCGGGCCGTCAGACTCGCGGGCATGCGTACCCAGGTCGCCATCGTCGGCGCCGGCCCGGCCGGACTGCTGCTCGCCCACCTGCTCGACCGGGCCGGCGTCGAGTCCGTGATCGTCGAGACCCGCTCGCGCGTGTACGTCGAGGCGCGGATCCGGGCCGGCATCCTGGAACGGTCCACGGTGGACCTGCTGCGCGAGGTCGGGCTGGGGGAGCGCCTCGACCGCGAGGGCGACCAGCACCGCGGCATCCATCTGCACTGGCCCGGCGAGCGGCACCACCTGGACTTCGTGGACCTGGTGGGGCGCGGCGTCACCGTGTACGGGCAGACCGAGGTGACGAAGGACCTGGGCCGCGCCCGGGACGCCGCGGGCCAGCAGGTCGTCTACGAGGTGGCCGACACGGCGCTGCACGACCTCGACACCGAGCACCCCTTCGTGACCTACACGACGGACGGCCGGTCCGAGCGGCTCGACGCGGAGGTGGTCGTGGGGTGCGACGGATCGTTCGGCCCGTCCCGCGCGGCCGTCCCGAACCCGGTGACGTGGGAGCGGACCTACCCGTACTCGTGGCTGGGGATCCTGGCGGACGTCGCGCCGTCGACGGACGAGCTGATCTACGCCTGGCACCCGGACGGCTTCGCCCTGCACTCGATGCGATCGGCCACCGTCTCCCGGCTCTACCTGCAGGTTCCCCACAGCACGGACGTCGCCGACTGGTCCGACGACCGCATCTGGTCGGCGCTGGACGCGCGCCTCGGCCTGGACGGGTGGACGCTGCGGCCCGGCCCGGTCACCGAGAAGTCCGTGCTGCCCATGCGGTCCTTCGTGCAGCAGCCGATGCGCCACGGCCGGCTCTTCCTGGCCGGCGACGCCGCCCACATCGTGCCGCCCACCGGCGCGAAGGGCCTGAACCTCGCGGTCGCGGACGTCGCGCTGCTCGCCCCCGCGCTCGCGGCGCTGCTGCGCCACAAGGACTCCGGACCTGCCGACGCCTACTCCGACGTCGCGCTGCGCCGGGTCTGGCGCTGTACCCACTTCTCCTGGTGGATGACCACCATGCTGCACGCCACGGGCGACCAGTTCGACGCCCAGCTGCAGCGTTCGCAGCTGCAGTGGGTCGCGTCGAGCACCGCGGGGGCCACGGGGCTCGCCGAGAACTACGCGGGCCTGCCCATCGGCTTCTGAACGGGGGCCGGCTGCGACGCGGCGGACCGTGACCGCTCCCGCCTGCCGGAGCGGCCTGCCACAATGCCGTGTGGTGCAGGCGCGGCAGGACGTCCCGGTGTCGATGATCGGGCGCGTGTCCCGTGTGTTCGAGGCCTTCGCCCCGGAGGACTCGGAGCTGCGGATCGCCGAGATCGCGCGGCGCACCGGGCTGGCCAAGGCCACCGTCTCGCGGCTCGTGGCCGAGCTCGTCGAGCACGGGTTCCTGGAGCGGTCCGGGATGTCGGTCCGGGTGGGGCTGCGGTTCTTCGAGCTCGGCGAGCGGGCGGCCCGGCCCCGGGAGCTGCGGGACCTCGCGCTCGCGAACATGGCGGACCTGCGCAACGCGACCCGCCAGACCGTGCACCTCGCGGTGCTCGACGGGGCCGAGGTCGTCTACGTCGCCAAGCTGCGCAGCCGCACCGCACCGCCGATGGCGTCCCGGGTGGGTGGCCGGCTGCCCGCCCACGCCACCGGCGTCGGGAAGGCCATGCTGGCCTGGGCCGAACCGACGGTGGTCGACGCCGTCGTGGCGGCGGGGCTGCCCGCCGTCGGTCCGGGGACGATCACCGGCGAGGCCGCCTTCCGCCGCGAGCTGGCCGCGGTCCGGGAGCACGGCGTGGCCTACGAGCGCGAGGAGTCCGGGCCGGGGGTGTGGTGCGCGGCGGCGCCGATCCGGCGACCCGCGGGGGCCGTGATCGCGGCGCTCTCCGTGACCGCACGGGTGGGCGACGTCGATCCGGTACAGCTCGGCATGGCGGTCCAGACCTCGGCGAGCGCGTTGAGCCGCGAGGCCGGCCGCAACCCGGCCTTCGCCCGCTCCGCCTGGAGCGACCTGGGCGAGCGATAGGGAGCGTCTGACGGACCACCGCCGGCCCGACGGCGATCCGTCAGACACTCCCTAACGGCAGCCCAGCTCGACGGTCCCCAACCGGGCGATCGACGCGGTGACGACGTCACCGGGAGCGACCGGGACGGCGGCGGTCAGCCCGCCGGACAGCACGATCTGCCCGGCCGCGAGCCCCTCGCCCTCGGTGGCGAGCTGCCGCACGAGCCAGGCGACGGCCGCGGCCGGATGGCCCAGCGACGCCGCGCCGGCCGCGGTCCCGGCGACCACGCCGTTCTTCTCGAGCACCACGCCGACCAGGCGCAGGTCGATCCCCACCGGTGCCACCGGCGTGCCGACGACGTACCGGCTCGCCGAGGTGTTGTCCGCGACGACGTCCGCCGTGGTGAAGTCGTAGTCGACGAACCGGGAGTCGAGGACCTCGATGCCCACGGCGACACCGGAGGACGCGGCCACGACGTCCGCCGCCGTCACGTGGGCGCCCTCGAGGTCCCGGCCGAGGGTGAACACGATCTCCGGCTCGCAGCGCGGCTGGATCAGCGCCGACGTGTCGAGCGGCTCGCCCAGGTCCACGGCCCCGGCCGCCGCGAGGAAGCCGTGGATCGGGTTCGTGACGCCGACCTGGGCCTGCTTGGCACGGGACGTGAGTCCGAGCTTCCAGCCCGCCAGGTCGCCCGCCGCCGAGCGCAGCTCGCGCTGCACCCGGTACGCGGCCGCGAGGTCGAGCTCGGGGAACTCGTCCGTCAGCCTGGTGATCGCGGTACGGTCCGCGACCGCCTTCGACAGGCGGACCGCCAGCTCGTAGACGTTCACGAGACCTTCACGGTCACCGGGCCCAGCCGGTCGAACTCGGCCCGGAAGACGTCGCCCGGGCTCATCGGGACGGCCACGTGCAGGGCGCCCGTCATGATCAGGTGTCCGGGTTCGAGGGCGACACCGTGCTCGCCGAGGGTGTTGGCGAGCCAGGCGACGACGGCCACGGGATCGCCGAGGGCCGCCGCGCCCGCTCCGGTGTCGACCAGCTCGCCGTTGCGGGTCAGCACCATGCCGATGAGCCGGGGATCCCAGGAGTCGGCACCGTCGGCCAGCGGCACGACCCGGCTCGAGGTCGCCATGGCCCCGTTGGACGCCAGGTCGGCGACGGTGTCCGCGAGCTTGATCCGCCAGTCGGCGATGCGCGAGTCGATGATCTCCATCCCCGCGACCGCGCCGGAGATCGCCCGGCGGGCCTGGGTGACGGTGACCCCGGGGCCCTCGAGCCGCTCCCCGAGCACGAAGACGATCTCGGCCTCGATCTTGGGGGAGATGAACCGCTCCGTCGGGACGGTGTCGCCGTCCTGGTAGACGGTGGAGGCGAGCACCGGACCGTAGTCCGGGCTGTCGATGCCCAGGGCCTTCTGCATCGGCGCCGCGGTGAGCCCGACCTTGTGGCCGACGATCCGGTCCCCGTCGGCGAGCAGGAGCTGCACGAGCTCCTGCTGGATCGCGTAGCCGTCCGCCATCCCGAGGCCCGGCTCGGCGTCGGTGAACGGGGCGATCGGGACCCGGGTCCGCCGCGCCTCGTGGAGCGCGCGCGCCTTCTCCTGCACGGTGCGGATCCGCACCTCCGGCTCGGTGCTCACGCGGCCTGCTCCTCGGCCAGGGCGAGCGCGACGTCGATGATCATGTCCTCCTGGCCGCCGACGTAGCCGAGCTCGCCGCACCGCCGCAGGATCGCGTGGGCCGGGACCTTGTAGCGCTCGGCGGCCCGCTCGGCGTGGAGCAGGAAGCTCGAGTAGACCCCGGACCAGCCCTGCACGATCGCGTTGCGGTCCATCT
This sequence comes from Pseudonocardia ailaonensis, assembly GCF_039531635.1. NCBI lineage: Bacteria > Bacillati > Actinomycetota > Actinomycetes > Pseudonocardiales > Pseudonocardiaceae > Pseudonocardia > Pseudonocardia ailaonensis. Next base: position 111,887 of record NZ_BAAAQK010000009.1, on the reverse strand, counting down.
TGGGCCAGCGCGGCAGGTACGGCCGCACGACCTCCTCGGCCGCGTCGAGCAGCAGGCCGGCGTCCAGCCCGGTGTCGATGCCGAGCCGGGAGAACACCGCGGCGAGGACCTCGGTGGGGGAGTTGCCCGCGCCGGCCCCGAGGGCGCACAGCGAGCCGTCGATGTACTTGACCCCGACCTCCTGCGCGATCACGGAGTTGGCCACGCCGAACGCCAGGTTCTGGTGGCCGTGGTAGCCGACGTACGCCTCGTCCCCGACCTCGGCCACGAGGGCCTCGAAGCGGGCCTTCGCCTCGTGCATGAGCAGCGCGCCCGCGGAGTCCGTGACGTACGGGGCGTGGCAGCCGGCGTCGACCATGATCCGGGCCTGCTTCGCCAGGTACTCCGGATCGGTCTTGTGCGCCATCATCAGGAACCCGGCGGTCTCCATGCCGAGCTCACGGGCCGCGGCGAAGTGCTGCGGGGACACGTCGGCCTCGGTGCAGTGGGTTGCCACCCGCACCATCTCCGCGCCGGCGTCGTGCGCCCGCTTGAGATCGTCGACGGTCCCGATTCCCGGCACCAGCAGGACCGCGATCCGCGCCTGCCGGGCCTCCTCACGGGCGGCGGCGACGAGGGTCGTCTCGTCGGTGCCCGAGAAGCCGTAGTTGAACGACGAGCCGCCGACGCCGTCCCCGTGGCTGACCTCGATCCACTCGATCCCGGCCGCGTCGAGCGCGCGCACGGTCTCGCGGACCTGGGTCTCGGTGAACCGGTGCGCCATGGCGTGGCTGCCGTCGCGCAGGGTGGTGTCGATGATGCGGACGTCGTGGGGCAGAACGGGTCTGGTGCTGTTGCTCATGCTGCGGCCTCCAGCTTCGCGCGCGCCATCAGCTCGCCGATCCGGGCGGCCGCTGCGGTCATGATGTCCAGGTTGCCGGCGTAGGGCGGCAGGTAGTCGCCGTTGCCCTTGACCTCGAGGAACACCGCGACGCGGGCGTTGCCGCCCCAGACGTCGGCGGGCTCGTCGAACTGCGGCTCGGCGCGCAGGGTGTAGCCGGGCACGTACTCCTGCACGGCCGCGACCATGTCGTGGACCGACGCCGTGATCGCGGCGCGGTCGGCGTCGGCGCCGATCATGCAGTACACGGTGTCGCGCATGATCATCGGCGGCTCGACCGGGTTCAGGATGATGATCGCCTTGCCGCGGGCGGCGCCGCCGACCTCGGCCACGGCCTGCCCGGTGGTGTGGGTGAACTCGTCGATGTTCGCCCGGGTGCCGGCCCCGGCCGAGCGGGACGCGATGGACGCGACGATCTCGGCGTAGGGCACCGGCGTGATCCGCGAGACGGCCTTGACGATCGGGATCGTCGCCTGGCCGCCACAGGTGATCATGGAGACGTTGGGCGAGCCGATGTGGTCGGCGCCGTTGACCGCGGGCGAGACCATCGGGCCCAGGTGCGCCGGCGTCAGGTCGACGGCCTGGATGCCGGCCTCGGCGTAGCGCGGGGCGTTGGCCGCGTGGGCCTTCGCCGAGGTCGCCTCGAACACGATCTGCGGCAGGGGATCCTGCCGCAGCAGCCAGTCCACCCCCTCGGCGCTGGCCTCGATCCCGCGGGCGCGGGCGCGGGCGAGCCCGTCCGACTCGACGACGCCGACGACCTGGCGGACGTCGAGCACCGGGCTGCCGGCGAGCTTCGCCAGCAGGTCCGTCCCGATGTTCCCGGGCCCGACGATCGCCGCCGGGATCTTCTGCTGCTGCATGGCGCCACTGTCGCACCCCCGGCCCGCGACGGGCGAGGGAGCGGCTCACTCAGTGGAACGCCGGACCGCCGAACGACCACGGCGCCGGCGGGCCCGGCTCAGGTGAAGTTCGCCTGCTCCCGGAAGGCCCAGCTCCGCCCGGCCGGGATCTCGCCCGGGTCGACGGGCTCCCGCAGGTCCTCGGGGCGCGGCCCGATCCGGTCCGCGATCGCGCGGAGCTTCGCGCGGTCGAGGTGGTACACGTCGACGGCGTTCTCCCCGAGGATCTGCCGCGTGTCGTCCTCCGGGATCGGCCCGAAGGTGTTGCGCAGCGCGACGTCCGTGTCCGGCCAGGTGCCCTCGCAGTGCGGGTAGTCCGCGCCCCACAGCAGGTTGTCCAGCCCGATGTCGTGGCGCTGCGCGACCTCGAAGGGCGCCAGGAAGCTGCCGGAGAGGTAGCAGTTCTCCCGCCAGTACTCGCCGGGGGAGCGCAGCGTGGCCAGCGGCTGCTCGTCGTCGGACAGGTCGGTGACCGACGGCCAGTCCGGGGCGATGATCCCGCCGTCGGCCGCGGGGCTCAGCTGCACCTTGCGGTTGTGGTAGAGCGAGTCCAGGTGGCGGATCATGCCCGGCGCGAAGTCCACCCGCTGCTCGGTCATCACCAGCTTCAGGCGCGGGAACCGCTCGAACACCCCGCCCAGGATCAGCTGGGTGAGCCCCCGGTTGCCGTACCAGTGGAACTCCGAGAGGTAGAGCAGGTTCATGCCGCGCGTGTCCCGCGCGTACGGGGCGCTCGCGCCGGCATGGGTGGCCAGGGTGGCGCCCACCTCCTCGCACGCCGCCCAGAAGGGGTCGTAGCAGAGGTTGGTGTAGGGCTCGTAGTCCTCGCGGGGCGCGTGCAGGTTCACCACGTGCAGCCCGCGCTCGGCGCCCCAGTGGAGCTCGCGGATCGCCGCGTCGACGTCCCAGATCGGGATCTGCATGACGCCGAGCAGCCGCTCCGGCGCCGGGCTGATGTAGTCCGAGAGCCAGTGGTTCCACATCCGGTAGGACACCTCGCGCAGGTGTCGGTTCTTCTTGGGGCCGGCGTTCCAGCCGAACCCGACCCAGGGCAGCTCGGTGTCGTTCTGGCCGCCGGCGAAGATCACCTGCGCGGTGATGCCGTCGGCGTCCATGTCCCGCAGGCGCACGTTCACGTCGTGGTGCCCGGCGCACTCGCGGGTCTTGCCGAGCTGGTCGAGCGAGAGGTCGGCGACCGTGCCCGTGCCCTCGGCGATCCGCCGGCGCGACGTGGCGACCTCGTCGTCGTGCTTGCGCGCCAACGCATCCTGCTCGAGACAGGCCGCGTCGAACACGTCGAGGTAGTCGGCGGGGCAGTACTCGCGCAGGTAGGTCGACGGCTTCGGGCCGGCATGGTCGTCCGTGGAGACGATCATGTACGGCAGACCCGCCGCGCCCCTGGCGCGCGCCGCAGGGCTGGTGTCGACGACCTCGGACATCGGCTCACTCTCCTTCGAGTCGGAGCTGTTCCGTACCGCGAATGCTTGACAACGCTAAACGTCCAAAGCAGGATACATCAGTCTTATTGATGTGACCTACGTCTCCATCTGTCGCAGCCCCCTGAAGTGCCCTTCGAGGGCCTGCTCCGCATGTGCGCAACGGTGCCCACACCTGGAGGAAGCATGAGAACCACGAGGGTCGCAGCCGGCGTCATCGCCGCTGTCCTCCTCTTCGTCGCGGCGTGCGGCGGAGGCTCGGGATCGGGCTCGACGACCCCCTCCGCGGCGAGCGGCGCGGTCGAGACCGTGAAGCTCGGCGGGGTCTCGAAGGCCAACGCGGGCAACTGGTTCTACCTCATCGCCCTCAACGAGGGGATGTTCGACAAGTACAAGATCAAGCTCGACCGGATCCTCGCGCCGACCTCGGCGGCCGCCATCACCGCGCTCCTGGCCGGCGAAGTCGACCTGACCGGTCCGACCTTCGACGCGGGGATGCAGGCGCAGGCCAACGCCCCGGCGGTGAAGTGGATCGCGATGGGCTACGACAAGCTGCCCTACACCCTGATCTCGCCGAAGAGCGTGAACAGCGTCCAGGACCTGCGCGGCAAGACCTGCGGCGCCCAGGTGCCCAACGCGGTCGACGGGCTCTACATCAAGATGATGATCACCGGCCTCTCGAACGGGACGATGAAGGCGGGCACCGACTACGAGGTGACGGCGTTCGGTTCCGCCGGTCTGGCCCCGAAGGTCGCCGCGCTCAACACGGGCCAGGTCGCCTGCGTCGCCACGGTGCCGCCGGAGGTCGGGCAGCTCGAGGCCATGGGCTACAAGGTCCTCGCCCGCTCCTCCCAGGTCCCGGGCATGACCGACTTCCCCTTCTTCGGCATCGTGTCGACGGAGAAGTTCTACGGGCAGCGCCCGGAGGTCGCCGCGCGGATGCTGGCGGCGGTCATGGAGGCCGAGGTCTTCCTCTACGACCCGGCGAACAAGGACCGGGTGATCGACATCCTCGCCAAGGAGGCCGAGGTCGACCGCTCGGCCGCCGCCCAGGCCTACGAGTACGTGACGACCGGTGGTTTCCGGCCGGACCTGAAGGTGAAGCCGAGCGACCTGCTCACCGCGTCGCGGGTGCTGCAGGCGAGCGGGCAGAACGCGCCCATCCCGGGTCTCGACGAGGCCAAGGCGGCACAGCTCATCGCCAACGGTCCGGCGGACGCGGCGTTCAAGCTCCTGGACCCGGCGATGCAGAAGAAGGTCACGGACCTCACGGCCGGTCGTGGAAAGTGAGCAAAAAGTCTGGGGTATGACGTGATGTAGTCTCCGAGCAAAGGTCGAGGGTCGGCCGGATCGTTCGTCCGGCCGGCCCGTGAGATGGGGGCCGATGGCTGCGAACGGTGTCGTCAACGGGCTGTCCATCGACCCGGTCCGCCCCGCGTACGAGCAGGTCTCGGTCAAGTTGCGGACCCTCATCGGGTCCGGTCAGCTCAAGGTCGGCGATCGGCTGCCCACCGAGGCGGACCTCGCGAAGATGCTCAAGGTCTCGCGCACCACGGTGCGCGAGGCCCTGCGGGTACTCACCTCCGAGGGCCTGGTCGAGACGTCGCGGGGCACGACCGGCGGCACGTTCGTCCGCCGGCCGGACCCGGCGCTCGTCAGCGAGGCCCTGCGCAGCCGGCTCTCGGTGCTCGTCACCTCGGACGTCCTCGAGGTCGCCGAGGTCATCGAGGCCCGGATCCTGCTGGAGGTACCCGCCGCGCGGCTCGCCGCCGAGCGGCGGACCGAGGAACAGCTGGCCCGGATCGTGCGGACGTCGAAGGCGAAGCGGACGGCCGCCGGGCCGGAGGAGCGGGTCGTCGACCACACGGACTTCCACCTCGCCGTGCTGGAGGCCTCCCAGAACCGGCTGATCTCGGCCCTGGCCAAGCCGGTGTACGACGTGCTGATGGAGACCGTGCGCAAGCACGAGCCGGGCGCGATCCACACGGACGACGACCACGCGCGGATCGTCGACGCCATCACGCGCCGGGACGGCGCGGCGGCGGCCGAGGCGATGGAGTCCCACCTCGCGGCGATCAGCGACATCTGGCGGGTCCACCTCGGCCTGCGGGTCGAGTAGGAGCCTCGGTCTCCGGGCCGAACAAGGAGCGCGCACCGGCCTGTTGACTCGACCGGTCCGCGCTGGCTATAACTCTGATGTATTCCCTAATACCTCTCGATCGGACCAATGGGGGTCAGCGTGGTCGAGCCGTGCATCGACGATGTCCGCAGGATCGGCGAGTCGTGTTCGAACTGGGGCCGCTGGGGCACCGACGACGAGCTGGGAACGCTCAACCTGATCACACCCGAGTCGGTTCGGGCCGGCGCCGCCACCGTGGAGCTCGGCGAGGTGATCTCGCTCGGGCTGCCGTACAACTCGGCCGGTCCGCAGACCGGTGGCTTCGGCCGGTTCAACCCGATCCACATGATGATCCGCGACGGCAACGACGCGCTCGCGGGCACCACGCCGCGCGACTTCTACAAGGGCCGGGACGCCTACATCCGGTCCGCCGACGACATCATCATCATGCCGTTGCAGTGTGGGACGCAGTGGGACGCGTTGAGCCACATCATGTACGACGGCACGATGTACAACGGCATCCCGGCGTCGGAGATCTCCAGCCTCGGGGCGCGCAAGAGCGACATCACCGTGGCCCAGGACAAGATGACGGGCCGCGGCGTCCTGCTCGACATCGCGCGCTGGCGCGGGGTGGACTCCCTCGAACCCGGGTTCGTGATCGGCCGGGCCGAGCTCGAGGGCTGTGCCGCCGCGCAGGGCACCGAGGTGCGGGCCGGGGACTTCGTGCTGGTCCGTACGGGGCAGGTCGGCGAGGTCCGTCGCCGGGGCGCCTGGGAGGACTACGCCGGCGGCGACGCCCCCGGCCTGGGGCTCTCCGCGCCGGAGTGGCTGCACGAGCACGACGTCGCCGGGGTGGCCACCGACACCTGGGGGATGGAGGTCCTCCCGAACGAGACGAAGGACGTCTTCCAGCCCCTGCACATCATCCTGATCGTCTACATGGGTCTGTGGGTCGGCGAGATCTTCGACCTCGAGGGTCTCGGCACCCGGTGTGCGGAGATCGGGCGCCGGGAGTTCCTGTTCAGCGCGCCGCCGCTGCCGATCACGTACGCGGTCGGCTCGCCGGTCAATCCCCAGGTCGTCCTCTGATCCGCTCGCCCTCCCAGAACCGAGGAGTGTCCATCGTGTACGAGTACTTCCCCGGCAACTACCGCTGGTCGTTCGCGGTCCACAACACGCTCCGCTGCGGCGGTCAGATGGGCGAGATCGACCGCGCCCTGCGTCCGCTCCTGGAGGCGGACTCGCCCTCGGCGGCCGACTGGGGCGAGGCCTGGGCCGGCGCCGGGGACGAGCAGTCGCGCCTGGGCGAGGCGGACCTGGCCCGCGGGTTCGAGATCAGCGCCGGCGAGCGGTTCCTGCGCTCCTCGGTCTACTACATCGCCGCCGAGCGGCAGATGCCCCACGGCGACCGCCGTTCCGAGATCTACCAGCTGTCCCTCGAGACGTTCCAGCGCGGCGTGAAGCTGGCCGGCCTGCCCTGGGAGCGGGTGGAGATCGACTCCCCGGACGGGATCCTGCCGGCGATGTTCCTGCCCGCGGACGGTCCCGGGCCGCACCCGACGATGATCTTCTTCGACGGGTTCGACATCACCAAGGAGATCATGAGCCTCACGGTTCGGGACTCCCTGAAGCGCCGCGGGATCTCCTGCCTGGTCGTGGACAGTCCCGGGGTCGGGGAGCCGCTGCGGCTGCGGAACGTGCCGTCGCGGCCGGACTACGAGGTGCCGGCCGGGGCCTTCATCGACTACCTGGAGACGCGCGACGACGTGGACCCCGACCGCATCGGCGTCATGGGCATCTCGCTGGGGGGCTACTACGCGCCGCGGGCGGCGGCGTTCGAGCCCCGCATCAAGTGCGTGGTCGCGTGGGGGGCCATCCTCGACTGGGGCGCGACCTGGCAGAAGCGCTGGGCCACCCGCTCGACCGAGGTGTCCGTGCCGCTCGACCAGCTGATGTGGGTCCTGCAGAAGGACACCATGGAGGAGGCGCTCGAGCGGGTCAAGGAGTGGACGCTGGTCGACGTGCTGCCGAGGATCACCCAGCCCGCGCTGGTGATGCACGGCGAGAACGACCGGCAGATCCCGCTCGACGACGCCTACAAGGCCTTCGAGCTGATCAGCTCCACGGACAAGGAGCTCAAGATCTTCACCTTGGCGGACGGCGGCGCCGAGCACTGCCACAGCGACGAGCCGGCCGGGGCGATCAACTACGTGTCCGACTGGGCGGCGGAGAAGCTCCGGTCATGAGCGCCTTCGGGCTGGGCTGTGCCTCCTTCGTCTCCGAGGCGCGGGGCGTGGCCGTGGAGGAAGCACGCCAGATCCTGCGGACGGCGCTGGACGAGGGCATCGACTTCCTCGACACCGCCAACATGTACGCGGGCGGGGACTCGGAGCGGCTGATCGGGGAGGTGGTCGCGGACCGCCGCTCCGAGTACACGTTGTGCACCAAGGTCGGCGTCCGCCTCTCCGATCCCACCGACACCCGCACCATGACGACGGACTCGACGACGGACGCGCTGCTGCGCCAGGTCGAGGAGTCCCTGGGGCGCCTGCGCACCGACCACGTCGACTACCTGCTGCTGCACCAGTTCGATCCGGCGCGCTCGCCGCAGGAGCAGATGGAGTCGCTCGCCGCGGTGCGGGAGCGGGGACTGACCCGCAAGGTCGGGTTCTCCAACTTCCCGGTGGACGCGGCCGAGGCGGCCCTGTCGACCGGGATCGCGGAGGCGGTGGAGTACAGCCTCAACCTGATCGACGACCGCAACGTCCCCCAGCTGCGGGCGGCGGGGGAGCACGGGTGCCTGCGGATCTCGTTCGGCACCTTCGCCCACGGGCTCCTCGCCGAGGACCTGTCCGCGACCACCGAGTTCGGGCCGCTCGACTGGCGCCGGCGCAGCCGGGAGTCCGGCGACGCGCGGACCTCGGGGAACGTGTTCTACGCGGGCGACGCCTACGCCGCGAACCTCGCCGTCGCGGACGCGCTGCGCGGCATCGGCCGGGAACACGGGTTCACCCTGGGCGAGCTCGCCGTGGCGGCGCTCGCGAATCTCGGCCTGTCGGATGTCGTGCTGCTGGGCTGCCGGTCTGTGGCCGAGCTACGGTCCAACCTGGACGGCGGGGGCAAGCCGTTGCCCGAGGAGGCGGCCAGGGCGGTCCGCGAGGTGCTGGCCGCCTGCCCCACCGCGCCGGTGGCGGCATGAGCGCGCCCGAGCTGATCGAGGTGGAGGGCCTGCTCGCGCCGGATCCCCGGGGCGAGGAGGCGGAGTGGTACGCCGCGGCGGAGCAGGGGCGGCTGGGCTACACCCGGTGTGCCGCATGCGCCACCGCGCACCTGCCGCTGCGCGCGCTCTGCCCGGCCTGCGGGTCCACGGACGTCGCCACGGCGGCCTCGGCGGGCCGGGGGTCGATCTACAGCTACACGGTGCAGCGCCGCCGGCCGGCCGCCGGGGTCCCGGTCCCCAACATCGTCGCGCTCGTCGACCTCGACGAGGGGTTCCGGATGCTGAGCAGGATCGTGGGCCGGATCGAGGGCCCGGGCGAGCCGGCGATCGGTGCGCGGGTCGAGGTCCGGTTCGCGCGCTGCCACGAGACAGTCACCCCGGTCTTCGTCCTCTCCGGGGAGGGCGCGTGAAGCCGATCCTCGCGATCGTCGGTGCGGCGGAGGCGCCGTCGGCCGACCTGGGCACCCTCACCCCGGCCGGGCTCATGGCGGAGGCGACCGGGGTCGCCCTGGGCCAGACGACCCTGGCGCGCACCGACATCGACGGCCTGTTGTCGGCCTCGGCGTACCACTACATGCCGACCATGACCCTGGGCGAGTACCTCGGGATCGTGCCGACCTACTCGGACTCCACGACCGTCGGCGGGGCCTCGTTCGTGTCCCACCTCGGGCACGCCGCGGCCGCGATCCGCGCCGGGATGTGCACCACCGCCCTGATCGGCTACGGCAGCACGCAGCGCACCGACGGCGCGCGCATGGTGCGGAGCATGAGCGAGCCGTCGGCGTACGAGGCGCCGCACGGCGGGCTCTGGCCGATCGCCGGCTACGCCCTGATGGCGCAGCGGCACATGCACGAGTACGGGACGACGTCCGAGCAGCTCGCCGAGGTCGCCGTCGCCGCACGGGAATGGGCGCTGCTCAATCCTGCCTCGCCGGCGAAGGACCCCCTCACGGTCGCCGACGTGGTCGGCTCGCCGCTGGTCAGCGACCCGCTGCACCGCCTCGACTGCTGCCTGGTCACGAACGGCGGCGGCGCGGTGATCGTCACCTCGCCCGAGCGCGCGGCGGACGTCTGCGAGAACCCGGTGTACGTGCTGAGCTGCGCCGAGTCGCACACCGCCCGGTACGTCACGGGGATGGCGGACCTCACGACCAGCCCGGCGGCGCTCACCGGGCCGCGGGCGCTGCAGCAGGCCGGCGTCGGGCTCTCCGACATCGACGTGTTCGAGGTCTACGACTCCTTCACCATCGCGGTGCTGATCACCCTGGAAGGGCTCGGGCTCTGTCCGAAGGGGACGGCCGGGGAGTTCGTGGCGGACGGCCGGCTGCGGCCCGGCGGCGCGCTGCCGCTGAACACCTGGGGCGGCGGCCTGTCGACCCGGCACCCCGGGATGCTCGGCATCTTCCTGATCATCGAGGCGGTGGCCCAGCTGCGGGGGCTGGGCGGCGCGCGGCAGGTCCCGGGGGCCGGCACCGCGCTCGTCCACGGGCTGGGCGGGGTGCACATGAGTGGCGTGACGGCCGTCCTCGCGAACGGCGCGACGATCCGATGACGAGCGCAGGAGGTACGCAGTGACCAGAACCGAGGCGGAACGCCTTCCGGGAAGGCTCGCCGGGGACCCGTGCGACACCTGGATCCTCGATCCGGACGTCGAGTGCGCCGATCCGGCCACCGTGAGGGCGCTGGCCGACGAGGCCTGGGCGGTCCAGGCCGCCGGCCTGGAGGAGCGGGCCCCGTTCTACCGGGACCGCTTCGGCGGTGGGCTCGCGAAGGTCACCCTCGACGACCTGCCCTCCCTTCCGCTGCTCGCCAAGAGCGAGCTCAAGGAGTCCCAGCTGGCGGACCTGCCGTACGGGCGGCACCTGGGCGTCCCGGCGGGCGACGTCAAGAAGGTGTTCCAGACCAGCGGCACCACGGGATCACCGAGCATCCTGGCCCTGACCACACCCGACGTCCAGGACGTGTGGCGGCGGATCGCGGCGCGCTCGTACTTCGCCACCGGGATCCACGCCCACAGCCGGGTGCTCAACACCTTCGGCGCCGGGCCGTTCGTCGCGGGGGCGACCCACGGCGTGCTCGAACACCTCGGCGCCTGCTCGATCCCGGTGGCGCCGGGCGACACCGCCCGGGTGCTGAACTCGCTGACCATCGGCCTGGCGGACACGCTGCTCGGCACCGCCACGTTCGCGACCTACCTCGCCACGATCATCGAGGACCGCGGCCTCGACGGGCACGCGTTCGGGATCCGGCACATCATCACCGGCGGCGAGCCGGGCGGCGGCATCCCCGCCGTGCGGGACCGCATCGTGGCGGCGTTCGGGGCCCGCGTCACGGAGATGATGGGGCTGGGCGACGTGTCGCCGTCGCTGTTCGGGGAGTGCCCCGAGGGCGGCGGCATGCACTTCTCGGGTCAGGGCCTGGTGTGGCCGGAGCTGATCGACCCCGACGGGAACCCGGTCGAGATCCGGCCCGGCGCGGTGGGGGAGCCGGTGTACACGAGCCTGGTGCGGTCGGCGATGCCCGTGGTCCGCTTCCGCAGCGGGGACATCGTGGAGATCCAGCCGGACGGATGTGCCTGCGGCAGAACGAGTTTCCGCATCCGCTGCATCGGGCGGGCGGACGACATGTTCATCGTCCGCGGCGTGAACGTGTACCCGTCGGCGGTGCAGGAGGTCGCGGCGGAGTTCACGCCGTGGGTGTCCGGGCGCTCGCGGGTGGTCCTGACCGGCGACGCGGTCACGGTCGAGCCGCCCGTGCTCGTCGAGGTCGGGCTGGCCGGGGAGGGTGCCCCGGAGGACCTGGCCGCCCGGATCGAGGCGGAGATCCGCAGCCGGCTCACCTTCCGGGCCCGGGTCGAGCTCGTCGACGACGCCTCCTTCGGCGAGGCCGGCTACAAGACCAGGGCCCTGATCAGGCGATGAGCACCAGTCCGACGACCACCACGGGCCTGCCCCGGTCCTCCGCGGCCAACGCGCAGGGGCGGCTGCAGGGGGCGCTCGCCTCGATCGTCGAGGACGACCGGCCGATCGGGCCGGACGTGCGCGCGGGCGTGGTCCGGCAGGTCCGGGACACCCTCGGCGTCGCGCTGGCCGCGGTCCCCGCCCCAGGTGTGCAGGCGGTGCTGCGGGCGGTGGAGCCCGAGCGCGGCGACAGCCCCGCCTGGGGACACGGGATCCGGCTGAGCCGGCCCGCGGCCGCCCTGGTCAACGGCACCGCGGTGCAGGCGCTGGAGTTCGACGACATCGTCCACGACAGCACCGCGCACCTGAGCTCGGTCCTCGTCCCGGTGGCGAGCACGTTCGGCGCCGGTGTCCCCGCCGACGAGGCGTTCGCCGGGTTCGTCGCGGGTCTGCGCGCGGCGCGTACGGTCGGGCCGCTGCTCGGCCGGCCCGCCCACAAGCGGGGCGTGCAGCCGACCCACACCATCGGTGCCGTCGCGGGCGCGGTCGCCGCGGCCCGCCTGCTCGGCATGACGGCCGAGCAGTGCTCCGACGTGCTGGCGCTCGCGGTCACCGGGGTCGTGGGCACCCGGGCGCACACCGGGACGCCGGCCAAGGCGATGCAGTCCGGGATCGCCGCGGCGGCGACGGTGCGGGCGGTCGAGCTGGTGCGGGCCGGCGTCCGGGCGGGGGGCGGCGTGGTGGACACGGTGATCTCCACGCTGGGCGAGCGGCTGCCCGACGGCGCGTTCGACACCGGGGAGATCACGTTCCCGTCGATCAAGCCGTACCCGAGCTGCGGGGTCGTGCACTCGGCCGTCGAGGCGATCCTGCGGCTGCGGGAGCAGACCGACGTGACCGAGCCGGAGCTCCTCGAGGTCCGGATGCCGCCCCGGGCGCGGCCCGCCATGCCGTTCGAGAACCCGGCGACCGGCGACGAGGCACGCTGGAGCGCCGTGTTCGTCCTCGCCCAGGCCTGGCGCCACGGCCGGCTCACGCTCGACCAGTACTCCCCGCAGGAGATCGCGACGCACGGGAGCGCGGGGCCGCCGGCCTGGCTGCGGATCGTGCCGGACGAGAGCTTCGACCCGGACGGCGAGGAGACGGTCGTGCGCGCCGTGCTCGGCGGCGGGGTGGAGGGCCGGACCCTGGAGGCCGCGATCGACCAGCGGCTGGACTACCCGGGCCGCCCGCTGGCGGAGGCGCAGCTGATGGACAAGTACCTGCACTGCGTCACCCGGGGCCTCGACGTCTCCGCGGCCCTGGCCTTGTGGACGGGCGTCGACGACCATCCGCTCGCGGTCTTCGGGAGGATCTAGTGCCGAACCTCTCCGGGATCGTCGTCGCCGACTGGGTGACGATGGGGGCGCGGCAGCACCCCGGCCGCCCGTGCATCGTGATGGGCGACGGCAGCAGCCGCTCCTACGCCGAGATCGAGGAGCGCATCACCCGGCTCGGCAGCGCCATGACCGCCCACGGCGTGACCCGCGGCGCGCGGATCGCCCTGCTGGCCACGGACTCCGCCGAGTACCTCGAGACGATGTTCGTGTGCGCCAAGCTCGGCGCCGCGGCGATCCCGCTGAACTACCGGCAGACCGTGCCGGAGCTCGCCGTGCTGCTCGACGCGGGCCGGGCCACCTGGCTGTTCGTGACGCGCCGGTACCTCGACATGGCGGTCGCGTTGCGCGACAGGGTCTCCACCCTGGAGACGATCGTCCTGATCGACGGTGAGGCCGACGGGGTGCTCGGCTACGAGGCGTTGGTTGCCGAGGGATCGCCCGAGCCCTGGCGGATCGCCGTCGACGACGAGGAGATCCTGCTCATCGCCTTCACCAGCGGGACCACGGGGAACCCCAAGGGGGTCATGCAGTCCCACCGGATGTACAAGCGCAAGTCCGTGGCCGGTGCGGTGGAGTACCGGGTGCGGCAGGGGGCCTTCCGCTACTCGGCCGCGCCGCTGCACCACGTCGGCGGCTCGGGCATGGTGTTCCAGGGTCTGTCGCGCGGCGCGAGCACGCTGATCCTGCCGCAGTTCGGGCCCGAGGACGTCGTCGAGTGGCTGGGCAAGGGCCTGAACTCGGTGTTCCTGGTCCCCACCATGATCAGCCGGATCCTGGCGCTGCCGGGTATCCGCGACGCGCGTTTCCCGGCTCTGGAGTCCATCGTGTACGGCGCGGCACCGATGCCGCCCTCGCTGCTGGCCGCGGCGATGGAGGTGTTCGACTGCGACTTCTACAACGGGTTCGGAGCGGGCACCGAGGCCGGCATGCAGGCGGTGCTGGGGCCGGAGGAGCACCGCCGCGCCCTCGCGGGCGAGACCCATCTGCTGCAGTCGATCGGCAAGCCCGGGGTCGGCGTGGACCTCCGACTGGTCGACGACGACTGGCAGGACGTGGAGCCGGGGGAGACCGGCGAGATCGCCAGCCGCAGCGAGCACGTGATGAGCGGGTACCTGGACCAGCCCGAACGCACGGCACAGGTCTTCCACGAGGGCTGGTTCCGCGGCGGCGACCTCGCCCATTTCGACGCGGAGGGCTATCTCTACTTCGACGGCCGCAAGGACGACATGATCCTGCGCGGCGGCGAGAACATCTATCCGATCGAGATCGAGGACGTCCTGTCGTCGCATCCGTCGGTGCGCGAGGTGGCCGTCGTCGGGATACCGGACGAGCACTGGGGCCAGATCGTCCGTGCCTGCCTGGTGCCCGGCGAGGGCTACGACGAGGACGCCCTCCGGAGCTACTGCCGCGAACGGCTGGCGGGCTACAAGGTCCCGGCGGAGTTCCGCGTCCACGCCGAGCTGCCCCGCAACCCCAACGGCAAGATCCTCAAGCGCCGCCTGCGGCAGGAGGTCACCTCGTGAGCGAGCGTCAGCGAGCGAACCATCGGCACAGTGCCCGCGCGAAGCGCCGCCCGAGCGTCAGCGAGGGCGAGCGTTGAGCGACCTGGACGACTTCCGGGCCCGGGTGCGGGAGTTCCTCGACGCCCACGCCGAGCGGCGCCCCCACGGCACCGCGCCGAAGTGGGGGGAGGGCGAGGACCGGCTGTCCGGCTTCACCACCCACACCGACGAGGAGGAGAAGGCCGAGACCGCCGCGGCCCGCGCGTGGCGCCGCGAGCTCTTCGACGCCGGGTTCGGCTGGCTCACCGGGCCGGTAGAGTACGGCGGCGCCGGGCTGGGGCCGGAGTACCAGGAGGCCTACGACGAGCTCGCGGCCGACTACCGGATCCCGGGCCAGCGCTGTTTCGTGGTGGGCCTCGGGATCGTCGGCCCGACCATCGCCGGGCACGCCGACCACGCGATCAAGGAGCGCTACCTCGCCCCGCTGCACCGCGCGGATCTCATGGCGTGCCAGCTGTTCTCCGAGCCCGAGGCAGGCTCGGACCTCGCGGGCGTGCGCACCCGGGCCGTGCGCGAGGAGGGCGGCTGGCGGGTCACCGGGCAGAAGGTCTGGACCTCCGGCGCGCACTACAGCGACATCGGCGAGCTGCTGGTCCGCACCGATCCGGAGGCCCCCAAGCACCGCGGCCTGACGATCATGATCGTGGACATGCACGACCCGGCGATCGAGGTCCGGCCGCTGCGCCAGATCACCGGGAACGCGGACTTCAACGAGGTCTTCATCGACGGCCTGTTCGTACCCGACTCCCACGTGGTCGGGGAGCCGGGCACCGGCTGGCGGGTAGCGACCTCGACGCTCTCCACCGAGCGGCGGACCATGTCGCGCGGCGGGAACACCCGCGACTACGACCCGCTCCCGCGGCTGCAGGCCGCGGCCCGGGCCCTGGGTCGCACGGACGCGGCCACCCGCCTCCAGCTCGCCGAGCTCACGGTGCTGAGCCGCGTCGTCGCCGCCACGACCCGGGCGCTCGCCGCCGACGAGGAGCGCGCGGCCTACGCCCCGGCACTCGGCAAGCTGCTCATGACGGACTACCTCCTGCGCCTGCGGTCCGTCGCGGACCACGTCATCGGGCCGGGGATCGTCGCGGACACCGGCGAGTGGGGGACCTGGGCCTGGCACGAGCTGACCGTGCGGGTGATGTCCCAGCGGATCGCGGGCGGGACCGACGAGATCCTCAAGAACATCGTGTCCGAGCGGATGCTCGGGCTGCCGCGCGGATGAAGGGGCGGGCCGCGACATGACCGACGAGCGGGAGCAGGACCTCGCGAACCTGCGCGAGATGGTGCGGGACTTCCTGGGCGACCGGTGGAGCGAGCAGCAGATCCGCGACGTGATGGCGGACGGCACCGGCGGCGACGCGGCGGTGTGGGGCCGGTTCGCCGGCGACCTCGGGCTGGCGAGCCTGCCGTTCCCGGAGGAGTACGGCGGGGCGGGTGCCGGCTGGACCGAGGTCGGGATCGTGCTCGAGGAGGCGGGCCGGGCGCTGTTCTGCTCGCCCTACTTCGCCTCCGTCGTCCTGGGCGGCGCGGCGCTGCTGGCATCCGGGGACGAGCGGGCGTGCGCCCGCTACCTGCCGGGGATCGCCGACGGGTCGCGGCGCGCCACGCTGGCCGCCCCGGAGGTCGCCGGCTACCGGCCGGGTGACCAGCCCCGGGTCACGGCGACCCGTATGGACGGTGCCTGGACGCTCGACGGCCACGTCGCGCAGGTCGTCGACGGGGCCACGGCGGAGCTCGTGCTCGTCGTCGCCGAGACGGGCGCCGGCACGGCGCTCTTCGCGGTCACCGGGGAACCGGCCCGGACCCCGTTGACCACCCTGGACCTCACCCGCCCACTCGCCCGTCTCGACTTCCGGGACACGCCCGCCGAGCTCGTCGGCGCCGAGGGGGCCGGGGCGGAGATCCTCGCCCGGGTCCTCGACGTCGCCGCGATCGCCCTGGCCGCCGAGCAGGCCGGCGGGGCGGCCCGCGTGGTCGAGATGGCCGTGGAGTACGCCAAGGTGCGCCGGCAGTTCGGCGCCCTGATCGGCTCCTTCCAGGCCGTGAAGCACAAGTGCGCCGAGATGCTGATGCTGGCCGAGGGCGCCCGCGCCACGGCCCGCACCGCGCTCGACGCTCTCGACCGCGACGATCCCGAGGTGCCGCTGCTCGCCCGGATCACCGGCGTGTACTGCTCCGACGCGTTCGTCCGCTGCGCCACCGAGAACATCCACGTCCACGGCGGCATCGGCTACACGTGGGAGCACCCGGCCCACCTCTGGTTCAAGCGGGCACAGGGCAGCAGGCTCCTGCTCGGGGACCCGGCGTCGCACCTGGAACGGATCGCCGAGCTGACGGAGCCCTCCGGGCTCGACGAGCTCACCACCGAGGCGGCGACCGCCTGATGGCGGCCGCCGATCCGCAGGCCCCGCCGCTGACCGGGATCACGGTCGTCGCGCTCGAACACGAGGTCGCCCTCCCGCTGGCGACCCGGCACCTCGCCGAGCAGGGCGCCCGGGTGATCAAGGTCGAGAGCCCCGGCACCGGGGACCCGGCCCGGTCCCGCGACCGCCGGGCCCGCGGGCTGTCGAGTGCCTTCGTGTGGGCGAACCGGGGCAAGGAGTCCGTCGAGCTCGACCTGGGGGCGGCCGAGGACGTCGCGCTGCTGCGGCGGATGGTCGCGCGGGCGGACGTGTTCGTGCACGACCTGGCCCCCGGAGCCGCCGAGGAGCTGGGGCTCGGCGCCGAGAAGTGCCGGGCGGACGACCCGCGACTGGTCCACTGTGGTCTCTCCGGATTCGGTGAGCGCGGCCCGTACACCGACCGCAGACCGTACGACCTGCTCGTGCAGGCCGAGGCCGGCGTGCTCGACGTGACCGGGACCGACGAGGAGCGGGCGAGGGCCGGGATCCCGGTCGCCGACATCGCCGGGGCCATGTACGTCTACTCCGGAATCCTGACTGCACTCCTGCAGCGCGGGCGGACCGGGACCGGCTCGACGCTCACGGTGAGCCTGTTCGACGCGCTCGTGGAGTGGATGGGCCAGCCGCTCGCGTCCACGCTGGAGGACGGGCTGGGGCCGGCCCGGACGGGGGCCGGGGACGCCGAGGCCTATCCGTACGGCCCGTTCGAGACCGGCGACGGCGAGCACATCTGCGTCGCCGTGCGGGACGAGGCCGAGTGGAAGGCCTTCTGCGCCTTCGTCCTCGACCGGCCCGAGCTCGCCGCCGATCCCCGGTTCGGCAGCGGGACCGAACGCCTGGCGCACCGCGAGGAGCTGGACCGGCTGATCCTCACCTCCTTCAGCCGGCTGTCGGTGGGCGAGGCGGCGGACCGGCTGGACGACGCGGAGATCGGCTTCGCGCGGGTGCGCTCGGCGGGCGAGGTCGCTCACCATCCGCTGCTCACCGTGCGCCGGCGGTGGCGCGAGGTGGGCTCGGCGGCCGGGCCGGTCCCGGTCCTGCCGCCGCCCGTCGACACCGATGCCTACGACTCGGTCGTCGGGGACGTCCCGGCGCTGGGCGACGCCAACGAGCGGCTACGCGCCGAGTTCGGAGACACGGAATGACCGATCAGCTGAGGTTCGACGGACTGGTCGCGGTGGTGACCGGGGGCGGCGGCGGCCTCGGCCGGGCGCACGCGCTGGAGCTCGGCCGCCGCGGCGCGCACGTCGTCGTCAACGACATGGGCGTGGAGCTCGCCGGCGACGGGTCCGACGTCGGGCGCGCGGCGACCGTCGCCAAGGAGATCGAGGCCGCGGGCGGGTCCGCCGCCCCGGACACGAACTCGGTGGCGACGGCGGAGGGCGGCGCGGCGATCGTCGAGACCGCGATCCGGGAGTTCGGCCGGATCGACGTCGTCGTCAACAACGCCGGCATCCTGCGGGACAGGACCTTCGTGAAGACCTCGCCGGACGACGTCGGCCCGGTGCTGGACGTGCATCTCGCGGGCGCCTTCAACGTGACCCGGCCGGCCTGGGCGCACTTCCGCGAGCAGGGCTTCGGCCGGGTGGTCATGACGTCGTCGTCCGCGGGCTTCTTCGGCAACTTCGGCCAGGCCTCCTACGCGTCGGCGAAGCTCGGGCTCGTCGGGCTGATCAAGGTGATGGCGATCGAGGGCGCGAAGTACGACATCAAGGCCAACGCGATCGGGCCCGTGGCGCGGACCCGGATGACCGAGAAGTTCGACAACCCCCTCGCGGACGTGCTGGGCGTGGAGCGGGTGTCGCCGGCGGTCGCCTTCCTGTCCCATCCGAGCTGCGCGCTGTCCGGGGAGGTCCTCAGCGTCGGCGGCGGCCGCGTGGCCCGGGTCTTCGTCGGGGTCACCCGCGGCTACCTGGGCGGGGAGCTCACCGCCGAGGACATCCGCGACAACCTGGAGACGATCTTCGACGACGAGGGCTACCAGGTGCCCGGCGACAGCAAGGCCGAGATGCGGTTGCTGGCCGAGATGCTGGGGCGGTAACGCCGTGACCGAGTCGGTGACCGACACCGCCGACACCGCCGCCGCGGACTATCCGCGCCCGGAACGGCTGACCGGGCGCCGCTGGTCCCAGACGCAGGTCAGCGGCTGGATCGACGTGGCGGCCCGCCGGTGCCCCGACCGGGCCTGCCTGGTCACCCCGGAGCGCTCGCTGACCTTCGCCGAGGTCCTCGGGCACGTGCGGGCCCTCGCCTCCGCGCTGCAGCGGCGCGGCCTGCGCGCCGGGGAGCGGGTCGCGATCCTCGACACGGACTCCCCGGAGTACATCGAGACGATCCTCGCGGTGCTCAAGCTCGGGGCGGTGATCGTCCCGCTCAACTACCGGCTCGCGCCGGGGGAGATCGAGACCCTGCTGCGGGCCGCGGAGGCGACCTGGATCGTCGTCGGCGAGCGGTACGTGCCCGCCGTCCTGGAGATGGCGCCGCGGCTCGACTACCTCCACGGGGTGGTCGGGTTCGACGGTACGCCGGGGACGCTCGCCTACACCGATCTCCTGTCCGAGGGCGCCGGCGGTGAGCTCGTCGAGGCGCGCGTCGAGGAGGAGGACATCCTCGCGCTGGCGTTCACCAGCGGCACGACGGGCCTGCCCAAGGGCGTCATGCAGTCCCAGCGGATGTGGAAGCACATCACGTCGAACTCGATGCTGGAGTACCGGTTCACGTGGGACGAGTTCCGTTACTCGGGCTCCCCGCTGTTCCACGTCGCCGGGATGAACCAGGTGCTCAAGGCGATCTGCCGCGGCTCCACGTCGCTCCTCCTCCGGCAGTGGGACCCGGCCGCCCTGCTGCCGTGGTTCCGCCGCGGGCTCACCGGGGTGTTCCTCGTCCCCACCATGCTGTCCGCGCTCCTCGACCAGCCCGGGGTCTCGAGGGAGGACTTCGCTGCGCTGCGCTCGATGTACTACGGCGCCGCGCCGATGTCGCCCGCCCTGCTGCGCCGCGCGATGGACCTCATGGACGTGGACTTCTTCAACGGCTTCGGCGCGGGGACCGAGGCCGGGATGCAGTCCGTGCTCACCCCGGAGGACCACCGCCGCGCCCTCGCCGGACAGACCCACCTCCTGGGCTCCGTGGGGCGCCCCGGGCACGACATCGACCTGCGGATCGTCGACGACGACGGCAGCGAGCTCCCACCCGGGGAGGTCGGCGAGATCGTCACCCGCTCCGACATGACGATGAGCGGCTACGCCGGTCAGCCGGAGAAGACGGCCGGCACCTTCTCCGACGGCTGGTTCTCCGGGGGCGACCTCGGACACCTCGACGAGGAGGGCTACCTGTACCTCGACGGCCGCAAGAGCGACATGATCATCCGCGGTGGGGAGAACGTGTACCCGCCGGAGATCGAGGAGGTCCTCGGGGTCCATCCCGGTGTCGCCGAGTGCGCGGTGGTGGGCCGGCCCGACGACTACTGGGGCGAGATCGTGGAGGCCCATCTCGTCCCGGCCCCGGGTGCCGTGCTCGACCCGGAGGAGCTCGCGGGGTTCTGCCGGGCCCGGCTGGCCCGCTACAAGGTGCCCGAGCGGTACCGCCTCCACGACGACCCGCTCCCGAAGAACGCGGCGGGCAAGGTGCTGCGCCGCGTCCTGCGCGAGCTCCCGTAACGGGCCTGCCAACGCCCTGTCGACGCCCGGGCCAACGCCCGGGTCAACGCCCCCCATGTTCCTGTCCCACATCCGTCCGTCCCTTCCAGACAGGTGGTCACGCATGCCGAAAGACGTCGATCAGCGCATCCTGCTCGTCCCGCCCTACCGCGGCGCGGGCTACAACTTCGAGCCGGACAAGGAGCCGTACTACCGCAAGGTCCTCGAGCGGATGCGGGAGTCCGGGCAGCTCAACGGGGTCGAGGTCACCATCGACCCGGGCGTGGAGACCAGCCACCGCCCCGCCAGCCGCGACGACGACCTGTTCGACCACATCGGCGTCGCGACGCTGGACCGCGTCAAGGAGATCGCGGCCACCGGCGAGCACGACGCGATCGTCATCCTGGGCGCCATCGACGTCGAGTTCCACGCGATGCGGGCGGTGCTGCCCGTCCCCGTGGTGCACACCGTGCACTCCTCCCTGCACCTGGCGTCGCTGATCTCCGAACGCTTCTCGGTGATCGACGTGAGCGACCCGCAGGCCGCCCGCCTGCGCCGCCTCGCCAAGGGCTACGGATTCGGCGACAAGCTCGCCGCGGTGCGGCCGATCGGGTCGAGCTCGACGGGCGCCAGCCCGCTGCTGCGCCTCGACGACCCCATGGCCGAGCCCGAGGTGCAGGCCATGGTCGACCGCGTCGTCGAGTGCTGCCGCGAGGCGATCGAGACGGACCGCGCGGACTCGATCATCATCACGTTCACCCCGCTCCAGGTGCTCGAGCCGGTCATCCGGCAACGGCTCGACGAGGCGGGCTACGAGGAGATCCCGCTGATCTGGATCCTGTCGGCCAGTGTGGCGATGGCCCGCGCCCTGGCCGACACCGGGCTCATGCCCGCCCGCCGCAGCTACCCGCTCGACACGCTGCGGGCCAAGCCGGCGTGGCGCTGACACCCGGCAGCGCCGAGGGGGACCGGGCAGCCGCCCGGTCCCCCTTGTCGTCCACCGGCTTCCCGGCCGCCGTGCAACGTTCCGGCATCGCCCGGACCGCAGTAACGGTGCGCGTAACAGGCGGCTGGGCAGCCTGTGCCCCACGTCACTGAACGAGACGCAGTACTCGACGAGACCACACCCCCCGAGCGCCGACGCCGAGGTCGGCGCCCGAAGAGAGCGAGCACGCGATGACACAGCCGAAAGGGGCCTTGGCGGACGTGCCCGACACCGACGAGGTCGCGGCGAAGAGCAGCGAGACGAGCTTCGACGACTACGACCGGTACGAGACGGCCACGTTCACCCAGCGGGTGCGCGCCGCCATCCCCAGCTCACTGGCCCGCACGCTCGTCAGCGTCCTGGTCCTGCTGATCCTCTGGGAGATCGTCGCCCGGTTCATCATCGACAACCAGCTGGTGCTGGTCGGTCCCATCGAGGTGTGGGAGTCCCTGTCGAAGAAGTGGGAGGCCGGGACCCTCCAGGTCGACATGGGCGTGAGCGCCCGCGAGTTCCTCCAGGGCTTCGTCGTCGGGGTCGGGGTCGGCATCCCGCTCGGCCTGCTCCTGGGCAGCTCCCGGCGTCTGCGGGAGTACATCGACCCGGTCATCAACGCGGCCTACGCGACGCCGATCATCGCGCTGGCCCCCCTGTTCATCCTCTGGTTCGGCATCGGCGAGCGGAAGACCGTCGTCCTGGTCTTCCTGCTCGTGGTGCTCCCCGTGATCGTCGCCACCGACCTGGGCATCCGTTCGACCGAGCCGGTGCTCATCGAGGCGGGCAAGGCGTTCGGGACCAGCAAGTGGCAGCGCTTCACGATGGTCCAGCTGCCGTGGTCGCTCAGCTTCATCGTCAGCGGCCTGCGCCTCGCGATCGGTCGCGGCCTGATCGGCGTCGTGGCGGGCGAGCTCTTCGGCTCGTCCAAGGGCCTCGGCTACATGATCTACAACGCATCGCAGGTCTTCGACACCGGAGCCGTCCTCGGCGGGGTCGCCATCTTCGCCTTCGTCGGGGTGGTTCTCGTGATGGTCATGGAATGGGTCGAGCGCCGTATCGCCCCCTGGAGGGAAGACCGATGACCCCGAACACCCGCCAGCTCTCGGCCGAGCGGCCCGCTCCGGCCACGCCGTCCGGCACCCCTGTCGAGCCACCCCGGCTGCAGCTCAAGGGCCTGCAGCTGACCTACCGGATGCCCCCGGTCAAGGGCCGGATCCGGACCATCAACGCGGTGCGCAACGTCGATCTCGAGGTCGAGCGCGGGAAGTTCGTCTGCGTCGTCGGCCCCAGCGGCTGCGGCAAGACCTCGCTGCTGCGGGCCATCGCCGGGCTGCTCAAGCCCACCGGCGGCGAGGTCCTCATCGACGGGCACCCGGTGCGGCCGGGATCCAAGGACATGGCGGTCGTCTTCCAGCAGGACTCGCTGATGCCGTGGCGGACGGTGCGCGGCAACGTGCGCTTCGGCCTCGACGTCCGCCGGCAGAAGAAGGCCGCGGTCGCGGACAACGTCCAGCGCTGCATCGACCTGGTGAACCTGCACGGGTCGGAGTCGCTCTACCCGCACCAGCTCTCGGGCGGGATGCGCCAGCGCGTCAACCTCGCGCGGGCGCTGGCCATGGACCCGCAGGTCCTGCTGATGGACGAGCCGTTCGCCGCACTCGACGCGCAGACCCGCGAGGTCATGCAGAGCGAGCTGCTGCAGGTCTGGCAGCGCGACCGCAAGACCGTGTTCTTCGTGACCCACCAGCTCGACGAGGCCGTGTTCCTCGCCGACGAGGTCGTGGTCATGGGGGCCAAGCCCGGTCGCATCCTGCGCCGCATGACCGTCCCGTTCGAGCGGCCCCGGTCGCTCTCGGTGAAGCGCACCCCGGAGTTCCTCGCGATGGTCGAGGAGATCTGGGAGCTCATCGAGGACGGCGTACGCACCGCCGCCGCGGGCGGCGAGGAGTAGGAGCCGGCCGGCGCACCCGCCGGTTCCCGCACGTCACAAGTCGTACGCAGCAGCCCGCACGGCGCCGCGTCGGTCGGGGGTCCTGCAGTCCCGCATCGCTCACGAGGGAGAACAACGATGTTCAAGAGGAAAGCGCTGGCCGCTGCCGCGGCAGCGGTGGCGCTGACGCTGCTGGCCGCCTGTGGAGGCGGCTCCGGCAGCGGGGCCGCCACCGGCTCCGGCACGGGTGCCGCGAGCGGCCCCGACACCGTCCGCCTGGGTGGTGTCGTCAAGGCGAACGCCGGGAACTGGTTCTACTCGGTCGCCATCCGCAAGGGGATCTTCGACAAGTACAACATCAAGCTGGAGCGGGTCCTCGCGCCCACCTCCGCCGCGGCGATCACCGCACTGGTGGCGGGCGACGTCGACCTCACGGGGCCGACCTTCGACGCCGGCATCCAGGCGCAGGCCAACGCACCGGTGATCAAGTGGGTCGGGATGGGGTACTCGAAGTTCCCGTACGACCTCATCGTGCAGCCGAACATCAACTCGGTCGAGGACCTCAAGGGCAAGGTCTGCGGCGGCGGCGTGGTCAAGTCGGCCGACGGCATGGGTGCCCAGGTGCTGATCGCCGCGGCGTCGAACGGCACGATGAAGCTCGACCGCGACTACCAGCTGATCTCCCTGGGTGCGAGCGACCTCGCCACCCAGACGGCGGCGCTCTCGTCGAAGCAGATCCAGTGCATCGCCCAGATCCCCCCGACCCCGAGCATCCTCTCCGCGCAGGGCTACAAGGTCCTGGTGAAGGCCGACAGCGTCGGTGACTACGGCTGGCCGCTGTACGGCCTGATCTCCAGCCCGAAGTTCTACGACCAGCGCCCCGACGTCTCCGCCCGGTTCTTCGCGGCCGTGATGGAGTCCATCGCGTGGATGTACGACCCGGCCAACAAGCAGGAGGCCATCGACATCCTCGCGGCGGAGGCCGAGATCAAGCCGGAGATCGCGGCGTTCTCGTACGACCTGATCACCCTCGGCGGGTTCGCCCCCGACCTGAAGGTGACGGCGAAGGACCTGCTCTCGGTGAAGAACGGCCTCGCCAAGCAGGGCGTCGACCTCGCCGCGATCACCGAGGCCAACGCCAACAGCCTGATCGAGCCGAAGGTCGCCCAGGCGGCGTTCCAGAAGCTCAGCCCGGAGCTGCAGGCGAAGGTCACCCAGCTGTCCGCCCAGAAGCAGGCGGGCTGACGGCAGACCGATGTCCGACCGGCTGTTGTCCCGGCGAGAGCCGGTCAACGTCGAGGACGTCCGGGGCAGGGCCCGACGGGTCCTGCCCCGGATCCTCTTCGACTTCATCGACGGCGGTGCGGGGGACGAGCTGACGCAGTCGGCCAACCGCACCGCCTTCGCCCGTGTCCCGCTGGACGTGCGCAGTGCCGTCGCGGTCGGCACCCCGGACCTGCGGACCACGGTCCTCGGTCAGGAGGTCTCGTTGCCGGTGCTGCTCGCGCCGTGCGGCGGGGTGGCGCTCTACCATCCCGACGCCGGCCGCGGCGTCACCCGCGCGGCCACCGCGGCCGGGACGATCGCCGGGATCAGCACGCTGTCCGGCGAGCTGCTCGAGGACGGGCTGGCGCCGGGCGACACCGGCCGGCACTGGTTCCAGCTCTACAAGCTCGGGGGCGCCCAGGGTGCCCGCGCGCTCGTGGACCGCGCCGCCGCAGCCGGCTACCGGGCGCTCGTCGTCACCGTCGACACCCCGCTGGTCGGGGTGAAGGAGCGGGACGTCCGCAACGGCGGGGTGACCCCGGGCGGCTCCGCGGTCAGCCGCATCGACCTCCCCACGGTGCTGCGCATGGGGCCCAAGGTGGTGGGCAGGCCGGCCTGGCTGCGCCGCTTCGTGCGAGCGGGCATGCCGCTGGGCCAGCCCAACGTCGAGGCGCTCTACCCGGGTGGCGGCCCGGCCGCGGTCGACCGGGGGATGGCCGCGTGGCGCGCCGAGCCCTTCGTGTGGGCGGACCTGGCGTGGCTGCGCGAGCGCTGGCCCGGGCCGATCGTGGTCAAGGGAGTGCTCGGGGCGCGGGACGCGCGGCGCTGCGTGGAGGAGGGGGCCGACGCGGTCCTCGTCTCCAACCACGGCGGCCGCCAGCTCGACGGCGTGCCCGCCACCCTCGACGTGCTGCCCGGGATCGTCGACGAGGTGGGCGGCGAGATCGAGGTCTACCTCGACGGCGGCGTGCGCCGCGGCGCGGACGTCGTGCGTGCGCTGGCCCTCGGTGCCCGCGCGGTGTTCGTCGGCCGGCCCTACCTCTATGGCCTGGCCTGCGAGGGGGAACGCGGGGTGGCCCGGGTGCTGGAGATGTTCCGCGCCGAGCTCACCCACGCGATGATCCTGCTGGGCTGCACGGACGTGCGGGAGCTGGACCGGACCTGGCTGGTCCGGTCCTGAGCCCGGCTACTCGGCCGCTACTCGGCCGCTACTCGTCCAAGGGGATCGGCCGCAGCCCGCCGTCCACGGCGAGCGTGCTCCCGGTGACGGAGCACGCCTCGTCGGAGGCCAGGTAGGCGAAGGCGGCCGCCACGGTCGCGGGATCCACCAACCCCAGCGGCATGTGCCGGTCGTAGACGGCGAGCTTCTCCTCCGGCACCCCCGCGGCGGCGAAGATGCCGGTCCGGGTAGGGCCGGGCCGCACCTCGTTGACGCGGATCCCCTCCGCCCCGTACCCCATCGACAGCGAGCGGGTCAGGTGCGCGACCGCCGCCTTCGCCAGCCCGTAGGCGGGGGCCTTGGGGTTCGGCATGACCGCCGCGGCGGAGCTGGTGTTGAGGATGACCCCGCTGCCCTGCGGGCGCATCCGGTGAAGGGCCGAGCGGCAGCAGTTCCACACGCCGCGGACCAGGACGTCGAGCATCCGGTCCAGGTACACGTCCGCGTCGTCCTCGTGGATCCAGCCGCCGCCCATCACGCCGGCGTTGTTCACCGCGATGTCCACCCGGCCGAACCGGGCGACCGCGGCCTCGTAGGCGGCCTCGACCTGGTCCGGGTCGACGACGTCCGCGGCCACGGCGAGGGTGCGGTCCGGCCGGCCGAGCTCCGCCGCGGCGTCCTCGGGCGCCTTCAGGTCGACCATGACGACGAGCGCGCCCTCCGCCAGGAAGCGGCGGCTCACCTCCAGGCCGATCCCGGAGCCCGCCCCGGTGACGACGGCGACCCTGTCCTGCAACCTCATCCGGACTCCTCGGGGTGGGCGGCACGGATGCCGATCTTCGGGAGCAGCCACGTGACCAGCCGGAACTGCAGGTGCGAGCCCGGCCACTGCGTCACGTTCCGCCCGGTGGCGGAGTAGTAGTAGTTGTGGCAGTGCCGCTGCACCGTCAGGCGCTTGGCGCTGAAGCGGTCGAGCCAGAGGTTGTAGAGCTCGTAGGCCTCGCGGCTGACCTCGAGCGGCCCGGAGCCGCGGGCGAGCCGGCGCACCATCCGCACGACGAGGTCCACGCCCTGCTCGATCTGGAAGATCGCCGAGCCGCCGCCGTTGGTGTTGGGGCCGTAGACGATGAAGAGGTTCGGGAAGTTCGGCACGGCCGCGCCGGCGAACGCCTTCGGCTCGTCGTCCCAGAACGCCTGCAGGTCCATCCCCCGGCGGCCGGTGACGGTGACCGTCGCGAGGTAGCGGTCGGCCTGGAAGCCGGTCCCGAGGATGACGGTGTCGACCTCGTACTTCTCGCCGTTGGCGGCGACCAGGCCGCGGGGCCCGGCGCTCTCCACGGCGTGCGGGACGAGCTCCACGTTGTCCCGGGCGAGCGCGGGGTAGAAGCCCGACGCCTGCACGGTCCGCTTGCACCCGAACGGATAGTCCGGGGTGACGGCGGCCCGCAGCACCGGATCGGGGACGGCCTCGGCGATGTAGGTCTCGGCGATCGCGCGCAGCTCCGCGTTGAGCTTCGTGTCCTCGCGCCACACGCCCGCGACGAGCCTGCCCGCGGCGCGGTAGCGGCGGAAGCGCTCGATCCTGCGGGCGACCCGTGAGCGGCGGAACCGGCCGCGCTCCGCGTCGGTGTAGTCGCGGTCGGCCTTGGGCAGGACCCAGCCGGGCTCGCGCTGGAACAGGTAGAGCTGCTCGACCTGCGGCGCGATCGCCGGGACCGCCTGTGCCGCAGTCGATCCCGTGCCGACGAACGCGACCCGGCGGCCCGTCAGGTCGAGGTCGTGGTCCCAGCGCGACGTGTGGAAGACCGCGCCCGAGAACGACTCCAGGCCGGGCCACTCCGGGTAGCGGGGATTGTTGAGGAACCCCAGGCAGGACACGACGACGTCGAAGTCGCGGGTCGTGCCGTCGGCGAGCGTCACCGTCCACCGGGAGGTCTCGTCGGACCAGGCCGCCGACTCCACCCGGGAGCGGAGCCGGATCTTCGGGAGCAGCCCGAAGGTCTCCGCGGTGTGCTGCAGGTAGGCCTGGATCTCCGGCTGCGCCGCGTGGGTGCGCGACCAGTCCCAGTCCACGAAGGAGTACGAGTAGAAGTGCGAGTGGATGTCCACCTCGCAGCCGGGATAGGTGTTGTCCCACCAGGTCCCGCCGATGCCGTCCGACTGCTCGTAGATCACGAGATCGTCGAACCCGGCCCGGACGAGCTTGGCGCCGGGCGCGATCCCGGCGGCGCCCGCCCCGATGATCGCGGCCGACGGCCCGCTCACCGCGGTGCTCACACCCCGGTCGGGCCGACGCCGTCCGGCGCCCACGCCTCGTAGCCGGGCTCGAGCGGGGTCTCGAGGGACTTCATGATGCTGGACAGGCCGTTCCAGACGGCGATCACCCAGACCAGCTCGACGAGCTCGCCGTCGGACTCGAGGTGGGAGCGCAGCTTCGTCACCGTGTCGGCCGAGACGCGGCCCTGCTTGACCATCTCGTCGACCGCGGTCATGACGGTCTTCTCGCCCTCGTCGAAGCCCGCGTAGGAGGCCCCCTCGCGCACGCCCATCACGTTGTCCGGACGGTGTCCGGGGAGCTCCTTGTCGACCGTCGGCGCGTAGTGGTGCGCCCACATGTACTCGCAGCCGCTGACCCAGCCGACCCGCATGATGGCCAGCTCGCGGTAGCGGTTCGCCTCGGGCCGCTTGGCCAGCAGCCCCTTCCAGAGGATCTCGTCGTTGATGTGGTTCTCGACGAGCCCGACGTGCGGGGAGTTGAGCAGCACGCGGTAGAAGTGGATGTTCGCCATCTCGGGGCGCATGCCGATCGCGCCGCCGACCCGGGCGCCCTCCTCGACCGAGAGCATCGGGACCAGACCGGGTGTCACCGCTGACATGAGTCCTCCTCGCGTGGGGTCCCCCCATCCCAGCGAGGACGTCGTTACGGCCGCCATTAACGCCCGGCCGGGTGGTGGGCGGCTCCGCACACTGCGCTCCATGACTCACGGCGCCATGCGGACTCGGCCCCTCGGCACCACCGGCCTGCGGGTCTCCCCGGTCGCCTTCGGCACCTTCGGGCTCGGCGGCGGCTGGGGCACCGTCTCCGACGGCGCGGTCGCGGCCCTGCGGCGGGCGTGGGAGCGCGGGATCACCCTGATCGACACCGCGCACGCCTACGGCTTCGGCGCCGCGGAGCAGGTCGTCGGCCGGGTGCTGGCGACGGAGCTGCGGACCCGGCGGGACGATGTCGTGCTCCTGACGAAGGGCGGCGTGCAGGCCGCGCCCGGCGGGGTGGTGCGCAACTCGGACCCGGGGTTCCTCGACGACGCCCTGACGGCGAGCCTGCGCGCCCTGGGCACCGACCACGTCGACATCCACCTGATCCACTGGCCCGACCCGACCGTGCCGATCGAGCGCGCCGCCGAGGCCACCGCCGGTTTCGTCGAGCGCGGGCTGACCCGCTTCACCGGCGTGTCCAACTTCTCCGTCGCGCAGATGGAGCGGTTCGCCTCGGCCGGGCGGATCGACGTCGTCCAGCTGCCGTACAACCTGCTCCGCCGGGAGATCGAGGCCGAGCAGCTGCCCTGGTGCCGGGAGCGCGGCATCCCGGTGCTGGGGTACCAGCCCTACGCGGGCGGCCTGCTCACCGGTGCGCTGACGCGGGACACCGTGTTCGCGCCGGGCGACTGGCGCAGCCGGGCGGCGGAGTTCCGGGGCGAGAGCTACGCGGCGCTCATGGACGCGGTGGACACGGTGCGCGACATCGCCTCCGAGCTCGGCTGCACGGTGCCGCAGCTCGCGCTGGCCTGGGTGGTGGCGCAGAGATCGATACTGCCGGACGGGATCCTCCCCGTGACCGGAGCGGACCGCCCCGAGCAGGTCGACTCCACCCTCGACGCCCTGGAGCTCCCGCTCGACGCCGGCCGGCTCGCCCGGATCGAGGAGGCCATGCGGGGCGCGCGGGCGGTCAGCGCGGCCGAGCCGCCCCTGCGCTAGCCGGCCCGGCGATCCCGCGCAGGCGGATCGCGCACTTGCGGAGCAGCTCGGCGCGGCCGGCCTCCAGCTCCTCCGCGGCGCCGTGCCCGAGCCGCCGGCGGAGGTCGGCCAGCAGGTCCTCGCCGCTGCGGCCGGACGCCGCGACCAGGTAGGTGTAGCCGAACCGGGCGCGGTACCGCTCCGCGAGGGCCCGCACCTGCGCCACGGTGTCCGGCCCGGACCGGTGCAGCCCCGCCTCCTCGCCCTCCGACAGGACACCCGCGGCGGGATGGTCCCCGGGCGGGCTGCCCAGCGGCGGGTAGAGCGCCAGGACGGTCCGCAGCTCGTCGTCCGCCAGGGCGGTGAGCAGGTCCGCGGCCGCGGTGACCAGCGCGTCGACGTCGGTGAAGGGGCCGAGCGCCGCGAGCCGCGTGCCGAACGCTGGCCAGCGACAGCACCGGGCGAGCGCGGCGGGATCCGGGTCGAGCAGCGCGCCGGGCCTCACGACGCGACGGTGGTGAGGACCGACCGGCAGATCGCCTCCGCCTCGTGCGGCGCCAGCCACCGCGGGTAGCGCTCGATCGCGGCCACGGCGTCGTCGAGGGCGGACCGGACCCGGGTGACCTGCAGGTCGTCCGGGGTGTGGCCGAGGTTGACGGCGAGCTGCCGGGCCATCGCGTCGGTGCTGAGGCTGTCCCACACCCACCGGACGTCCGCGCCGACCGTGTCCGCGTGCAGGCAGCCGGACACCGGCGGGAAGGAGCGCTCCCCGTCGCGCAGACAGCCCAGCACGTCCCCGGGGGTGCTCTTGAGGTAGGCGTACTCGCCGGTCACGGCCTTGAAGCGGGGCCGCGGCACACCCATCTCGCGCATCACGGTGTCCGCCAGCGACTGCAGCTGCTCGGTGCGGATCCCGGTGTCCACCCCGTACAGCACGTCGAGCGCGGTGACGACCTCCTCGAGCGCGGCGAACCCGCAGCGGTAGGACACCCCGTCGACCGAGACGTCCGGGTGCGCGCCGGCGGTGGCGGCGGCGAGCGCGTCCGCCGTGGCCAGCCCGAAGTCGTCGTGGGCGTGCATGGTCAGCGGGACGGGGCGGGGCAGCGCCGCCCGCACCCGCCGGACGAAGACCTTCATGGCCTCCGGGTGCAGGCTCGACGTCGAGTCCATGAGGTCGATCCGCACCGCACCGAGCTCCGCGGCGAGCACCGCCGCGCGCTGCAGCTGGGCGAAGTCGCGCCGCCCGCACTGCGCGAGGATCAGCGTGAACTCCATCCCGGCCGCGGCGGCCCGCTCCACCACCCGCTCGAGCCGCGAGAACTGGATCACCTCGGCCTCGGGCGTCGGCGCGGGCACGATCCCGGGCGAGATCAGGGTGGCGCCTAGCCCGGCGAGCAGGTCCACGACGCCGTCCGGGTCCACGGTGGGCTTCGACGCGCCGTTGTTCACCAGGGTGTCCGCGTACACCGAGGTCCGGAACCCGAACCCGGCTGCGAGCACCTCCCGGACGAGCTCCAGCTCGCGCGGGTTCGGCGCGGAGTCGCCCCACCAGTCCAGGTTGAGGCTCTCCTGCCGGATGCCGACCGCCTCCAGGGCCGCACCGATCCGCAGGAACCCGTCGAGCGAGGTCGTGGCCCCGGCCGTGTACCGGACCTTGCGCAGCGTGCTGTCCAGGAGCACGACCGGATCGGGGAAGTCGAGCCCCTCGGTCGCCGCGGGATCGAAGTTCGTGGGGCTGACCCAGTGGCTGCCGTCGACGAGCGCGCGCCGTTCGGAATTGATCATGATGGCGCCTCTCAGAGCTGGTACAGGCCGCGCGGGAAGGTGGTGAGCCACTCCGCCCCGGTCGCGGTGACCAGGGCCATGTCCCCGGCGCACACGTGGCCGAGCTCGGGGACGGTGAAGTTCGGGTGCACCTCGACGACCATGCCCTCGGCCATCGCGACGCCCGCCGGATCGAGCGTCCTGTCCCTGCGCGCGTTCAGGTCCCGGGCCATGCCGGGCTCCACGTAGTTCAGCCCCAGGCCGTGGCAGGACTGGAAACGGAAGGGATCGGTGTCGCGGGTGAACGGGCAGTGCGCGTCGATCGCGTTCTCGATGGCGTCGCTGACCTCGTGGAGCTTGGCGCCGGGTCGCATCACCGACAGCGCGGCGTCCTGGATGTCGATCAGGATGTCGGCGTACTCGCGCAGCCGGGCCGACGGGGTGCCGCGCACGCCGATCCGCAGGCTCTGCGCGAAGTAGCCCTGGTAGGTCAGGCTGGTCCCGAGCTGGACGCGGTCCTGCGGGCCGATCGCCGGGGCCGTCTCCATCATCTCCATGTAGGTGGTGACGGGCCGCTCGCCGATCGCGAGCCAGGTCGTCGGGGTGCCCGCGCCCCGCTCCCGGCCCGCGTGCTCGACCTCGGCCATCAGCCGGGCGCCGGTCATCCCCGTCGCGACGGACTGCTCCATCGCGGCGGCGACCATCGCGTCGGAGATCTGCGCGCCGATGCGGTGCATCGCGATCTCCGCGGGATCGCGGCGCAGCCGCAGCTCGTCGAGCGCGGGCTCGCCGTCGAGCACGGGACGGCCCTCGACGGCCTCAAGCGCGGCGGCGTACAGCGGGCCCGCCATCTCGCCCCATCCCACGGTGGCGACGGTGCCGGCGCCGGTGATCGCGGCCCGCAGCTCCTCGGGATAGCGGGCCACCTGGCCGGCCCGGACGACGTCGCCGAACCAGCCGGCGCGGGTCTCGAACGCCCGGGTGTCGTGCGGGCCCATGGTGAGCACCCGCGGCCGGCCGTCGAGCGGGACGACCACCATCGCCGGGATCCCGCTGGTCATCCAGCCGGTGAGGTAGCGGACGTACCCCGCGGTCGTGGTGCGGGAGCCGAGGTTCGCCGGGCCGCCGTAGACGGCGAGGACGTCGACGCCGGCGTCGGCCATCCAGCCGCGGACGCGGGCCAGCCGGGCCTCCAGTACGTCCCGGCCGATCTCGGTGGGCAGTTCGAGGGTGGTCATGACACTCCTGCGGGGACGAGCCCGCGCAGGTGCGCGGCGCTCTCGTGGATGTAGGCGTGCGCCTCGGGCACGCCGAAAGGTGTTGCGGCCCAGGCCTCGACGGACGGGATCTCCCCGGCCGCGATCCGCGCCTCGGCGCCGGCGACCAGTGCCGCGTGGGCCTGCCGCTCGTCGGCGGTGACGTCCGGGTGCGCGGCGACGAACGCCGGGTCCGCGGACTCGACGAGCATGTCCAGCGGGGCGCCGGTCCGCGGTTGGTCCGTCTCCATCGAGAGGTTCAGGGCGGGGTTCGCGGCGGCGAGCACCGGCAGGATCGCCGCGAAGTCCACGACCCCGGTGCCGCACGGCCGCATCTGGTACCGCAGCCCGCCCGGTGCGCTGACCAGCACGGCGTCCTTGAGATGGGTCTGCCGCACGTACGGTGCCACCCGCCGCGCCGCGGCGGCCGGGTCCTCCAGGCGCTGCAGCACGTTGGCGGTGTCGAACACGATCCCGGTGACGTCCGGCCCGGTCCCCTCCACGAGCCGCACGACCTCGAACGAGGTGATCTCCTCGTGGGTCTCCAGGTTGAGGTGGAGGCCGTGCCCGCGCGCGATCGGGGCCAGGACCTGCAGGAACGCGCCGATCGCCCGGAGCTGCTCGGCCCAGCTCACGTCCGTGCGGAAGCGGTCGTAAGCGAACCGCCCACGGAACTCGGACTTGTAGTTCGCCGTGCCGATCCACAGCTCGCGGCAGTCGATGGCCGCGGCCGCCTCCATCATCCGGCGGAAGCCCGCCACGATGTCGCCGTTCCCGATCCGGCGCAGCTCCGGGGTCTCGGGCGAGGCGTACGGGTTGACCTTGCCGAGCCCGCACTCCAGGTAGAGGCCCAGCTCGTCGGCCAGCGCGCGGGTCGCGGCCAGCACGCCGGCGTCGAGAGTGGGGCTGATGTCCAGGACGGTCCGGAAGAACACGCCGTCGAGTCCCAGCTCGTGGGCGTGGCGCAGCACCGGCAGGGGCCCGCCCGGGACGGCCCCCGGGATCTTGCGCCCGTCGATCCCCAGCTTCATGCGGCCCTCCCCGGGTCCGGAACCGGCACCGCGTCGAGCAGCGCCCGCGTGTACTCCTCCCGCGGCGCGACCAGCACCTGGTCCGCGGGGCCCTCCTCGACGATCCGGCCGCGGTGCAGGACCGCGACCCGTGCACAGATCTGCCTGACGACGGCCAGGTCGTGCGCCACGAACAGGATCGTCAGCCCGAGACTCTCCTGCATGTCCTGCAACAGGTTCAGGATCTGCGCCTGCACGGAGACGTCCAGTGAGGACACCGGCTCGTCGCACACCAGCAGCCGCGGCTCGACGGCCAGCGCCCGCGCGATCGCGATCCGCTGGCGCTGCCCGCCGGAGAAGGAACGCGGGTAGCGGTCCAGGTCGCGGGCGTCGAGCCCGACGGCCTCCAGCAGCTCGGCCACCCGGTCCCGGCGGCCGCCGCGGTACAGGCCGTGCACGGCCATCCCCTCGGACACGATCTGCTGCACCGTCATCCGGGGGTCCAGGCTCGCCGTCGGGTCCTGGTACACGAGCTGGATCTCCCGGCGCAGCCGGCGGCGGGCGGCCCCCCGGGGCCGGACGACGTCGATGCCGTCGTAGGTCACGAACCCGTCGTCGGGGCGTTGCAGGCCGACGCAGCAGCGCAGCGCGGTGGACTTCCCCGAGCCGGACTCGCCGACCAGCCCGGTGATCTCGCCCTCGGGAACCCGCAGGTACACGTCGTCGAGCGCGGTGACGGGCGGGCGCGCGAAGGACCGGAAG
This sequence comes from Pseudonocardia ailaonensis, assembly GCF_039531635.1. Classification (NCBI taxonomy): domain Bacteria; kingdom Bacillati; phylum Actinomycetota; class Actinomycetes; order Pseudonocardiales; family Pseudonocardiaceae; genus Pseudonocardia; species Pseudonocardia ailaonensis. The sequence continues at coordinate 77,369 of NZ_BAAAQK010000009.1, read as the reverse complement.
GTCACGTCGACGCCCTTGAGCTCCAGCAACGGATTCGTCACGCGCTCTCCCGGTAGACGTGGCAGGCGACCGAGCCGCCCGTGGCGGTGGGCCGGGGGAGCGGGATCTCCGCCTCGCACACCTCGACGCGGCGGGCGCAGCGCGGCGCGAAGGCGCAGGCCGCCGGGCGGTGCGCCGGATGCGGGGGCGCGCCCGGGACGGTGGTGAGCCGGCGCGGGTGCCGGTCGATCCGCGGCACCGCGGCGAGCAGCCCGGCGGTGTAGGGGTGCGCGGGGGACGCGTAGGTGGCGCCCACCGGGTCCTCGTGCACCTTGCGGCCCGCGTACATCACGGCGACGCGATCGGCGAAGCCCGCGACGATGCCGAGGTCGTGGGTGATCAGCAGGACGGTGAGCCCCCGCTCCCGGGACACGCCGTCGAGCAGGGCGAGGACCTGCTCCTGCACGCGGACGTCGAGGGCGGTGGTGGGCTCGTCGGCGATCAGCAGCTCCGGCTCGGCGGCCAGGGCGATGCCGATGACCACGCGCTGGCGCATGCCGCCGGAGAACTCGTGCGGGTAGGCGCGGATGCGCCTGCGGGCATCGGCGACGCCCAGATCGTCGAGCACCTCCGCGGCCCGGGCCAGCGCCGCGCGACGCGACATCCCCCTCAGGCGCAACGGTTCCGCGACCTGCTCACCGATCGTCATGAGCGGATCGAGCGAGCCCATCGGGTCCTGGAAGACCATGCCGACCAGGTCCCGGCGCACCCGGCGCATGTCCTGTTCGGACTTCTCCAGGAGCTCCTCGCCGGCGAACCGGACCGAGCCGGAGAGCCGTAGACCGGGGTCCAGCCGCAGCAGGGCCCGGGCCGTCACGGACTTGCCGGAGCCGGACTCGCCGACCAGCGCGAGCCGCTCGCCGCGGCGCACGGTCAGGTCGAGGTCCTCCACGAGCCGGGTCTCCCCGGCCGTGATCGAGAGCCGGGAGACCTCCACGAGGGGAGTCACGGGCGTCCCTCCAGATCGGGGCGGAAACGGGTGCGCAGGACGTCGCCGAGCAGGCCGAACGCGATGGCGGTGATCGCGATGGCGAGGCCGGGCGCGAGCGCGGGCCACCAGGCGGTGGAGATGTCGCCCTTGGCCGCGGTCACCGCGGCGCCCCACTCCGCGCTGGGCGGCTGGGCCGCGACGCCGACGAACGACAGCGCGCCGAGGACGAGGATGGTGTTGCCGACGTCGCCCGCCCACTTGACCACCAGCACGTCGAGCGAGTTGGGCAGCACGTGCCGGGTCATCAGCCGGATCCGGGAGACCCCGAGCAGCTCGGCGCTCTCCACGAAGGGCCGGGCGGCGGTCTCCTTCATGATCCCGCGCAGCAGCCGGGCGGTGTAGGGCCAGCCGGTGGCGATCATGGCGATGATCGCGGACGGCAGGCTGGGGCCCAGCGCCGCGGCCACCCCGAGGGCGAAGATGATCGGCGGGATGGCCAGCCCGGCGTCGACGACCCGCATGACGATCTCGTCGACCCAGCGCCCGCCGAGCGTGGCCAGGGTGGCCACCAGGGTGCCGATCACCGAGAAGCCGACGACGATCAGGACGGACGACAGCACCGAGGCCCGGGCGCCGGCGATCACCCGCCACAGCACGTCCCGGCCCTGCTGGTCGGTGCCGAGCCAGTGCGCCGCGCTCGGCGGCTGCAGCGCCGCGAGGATGGTCGAGTCGTTGATCGAGGCGGGCGCGAGCACGGGCCCGAACACGGCCACCAGCACGACCAGTGCCACCAGCGCGTACACGCACCTGTCCATGCCGGGGACCCGCGCGATCCGCCGTCGACCGCGCACGACCCGGCGGCCGAGCGTCACCACGGCGGTCATCGGGCCAGCTCCGCGCTGCGCAGCCGGGGATCTCGGGCCAGCTGGACGAGGTCGACGGCGAAGTTCACCAGGACGACCACGACACCGACCACCAGCACGCCGCTGAGCACGGCGAACGTGTCCTTCTGCTGCACCGCCGTCGTGAGGTAGGAGCCGAGGCCGTTGAGCCCGAACACACCCTCCACCAGCACGGCGGTGGCGACCATCGTGCCGAACTCGATGCCCAGCACCGTCAGCGCCGGGCCGGCCGCGTTGGGCAGGGCGTGGCGGCGCAGCAGCATCCCGGTGGGCATGCCGGTGGCCCGGGCGACGGTGATGTGGTCGCGGCCGAGCACGTCGAGCAGCTCGGCGCGCAGGGCCCGGAACAGCTGACCGGCGAACGGCAGCATGAGCACCAGGGCCGGGAGCAGCAGGTGCTGGAAGGCGTTCCAGGCCGCCGGCACGTTCCCGGCGAGCAGCGAGTCGAGGATCGTCGAGCCGGTGCGGGTGGGCACCGTGATCCCGCGGGAGAGCCGCCCGGAGATCGGCAGGATCCGCCACTGCGTGCCGAGCAGGTACTGCAGCTCCAGCGCGATCCAGAAGGTCGGCAGGGAGCCGGCGGCCAGCCACGCGAGCCGGGTGCCGACGTCGCGGGGCCGGTTCCGGTGCAGGGCCGCGGCGATCGCCGCCGGGACCACGGCGAGCACCATGAGCACCGTCGAGAGCACGACGAGCTCCAGGGTCTGCGGCAGCACGGCGAGGATGTCCGCGCCGACCGAGCGGCCGGTGGCGATGGAGGTGCCGAGATCGCCGTGCAGCAGGGTGCGCAGGTAGTGCCCGAGCTGGACCGGCAGTGGCTGGTCCAGCCCGAGCCGCTCGCGCACCGCGGCGACCTGGTCCGGGGTGGCGGACTCCCCGGCGGCGACGTGGGCCTCGTCGCCGGGGATCGCCTTCGTCATCAGGAAGACGATGACCGCCAGGAAGAACAGCGTGACGACGACGGTGCCGGTCCGGCGGAGCACGAACGTCAGGCCGCCACGGACGGACGCGGCGGACGCGGTGGCGGTCATCATCCCGGCGGTCATGCCACCCGCACCCCCTTGAGCGACAGCGGGTACACGGTCTGGCTGGCGGTGATGCCGGTCAGGCCGGTGCGGTAGCCGACGGGTGCGGTCAGCGTGTACATGCTGACCGAGGGCGCGTCGGCGTTGATCAGGTTCTGGGCCTGCTGGTACATCCCGCAGCGCGCGGCGGTGTCCGTGCTCGTCGCGGCCTGGTCCAGCAGGGCGTCGACCTGCGGGTTCTTGTAGGCCGCCCGGTTGGTCCCGGTGGACTTCGAGTCGTACGCCCTGGTCAGGTACACGCCCGGGTCCGGCAGCGCGGCGGTGTCCTGCAACAGCATCAGCTGCGGGATGGTGGCCGGGTTGCCCAGGGTGGTCAGGTAGTCCGCGAAGGCGATGGGCTGCAGGTCCAGCGTGACGCCGATCTTGCGCAGGTCGGACTGGAAGAGCGTGGCCTCGCGGGCCTGGTCGGTGATCGCCGGCTGGAACCGCATCGTCAGGTGCAGGTCGGTGAGGCCGGCCTGGGCCAGGATCTGCTTGGCCTGGTCCAGGTTCTGGCTGAACGCCGGGGCCGTGGTCAGGCAGGGCATGGTCTGGGGCAGCGGGCCGTTCTCCACGGTGCCCTTGCCGCCGCGGATCTGGTCCAGGCCGCCGGAGTAGTCGTAGGCGAGCTGCAGCGCCTTGCGCACCGCGACGTTCGCCGTCGGGCCGCTGGAGGTGTTCATGAACATGTACGCGCCGTTGGGCACCTTGAGATCCGCCACGGACACGCCGTTCACGCCGTTCAGCGCGGCGGCGTCGGGGGACTGCAGCGCCAGGGCGATGTCGAGGTTGCCGGCCTTGAGCTCGTCGCGCTTCGTGGGGCTCTCGTCGATGCGGCGGAACGTGTACTTGCTGGGGCGCTTCGCGTCGAACGCCCAGTAGCCGGCGAACCGCTGGGCGACGACGTCGCCGGTGCCGGTGGTGATCGCGTAGGGGCCGGAGCCGGCGTCGTGGCTCTGCAGCCAGGTCTGCCCGTTGTCGGTGCCGGCGTTCTTCTCGACCAGCGCCTTCTCGAGGATGTAGAGCTTCGACAGGGTCGCGGGGAACAGGCCGTCCTCGCGGGTCAGGGTGATGGTCAGGTGCGTCGGGTCGGTGACCGTGGTCGAGGCGTAGTCGCTGAGGTAGGAGGCGATCCCGACCCCGACCTTCTTGTACCGGTCGAACGTGTAGGCGACGTCGTCGGCGGTCAGCGTGGACCCGTCGTGGAACGTCACGCCGTCCCGCAGCGTGACCGCGACCGACCTCGCGTCGGGCGCGAGGGTGAACTGCGTGGCGAGGCTGCCGGTGAGCTGGTTGTTCGCGTCGTAGGTGACCAGCGTGTCGTAGGTGGCGTCGACGATCGTGTTGGTCTGGTTGTAGTCGGTGTGGATCGGGTCGAGGGTGTTGAGCGGGTTCGAGTAGGCGACGACGAGCGGGGTGTCGCTCGAGCCGGAGGGACCCGGGCCCTGGGCGTCCTGGGCGGCCGCGCAGCCGGCCAGGGCGACGGCCGCGACGGCCGCGAGGGGGACGAGCCGTGCGAGTGCACGGGTGCGCATCGGAGCTCCTTGAGGGGGCGGTGGAACGGCGACGGGACGAGCGAAGTGCCTAATGTCTACAGACGGCACCGCGTTTCGTGGGTGTCCCGGACGTAACAACCGTGCAAGCCAACCGGTCGAAACCTGCATATCAGAGGGCAAATCGGGCGTTAGTGGTATGCCACTAAGTGTGGCAGGGGCTGGCTTCGGCGAATGTGTAGACAGTAGTCTCGCGTCGTGATCGAGCAGCCGAGCCTCGTCGAGATGGCGACCGCGGAGATCAAGAAGCTCATCGTCGCGGGCAGCCTCGGCCCCGGCGAGCGCATCTACGAGCCCCGCCTCGCGGAGCAGCTGGGGATCAGCCGCCCGCCGCTGCGCGAGGCGCTGCGCGCCCTCGCGGCTCAGGACATCCTCCGCCAGACCCCGCGCCGCGGGTACCACGTCGTCGAGCTGTCCGACGTGGACGTGGACGAGATCTACTCGTTCCGGTCGGTGCTCGAACGGATGGCGCTCGACCTGCTGGTGCCGCGGCTCGCGGAGCTGTCGCTCTCGGACCTGGAGGGGACGGTCAAGGCGATGTGGGCGGCCGCCGACGTCGGCGACGAGGCCGGGGTGGTGATCGCCAACCGGGCCTTCCACGAGGAGCTGGTCGCGCTCGCCGGCCATCGCCGGCTGCTGCGCAGCTACCGCTCGCTGATGGACCAGATGCAGTTCTGCATGTCCCGCAACCTCCGCACCGAGGCGCAGACCGTCGGGGACCTCGCCGCGGGCTGCCGCCGCCACGACCTGCTGGTGGAGGCCCTGCACTCGGGCGACCGGGAGCGGATCGACGCCGCGGTGAAGGCGCACGGGGAGCGGACCTACCTGCCCGCGGACGGGGCCGCCGGATCCGCCGGGGCCGGGGAGGAGCGCTGAGCTCCCGCGCCGGGGCCGGGCTCGCCGCGCCGGCCGCGGGACCGGGGGAGCCCTCGGCCGGGCTGCCGCCCGCGCACCGGATCGCTGAGGCCGTCGCCCGCGGGGAGCTCTCCGCCCGCGCGGTGCTGGACCGCCATCGCGCCGCCGCCGAGGCGCACCCCGGACTGAACTCCCTGGTCGCCGAAGACTGGGAGGGCGCCGCCCGCACGGCGGAGGCGATCGACGCGCGCCGCGCGCGGGGTGAGCCGCTCGGTCCGCTCGCGGGGGTCCCGCTCACCGTGAAGGATGTCGTCGCGGTCGCCGGCCTGCGGCTGACCGCGGGCAGTCGGGCGTTCGCAGGGAACATCGCGACCAGCACCGCACCCGCGGTCGCGCGGCTGCTCGCGGCGGACGCGGTGCTCGTCGGCAAGACCAACTGCCCGGAGTTCGCGTTCGGCGGGACCTGCGCGAACGACCTGTTCGGCACCACCGGCAATCCCCGGTTCCCGGACCGGTCCCCGGGCGGGTCGAGCGGGGGTGAGGCCGCGGCGCTGGCGGCGGGGATCTCGTCGCTCGGGCTGGGGACGGACTTCGGCGGATCGGTGCGCTGGCCCGCCCAGTGCACGGGGATCGTCGCGCTGCGGCCGTCGGTGGGCCGGGTCCCCGCGGCCGGTCAGGTGCCGGGTCTCGGTGGGTCGGTCGCGGCCGAGGGGACCGCGTGGCCGTCCCCGACCTCGATGCAGGGCCGGTTCCAGGTCGTCGGGCCGCTGGCCCGGACGGTGGCGGATCTCGTTCTGGCACTGGACGTCCTCGCCCCCGGTCGGCCGGCCGGCGACGGGCCGCTGCGGGTCGGCTGGTCCGACGGTGCCCTGCTCGGGCCGGTCCGCGCGGAGGTGGCCGCGGCCGTGCGGGCGGCGGCCGAGCGGCTCGCCGGGGGACCCCGCGCGATGCCGGCGGCGTTCGCGGACTGCCTGGGCCCCTACAACGCCCTGCGGGACATCGACCCGATGCACGACCACCTGCTCGCGGTCGCCGGCCGGGAGGACCTCGTGTCCCCGGACTGCCTGCGCACCTTCGCCGCCTCCCTCGGTGCGGACGCCGCGACGCACACCGCCGCCTGGCGCCGCGCGCTCGAGGCGCAGGCGGCGGCCCTCGCCGTCTTCGACGAGGTAGACGTGGTGCTGCTCCCCGTGGCCGGTGGCCCCGCCTGCCTCCCGGACGGCACCGTCGACGTCGACGGCACCCCGGTCGGCGGCTGGGCGCTGATGGCGCACTGCCGGGCCGTCACCCTCCTCGGTGCCCCGGCGGTGTCGGTCCCGGTCGCGACGTCGGCGGAGGGTCTGCCGATCTCCGTCCAGGTGGTCGCGGCCCCGGGTCGTGACGAGGTGGCCCTGCGGGCGGCGGCGCTCCTGGAGCGCGCATGACCCGCTCCGCCGCGGAGATCGCGGCCTCCGTCCGCGGCGGGGCGCTGTCCGCCGTCGAGGTGCTGGCCGCGAGCCGCGCCCGGATCGAGGAGCTCGACGGTGGCCTGCACGCCTTCTGCACCACGGCGTTCGACCGGGCGGCGACGCGCGCGGCCGAGATCGACGCCGACGTGCGGGCCGGGCGCCCGGTGGGTCCGTTGGCGGGTGTCCCCGTGGCCGTCAAGGACCTGATCCCGGTCCGGGGTGTCCGGACCACGTCCGGGTCGCTCGCCTACCGGGATCTCGTGCCGGACGGCGACGACGTGGCGGTCGAGCGGCTCCGGGCGGCGGGCGCCCTCGTCGTCGGGACGACGAACGCGTCCGAGTTCGGGTACGGGCCCCGCGGGGACAATCCGGTGTTCCCGCCGACCGTCCACCCCCGCGACCCCCGCCTCACCCCGGGCGGATCGAGCGCCGGATCCGCGGTCGCCGTCGCGACCGGGATGGTGCCGGTGGCGCTCGGCAGCGACGGCGGCGGTTCGATCCGGATCCCCGCCGCGCTGTGCGGGGTCTACGGGATCAAGCCTGCGATGGGCCGGGTGCCGCTGTACCCCGGCTGCCGCGACGAACGCTTCCCCGGCATGTCGAGCTGGGAGGCCCTCGAGCACATCGGCCCGCTCACCCGCACCGTCGCGGACGCGGCCCTCGTGCTGTCGGTGATCACCGGCCCGGACCCGCGCGACCGGCACTCGATCCCGTGCGGTGACGTCGACTGGTTCGACGACACCCTGCCCGCCGGCCTGCGGATCGGGTACAGCCCCGACCTCGGGCACGCCCGGGTGGACCCGGACGTCCGGACGGTGGTGGACGCGGCGGTGGCGGGTCTCGGGCTCCCGGTCCGGCACGTGGAGCCGGCCTGGCCGGACCTGCGCGCGACGTTCGACGCCCTCGTCGCGCTGGAGACCGACCTCACCGGGATGCGGGCCCTCGGCGAGCGGGTGGCGCTGTCGGCGCCGGTCCGGGCGGTGCTCGACCGGCCGTGGACGGCGGAGGACCTCACCGACGCGGTGCGCGAGCGCAAGGCCGCGGTGAACCGGATGGCCCGGCTGATGACCGAGATCGACGTCCTGCTCACACCCGCGGCGTCGGTCACCGCGTTCGACCGGACCCTGCCCGGGCCGGCGTTGCTCGACGGCCTGCCCGCCGAGCCGGACGAGTGGACGCCGTTCTCCGCGATCGCGAACCTGACCGGGCAGCCCGCCGCGTCCGTCCCGGTGGGGGAGACGCCCGCCGGGCTGCCGGTCGGCCTGCAGGTGATCGGCCCGCATCTCGGGGACCGGGTGGTGCTCGCGCTGTCGCGGTGGATCGAGCGGGCCCGCGGGCGGGACGCCCGATGAGCCCGCCGCCCGCCGCTACCCTTCGCCGGGAGCGGTCGGCACGAGACGAGGAGGGGCCCTTGCCCGGGCACGGTTCGTTGCGCGACGCGGCCTACGCCGAGCTGCGGCGCCGGATCGTGGATCTCGACCTGCGGCCGGGACAGCGGATCGTCGAGCGGGACCTCGCCGCGGAGCTCGCGGTCTCCCGGATCCCGCTGCGCGAGGCGCTGCAGCTCCTGCAGTCCGAGGGGCTGGTCGTCCTCGTGCCCCGCCGGGGTGCGGTCGTGTCGCCCTTCACCGCCGACGACGTCCGTGACCTGTTCGACGTCCGGGAGAGCCTGGAGGTCCTGGCGGCCCGGCTCGCCGCCGAGCGGCACACCGCGGTCGGTCTGACCCGCCTGCGCCGGCACATGGCCGACGCCGAGCGGGCGCTGACCGCGGGCGACGATCCCGCGACCGCCGGGGCCAACGCCGCCTTCCACCGCACGCTGGTGGACATCGCGGCGAACCCGTTGCTCAGCAGCATGATGCGGCCGCTCGAGGCGCGCACCCAGTGGCTGTTCCACCTCACCCGCCAGCGCGACCTCGTGCAGCAGCACGACGAGCACCAGGCCCTCTACGACGCCCTCGCGGCCCGGGACGCGGACGGCGCCGCGGACATCGCCCTCGCCCACGTCGCGTCCGGTCGCGAGATCAGCATCGCGCTGGCGGGGCAGTGGTCGGAGGGGGCGGTCGACCCGGTCGCCGCGACCCGCACCCGCCGCCGGTGAAGGCGCCGCGGCGCGCGTCGTCCTAGTCAGTGGCCGGGGGGCCGTCCGCGGTGGTCCCCACCAGCTGCGCGGCCGGGGCGAGGACCCGCGCCACCCACTCGCCGATCGCCGTCCGGGCGGGCCGGGGATCGTCGGACTGGATGTGGTGCGAACCGCCCTCGTCCGCGGCGAACACGCGCAGCTGCTTGTCCGCGCTGCCGGCCGCCGCGAACGCCCGGTAGGCGTCGCGGACCGGGATCTGCCGGTCCTCCGCCCCGTGGAGCACGAGCAGTGGCTGCCGCAGCCGAGGCCACACGTCGGTCAGGCTCCAGGCGCGGATCCGCTCCAGCGCCTGGTCCACGCCCTCGACACCGAGCACCCACGGCAGCTGGAACCACGGCAGCGACAGCGAGTCGCTGCGGGTGCGCCACCGCTCGGCCCAGATCTCGCCGTAGTCCCACACCGCGCCCCAGGAGACGCAGGCACCGACCCGGGGCTCGAAGGCCGCGGCCCGCACCGCGTGGTAGCCGCCCATGCTGATCCCGAGCACGGCGACCCGGGAGGCGTCCACATCGGACCGGGTCTCGAGGTGGTCCACGATCGCGGACATCACCACCTCGGAGTCCGGCCGCGACGGCACGCCGCGCAGGCGCAGCAGCTCGCCGGTGCCGGGGGTGTCGATGACCAGGCAGGCGATGCCGCGCGCGGCGAACATGTCCCGGACGATCGCGAAGGCGAGCTCCTTGGTCATGTCGATGCCGCCGAACACCACCACGACCGGCGGCGGCTCGGCCGCCCCCGGCACCCGGATCAGGTAGCCGGGCAGCAACCCGTCCGGGGAGTCGACGTGGACGACGTCCAGGGGCAGCGCCCCGACCTCGCGGGCGTCGGCGAAGGCCTGCAGCGCCGCCGCGTAGGCCTCGGACTTGGTGGGCCCGGGAGGCTCGTTGCGCTGGCCGTTGGAGTGGTAGATCGAGGCCCGCAGGTAGCGTTCCGCGGCGCAGGCCGTCCGGCCCGCGAGCACGTCGTCCTCGGCGCGCGACTCCTGCTCGTGGGCCATCGCCGACCAGGCGCGCGCCCAGCTCGCGCGGTCGACGCGGGCCCGGCTCCCGAGCGGGCCGAGCACGCGGTGGATGTCCGCGGGCGATCCGCCGGCCATCACGGCGACGTCGACGGCGGAGGACCACGCGTACTCGCCCGGGAAGTACTCGACCACGCCGCCACCTCGTTCCGCCGCGCCTCGGACCCGTCCGGGCTCGGACCCACCCCGGCGCGCCACCTGCGCGGACGTCGGTACCGGGGCCAGTGCATCCGCCTCGTCGTTACCTTCCGCATTACCCAGGGCCGCCCGGGCGCCGGGACCGCCCGCCACCGGGCACGCGCCCCGGTAATGCAGCCGATAACGCGGGCTCGCGGACGATTTCGGCAGGCCTCGATCCCGACTGGCCTCGATCCGCCCGGCGAAGGAGCCCCTCGATGGACGACCTGGTCATCACCGTCACGTGCGACTCCTCGATGTCCTACCCGACCAACCCGAACATGCCGCCGATCGAGGACACCGAGGCGGTGGGGCAGCAGTACGTCGACGCGGTGAACGCCGGCGCGACGATCTGCCACCACCACGGCGTGCACTACCTCGAGACGGAGATGGCCGAGGACGGCAAGAAGCTCTCGAAGATCGACCTCGACGGCTGGCAGGCCGTGACGGACAAGATCCGCTCGGTCGGCACGAACCCGATCATCCAGTACGGCATCGCGAGCGCCCGGCTGCCCGAGAAGATCGCCCTGATGAAGCAGGGCCCGGACATGATGTCGTACGCGTTCAACGTGCACGACGAGTTCTTCCAGCCCGACCCCAGCGTCCCGCCCAACGAGATGTACTCGCTGCACCCGCGCGACGAGCTCGAGGAGGCCAGCACCGCGGCGCTGGAGCACGGCGTGAAGCTGGAGATCGAGTGCTTCTACTCCGGCGCCTTCTGGAACATGGAGTTCATCCGGGACAAGGCGCTGCTGGAGAACCCGGTGTGGGCCACCCTGTTCTTCGGCTGGCAGGGCGGTGCCTGGACGCCCCCGACCGCCAAGTCGATGATCTACCTGGTCGACCACCTGCCGCCGAACGTCAACTGGAACGTGTCGATCATGGACCCGAAGACCCAGTGGCAGCTGGCTGCCATGGCGATCGGGCTCGGCGGGCACGTGCGCGTGGGCTGGGAGGACAACCCCTACCTGCCCAACGGCGAGCTCTCGAAGCACAACGCCCAGCTCGTCGAGGTGATCGTGAAGATGGCCGAGACGATGGGCCGCCCGATCGCCACGCCCGAGACCGCCCGCAAGATCGTCTTCGGTTCGTAGCGGTCGTGGAGCACTGGGACGTCGTCGTCGTCGGGGCCGGGTCGGCGGGATGCGTGATGGCCAACCGGCTCTCGGCGGGCGGCGCCCGGGTGCTGCTGCTGGAGGCGGGGGAGGACACCCCGCCCGACCGGGTCCCCGCCGACATCGCGGACCTCTATCCGCGCTCGTACTACAACTCGCGGTACATGTGGTCCGGCCTGCGGGCCGACCAGGCCGGTGACGGGACGGGGGCCCGGTCGGGCTTCCCGCAGGCCAGGGTCATGGGCGGCGGCTCCAGCCTGATGGGCATGATCGCCCTGCGCGGGCTGCCCGCCGACTACGACGGCTGGGCGGCCCGCGGCCTGCCGGGCTGGGGCTGGGACGACGTGCTGCCCAGCTTCACGGCGCTGGAGCACGACCGGGACTTCGGCGGCCCGATGCACGGCGACGCGGGCCCCGTCAGCATCCGCCGGCACCTGCCGGAGGACTGGCCGCCCTTCTGCCGCGCCGTCGGGATCGCGGCCGGCACCGCCGGCTTCAAGGAGATCGACGACTTCAACGCCGACGGGGGCGACGGCTACGGCGCGCTGCCGATGAGCAGCACGCTGTCGGGCCGGGTCTCCTCGGCGAGCGCGTTCCTCGATGCCGGCGTGCGGAGCAGACCCGGTCTCGAGGTCCGCTGCCGGACCGAGGTGCTGCGCCTGCACTTCGAGGGCACCCGCTGCGCGGGCGTGGTGGTCGCCGGCGAGCACGGCGAGGAGGTGATCTCCGCGGACACCACCGTGGTGTCCGGGGGCGCGATCTTCTCGCCCACGCTGCTGCTGCGCTCCGGGCTGGGACCGGCGGACGAGCTGCGCCCCTTGGGGATCGACGTCGTCGCGGACCTGCCTGGGGTGGGCGCGAACCTGCAGAACCATCCCGTCGCGTACCTGGCCTGCTTCCTGCGGCCCGAGGGGCGGCAGTCGCCCTCGCTGCGCCCGGGGTTCAACACCGGGCTGCGGTTCACCTCCGGGAAGGTCCCCGGGGTGACGGGCGACCTGCAGATGCTGGTGCTCAACAAGTCCTCGTGGCACGGGCTCGGCAACGCGGTGGCCGGGCTCGGGGTCTGCCTGGTCGCGCCGCAGTCGCGGGGCCGGGTGCGGCTGGTGGACCGCACCGGGATGCCCGAGGTCGACTTCCGGTTCCTCACCGAGGCCGTCGACCGGGAGCGCATGGAGCACGGGTTCGGGGTCGCCGCCGAGCTGATGCGCTCGCCGGAGGTCGGCGCGGTGCGGCACGAGGTCTTCGCCGCGGGCTACTCCCGGGTGGTGCGGAAGCTCAACGAGCCCGGCCGGGCCAACGTCGCCGTCACGAAGGTGCTGGCCGGGCTGCTCGACGGCCCGCGCCCGCTGCGCCGCTCCATGCTGCGCTGGGGGATCGCGTCGGGGTCCCTGCGGGAGTCCCGGCTCACGGACGGGGCCTGGCTGACGTCCACGGCCCGCGCCCGGTCGTTCGGCACCTACCACCCGGCGGGGACGTGCGCGATGGGCCCCGAGAGCGATCCGGCCGCGGTGGTCGACGGCGACGGCCGGGTCCGCGGGGTCGAGGGGCTCCGCGTCGTCGACGCCTCGGTGATGCCCACGGTCCCGCGCGCGAACACCAACCTGCCGGTGCAGATGGTGGCCGAACACCTGGCGCGGCGGATGGTCACCGCCGGACGGTAACGACGCTCGTAACGGGCGTCCCCGACGATCTCGGGGCGATGGCGCCGTCGCCCCCGGGTGGCCGCGCAGCACCGCACTCGCCGGACACCAGGGAAGAGGAGCCGGGGCCCCGTGATTCTGCGGCACAAGGTCCGACCGCCGGGGCTGCCCCGCGGGGCGATCACGCGCAGCCGGCTCGACGACCAGCTCGAACAGCTCCTGGAGCAGCACGAGGTCGTCGCCCTGGTCGCGGCCGCCGGCTCCGGCAAGACGGCCCAGACCTCCCTGTTCGCCGCCTCGTGCGGACGGCCGGTCGCCTGGCTCACCCTCGACGCCCGCGACCGCGGCAGCCGCCGGCTGCTCACCTACCTCGCCGAGACCCTGTCCGGGGTGGCGCCGCAGGCCCGCGCGATCGGCGCCCGGCTGGACTCCGAGGACTCGGTCGAGGAGATCGCCGCCACGCTCGCCGAAGCCATCCCGGACCAGCAGCTGCTCCTCGTCCTCGACGACGGCGAGCACCTGGCCGGCGCCGACGAGGCCCTGGAGGCGCTCGGGGTGTTCCTGGACTACCTGCCCAGCAGCGTCCGGACGATCGTGATGAGCCGCCAGGACCTCGGCGGACCCCTGACCCGGATGACGCTGCACGGCCGGCTCGCCCGCATCGGCGACGACGATCTCGCCCTGCGCGAGAACGAGGCCCGCGCGCTGCTTGCCGCCCACGGCCACGAGATCGACGATCCCGCGCAGCTCGCGGAGCTGATGGCCGCCACCGGGGGCTGGATCGCCGCCGTAGCGTTCGACCTGGCGCCGGGGATGGCGCACGCCGACGCCGAGGAGTCCCTCGCGCACTACCTCAGCCGCGAGGTGCTCGCCCGGCTGCCGGAGGAGGAGCAGGAGTTCCTCATGCGGACCTCGATCGCGGCGGCGGTCGGGGCCCGGATGGCCACCGCGCTCGGCGGCGAGCGCGGCTACCAGCTCTGGCACGCCGTGACCGCCCGCCACCTGCCGGCCAGCAAGGTGGACCGGACGCTCGTGTACCACCCGCGGTTCCGGGAGTTCCTGCGCGCCGAGCTCGACGCGCGGCTGCCCGGCGAGGTCCCCGGTCTCACCGAGGCCTACGCGCGCATGCTCGACGAGCTGGGCGCGCACGAGGAGGCGGTCGACGCCTACCTCGAGGTCGGCCTGACCGATCTCGCGGCCGCGGCCGCGGAGCAGGCCATCGGCGCGGTGTACGGGCGCGCCGACTGGGCGGTGCTGGAGCGCTGGCTGGAGCGGCTAGGGCTCGAGCAGATCGCGCGCCGGCCGGCCCTGCAGGGCGCGTCCATCCGGGCCCTCTACGGCTCCCGGAAGATCCCCGAGTGCCTCGACCTGATCCGCCGGCTGCACGTCGAGGGCCGGTTGAGCGAGGTGGCGAAGGAGGACCCCGGCAGCGTCGCGTTCGTCGGGTACACCATGCAGTGGTACCCCCGGGAGGCCCTGGAGCTGATCCGGCACTACGAGGGCGACTACCGCGCCGAGACCGTCCGCTTCGAGCTGGAGGCCGCGTCCGGTCGCGATCCCGTGTCGCCGCCGCCCGGCGTCGAGTGGACCGACAGCGAGCGGATGTTCACCTGGGGCCTGCTCGTGCAGGGCCGCCTGCACCAGATGCTGCAGCTGCTGCCCGCCGCCCTCGAATGGCCGCCGCGGTCGACGCTGCGGACCCCGCACCCGTTGATGGCCCTGGTGTGGCGCGGCGAGCTGGACCGGGTCCGGCGGCTGTTCGACGAGGTGCCCGAGGCCGTGCGGCGGGGATCGCACCGCGACCTCTGGTACTTCTACGAGTCCTGGCTGCTCTGGGGCGAGGGCGATCTGGAACGCGCGCTGTGGGCCGCCGAGGCCGCCGTCGACATCAGCCGCAAGACCCGCTTCGGCTGGGAGCCCTGCTTCGAGGTGGCCGTCGGGTACATGCAGCTGGGTCTGCAGCGCCACGACGACGCCCGCGTCACCCTGGCCGACGCGCTCAGCCGCTCCGCCGCCAGCGGGAACCGGTGCTACGTCGAGTGGGCGCAGGCCTTCCAGGGCCTCGCGTTCCTGTCGATCGACCGCACCGAGGACGCCGCGCGCGTGCTGCGCAGCGCGGTGACCGGCATGAGCCGGGCGCGGCGGCTGCTCATGCTGCCCTTCGCGGCGGCCTACCTCGCCGAGGCCGAGGCGCGGCTGGGCAACATGACCGCGGCCGACGAGGCGGCGCAGGCCGCGCTCGGCAGCTCGGCCGATCTCGGCACCACCTTCGTCCTGCAGCGGGCCCTGCAGGACGTGCCCGGCGTGCTGGCCCGCCAGCTGGACACGGCCGCGGACACCACTCCCTGGCGTCGCCTGCTGGGCCACGACCGGGGCACGGAGCCGCGCGGTGCGGGTACGCGACGCCGCTCGGACTCGGCGGTGGTGCCCGTCGACGTCCAGACGTTCGGGTCCAACGGCGACATCCTGATCGACGGGGCGCCGTGCGGGGTGCGGCGCACCAAGCTGCTGGAGCTGGCGGCCTACGTGACCCTGCACCCCGAGGGTGTCGACCGGCAGCGGCTGCAGGACCGGATCTTCCCCGAGACCGACCCGCGCCGCGGCGGGAACTACTTCCGCCAGGTCGTGCACAAGCTGCGCCGGGCGACCGGGTTCAGCCTGGCGCGCACTGCCGACGGCCTGGTCCGCTGGCCCGACGAGGTCCGGGTGGACAGCACCGACCTGCGGTTCCAGCGCCTGCTCGGCGAGGCCGGCCGGCTGCCCGACGACGAGCGCCTCGACAAGCTCGAGGACCTCCTCGCCCTGGCCATCGGCCCGTACCTGGTGGACAGCGACCTGGAGTGGGCCGAGCAGCGGCGCCACGAGCTGGAGATCCGCGTGGTCGAGGCGGCGGTGGACGCGGCCGGGCTGGGCCTGCGGATCGGCCGTCCAGAGCGTGCCCGCGCGGCAGCCACCCTCGCGATCGCCCGCGATCCCTACTGCGAGGAGGCCTACCGCGTGCGCATGCAGGTGGAGGCGCAGCTGAACTCGCCCCACGCCGTGCTGGGCGAGTTCCAGCGCCTCGTCGCCGCGCTGGGGGAGATCGGGGTCGAACCGGCCCCGACCACCCGCCGGCTGCTGGCCGAGCTACGCGCGACCTGAGACGCTGCCGCCCAACTTGGACGCCAGCCAGTCCGTGATGAACGGGACCGCGATCGACAGGTTGTCGATGTGGCAGTGCTGCGCGCCGCCCTCCTCGTTCGAGAAGACCCGGATGGTCTTGTCCTCCGAGCCGCAGGCCTCGAACATCGCGTGCGCGTCCGCGACCGGGACCTGCTGGTCGTCCTCGCCGTGGACCAGGAGGAACGGGCAGCGCATCTGCTGGATCACGCCGTCGAGCCGGAAGCCCTCCAGCACGCCCAGCGCCTCGTCGGTGGACGTGGTGCCCGTGGACCACACCAGGTGCGCGCCGGGGACCGGGAGCTGCTTGGCGAAGGCCGCCTCGATCCGCTCGCGCCAGATCCGGTGGTAGTCCCAGATCGCGCCCCAGGACACGCAGGCCTTGAGCCGGTGCTCCATGCTCGCCGAGCGGGCGGCGTAGTAGCCGCCGAGGCTCAGCGCCATCACGCCGATCCGGTCGGAGTCCACATCGGACCGGCTCTCCAGCCAGTCCAGCGCGGCGGAGGCGGCGACCTCGTAGTCGTGGCGAAGGGGGATGTCCCGGAACCGGATCGCCTCACCGACGCCCGGGCTGTCGAGTGCGAGCACCGAGATCCCGCGCGCCAGCAGCTCCTCGGTCGCGAGGTACCAGTTCATCTCCTTGTTGCCGTCGAACCCGTTCATGAAGATCACGACGGGTGCGGGGTGCTCGGCCGCGCCCGGCGCGGGCACGAAGAAGGCCGGGAGGGACGAGCCCTCGTAGGCGATGTCGACGTGCTCGACCCGGACCCGCGGGTCCAGGTCGGTGGCCCGCCGGAAGCACTCGACGACCTGGCGGTAGGTCGCGCTCGACTCCTCGTCCTTCGGGAAGTAGAAGCGCTCCGCGGCGAAGTAGTAGTTGCTGGCCCGCTTGTACGCGGCGGACGCGGACAGCGCGCGCCCCTCGGACTCGGCCTTGCCGGCGATGGCGAGGACCTGGTCGCCCATCGCCTTCCACTCGGCGTACCAGCGCATGTTGTCACCGGTGTCGCCCTCCAGGGCGCGGATCACCCGGTCGACCTCGCCGGGGTCGCTGCCGCCCGCCCGCGCGAGCGACATCTCCATCGCGGCGTTGAAGGACCAGAGGTAGTTGTCGGGGAAGAACGTGAGCCAGGGGGCGTTCCTGATCGCGTCGACCATCTGCTCCTCCAAGGAGATCCGGGGGATCCAGGCTGGCCGCCGCGCAGTTACGGCGGACCCGCCCCGACCAGCGGTAATGACCCTCGTAACGAGGAGCGGGGCGAATGGGCGGGAGGTCGAAACCGAAGGAGTCCCCCATGCGCGTGGCCACTGTGGCCGGTCGGCTGTCCCTCGTCCGCGACGGCCGGGTGACCGACGTCGAGAAGGCGAGCGACGGCCTGTTCGGCCACGATCCCCAGGCGGTGTACGAGCGGTGGTCCGAGTTCCGGGCGTGGGCCGCCACCGCCACGCTCACACCCGACGCTGATCTCGACGCCCCGGTGCTCGACGTCTCCCTGCTCGGGCCGCCCACACCGGCACCGCGGCAGGTGTTCGCGGTCGGGCTGAACTACGCCGACCACGCCGCGGAGACCGGGTTCGCCCTGGCCGAGACGGAGCCGCCGATCTTCACCAAGTTCCCGTCGTGCGTCACCGGGCCGTACGGCACGGTCGCGCTCCCGCCCGGCGGGCACACGGACTGGGAGGTGGAGCTCGTCGTCGTCATCGGGAAGGCGGCGCACCACATCTCGCCCGAGGACGCGCTCGACCACGTCGCCGGCTACACCGTGGGCCAGGACCTCTCGGAACGGACGCTCCAGCTGGCGTCGGCGCCGCCGCAGTTCAGCCTCGGCAAGTCCTTCCCCGGGTTCGCCCCGATGGGGCCGTGGCTGGTCACCCTCGACGAGCTCGCCGATCCGCTCGATCTCGGCCTCGAGTGCCTGGTCAACGGCGAGACCGTCCAGAGCGCCCGCACCAGCGCGCAGATCTTCCCGGTGCGGGAGCTGCTCGCGCGGCTGTCGCGGACGGTCACCCTGCTCCCGGGCGACGTGGTGTTCACCGGGACCCCGGCCGGCGTGGCACTGGGCCGGGACCCGCAGTGCTGGCTCCGGCCGGGGGACCGGCTGACCAGCCGGATCGAGGGGATCGGGGAGATGGAGCAGGTGTTCGCCTAGGTCAGGATGGCGTGGGTCCGGAGGAACGCGAGCAGGTGCTCGGTGTACGCCTCCGGATCCCGCAGCATGAGGTGCGAGCCGCTGCCCTCGATCATGTCGAGGGTGGCGTTCTCGTTCCACTCCACTGCGTCGTAGTCGACGCCGGAGAAGCAGTCCTCGGGGGTGTTGAGCAGCAGGATCGGGTTCGGGAAGGACTCGAACACCGAGCGCAGCTCGTACCCCTCCTCCGACGGACCGGGCCAGGGCAGCCGGTTGGGCACCATCTTGTCCATCGAGGACGTCAGGTAGATGTGCTGCAGCCAGGCGTTCTTCTCGGTCGGCGGGTTCTGGCTGGGGAACAGGTGGTAGTAGCGGGCCCGCGCCTTGTCCCACTCCGAGCCGTCGGCGTCCGGTTCGAGCAGCAGGTGCGGGGCGTTGAGCGAGGTCGCGATGGCCGGCGTGACCGGACCCATCCCCGAGAGCACGAGCGCCGGGAAGGCGTCCGCGCCGCGCTGGCGGGACATCTCCAGGGCCAGCCGGGCACCGGTGTGCAGCCCGCCCAGCGTCGGCTGCGTGATGTCCAGCGCGTCGAGCGCCTCCAGCAGCCAGCCGGCCAGCTGGACGTGCGAGGGCAGCGTCGGCCCGTCGGACTGGCCGACCCCCGGCGCGTCGAACGCCCAGGCCTGCACGTGTCGCCCGAGCAGCGGCAGCGCGTCCATGTAGAGGTTGGACGAGAAGTTGGCGCAGTGCAGGAGCACCACGTGCGGCCCGGAGTCCCCCTCCCGCCGGTAGTGGACCTGGCCGATGCTCGTGTCCACGTAGCCCCTCATACCCGCTCCTTCGCGTCGCCGGACTCTCTCCCGGGACCGTCCTAGTCCTCGCCCGTTTCCCCGCCGCGCGGGTAACGCGTCGGATAACTGCGCCGTTCCTAGCGTCAGGAGCGTGTCCGAACTCGGTCTGTACCGCACCATGCTGGTGAGCCGCGCCCTGGACGACGAGTGCATGGACATGCTGGCCCGGGGGCTCCCGGTGCCGCACTTCCACTCCGGCGCGGGGCAGGAGGCGCTGTCCGTCGGCGGGGCCGCCGGGCTGCGCGACTCCGACGTCGTGATCTACAGCCATCGCGGCTACGCACAGCTGCTGGCCAAGGGCGTGCCGCTCGAGGTGATCGCCCGCGACATGTTCTACAAGGCCGGCGGCTCCAACGCCGCGCGCGGCGGCGTGATGCACGTCAGCGCGCCCGAGATCGGCGTCCCCGGCCGCGAAGGTGTGTTCGGCGCCCGGTTCGGGATGGCGGCCGGATTCGGCCTGGCCCAACGGCTCCGGGACACCGACGACGTGACGGTGTGCTTCTACGGCGAGGCGGCCGGCGCCCGCGGCCCGCTCTACGAGGCCCTGAACATGGCGGTGCTCTGGGACCTGCCCGTGGTGCTGATCGCGGAGAACAACGGCTGGTCGGTGAACTCCCGGACCGAGTGGCTCTACCCGAACGCCCGGATGAGCGCGGTCTGGCGCGGCTTCGACATCCCGGTGACGGTCGTCGACGGCAACGACCTCGGCGAGGTGCGGGCCGCGGTCGGCGAGGCGGTCCGGCGCGCGCGGGCGGGGGAGGGGCCGTCGGTGGTCGAGGGCCTGACCTACCGGCTGCACCCGCACATCTGGTGGGACGACGCCGCGTACGTGCCGGCGGAGGAGCTGGCGGAGGCGCAGGAGCGCGATCCGCTGACGCTGACGCGGGCCGCCCTCGTGGCGGCCGGGACGGCGCCCGAGCAGCTCGACGCGCTCGAGGCCGAGGTCGCGGAGGAGGTCCGGGCGGTGCTGGCCGAGGTGCTGGCCGGCCCGGACGCGCAGTGGGACGTGGAACCGCGGATCGTGGGAGTGGCCGGTGTCTAGTGTCGCGACGGAGACCAGGGTGCTGACCGGGCGCGAGGCGTTCCGGGCGGGGATCCGCGAGGAGATGCTCCGCGACGAGCGGGTGCTCGTCCTGGGCGAGACGGTGCGCTCCGGCGGGGCGGCCGGGGTGGTCGCCGGCCTGTTCGACGAGTTCGGGCCGCGGCGGGTGATCGAGTGCCCGGTCTCGGAGAACGGGATCTTCGGCGCCGCGCTGGGCCTGGCGCTGGCGGGGTTCCGGCCCGTCGTCGAGATCTACAGTGCGGACTTCCTGCTCGCCGTGGCCAACGAGGTCATGAACGACATGGCGAAGTGGCAGGTGCAGCACGGCCGGCCCGACGAGCCGCTCCCGATCGTGATCCGGGGGTGCATGGCGGCCACCGAGGGCCTCGGCCCGGAGCACTCCCAGAGCATGGAGCCGTTCTTCCTGCACGCCCCCGGCCTGGAGCTGCTCACGCCGAGCACCCCGGCGACCGCCTACGCCGCCATGCGGGCGGCGCTGGCCGCGACCGTGCCGACGCTGGTGTTCGAACACCGCAAGGTCTACGAGCTCAGCGGCCCCGTCGAGGGCGGGGTGATCGGGGAGCGGGTCACGAGCGGCGCCGACGTGACCGTCGTGGCCTGGGGCTGGATGCGCCACGAGGCCGCCCATGCCGCCGAGCGCCTCGCCGCGGACGGCGTGGGTGTGGACCTCCTCGATCCCGTCCGGATCCGCCCGCTCGACCTGGATCCGGTGATCGCGTCCGTGCAGCGCACCGGTGCGCTGATCGTCGTCGAGGAGGCGTTCGTGACCGGCAACGTCGGCGCCGAGATCCTCGCCCGGGTCGCCGAGGCCCTGCCGGGACATCCGTTGCGGCTGCGGCGGATCGCCATGCCGGACGTCATCCACCCGTACGACGCCCGGCTGGAACGGGCGATCCTGCCGACCGCCGACCACGTCGTCGCGGGGATCCGGACCCTGCTCGGGGACTGACGCCGAGGCGAGCTCCACCGCGGTACGCACAAGTGCGTACACCCGTGCGCGGCCCGATCCCGGAGCATGTGACGGGACCGGCGCGAGGGGGGCACGATGGGTGGACGTGTGCTGACGGCCGTCCTCGCGTGCGCTTGTCTGGGCCTCGGGGCCTGCGGCGGGGGATCGCCCGCGACGCCGATCGACACCACGAGCGCGGCGCGGGTGAGTACGAGCGGCGCTCCCGTGTCACCCGGTCCCGTGCCGGGCACCACCGAGAGCAGGACGGCGCGCAGCGGGTCCGACATCCCGCCCGCTCCGTCCGCGGGCCCCGGCGTCGGGAGCCCCACGGATGCCGCGTCCGCGAGTGTCGCGGCATCGGCACCCGGCGGTGGGGTGGACACCGAGAAGCCCGCTGTGAACGGCTCCGGTGGCGCCCCGGCCGGTGGCGCCACCGCGGATGGGCCCGGCGGAACGGACCAGCAGGGTGCCCGTCAGCCCGACCCGTCGACGCCGCCGCGGGAAGGTGGCGTCACCGTGCCGTCCCAGGAGGCCAGCAGGAAGCCCGACCCACCGTCGTCGAGCCCGCCGCCCGCGACGCGCACCCTCACCGTCAGCGGCCCGACCTTGGAGAGTCTCTACCAGCAGACCTGGGGAAGCTTCGTCGCGCTCGACCAGCACCAGTGCGGCTACCTGGTCAACAACGCCGACATTGCCGACATCCCGGTGACCGTCCTGTCCGTGACGATCGTCGGCCAGAAGCCGTCGGCGCCCGCCGTGTTCGACCTCTACGACGCGAACACCGACCGGTCGGCGTGCCTGCCGCGCGACTACCTGACCACCCACGGCCGGTGCGTGGCGGGATCGGTACTCCGGCAGGGTGGCAACGACGCCTGCTACGTCGGGATCAGGACGACGGCGAAGCAGGGGACGGACTGGACGGCCGGCCTCGTCTATCGGTTCGGCGCGACGTGCACGGCTCCGACCGGCAGGCTGTGCGCGGCGAAGGCCGTCGCCGACCTGGCCCCCACCACCACGAGCCCGGTCGTCCTGCGCTGGACCCAGACGACTCCCCTCCTGGCGTGCTTCACGGAGCTGGACGGCGAGGACCACGTCGATCCGACGGGTGCGGGATGCGCGCACGGTTCGGGCGCGAACTGACCCGCCGGGCCGACGGCGGGGCAGCCGGTCGGCGCGACCACGCGCCGACCGAGGGCGCCCACATCGTGACGAGGACGGACGAGACGCCTGCGCCGTCGTCGATCTCCGAGAGGATCAGGACGGCAGCGGGTCTCCTGGCCCCGACGACGGTCGTGGCCGCGCTCCTCTACTACTTCGGCTATGTCACCACGCTCGCGCGGTACTCGTACTTCGGTCTCGACCTCGCCCAGCTGCGGTTCACCACGCAAGAGCTGGCCCTGCAGAGCGTGGCGGCCGTCTACGTCCCGGTGGCGATCCTGCTCGGTGCCGGACTGCTCGCCTACCTGGCCAGACGGTGGGTGAAGGCGATGACCCTGGGCCGCCCGCGACGGTCCGTCGTCCTCGGCGCGGTCGGGCTGGTGCTCGGGACCCTCCTCGTGGCGCGTGCGATCACCGGGATCCTCGTGCCGGCGATCGCCGAGACGGAGCCGATCGCCACCACGCCGGCATGCCTCGGAGCCGGAGCCGTCCTCGCGGCCTTCGGGGCGGATCTCGTGGTCGAGCGCCGCCCGACCGGGTCGGAGGACGCGCGTCGCCGCAGGGTGGTGTGGACCTTCGTCGCCGGCGCCGTCGTGCTCAGCCTCTTCTGGGCCGCCAACTCCTTCGCGGCGGCCTACGGGGCCGGGCAGGCGGAGATCGTGGCGGAGCGGATGGGGACGCGGCCGCGGCTGGTCCTCGACACCAAGGAGCGGCTGTACCTCGACTACGGAGGGATCGAGGAGACCAGCCTCCCCGCGGGCGCCGACCAGACCTTCCGGTACCGGTACCGGGGGCTGCGGCTGCTCGTGGAGTCGGGCGAGCGGATGTTCCTCGTGCCGGCCGTCTGGGTGCCCGGCACCTCACGTGTCCTGGTCCTCCCGGACGACGGCTCGGTGCGGGTCCAGCTCGGCACCTGACCGTGGCCCGGCCACCGGCGACGCCCCCCTGGGGCCCACCGATGAGTCCGCGGCCCCCGCACGGTCGACAAGGACATGACCACCGCGAGCACCGCCCGCCGGATGTTCGAGCTCCTCGAGCCGATCTGCCTGGTGACCTTCTTCGCCGACGAGTGCAACGAGGAGCTGGCCGCCCTCGGCCACCGCACCTACTGGGACGGCTACTTCGCCAGCCGGGCGGCGCCGCTGGGCCGGGTGCCGGCCGAGGTCGTGCACGCGGCGTTCTACAACTTCGGCGAGGGCGAGGCGGCCCGGCACATCCCGAGCGCCTGGGACACCGCGCCGCCGGAGGCGTCCCTCGCCGCGCGGGAGCGGGGCAGCGCGGCGTCGGTCCGGCGGATCCTCGGCGTGCTCGCCGACTCCCCGGGCCTGGTCCGCGCCGCCGACCTGACCACGAAGGCCGCGACGAGCGCCCCGACGGTGGGACGCGTGATGTACGCCGGGATGCGCACCGTCCCGGTGCCGTCCGAGCCGGTCGCCCGGCTGTGGCACTCCGCGACCATGCTGCGCGAGCATCGCGGCGACGGGCACATCGCCGCGCTGGTCGGCGCGGGCATCGGCGGCGCGGAGGCGCACGTGCTCTCCGCGATCGAGTACGGCATCCACCCGCCGGAGTCGTTCGGGCGCATCCACCACCTCCCGAAGTCGCGGCTCGCCGCGGTCATGGCGGGCCTGCGGGAGCACGGGCTGGTCGACGCGGACGGCCGGTTCACCGACGCGGGCCGGGAGACCAAGGAGCGCATCGAGGCCCTGACCGACGAGCTCGCCGTCCCGCCGTACGACGCGCTGACGCCGGCCGAGCTCGACGAGCTGATCACGGTCCTCGAACCGCTCACGGCGAGGCTGGTGGCCGCGGGATCGCGATGAGGAACGCCCCGAGCCGTCGCTCCCCGGCGAGCGGCCCCCGGCGCCGCGCGACACTCCGCGACGCCGGGCGGCCCCCACCGTCAGGACAGGATCTCCACGTAGCCCTCGGTCCCGTGCACCCGGATCCGGGCCCCGTCCGGGATGAGGCGGGTGGCACCCTCCACCCCGACGACGGCGGGCAGGCCGTACTCGCGCGCGATCACCGCGCCGTGCGTCATGAGCCCGCCGACCTCGGTGACCAGCCCCGTGATCCCGACGAACAGCGGCGTCCAGCTGGGGTCGGTGTAGGCGGTGACCAGGATGTCGCCCGCGTCGAGGTCGGCGTCGGCCATGTCGAGGACCACGCGGGCCCGGCCCTCCACGGTCCCCACCGACACGGCGAGGCCGGCCAGGGCGCCCTCCGGGACGTCGTCGCGGCGGTAGCCGCCGCTCATGATCTCGCCGTCGGAGGTGAACACCCGGGGCGGGGTGAGCCGGCGGGCGTCCTCGAACTCCTGCCGCCGGCGCGCGATCAGCTCCGGGTCCGCGACCCCGCTCCCGACCGCCGCCCGGAACTCCTCGAACCGCAGGTAGAAGATGTCGTCGACGCGGGCCAGGACGCCGGCGTCGACCTGGCGCGCGGCCTCCCGCAGCAGCGCCTGCTTGTACACGAAGTAGCGGCGGATCATCCCGTACTTCGGGTACTCCCGGTACCCGGCGAAGACCCGGACGCGGTCGATCATCGCCTTCGTCTCGGTGGCCTTCGCCTCGCCGTCCGGCAGCGCGCGGAGCCGGCGCAGCACGTCCGCCTCCTTCTCCTGCGCCTGCCGCAGGCCGCGCTCGAAGAGCCGGGCGCCCGCCCCGGCCTCGTTCCGGATGTTGCCCAGGAGCGCCGAGACGAGCAGCGTCGGGTCCTCGCTCCACCGAGTGCGGGTGATGTCGATCTCGCCGGCGCAGCGCATGCCGTACCGGTCGAGGAACGCCCGCAGCGCGCCGGCGGACGGCGGGTGGACGGCGTCGAGCGCGGCCAGGAGGTCGTCGGACCCCTTCTGCTCCACCTCCCGCAGCACGGCCACGACGGAGGGCTCCGGCCGCATCACGTCCGCGACGTCGAGCAGCGCGATCCCCATCTCCGAGGTCACGTTGTGCGGCACGGACTGTGACAGCGTGTCGGCCACGTTGCGCTCGCCCAGCCACTCCTCGACGTGCCGGTTGAGCCACTGGGCGGCCTCCATCCCGGACATGATCGCCGGGAGGCTGCGCGGCTCGAACAGCAGGCGCCGCAGCTCCTCGATGTCGGTGAGGAGGAAGTCGAACAGCGCCGGGCCGGAGAGCGGCGCGATGTCCCGCGTGACGGCGTCGAGGGAGGCCCGGCTCTCCGCGATCAGGTCCTCGACCAGCGCCGGATCGGCCTCGATCGGCGCCACCGGGGCGGGCGCGGGCGCGGGCGCCGCGCCCGAGAGATCGCCGAGGAACCCGCTGTCGACGGCGGCGCGCAGCGCGTACCCCGTCAACGGATCGGCCATCTCGAAACCGCCCACGAGCGCCTCGCGGGAGGCGGGATCGACCAGCCTGCCGGCGACGTCGACGAACAGCCGGCAGCCCGCCTCCGCCATCGGACGCGGCGTGGTCCGCTGCCAGAACGACAGGCCCAGCGGCGTCATCGCGTCCGTCATCATCTGCTGGTGCCCGACGGACACGTAGACGTGCTTCTGCCCGTCCCCGGCCTCGGGAACCGGGAACAGCGTGGTGATCGGCCTGCTCTGCACCACCGACAGCGCGCCGCCCGCCAGGCACCACTCGATGTCCTGCGGCCGGCCGAAGTGCGCCTCGATCAGGCGGCCGAGCCGCACCAGGCGCAGGACCTCCTCGTCGGCGAGGATCGGTTGTCCCGCACCAGCCGTCCGGCTCACGACACCCTCGCGCACGGCGTATCCGTCGCCGTTCACGGTCCCCGAGACCAGCGCCTCGCCGAGCCCGCGCACGGCGTCCACAGTGGCCACCGTGCGGTTCCCGCTCACCGGGTCGGCGGTGAACAGGATCCCCGCCGCGTCCGCGGCCACCATCTCCTGCACGACGACGGCCATGTGCACCCGGCGGTGGTCGAAGCCGTTGTGGATCCGGTAGCTCACCGCCCGCTCGGTGAACAGCGACGCCCAGCACCGCCGGACGTGGTCGAGCACCGCCTCGACGCCGACCACGTCCAGGTACGAGTCCTGCTGTCCCGCGAAGGACGCGGTGGGCAGGTCCTCCGCGGTCGCGCTGGAGCGGACCGCGTAGGCGGTGCCGGGCCGGAAACGCGAGCCGACGTGCGCCGCGACCTCGGCGGCCAGGTCCGCCGGCAGCGGGATCGCCTCGATCGCCGCCCGCACCTCGGCGCTCCCCGTCGCGATCCCCGCCCGGTCCTCCGGCCGCAGACCGCTCAACCGGCCGAGCACCCCGTCGAGCACCGGCACCACGACACGCCGGAACGCGCCCGCCGTCACCACGAAGCCCGGCGGGACCCGGACCCCCTCGACCCGGGTCAGCTCGCCCAGGTTCGCCGCCTTCCCCCCGACCTCTCCCACCTGCGTGTTCCCGATCCCGGTCGTGATCTCCCCGAGCCCCACCACGTCACGCAATTCGCCCTGCTCCATCCCCGTCGGCGGTTGTGCGTCGGCGAGTATGGACCGTTTCCCGGGCCCTCATGAGAGGCCGATTTCGTGTATACAGTGAGAGTGGGAAGGGGTCCTCAGGGCCGCACGGCGTAGACGTCGTTGAACGGTGTCCCGCTCACCTTCTCGATCCGCCGGAACCCCGCCTCGGTCACCACCTTCGTGAGCGCGGCCGGGCCGGCCTGGGCCCCGAGCACCGCGGTGCCGCCCTGGGACTCGGCGTTGGGCACGCACAGCAGCGTCGAGAAGCCGTAGTACATGCGCCCCACGGGATTCAGGTTGTCCCGCGGATCGTCCGCGGCCGCGGGTTCGACGAGCATCCAGCAGCCGTCCGGGGCGATCGCCTCGCGGACGTGCCGGGCGGCGGCCACCGGATCGCCCATGTCGTGCAGGCAGTCGAAGCTGGTCACCAGGTCGTAGCCCCGGCCGGAGAACGTCGTGGCGCTCGCGGTCTCGAACGAGACGCGGTCCGAGACCGCCGCGGCCTCGGCCCGCTCGCGCGCCTGCGCGATCGACCCGTCGTGGTAGTCCGACCCGACCACGGCGGCCGCGGGGTACGCCTGCGCCATGATGATCGACGAGGCACCGAGGCCGCAGCCCACGTCGGCGATCCGCCCGCCCCCACGTAGGCGCTCCTCGACGTCGCCGAGCGCCGGGATCCACGTCGTCGTCACGTTCGCGACGTACCCGGGCCGGAAGAAGGCCTCGCAGCCGAGGAAGACGTCCTCGTCGTGCTCGTGCCAGCCCAGCCCGGTGCCGGTGCGGAAGGACTCCGTGACGCGGGGCTCGGCCCGCAGCGCGCCGAGCGCGAGCTGGAACGCGCCCGGCAGGTACACGGCGCCGTCGGGATCGGCCAGGCAGAAGGCCTGCTGCGGGTCGAGGGTGAAGCCGCCGTCCGTGGCCGTGACGTAGCCGCCCGCGGCCTGCCCGAGCAGCCACTCCCGGACCGGACGCGCGTGGGTGCCGGTCCGGTCCGCGAGCTCCTCGGGGGTGAGCGGGCCGTCGGCGAGTGCCCGGTAGAGGCCGAGCCGGTGGCCGATGACCACCGACGCCGCGGCGGTCGTCGCACCGAGGTCGGCGACGAACCGCCCGAGCAGGGCGTCGAGCGCCCCGGTGTCGAGGGTGGTCACCTCACACCTGCGCGGGGGCGCCGACGACGGTGAGCACCGGCTGGGTCCGCGCCGTCGTCTCCTCGTCGACCTCGAACCGGCGGACGGTCAGGTCGCCGAAGTGCGGGTTGGTCGCCACCCCGCGGGCCAGCGCCGAGCCGAGGAAGTCGTCCCCGGCGGCAGCGTCGCCGAAGAGGTAGATGCCGCCGCGGCGGCCGTCCGCCGGGGTCGTGAGCCAGATCTTGGTGAGCAGCCCGGGGACGGCGGCGAACGCGGGCGCGAGCTCGCTGCAGACGTCCCGGTACTGCTCGGGGGTCATGTCGACGAGCTCGAAGGTGATGACGACGGTGTGCACGGATGCCTCCTGCGGCCGGTGTTCCTGACGTCGTCGACGCTAGGAGCGCGGGCCCCTGCCCGGCATCGGGCGATCACCCCGTCCCGGTGACCCGATCGCTGTAGGGCGCCCCCGTGAGGCCCTGTTCGGCGGCGATCCGGGCCGCCTCCGCCCGGGTGTGCACCCCGAGCTTGGTGAAGATGTTCGACAGGTGCCGCCCGGCCGTCTTCTCGCTGATGAACAGCAGCTCGCCGATCTCGCGGTTGCTCCGCCCGTCGGCCACCAGCCGCACGACCTCGAGCTCGCGGCTGGACAGGCCGACCAGCGAGACGGTCACCGGGGCGGCGGTGGCCGGCGGCGGGGTCGCCTCGGTCCCGATGAGCCCGGCGAGCCAGCCGTCGACGCTGCCGGGGCCGAAGTCCAGCCAGACCGGCTGGTGCACCGCGCCGTCGAGCTCCACCGGCGGGCCGGCCGGGGCGAAGCCGAGCGGCAGGAAGATCGGCCCGAGCGACGGCAGGTCCGACACCACCGAGTAGATGCGCCGCAGCCGGGGCCGGAGCTGCATGTACACGCGCTTGACGTCGAGCCAGCACGCCGACACGGCGGGGGAGCGCAGCTCGCCGGACTCCCGACCCAGCCAGCGGCGCATCACGAGCACGCGATCGTCGGCGGCGGGCGGGTTCGCCCGCAGGTGCGCCCGCCAGACCTCCGCGACCGGGTCGCCGGCCAGGAGCGCGGGATCGAGCCGGTCGAGCTCGGCGATCTGGACGAAGGCCGCGACCTCGCCGTCCGGGCCGCGCGCGACCGAGAACGTCTCCGGATGCCGCTCCCACCAGCGGTCGACCAGCGCGGCGGCGGCCGGCGACTCGTGCCGTGCGGCGATCCGCGTGACGACGGCCCCGTCGTGCGGTGCGGCGGGCTCCACCCAGTGGGCGGGCCGGGCGCTCGGGAAGCAGGCGTCCCGCAGCACGGGGTTCTCGATGAGGAACATCAGGTCGGCGGTGTGGCCCCACGGGTCCGCCCCCGGCCGGGCGCCGAGATGGTCGACCGCGCGGCGGCGGTAGGCGCTGCGCCGCACCGGGTCCCGCATCGCCAGGTCGTGCCCGACGGTGTCGCGCACGACGTCGTGGAGCAGCAGCCCCTCGGGGCTCGGCGCGGTGATCGGCAGCTCCCGCAGCGTCTCGAACGCCTCGCGGCCCGACTCCCGGTCGAGCAGGGCGGCGAGCACCGGCTCGGTGAGGCGGCGGACGGTCGAGGCGGCCTCGACCAGGGTCACGGTCTCCGGCGGGAGCTGTCCGAGGAAGGCCTCCAGCAGCCCGGACGGGGCCACCGCCCCGATCCGCACGCAGCGGGGATCGGCCCGGACGGCCGCGGCGGCGAGCTCCAGGGCCAGCGGATGGCCGTGGGCGAACCCGGCGGCCCAGCCGGCCTGCCGCTCGTCCAGGCCCCGCAGGCGGAGCAGCTCGCCGGTCTCGTCGTCGGACAGGGGGCCGAGCGGGAACTCGGCGACGAGACCCTGCCAGCCGGCGCCGGTGTGCCAGGCCGTGGCCGGCCGGTCGCGCCCGGCCAGCACCGTGAGCGTGGTGGCCGGCAGCGTGGGCAGGAACCGGGTGCGCAGCCACGAGTCGAGCAGGCCGAGCACCTCGTAGGTGTCGATCACCAGGACGGTCGGGCGGCGGGCCAGCGCGCGCACCAGGGCGCTGGGCCCGGGGTCGTCCAGCCCGAGCGCGTGCCCGAGCGCGCGGCGCAGCCCCTCCGGGGTCGGTTCGACGTCCCGCCCGTCGAGGTGGACGGCCTGCGCGGACTCCGGCAGGCCGTCGAGGAGCCGCCGCACCAGGTGGCTCTTCCCGATCCCGCCGGGCCCGTGCACGAACCCGACCAGGAACGGTGGTTCCTCGGCGCCGGCGGCGGCGAGCAGCGTGGTGAGCTCGCGCTCGCGCCCCACGCAGCCCCGTCCGGCGGACTCCACCATCCGGTCGGCGACGGTCCGGGTCATCCGGCCACCCCTCTCGCTCGGGCTCGCGGTCGGGCTCGGAACGACGGTAGGGGTGGCGCGGGCCCGGGGGCACCGGCAGACGGTGGATTCCCGGTCCGTCGCGCCGCGGCGGGGTTCGCTCCGGCACGCGTTCGTGCCCGGTGCCGCCGCCCCGGTGGGACCTCGGGCCCGTCCGGCCGGCGGGGCCGGCCCCTACCGCCCGGCCTGCACGATCCGCAGGGCGATCTCGGTGTGGTGCCACGCGACGTCGTTCTCCGTGGGCTCGGAGTCCTCCCGGAACCACACCGCGACGCCCATGCCGAGGTCGAGGATCGAGTAGGCGGCGAGCCGGGCGGAGCGGACCTCGAACGCGCCCGCCTCGATGCCGGCGGCCACCAGGTTCTCGAAGGCGCCCGCGTACTCGGCGCGGCGGGCGAGGATCGGCGAGCGGTGCGGCTCGACGAGGCTGCGCAGCTCCCGGTTGCCCACGAAGGCCTCACGGCGGTGCCGGGCGTGGTAGCGGACGTGCGAGTCGACCGCGCGGCGGAGCTGCTCGGTGTGGTCCGCCGTGCCCGCCACCGCGGCGTGGTGCGCGGCGAGCAGGTCGTCCATGGTGTGCGCGATGATCGCCGCGAGCAGCTCCTGCTTCGAGGCCACGTGCTTGTAGAGGCTCGGGCCGCGGATGCCGACGGCCGCGGCGATGTCCGCCATCGACGTGGCCTCGTAGCCGCGCGCGGCGAACAGCTCGAGCGCTGCGGCCCAGATCTGGGCGCGGCGGTCGTGGTGCGCGGGCATCGCCATCCGCTCCTCCTGTCCGGGCGGGCTCTCTGGGCGAGGAGATGATAGCCGGATCGGCCTGTGACGAAGATGCGCTTGCATCACAGCACGTCGTCCGGTCGAATCCTGGCTACAGGTCATTAGCCGGAGGTGGGATCGTGGGCCAGGAGCTCGCAGCAGGGCCGGAGGTGGTCGCGCTCGCCGAGCGGACCGCTGCGTTCATCCGTGAGGTGGTCGTCCCGATCGAGGAGGCCAACGGCGGGGTCGTCCCGTCGGACGCGGTGTACCGCGAGCTCCAGCAGGCCGCCAAGGCCGCCGGGGTCTTCGCCCCGCACGTCTCCAAGGAGTACGGCGGCCACGGGCTCGACATGCGCGGGCGCGCGGTCGTGTTCGAGGAGGCGGGCTACTCGTTGTTCGGCCCGCTCGCGCTGAACATCGCCGCCCCGGACGAGGGCAACATGCACATGCTCGAGCTGATCGCGACGGAGGAGCAGAAGCAGCGCTACCTGGCGCCGCTCGCGGCCGGCGACATCCGTTCCTGCTTCGCCATGACCGAGCCGGCCCCGGGCGCGGGCTCGGACCCCGACGCGCTCCGCACCCGCGCGACCCGGGTCGACGGCGGCTGGCGGATCGACGGCGAGAAGTGGTTCATCACCGGCGCGGACGGCGCCGCATTCGCGATCGTCATGGCGCGCACCGCCGGTGAGCCCGGCGACCGCGGCGGCGCGACGATGTTCCTGGTCGACGCGGGCACCCCCGGCATGACGATCGGCCGCCACATCCCGACGCTCGACGAGTCGCTCTACGGCGGGCACCTCGAGGTCTCCTTCGACACCTGCGTCGTCCCGGACTCCGCGGTGCTCGGCGAGGTCGACCAGGGCTACCGCTACGCCCAGGTGCGCCTCGGGCCCGCCCGGATGACGCACTGCATGCGCTGGCTGGGCATCGCCCGCCGCGCCCAGGACATCGCCGTGGCCCGCACCGCCGAGCGGCGGCTGTTCGGCTCGCGCCTGGCGGACCTCGGCATGGCCCAGCAGATGCTGGCGGACAACGAGATCGACATCGCCGCGACCCGCGGGCTGATCCTGCAGGCCTGCTGGGAGCTCGACCAGGGCGGGCACGCCGGCCAGGCCGTCTCGATCGCCAAGGTCTTCTCCGCCGAGGCGATCTACCGGGTCGTCGACCGCTCGCTGCAGCTCTGCGGCGCGCTCGGCGTGTCCGGCGACATCCTGCTCGGCCGTTTCCTGCGCGAGGTCCGGCCGTTCCGCATCTACGACGGCTCCTCGGAGACCCACCGCTGGTCGATCGCGAAGCGGGTCGTGGGGCGTCACGTCAAGAACCAGGCGCAGTCGTGACGGTCGAGGGGCTCGATCTCGCCGCGCTCGAGAAGCACCTCGCGGACCGGCTCCAGGGCCCGCTGTCGGCCGAGCTCGTCTCGGGCGGGCGGTCGAACCTGACCTACAAGCTCACCGACGGGCACTCCACCTGGATCGCGCGCCGCCCGCCGCTGGGCACGCTCACGCCGTCGGCGCACGACATGCAGCGCGAGTACCGGGTCGTCGCGGGCCTGCACGGCAGCGCGGTGCCCGTCGCCGCCCCGGTCGCGCTGCTCGGGCCCGAGGTCCTCGGCGTGCAGTGCGCGATCGTCGAGTACGTCCCCGGCCTGGTGCTGCGCAGCGAGGCCGATCTCGCCCCGCTGTCCGACGCCGAGGTCGAGCGCTGCGCGTTCGGCCTGGTCGACACCCTCGCCGCCCTGCACTCCGTGGTGCCGGAGGAGGTCGGGCTGGGCGACCTCGGCCGGCCGCAGGGCTACCTCGCTCGGCAGATCAAGCGCTGGTACGGCCAGTGGGAGCAGGTGCAGACGCGCCCGCTGGCGGACGTCGAGACCCTGCACGAGCGGCTCGCCGCGACCTGCCCGGCCGAGAGCGGCGCGGCGATCGTCCACGGCGACTACCGGGTGGACAACGCCATCGTCGACCCCGACGACGTCGGCACGGTCCGCGCGCTCGTCGACTGGGAGATGGCCACGCTGGGCGACCCGCTGGCCGACCTGGCCCTGCACCTCGCCTACGCCGATCCGTCCTTCGCGCCCGTGCTCGGTGGTTCCGCCGCCTCGACCAGCCCGCGCATGCCCGGGCGGGACGCGCTCGTCGCGCGGTACGCCGCGGCGGTCGACCACGAGCTCGTCGACCTCGGGTTCCATCTCGGGCTGGCCTACTTCAAGATGACGGTGATCGCCGAGGGCATCCACCAGCGCCATCTCCGCGGGGACACCCGCGGGGAGGGCTTCGACTCGGTCGGGCAGGCCCCGGCCCCGCTGGCCGCCGCCGGCCTCACCGCACTCGGAGGTAGCTCGTGAACCCCGTCCTGGACCGCTTCCGTCTCGACGGCCGCGTCGCGATCGTCACCGGCGCGAGCTCCGGCCTGGGCGCCGGGTTCGCCGTGGCACTGGCCCACGCCGGTGCGGACGTCGTGCTCGGCGCGCGCCGGGTCGACCGGCTCGAGAAGACCGCCGCCGCGGTCCGCGACATCGGCCGCCGGGCGCTCTGCGTGGCCACGGACGTGGCCGACCCGGAGAGCTGCACCGCGCTCGTCACCGCGGCGGTGGAGGAGTTCGGCAGCGTCGACGTCCTCGTCAACAACGCCGGCCTCGGCACCGCCGTCCCCGCGACGCGGGAGAAGCCGGAGGAGTTCAGCGGCGTGCTCGCCGTGAACCTCGAGGGCGCGTACTGGATGGCGCAGGCCTGCGCGCGGGTGATGAAGCCCGGATCGAGCATCGTCAACATCGCCAGCACGCTGGGGCTGATCTCGTCGTACCTGCCGCAGGCGGCCTACGCGGCGTCCAAGTCCGGCCTGATCGGCCTGACCCGGGACCTGTCGCAGCAGTGGGCGGGGCGGCGCGGCATCCGCGTCAACGCCATCGCCCCCGGCTACGTGGCCACGGAGATGACCGAGGAGACCCAGGGCGACAAGCTCGACGCCTTCATCGCCTCCCGCAGCCCGCTCGCCCGCCTCGGCGAGCAGGCCGAGATGGACTCCGCGGTGATCTTCCTGGCGTCGGAGGCCTCGAGCTACATCACCGGCAGCACCCTCGCCGTCGACGGCGGGATGTCCGGGCACTAGCCCCTTAGGCTCCGGGGCATGCCCTACATCGCCCCGGAGCTCCGCACCGCTCTCGATCCCCACATCGACGCCCTCGCCGCCGCGCTCACCGCGGCGGCGGGGGACATCGAGGGGGACGCGGCCTTCGCGGGCCTGCTCAACTACGCCTGCACCCGGCTCGCGCTCGGGACCCTGCCGGACCGCCGGTACTGGGCGATCGCCACGACCTCGGGCGTGTTCGCCAACATCGCGGACGAGTTCTACCGCCGCTACGCGACCCCGTACGAGGACGAGCAGATCGCGAAGAACGGCGACGTCTACTGATCCTTCGCCACCAGGACCTCGCCCTCCAGGCCGTCCGGATCGCGGAAGAACATGCTGTGCACGGAGCCGAAGTCGTTCACGGTGCCGTCGCTCGCCCCCGCCGCGACGAGGCGCCCGCGGATCTCGGCGAAGGCCTCGGCCGAGGCGGCCTGGAGCCCGACG
Source organism: Pseudonocardia ailaonensis (assembly GCF_039531635.1). NCBI lineage: Bacteria > Bacillati > Actinomycetota > Actinomycetes > Pseudonocardiales > Pseudonocardiaceae > Pseudonocardia > Pseudonocardia ailaonensis. The sequence goes on along the minus strand of NZ_BAAAQK010000009.1, from coordinate 42,936 downwards.
TGGTCGATCCGGCCGCGGCCCCACATCGGGGTCTGGCGGTCGGCCTCGGCGTTGTCCGGGATCACGAAGATGTTCAGCTCGGTGTGCGGGCCGATGCGGATCATCGTCATCGTCTCGCGGCCGTCCTCGCCGTGCGGACGCGTCGGCCCCACCTCGGCGTCGAACACGTCGGAGTAGAAGCGGCCCAGGCGGGCCACGTCCTTCGAGATCCACGCGATGTGGTTGACCCCGTCGAGCAACATCGTCGAGCTCCTCCCCGTCTCGGTCCCGGTCTCAGTCGAGACCGGTCCGCCCTTGTGCCCAGTAGGCCTTGCCGCTGATCTTCCGGGGGGCCCGCTCCCAGCCGCGGACGTCCCGGCGCAGGGCGTGCACGGTCGCGGCGTCGCCGCTCGCGACGAGGTCGAACGGCCCCTCGGGGACCGCCTTGCGCACCGACTTCAGGACCTCGGCCCCCTTCGGGACGACGTCGCCGGCCAGGCCGAGGGCGCCCAGCACGGCCTCGAGCGCGGCGGGGTCCGTCGCCTCGAACACGTGCCGCACGTCCTGGGTGACGTGTCGCAACGCGCAGGCCAGCGCCACGCTCGACTCGTCGCCGAGGAACAGCACCGGGCCGGTGAGGGCGGGGAGGTCGAGGGAGCGGCGGGGGCCGAACACCCTGGCGACGGCGCCCGGCTCGACGGCGCCGAACCAGACCGACGCCGGGCCGTCGCCGTGGGTGTAGCCGATCAGCTCGGTCTCACCGGCCTCGACGTCCCAGCGCACCGGGGTGAAGGTGCGGGGGCTGAACGCGCCCGCCTTCGGGAGCATCTGCAGCTTCGCCCCCGGGACCCATTTCGCCTTGCGGAACGCGGGCGCACGCAGCACCACCCGGACGAACCGCGGGACGGAACGGTCGACCCCCGTGACCTCCGCCGCCGTCGACAACAGGGATCCGGCGGCGTCGGCCAGCCGCTCCGTGGTGCGCACAGGAACTCCTCCCGGATGTCCGATCCCGGGCATCCCTGCCCCGTATGCTGCCCGATGATCACGGCCGGTGCGAGAGGGCGAGGGCGATGACCGAGACAACCGAGGTGGACGGCCGCCACCGGCAGTCCATGACGGTCCTGATGACGCCCGAGATGTCCAACTTCGCCGGGAACGTCCACGGTGGCACCGTGCTCAAGTTCCTCGACCAGGTCGCCTACACGTGCGCCAGCCGCTACGCGCGCGCCTATGTCGTCACCCTCTCGGTGGACCGCGTGGTGTTCCGCGAGCCGATCCACATCGGCGAGCTGGTCACCTTCGCGGCGTCGGTGAACTACACGGGCCGGACGTCCATGGAGGTCGGCATCCGCGTGACCACCGAGAACCTCATCGAGCAGACGGTGCGGCACACCAACAGCTGCTACTTCACGATGGTCGCGGTCGACGAGCACACCCGCCCCGTCCCGCTCCCACCGCTCACCCCCACCACGCCGGACGAGATCCGGCGCTGGGGCGAGGCGGAGCTGCGGCGGGCGGAGCGCAAGCGCGAGAGCACGGCGTAGCCGCCGCTGCTGTGACACGATCCGGCCGGAGGTGGTCGGCGTGGCGGAGGTCCCGACGGTCCTGACGGCGGCGGGCCGGGTGGCCGGGCTCGAGCGCGACGGGGTGGTGCGGTACCTCGGGGTTCCCTACGCCGCCCCGCCCGTGCGGTTCGCGCCGCCGCAGCCGGTGGAGCCCTGGTCGGGGGTGCGGGAGTGCACCGCGCCCGGGCCGACCGCGCCGCAGCTGCCCCGGGCCTTCGGGGCCCTGGACCTCACCCCGCTGCTGGGCGGGTACCGGCCCGGTGACGACTACCTGACGGTCGACGTGTGGGCACCCGCCGAGCGGCGGGGCGGGCCGGACCTGCCGGTGATGGTGTTCGTCCATGGTGGGGCGTTCATGTCGGGCGAGCCCGGCGCGGCCGCCTACGACGGGACGGCGCTCGCCCGGGCGGGCGTCGTGCTCGTGTCCGTGACCTACCGGCTGGGCGTCGAGGGCTTCCTGCCGCTCGAGGGCGGGGCGAGCAACACCGGCCTGCGGGACCAGCTCGCGGCCCTGAGGTGGGTGCAGGACAACGCGGCCGCGTTCGGGGGCGATCCCGGGAACGTCACGGTGTTCGGGGAGTCCGCGGGCGGGATGAGCATCGGGAGCCTGCTCGGCTCCCCGCTGTCCGCGGGGCTGTTCCGGCGGGCGATCGTGCAGAGCGGCGGCGCGGAGATGGAGCGGTCGCTGCCGGTGATGCAGGCGTTCGCCGGCCGGGTCGCCGCCGAGCTGGGCGTGCCGGCCACCGCCGACGGGTTCCGCTCGCGTTCCGTCGCCGACGCGCTCGAGGTCCAGGGCCGGCTGCTCGGCCCCGCGGCCGGGGACCTGCGGGAGCCGGACGGCGTCGATCCCGGCTTCGGCCTGGGCGTCTACTGCCCGGTGGTGGGGGACGACGTCCTCCCCGGCCGGCCGATCGAGAACCTGTCCGATGTGGACGTGATGCTCGGCTGGAACAGCGAGGAGATCCGGCTCTACACCGTCCCCACCGGGGCGATCGACGCGCTGACCGAGGAGCAGGCCGCCGCCGCGCTGGGGGCGCTGCACCCGCGCGCGGCCGAGCTGCTCGCCGCCGGGACCGGCTCGCCGGGGGAGCGGTACACGGAGGCGCTGACCGAGCTCGTGTTCGCGGGGCCGGCCCGGCGGCTGGCGGCGGCGCTGCCCGGCACCACCCACGTCTACGAGTTCGGGTACCGCTCCTCGGCCTTCGGCGGCCGGCTCGGGGCCTGCCACGGGGTGGAGCTGCCCTTCGTGTTCGGCACGCTGGAGCGCTGCAGCGGCCCGACGGCGCTGGCGGGCGAGGACCCGCCGGAGGCCCTGGCGCGGGAGGCGACGGCGGCCTGGGTCGCGTTCGCCCGCACCGGGGACCCGGGCTGGGCGCCGTGGACGGCGGACGATCCCGTCCGGCGCCGGTTCGGGAGCCCGTCCGTCGACGTCCGCTGAGCCCGTTACCCGCCCGGGGGAAACGGTCGCGTGGCTACCCTCCCCGCGATCATGGTTCGACGACCCCTCCCAGGGAGTGCGCATGCCGCGGCTCGGTTCCAGCTCGATCGACGTCTTCCCGCTCGCCCTCGGGGGCAACACGTTCGGCTGGACCAGCGACGCCGCCGGGTCGGAGGCGGTGCTCGACGCCTACGTCGAGGCCGGCGGGAACCTCGTCGACACGGCGGACAGCTACTCCGCCTGGGCGCCCGGCAACAGCGGCGGCGAGTCGGAGACCATCCTGGGGGAGTGGATGCGGCGCCGCGGCAATCGCGCCGACATCGTCGTCGTCACCAAGGTGGCGGCGCATCCCGACTTCCCGGGCCTCTCCGCGGCGAACGTCGCCGCGGCCGCGGACGCCTCGCTGAAGCGCCTGCAGGCCGATCACGTCGACCTCTACTTCGCCCACCACGACACCGACCCGGACCTGCCGATCGAGGAGCCGGCCGCGGCCTTCGACGCCCTGGTGCGGGCCGGCAAGATCCGCACGATCGGCCTGTCGAACCTCGCGCCGGAGCGCATCCGCGCCTGGATCGCGTTCGCGCGCGCCGAGGGGCTGACCCTGCCGGTCGCCCTGCAGCCGCACTACAACCTCGTGACCCGCGGCTTCTACGAGCGCGAGCTCGCCCCGGTCGCCGAGGCCGAGAACCTCGCCGTGCTGCCCTACTTCGCGCTGGCCAGCGGCTTCCTCGTGGGCAAGTACCGCACCGCGCAGGACCTGGCCGCGGGCCGCGGGCGGATCGTGAAGGGCTACCTCTCGGACTCCGGGCTCGCGGTGGTCGACACCGTCCTGGCGATCGCGGCGGAGCGCGGCGTGGAGGCGGCGACGGTCGCGCTGTCGTGGCTGCGCGGCCGGCCGACGGTCACCGCGCCGATCGCGAGCGCCCGCACGCCCGCGCAGCTCCCGGCCCTGATGGCGTCCGCGACACTGGACCTGAGCGCGGAGGAGCGGGACCGGCTCGACGACGTGTCCGGGCGCGTCAGCGAGTGACCCGGGTCCGGTCCAGGAGCACCAGACCGGCGAGGACCGCGACGGCGAAGGCCCCGGCCGCCACGGTGAACCCGGCGGCGATGGCGTCCGCCGTGCCGGTGCGGGTCGGGGTGCTCGTGCCGTGCCCGAGGACGACCGCGCCGATGACCGCGACGCCGAGGGTCCCGCCGAGCTGCCGGACGGTCTGGACCACGCCGGAGGCCTGGCTGCGCTCGGCGTCGGACACCCGGCCGAGCGCGTCGGTGTTGGTGGGGGACAGGGAGAGCCCCAGACCGACGCCGACGAGCACCATGCCGGGGATCTGCCACGGGTAGCTCAGGGCGGGCAGCGCGAGCAGCCACGCGACGGCGCCGACCGTGCACACCGCCATCCCGGTGAGCACCGGCGCCCGGACCCCGGCCCGGTCGAACCAGCGCCCGCCGATCTGCGCGGCGGCGGTGAGCGGCAGGATCAGCGGGATCACGGCCAGACCGGCGGCCATCGGGCCGAAGCCGAGCAGCTCCTGCAGGGAGATCGAGCTGTAGAGGACGATGCCGAGCAGCCCGAACTGGACCAGCCCCATCACCACGGCGTCCCCGGTGAAGCCCCGGTCGCGGAAGAGGCGCAGGTGGATCAGGGGATCGGCGATGCGCAGCTGCCGCACCGTGAAGAGCCCGAGCAGCACCAGCCCGCCGCCGAGCAGGACCAGCGACCGGGGCCCCCAGGCGGTGAGCTGCTGGATCCCGAGCGTGGTCAGCGCCAGGCCGGGGACGACGAGCACGGCGTCGAGCACCCCGATCCGGGCCCCGCGGACCGGCTCGTTCGGCACCCGGGCGACGGCGACGAGGACCAGGGTCGCGATCCCCACCGGCACGTTGAGCAGGAAGACGGCCCGCCACGTCACGTACTCGGTGAGCAGGCCGCCGAGCAGCGGGCCCAGCGCGAGGAACACCTGGCTGAGGCCGGCGTAGATCGCCATGACCCGGCCGCGCTCGCTCTCGCCGAACGCGGCCAGCACGATCGTCGCGGACACCGGCATCATCAGCGCGGCGCCCGCCCCCTGCAGCGCCCGGAAGGCGAGGATCGAGCTCCCGTCCCAGGCGAACGCGCAGCCGGCGGAGGCGAGGAAGAACAGCGTGACGCCGGCCTGGAAGGTCCGCGGCCGGCCGAGCACGTCCGCGGCCTTGCCGCCCAGCGCGACCAGGGCGGCGATGGCCAGGACGTAGGCGCCCGCCACCCACTGCTGGCCCTGCGGGGTCAGCGGCAGCTCGCGGGCCATGGACGGCAGGGCCACCGAGACGACGGTCTGGTCGAGCATGATCATCGAGAGCGACCCGGTCATCGCGACCAGGACGAGCCACCGCCGGGGGTTCACCTGTCCCACGCTCATTTGTCCCTGCCCCGGATCTTCCACCGCAGCATCGAGATCGCCGCCGGGACCAGGGCGAGCCCGGTGGGCATGCCGGCCACCGGGGCCGGGTTGGTCAGCGCGGGACGCGACCACGGCGCGTCCACACCATGCGACGTGGGCCGCAGGCCGATCTCGCCGAGCTGGTTGGCGGCCATCATGCCGGTGAACATCGCGTTGGGGTTGGCGCCGCCCACGCCCAGCTCGGCGACGGTCCGGGCGTAGCCCGCGGCGAACTCGCTCGGCCGGACCGGGGCGTCGCCCTTGGTGAGCCCCAGCGCCGCCTCGTGCAGGGCGGTCACCTGGTCGAGCATCCCGTCGAGATAGCCGACGACCTCGCCGCCGCGCCGCACCGTGAACGTGTGCCCGTCGGTCAGGACCGCGGCCTCGCCCTCGTCGAACAGGGTGGCGACGGCGCCGAGCGCGGACTGGATCTTGAGCTGGTCCGCGTCCGCCATCACGCCGCACGGCCCGTTGCCCTCGTCGGAGAGGTGGACGACGCCCGCGTCCCGCAGGTGGACGATCACGTGCCCGGCGCAGTGGCCCTGCGTGCGCAGGACACGCACGGCGCCGTCGGCGAAGCTCCAGCCGGTGAACCGGACCGAGCCGATCCGGATCCGCTCCAGCGGGAGCTCCTCGAAGGGCCGGGTCGTGGCGCCGAAGGGCCGCAGCGGCGCGAACAGCGAGACGACCTTGTGCCCGGCCAGCGACGGCGGCGCGGGGAGCGGGACGACACCGGCCAGACGGCGGAACGACCGCACCCAGTAGGGGCCGGGATCGCGCATCTGGTCCAGGTCGCGGGCCGGCACGAAGTGCTCGACGGGCACGCCCAGCTCGTCCGCCAGGTCGTTGTTGCCGACGTGGTCGGGATGGCCGTGGGTGGTCAGGACGAGCGCCCGGTTCCAGTCCCCGACCCGGCGGGTCGCGGCCCGGATCGCCTCGCGGAACGCGGGTGTCGCGCCGGTGTCGACGATCACCAGCGTGTCCCCGGCGCGGTGGACCAGGGCGTTCGCGACGTCCGGCTGGTCGTGCGCGACGTCGAGCTCCTGGCCGAGGACCAGCACGGTCCGGTCGTCGATCTCGACGATGTCCCCGAGCGCGGTCACGGTGTCCTCCTGGGCGTCTGCTCCACCGGCACTCTCCGGTACCGGCCTCATACGGGGAAGCCTGCCGCCGGGGGACGCGGCAGTCCCTAGGGAAACTCCCTAGCAGTCAGCGCAGGATCTCCACGAGCAGCACCCAGGTCCCGATCAGCGCCCCGGCGAACCCGCCGAGGACCAGGACCGGCAGGGCGTAGAAGCCGGCCGGGTTCCCGGCGGCCAGCAGGGCACCGCCGGTCAATGTGGTCAGGACGACGAGGACGGCGGGCCCGGCCGTCCCGGCGAGCCAGGCCGCCCGGGGCTGCTCGGGGGAGCGGGAGCTCGGCCGGACCAGCCAGCCGATCCAGCCACCGAGCAGGACCCCCGCGACCAGCAGCTCGACGCCGTAGGCGACGCCGGTCTGCGGGACCAGCAGCAGGAGCGCCGCGATCAGGGGGACCACGAGCAGCAGCAGCGCGAGCACGGCCCGCCCCGGCAGCTCCGCGGACCGGACGATCTGGCCGAGGTTGATCGACAGCGCCACCACCAGCAGCCCGATCAGCGCCGCTCCCGCGCCGGTCACCGCCACCGCGAAGTTCGCCCAGTCGGCCACGGTGGCCCTCCCCTCACCCCCGAGCATCCTGGACCAGGTGGCCGGGCCGGCGACAGCCCGCGGCACACTGCACCCCGTGACCGACGACGCTCTCCTCGCCACCTGCTGGACCACCGCCGGGGACGCCGCCCCGATGCGGGGGGACGCCCGCAGCCCGATCCCGCTGCGCACCCGCATCGAGACGGCGGCCGCGGCGGGCTTCCGGGGCTTCGGGGTGACCCACGTCGATCTCGTGGCGGCCCTGGAGGAGCTGAGCCTGGCGGACCTCGGGTCGATCCTGGCGGACAACGGGATGGACCACCGGGAGGTCGAGCTGCTCGCCGACTGGTGGGGGACCGGCCCGGTACGCGAGGCGTCCGACGTGATGCGCCGGGACCTGCTCGCGGCGGCCGAGGCCCTCGGCGCGCAGCGGATCAAGATCGGGCCGGACTTCCCCGACGCGCCGGCGGACCCGGGAGCGCAGGTCGAGGCGCTCGCGGAGCTGGGCGCGCAGGCGGCCGAGCACGGCACGAGGGTCGCGCTGGAGTTCCTGCCCTGGTCCAACGTCGCCGACCTGCACCAGGGCCTCGCCCTGGTCGAGGCGGCTGGGCACCCGGCCGTCGGCCTGCTCGTCGACGCATGGCACGTCGGCCGGGCCGGCACCCCGGTCGGGGACATCGCCGCGATCCCGCCGGAACGGCTCTTCGGCGTGGAGCTCGACGACTTCGACGCCGAGCCCCGCGGCACCCTGTTCGAGGACACCCGAGACCGCCGCCGCTACTGCGGCGAGGGCGCCTTCGACCTCCCCGGGATGGTCAGCGCCCTGCGCGGGCTCGGCTGGCAGGGACCGTGGGGCGTCGAGATCCTGTCCGAGGAGCACCGCCGCGCGGACCTGTCGACGGGCCTGGCGAAGGCCTTCGACACGGCGGCGGCGCTCCTGTAGTCAGCGGGCCCCGGCGAGCTCGTCCGTGAGCAGCCCGACCAGCGCCTCGAGCTGGACGTCCGCGGAGGAGCCCACCTCCTCGTCCGACCCGTCGAGCGCCTGGGCGGCCAGGCCCGCCTTGCTGTCGATCAGCTCGGCGATCCGGGCGTCGACGGTCTGGGCGGCGATGATCCGCCAGGCCGTCACGGGCTCGGTCTGGCCGATCCGGTGGCTGCGGTCGATGGCCTGGGTCTGCTCCGCCGCCGTCCACGACAGCTCGGCGAGCACGACGTTCGAGGCGACCTGGAGGTTGAGGCCGACACCGGCCGCCGTCAGCGAACAGACGACCACGGCGACCTCGGGGTCGTTCACGAACTCGTCGATGTTGCGCTGCCGGACCTTCGGCGTCTGGTCGCCGCGGATCGAGGTGTACCGCACGCCCTGCTTGTCGAACAGCTCCTCGGCGGCGTCCATGACGTCGACGTGCTTGGCGAAGAACACGACCTTGCCGGCGCTGCGGGCGAGCTGGGCGGCGTAGTCCGCGGTGAGCGTCGCCTTGGCCTGGCCGATCTTCCGCATCATGGTGAACACGTTGTCGCCGGTCTTGGCCTCCGCCGCGTCCTTCTGCTCCCAGCGCGCCACCTGGCGGACGAGGTCGTGGTCGATCCCGTCCACTCCTCGGACCGCGGGGCCCGACGAGCGGGTGGCCAGGGCGTCGAAGTACCGCTTCATCAGGCGGCGGGCGAGGTCGCGCTCGGCGGCGCGGATGGAGCGGCCCGCGGCCCCGTCGAGCTCGACGGGCAGGTCGGCGATCCGGCGGGCCGGGATGTCCGCGGCCACGTCGATCTTGCGGCGCCGGACGATGCCCTGGTCGATGACGGCCGAGCGCGCGGCCGGGTAGAAGCCCGGGTCCGCGGGGGTGAGCCCCGTGGCGGTGAGGGCGTCCAGCAGCTGGGCGCGGGGCTTGGCACCGTCGATCCAGCCGAGGAACTGCCAGATGGCGAGGAAGTCCTCGATGTCGTTGATCAGCGGGGTGCCGGTCAGCGCCATCATCAGCGGCTGCGGGGTGAAGGCCCGGATGCGGTCGGCCAGCTCCAGGACGTGCTGCGAGCGCTGCGACGTCTTGTTCTTGATGAAGTGCGCCTCGTCGACCACCATGCCGCGGAAGCCGAACCCGCCGAGCCAGCCGGCGTGCCGGTCGAGCACCTCGTAGTTGACGACGACGATGTCCGCGAACCCGTCGACGCTGTCCCCGTTGCCCTGGATCAGCGTGGCGGGACGGCGCGGGGTCCAGATCTCCGCCTCGCGGACCCAGTTCGTCTTGACGACGTTGGGCACCACCACGAGCAGCGGATAGGCGTTGGCGGCCTGCGCGGCCAGCAGCGCCTGGGCGGTCTTGCCGAGGCCCGGCTCGTCCGCCAGCAGGAAGCTGCGGTGCCCCTGCTCCGCCGAGGCCACGACCTGGGCCTGGTGGGGCATCAGCTCCCGGCCGGCGACCGTGCGCAGGGTGGGGGCGGGGAGGTCCATGCAGGCCGGGGCGCCGCCGGCGCGCTCGAAGGAGCGCAGCAGCGGGCCGAGCAGCTCCCACCCGGCTAGCGGGGTGGGCTTGGCGGCCGTGGGGCGGGCGGCGGAGAAGTCCGGGGCGAGGAAGGGGTTCGCGAGCTGCCGGGAGATCACGGACTGCGGTACCACCCGGGGCTTGACCGGCGCGGCCGGCAGCTCCTCCACGGGCTCCTCGACGATCTCCTCGATCACCGGCTCGATCCCGGCGTCCCGCAGCACGGTGCGGCTCAGGGCGCGGGCCTCGTCGGACACGACGGCGTTCTCGTCGAGCAGGGCGAGCAGCGTGGGCTCCCGGACGGCGCTCATGGCCAGCGCCTTCGCGATCCCGTCGAGCCGCTTGATCTGCTCGGTCCGGTGCCGCTCGGTCCCCTCGCTCGCGCGGACCCGGGCCCGCTCCTCGCGCAGCACCAGGGCGATGGCCTGGAACTTCGTCCGGACGGACGGGGTCACGCGACCGCGCCGCAGCGCCGTCTCGATCTCACCGACCGACCGGGCGAGCACGGCCAGGATGTCGCCCTTCTCGGCCGGCCTGATGCGGCCGCCGCGGCCGCCGCCCTGACCACCCTGACCGCCGCCGCGACCGCCGCGCCGGCGATCGGGCGCCGTGCCACCACGGCTGGTCCCGCTCTGGGGCCGGCCTCGTCGAGCCACTGCCACGCTCCTCCTTCGCACCGCCCTCGGGCGGTAGTGCTGGGGGACGGCCGCCGGGGCGACCGTCCGATGTGGGCCACCGCACGCGGCGACCCGGTTCCGCGACTCCCAGGGACGATCACCGAAGGGGACCGCCGCCGTGCCGAGCGGCCTGCAGGAGAGCAGGACCACGAACGATGAGGGCAGGGTGAGCCGCGCGTTCGGTCCATCGTACCGCTCCCGTGTCGAAGAGCGAGGTGAGCGCGCCGGTGGGGCGCGTCGCGCCCGATCGGGCGACCGGCGGTTCAGCCGTCGAGGCGTCCGCCGGACATGACGAGGACGCGGTCGGCGTAGCCGGCGAGGCGCGGCCGGTCGTGGCTGACCACCAGGACGGCGGTGCCCGCGTCCGCCAGGCCCCGCAGCAGCGCGGTGATCGCGGCCGCCGCGGCCACGTCGAGGCTGGCGGTGGGCTCGTCCGCGATGAGCAGGGCGGGCCGGGCGAGAAGGGCGCGGGCGATCGCGACCCGCTGGGCCTGGCCGACGGACAGGCTGCCGGGCCGGCGGGCGACGTCGATCCCCGTGAGCCCGACCCCGTCGAGCGCCTCCACGGCCAGCGTGCGGGCGCGGGTCCGGTCGAGGCGCTCGCCGCGGGCCCGGCGCGGTTCGGCGAGCGTGCGCCACAGCGGCCAGCGCCGGTCGAGGCTCGCGACGGGGTCCTGGAAGATCGGCATGACGTGCCCCGGCCGCCGCGCGGCGGCCTCGCGGAGTGAGCTCGCGCCCGTGTCCGGCGCCTCCAGCCCGGCGACGATCCGGGCGAGTGTGGACTTGCCCGAGCCCGACCGCCCGACGATCCCGACGACCTCCCCGGCGGACACGGTCAGCGAGACGCCGTCGACCGCCGTCACCGTCCCGTAGCGGCGCGACACCTCCCGGACCTCCGCGACGACCGGGCCCTCCCGCCGCGAGGTGCGGGTCCGGGCCGGGGGAGGGGCGGCGGCCGCGACCAGCTCCGCCGTCTCCGGGGCCGCCGGTGCGGCGAGCAGGCGGGCCGCCGGGCCCTGCTCGACGGCCCGGCCCCCGGCGAGGACGAGCACGTGCTCGGTGTGCCGCGCGACCAGGGCGAGATCGTGGCTGATCAGCAGCAGCGCCCCGCCGCGGCGGCGCAGCGCGTGCAGCATGTCGTCCGCGAGCTCGGCGTCCAGCGCGCTCGTGGGCTCGTCGGCCAGGGTCAGCCGTGGCGCGTGCGCGGTCGCGGCGACCAGGGTGGCGCGCTGCAGCATCCCGCCCGACCACTGGTGGGGGCGGTGGCCGGCCCGGCGCGCGGCGTCGTCGATCTCGACGGCGGCCAGCCCCTCGGCGACGGCCCCGGCGGGCGGGCGGCGGCGGTGCGCCCGCCAGGCCTCGCCGACGTGGTGGCCGACCGTGCGCAGCGGGTCCGTCGCGGCGAACGGGTCCTGGGGGACGTAGCCGATCACCGGCCCGCGCAGCCTCCGCAGGGTGGCCTCGTCCGCCCCGACGAGCTCGTGGCCGTCGACCAGGATGCTGCCGGTGACCCGGGTCCCGGGCGGCAGCAGGCCGAGGATCGCGAGCACGAGCGTGCTCTTCCCGCTCCCGGAGCGGCCGACCACCGCCCGCCGCTCACCGGCCTCGACCGAGAACGACAGATCGTCCAGACCTCGGTGACCGTTCGGATAGGTCACGGTGAGATGCGCGACGCGCAGGACGGTCACGGGCGGCGGCCCGGGTCGGTGACGTCGCGCAGCGCGTCGCCCAGCAGGGTCGCGGCGGCGACCGAGAGCACGAGCCCCAGGCCGGGCCCGATCAGCTGCCAGGGTGCGTAGGCGAAGGTCTCCCTGCCGGTGGCCAGCATCGTGCCCCATTCCGCGGTCGGGGGCTGGGCGCCCAGCCCCAGGAAGGACAGCCCGCCCAGGGTCAGCACGGCCTCGCCGAGCGCGAGGGTGGCGGCGACCGCGACCTGCGCGGCGACCCCCGGGACGACGTGCCCGAGGACGACCCGGACCGGCCCGACGCCGGCCATCCGGGCGGCGACGACGTCCGGACGCGTGCCGGCGCCGCGGGAGATCGCGCGGGCGAGCCGGGCAGTGCCGGCCCACCCTGTGGCCGCCATCGCCAGCACCAGATTGAGATAGCCGGGCCCGAGAACGCCGACGACGGCGAGTGTGAGGACCAATGACGGTAGTCCCAGCATGATGTCCGTGAGACGGGTGAGGACCGTGTCGACGATCCCGCCCAGCGCCCCGGCGAGGGTGCCCACCACGAGCCCGACCATCGCCGCGAGCGCCGTGACCAGCACCGCGGCCCCGAGGGAGCTGCGCGCCCCGGCCAGCGTGCGGGCCAGCAGGTCGCGGCCCGACTGGTCGGTGCCCAGCCAGTGCTCCACGCTCGGCGCGGCGAGCTGGTCCCCGTAGTCCGGGAGATCGGGATCGGGCAGGAACCAGGGCCCGACGACGGCGGCGAGCGCCAGCAGGGCGATCATCCCGAGGGCGACCCGGGCCGCCGGCCGGTCGAGCAGGGCCCGCCAGACGGGCCGGTCGACGTCCCGGACCACGGGCGCGGCCGCCCGCACGAGCAGGAGACTCACCGCTGGCCCCGCAGCCGCGGGTCGATCGCGGCGCACACCAGGTCGACCACCAGGCCGGCCAGCACGTACGTCAGCACCGCGACCAGCGTGAACCCGACGATCACCGGCATGTCCCGGCCGTTGATCGCCTCGACCGTGTAGCGCCCGATCCCGGGCCAGGTGAACACGCTCTCGACGATCGGGGCGCCGCCGATCAGCGCGGCGGTGCCGAGCCCGACCATCGTGAGGAAAGGCGCGGCCGCGTTGGGCAGCTGGTGCACGAGCAGCCGGCGGACCCGCCCCGCGCCCCGGGCCGTGCTCACCCGCAGGTAGGTGGCCGAGCCGGCCTCCAGCAGGCTGGTGCGCAGCACCCGGGACCAGGTCGCGACCGAGCCGAGCGCCAGCACCAGCGCCGGCAGGAACACCGTCGCCCAGGTGCCGTCGGCGATCACCCGCCCGAGCCCGGCCCGCACGACCAGCACGTCGAGCACCACGACCCCGAGGACGAAGCTCGGCACCACGAGCACCGCCAGCGCGATCCCGCGGGAGAGCGCGTCCGGCCAGCGCCCTGCCCCGAGTGCCGCCGTGACGCCGAGCAGCAGCGCGGCCGCGACGGCGAGGAGCAGGGACACGCCCGTCAGCCGCAGCGTGGCCGGCAGACGGGCGGCGAACTCCGCCGACACGGGATTCCCGGTCCGCCAGGACAGCCCGAGATCCCCGGTCGCGGCGTGCGCCGCCCACCGCCCGAACCTTACGACCAGCGGATCGTCGAGCCGGAGCTGGTCGCGCATCGCGGCGACCGCCTCCGGGCTCGGCTCCCGCACACCCCGGGCCTCGAGGACCCGGCGTGCCGGGTCCCCGGGCGTGACCGCGAGCATGCCGAACACGAGCAGCCCCGCCCCGGCCAGCGTGACCAGGGCCTGGCCGATCCGCCGGCCGAGGAGGAGCAGCACGTCAGGCCCTGGGGGCGGTCTGGTGTGTGACCCACAGGTTCGAGATCGGCACCGCGTACCCGCGCCATGCCGGCCCGGTGACCACTGCGGGGCGGCGCATGCCCAGGTAGCCGAGATAGCCGTTGTCGGCGACCCGGGCCTGGATCGCGCGCAGCTGGGTGTCCCGCGCGGCCGGGTCGAGCTCGACGCCGAGCCTGTCGATCATCGCGTCGAGCTCGGGATCGGCGGTGCCGGTGTTGTTGCGCGGCCCGGTGCTGCGCAGGTAACGGCCCAGCGGGCTGAGGTAGTCCCCGCCGAACGAGATGAACCCGTTGCCGCTGACGGCGGCCTGCCAGCCGGTCCGGTCCTTCTGGGCGGCCTGGGTGTCCGGTACCTGCCGGATGTCGACGCCGACGCCGAGCCGCGTGAGCTGGGCCTGCACGGCCAGGGCGAGCGCGTCGGAGTCCGGCTGCTGCGGGTAGGTGAGCACCGAGAACCGCAGCGCGGTGCCGGCCTTGGTCCGCGGCCCGTCACCGGTGCGGGTCCAGCCCGCCTGGTCGAGCAGCGCGGCGGCCCGGGCGGTGTCGGTGACCTGGGTCTTCTCCGCCCATGGCCGCGACGGGGCGTACAGCCCGGTCGAGGGGGAGTAGAGGCGGTTCATGACCTTGTCGGCGATCTCGGTGTAGTCGATCCCGGCGTACACGGCCCGGCGCACGAGCGGATCGTCGAAGGGCGCGACCCGCTGGTTGAGCTCGAACATGAAGGTCCCGCCGACCGGCTCGCCGGTGACGAAGAAGGAGTCCGTCCGCCCGGCGAGGGTCGGCGCGGTGGCGGTCGGCGGGTAGAGCGCGATGTCCGCCTCACCGGCCTGCACGGCCTGGATGCGCGCGCTCGCCTCGGGTACGAACTTCACGGTCAGGTCGTCGAGCGCGGGCTTGCCGGCCCAGTGGTCCGCCCGCGGGGAGAGCTGCATCGACTGTGCGTCGAGGGAGTCCACGATGTACGGTCCGGTGTAGAGCCCGGCCTTGACGAGGTCCGCGACGGGCGCCCCGGAAGCCTTGTGCCGCTTGTACGCCGCGACGTCGTACACCGGGACCATCGACTCGTCCGCCAACAGCGCGGGCACGTTCGGCGCCGGCCTGGCGGTGGTGAGCGTGACCTCCTTCGGCCCGGTCGCGGCGGCGCTCGCGCCGGGTAGCGCGGCGGCGAGGTCGTCGTTCTCGGTCAGCTGGTAGGTCAGCAGCTCGGCGAGCGCGGCGGGGGTCAGCGGCGCCTTGTCGACGAACGTGACGTTGTCCCGCAGGGTGAGCCGCCACACGAGGGGCTGGGGGTTGTCGAGCCCCGCGAGCACCCAGGGCGTGGGCGCGCCGCCGCGCTCGGGGCGCATCAGCAGCTCGACGTAGCCGAACTCGGGGCCCCAGAAGGCGTTCTCCAGGGGATCCAGGTCGTCGATCGTGAAGCCGGTCGCGAGGGTGAGGGTGGGTGGGCCGGCGGCGGCGGACGGCTGTCCCGTCGTGGCGCACCCCGCCGTCACCAGCACGAACAGCAGGGCGGCGAGCGCTCGGCGCCAGACCGCGGGGGATGGCCGGCTCACGGGCCTCGCCTCCGGATAGTCGAGTGACAGGAATCGGGTGACACGGGATCGGGCGACGGACCGGACGGTCCGCCTCGACGACGCGACGAAGTTAACAAGCGAACACATGAACAACTAGTCATACTTCTTGTGAGCTTCGTCCATCTCCCCGGAAGGCACCGATGCGCCACCTCGTCCTCGTCGCCCGCCCCACACCGTCCGGTGTGGACGAACGGTCCCTGGCCGCGCTGGCCGGCCGGGTCGCCGAGCGCGCGGGCCGGCCCGTCCGCGTCGCGTACCTCGACCAGGCCGATCCGTCCGTCGCCGCGGTGCTCGACGAGATCGCCGCCCGGGCCACCGGGATCGGCGGGGCCCACGACGTCGAGGGGGCCGACGAGGTCGTTCTCGTGCCGCTCGCCCTGCCGGTCGATCCCTACCTGCGCACCTGGACCGCCCGCGCCGCGGCGCACTGGCGGGAGTCCCGGGGGGCGACCCTGCGGGTGCTGCTGAGTCCGCCGCCGGCCACCGCCCCCGGCATGGCCGCGCTGCTCGCCGACCTGGCCCTCGGCGACGCGGCGCCGGTCACGACCAGCCCGGGTGCGTTCCGCAGCCCGGCCTGGTCGGTGCGCGACGACCCCGCCCGTCACCTGCTGGTCTGTCGCGGGCCGCGCTGCACCGTCTACGGCGCGGGGGACACCCATCGCGCCCTGGCCGCCGCGGCGCGGGGGCGCGACGTGCTCGTGACCCCGATCGGCTGCCTCGGCCCGTGCAACCTCGGCCCGCTCGTGATCGACAACCCGGCGGGCGACTGGCACGAGGCGGTCGACGCCGAGCGGGCCCGCGCCCTGGTCGGCGACCCGGACGCGCCGGCGTAGCCCTCGGCCGTCCGCGACGTGGTCCTGTGTGGACGCCTCCCGGGCGGGACGACGACGCGTGAGGCTCCGTCCCGGTCCGGCACGAGCGGCGGACGGGGCGCGCCGACGCGTGCAATGTCCGTTCGACCGGATCCCGCATCTTGCCTGGTGGGAGGGTGTCCGGCGAGTGTCCGGACACGTCCCGGCCGATCGGGCGGGCCTGGGTCACAGTCCGCGCCGCGGCATTGACGGGACGGCCCGGATGCGACGTACAGTGCAGGAGGCCCACCCGGGCCACACCATCCAGAGCGGCTGAGAGACCTGGCTCGACGACGCCGCAGCAACCCCCCGTCCGCGGGTGCGGGTGCTCATGCCGGGAACGATGGAGGATCCGTGTTCCTCGGTGTGCGCAGGCGCCACGTCGACCTGCTGCGGACGGCCAGCGCGGCCTGTCGGGCCTGACCCGGCGCTCCTCGCCCGATCCACCGCCTGCCGCGCCCGCGGCGTGGCACCTGCCCGTCCGGAATCCCGCCCGTCGCCGACCTGCGCCGGGTGTCCGCTCCGCCCTGCCCCCGGCAGGGTCCCCTGTGAAGGACCACCTCCCGCCATGACCGCACGATCGCGCCGGGCGTTGCTGCTCCCGGCCCTCCTCGCCGCAGCCTCCCTGGCCCTGGCCGCCTGCGGCGGGGGTTCGAGCGCCGGTACCGACGCCGACGCCGGACCGCCGCAGACCGGAGGGACCCTGCGGTTCGCGGTCGGCAGCGACGCGGGCTGCGTCGATCCCCAGCAGGTCGGCAGCAACGACACGATCTACTCGGTCCGTCAGCTGGTCGACTCGCTGACCGACCAGGACCCGAAGACCGGAGAGATCAAGCCGTACCTGGCCACGGCCTGGCAGGCCTCGCCCGACGCGAAGAGCTTCACCTTCACGCTCCGTTCCGGCGTGACGTTCTCCGACGGCACCGCACTCGACGCGAACGCGGTGAAGGCGAACTTCGACAGGATCGGCCAGCTCGGGGCCCGGGCGACCCTCGCCAAGGGCTACCTGGCGGGCTACACCGGCACGACCGTGGCGAGCCCCACCCAGTTCACCGTGAACTTCGGCCAGCCGAGCGCCCAGTTCCTGCAGGCCACCGCCACCCACAGCCTCGGCATCCTGTCCCCGGCCACGGTCGCCAAGTCGGACGACGAGCGCTGCGCCGGCGTGATCGGCTCCGGCCCGTTCACGCTGCAGAACTACACCAAGAACGCCTCGATCACCCTGGCGAAGCGCACCGGCTACAACTGGGGCTCCTCCCTGTTCTCGCACCCGGGAGACGCCTACCTCGACACGCTGGAGTTCCGGATCGTCCCGGAGTCCGGGGTGCGCACCGGCTCGCTGCAGTCCGGTGAGATCGACGCGATCGGGAGCATCGGCCAGCAGGACGAGGCGCCGCTGACCGGCGCCGGCGCGCAGCTGCTCGCCCGCTCCAACCCGGGTGTGGTGTTCGGCATCGCCTTCAACAACAGCAAGCCGATCGTGACCGACCCGGCGGTGCGGCAGGCCCTGACCGTGGCGCTCAACCGCCAGGAGATCGTGAGCGCGGTCTTCCCGTCGCAGACCAAGCCCGCCACCAGCGTGCTGGCCTCCACCACACCGTCCTACTCGGACGACTCCGCGCAGCTCGGGTTCGACGCCGCCAAGGCGAAGTCGACACTCGACGCGGCCGGCTGGGCCCCGGGCCCGGACGGCATCCGCGCCAAGGACGGCCAGAAGCTGACCATCCCGGTGACCTACTCGCCGGTGGCGGCCACCAACAAGCCGGCCCTGGAGCTCATCCAGCAGCAGGCCAAGGCCGTCGGCATCGACATCGCACTGCAGGAGGTCCCGATCGCGCAGGCCGCGGCCGTGCAGTCCGCCGGCGACTTCTCGGCGCTGTGGTTCAACGTGACCCGGGCGGACCCGGACATCCTGCGCGGCCAGTTCTCCACGGCGGGCGCGAACTTCTTCCGCGTGCCGCAGGGCCCGCTGCAGTCGCTGCTGGTCGCCCAGGCCGGCGAGCCGGACGCGACCAAGCGGACCGGAATCGTCGACCAGGCGCAGCAGCAGGTCCTCCAGGACGGCTACTTCGTCCCGGTCACCGAGCTGACCACGGTGCTCGCCGCGGCCGCGAACACCCACGGCATCACCTTCGACGCCTCGTCCCGGATCCAGCTGCACGACGCCTGGAAGTCGAAGTAGCGCATGGCCGGCCCGCTCTCACTGCACTGGTTCCTGCCCACCAACGGCGACTCCCGCCAGCTCGTCGGCGGTGGGCACGGGGTGGGGACGGGCTCGGCCGGCGCGATCCGGCCCGCGTCGATCCGGTACCTCACCCAGGTCGCGAAGGCGGCCGAGGAGGTCGGCTTCGAGGCCGCGCTCACCCCCACCGGGATCTGGTGCGAGGACGCGTGGCTGACGACGGCGATGCTGGTCGCGCACACCGAGCGGCTCAAGTTCCTCGTCGCGTTCCGCCCGGGGTCGATCTCGCCGACGCTCGCCGCCCAGCAGGCGGCGACCTTCCAGCGCCACTCCGGTGGCCGGTTGCTGCTCAACATCGTCACCGGCGGCGAGTCCGCCGAGCAGCGCGCCTACGGGGACTTCCTGGACAAGCAGGGGCGCTACACCCGCACCCGGGAGTTCCTGCAGGTCGTGCGGGCGTTGTGGCGCGGTGAGACGGTCGACCTCGCCGGTGAGCACGTCCGCGTGGAGGGCGCCTTCCTCGACCGGCTGCCGGACCCGGTGCCGCCGGTGTACTTCGGCGGGTCGTCGCCGGTGGCCGGGGAGGTGGCGGCCGAGCACTCGGACGTCTACCTCACCTGGGGCGAGCCGCCGGAGCAGGTGCGCGAGAAGGTCGCGTGGGTCCGGCGCCTCGCCGCCGAACGGGGACGCACGGTGCGCTTCGGCCTGCGGATCCACGTGATCACCCGGGACACGGCCGAGGCGGCCTGGGCCCAGGCGCACTCGCTGCTCGCCGCGATCGACCCGGCCGCGATCGCGGCGGTGCAACAGGGCCTGGCGGAGTCGGAGTCGGAGGGTCAGCGCCGGATGCGGGCCCTGCACGGGGGCTCCGCCGCGAACCTGGAGATCGCCCCCAACCTCTGGGCCGGGGTGGGCCTGATCCGCGGCGGCGCCGGCACGGCCCTGGTCGGCAGCCACGCCGAGGTCGCGGACCGGATCACCGAGTACCACGAGGCCGGGATCGACGAGTTCGTGCTCTCCGGTTACCCGCACCTGGAGGAGGCCTGGTGGATGGGGGAGGGTGTGCTGCCGGTCCTGCGGGCGCGCGGGCTCTGGGAGCCCGCCGCGCCCCTGCCCGACGGCCCGGCCGCCCGCACCGCGGCCTTCGCGGCGCTGGACGGCCGGTAGCGTGGCGGCCCCGTCAGGGACGGGTGCGCCGCGCGCCCCACTGTCCCCAGTGCACGACCTCGCCCACCGGCTGCCGGCGCGGCTGCGCCCAGCGTCCGCGGGCGGGGTAGCCCAGGGGCACCAGCCCCATCGTGGCGGCGTCGGCGGGGAGCCCGAGCAGGGCGTCGACCTCCGCCTCGTGGGTCAGGTGGAACGAGGTGAGCACCCCGCCGATCCCGTAGGCGCGGGCGGCCAGCAGGAGGTTCTGCACCGCGCCGTAGATCGAGGCACCGAGCCGTGTGTCCCGGGAGCCGGCGGCACCCTGCAGCACCGGGACGATCCACACCGGAGCCTCCGCGAGGTGGTCGGCGAGGTGTTCGGTCGCGCGGTACGAGGAGGCGGAGAGCCCGGTGTCGATCCGCGGATCGCGGGCGGGATCGAGCAGCTCGGCGCGCCGCACCCCGTACGCGGCCTCCCAGCCCTCGCGGTAGAAGGTGGCGATGCGCGCCTTGACGTCCGGATCGGTGACCACGATCCAGCCCCACGGTTGGCGGTTCCCGCCGGACGGTCCGCGGACCGCCGCGTCGAGCAGCTCCCAGAGCACCTCGTCGGGGATCGGGGTGTCGGCGAGATAGCGGCGGGCGGGGGTGCTGTGCAGGCCCTCGAGCAGGCCGACGGGAGCGGGGGAGTCGGACACGGTGCCTCCTGGCGGGAACGGGTGGACCGGGGAACGGGTCCCGCCACCGTAACCGCGCGGCGCGGCGGCGGGCCCGCGGTCCCGATGGGTGGACGAGGAGGTGGTCCTGTATGGACGAACGATCGGTGATCGGGATCGAGATCGACGGCGACGGCGCGCATCCCGCGGCGTGGCGGGCGGCGGCGCACGCACCGAACACCCTGCTGACCGCGGGGCGGCTCCGGGAGGTCGGCGATCGTGCGGAGCGGGCCGGGTTCGGTTTCGTCACGCTCGCGGACGTGACCGCGACGGCGCCCGGCACCGGGGTGGCCGGCCGGTTCGACCCGTTGACGGCGGCGGCGTTCCTCTCCGCGACCACCTCGGCGCTGGGCCTGGTCCCGGTGGTGCACCCCGCGCACGCCGAGCCCTTCCACGTGTCCAACCAGCTCTCGAGCCTCGACCACGGCTCCCGCGGCCGGGCCGGCTGGCTCGTGGGCACCGAGGCGACGCCCGCCCGGGCCGCGGCCCACGGTGTCCGGCACCAGACGGACCCGCAGCTGCTCGCGGCCGAGGCTGAGGACGTCGTCGACGCCACCCGCAGGCTCTGGGACTCCTGGCAGGACGACGCGATCGTCGCCGACGAGTCCACCTGCCGGTTCCTCGACGCCGACCGGGTGCACCACATCGACTTCCGGGGCCGCACCTTCGGTATCCGGGGCCCCGCCCTCATGCCCCGCCCGCCGCAGGGGCAGGTCCCGGTCCTCGCGCCGCCGGGCGTCCTGCCCGACCGGCTCGTGGACGTCGAGATCGTGGCGGCCCCGACCGAGGAGGGCCTCCGCGCCGCGGCCGCCCGCGCCCGCGCGCCGAAGGTGCTGGCGGAGGTCGAGGTGGCGCTCGGTCCCGATCCGGCCGGGGTGCCCTGGCCGGTGGGGGAGCGGTTGCGCCACACCGGATCCACCGCGGACCTGGTGGCGCTGCTCGGCCGGCTCGCCACCGTCGTCGATGCGGTGCGGCTCGTCCCCGCGGTGCTCGACCGTGACCTCCCGCTGCTCGCCGAGCAGGTTCTGCCCGCCCTGGACCTGCGTCGCCCCGCGCCGGGCGGCACCCTGCGCGAGCTCTTCGACCTGCCCCGTCCCGCCGGCCGCTACGCCTCCTGAGGAGCTCCCATGGCCGCCCCCGAGGTCGCCCGCCCGCACGCCCGGCTCCACCTCGCCGGCTTCTTCCCCTTCGGCCCCGCCTACGTCTGGTCCGAGGCCGAGCGGGACGACGTGTACTACGACTTCGCCGCCTGGCGACAGCTCGCGCGGAGCGCCGAGCGAGGCCTGTTCAGCACGCTGTTCCTCGGCGACAGCCAGCGCCTGCGCGAGCACCTCGGCCGGATCACCGACCACTCCGTCACCGGCCGCCCGGACCAGCTCGTGCTGTTCGCGCACCTGGCCGCGGTCACCGAGCGGATCGGCCTCGTCGCCACGCTGAACACCACCTTCACCGACCCCGTGGACCTGGCGCGGCGGCTCGCCTCGGTCGACGTGCTGAGCGGCGGCCGGGCGGGCTGGAACGTCGTGACCACCGACAACGACTGGACCGGCGAGAACTTCCGGCGTGGCGGCGAGGTGGGCCACGCGGACCGCTACCGGGCCGCGGAGGAGCACCTGGCCACGGTCGAGGCCCTCTGGGCGGCGTGGTCCCGGGGCGCCGAGGCCGGGTCCGCGCAGGCCCCGTCCTGGTCCGCCCCCGGCGCGATCGGGCAGGTCGTGCGCAGCGCGCGGCGGGCCTGGCCGAGCCTGCCACCCAGCCCACAGGGCCAACCCGTGCTGTTCCAGGCCGGCGAGTCCGGCGAGGGCCGGGACTTCGCCGCCCGGCACGCCGAGGGGATCTTCTCCCGGTACCTGCAGTTCGACGCGGCGCTGGAGTTCGCCACCGACCTGCGCCGGCGCCTGGTCCGGGCCGGCCGCCCCGAGGACGACCTGCGCATTTTCCCCGCCACCCGGATCATCCTGGGGGACACGGAGTCCGAGGCGCAGGAGCGGGCGCGCTGGTTCCGGGACCGCACCTGGAGCGACCGCCGGGTCCGCGCGGTGGTCGAGGCGGTCTGGGGCCACGACCTGTCCGACCACCCGGTCGACGGCCCGCTGCCCGCCACCGATCCCGTCGTCGCCACCCAGACGCTGACCCACGGCGTCGTCAACACCAGCGACCGGCCGCTGCGCACGGCCGCCGCATGGCGCGGGATCGCGGCCGGCCGGGGCTACACGATGCGGCAGCTGGTGCTGCACCTCAACGAGTCCGTGGAGTTCGTCGGCACCCCGGCCGCGGTCGCCGACGAGCTCGCCCGGTACGTGCGTGCCGGCGCGATCGACGGGCTCAACCTGCAGCCCAACGCGATGCCCGGCGGGTTCGACGAGGTCGTGGACCGGCTGGTCCCGGCACTGCAGGACCGCGGCGTGTACCGCACGGAGTACGAGGGCACGACGCTGCGCGAGAACCTGGGCCTGGGCCCGGCCGTCGCACACCGCGACCACGTGGAGTCCGCGTGACCGCCCCGCTCGAGCTCCGCAGCGTCGACCACACCGGGGGACGAGTGCGGCGCACCGCCGCCGGGTCCTCGACGGCCGGGTCCTCGACGGCCTGGAGGCGGAGATCGCCGCCCGCGGCTATGGGCGGATCCACCTGACCACCGGCCCGAGGCCACGGCCCTCTCGCTGGCCACGGGCTACACGCCGCCGTACGACCGGTCCCTCGATCCCGAGTGACCGGGTCCCATTCCTTCGAGAAGCACCTGCACGGGAGCACTCCATGACCGCCGACCGGCGCACACCCGTCGCGCACCGCCGCGAGCCGAGGGGACGAGCCGCATGAGCCCCACACCGCCCCTTCATCTCGCCGTCGAGCTCGACGGCGAGGGCGCCCATCCCGCGGCCTGGCGCCGCGCGACCCACGCGCCCGCCGCGCTGCTCACCCCGGCGCGGGTCCGGGCGCTCGCCCAGGTCGCGGAGAACGCCGGCCTCACGCTGGCCACGTTCGACGACTCGCCGCTCCCACCCGGCGGGGTGGGCCCGGTCGGCCGGATCGGCGCGGTGGAGCGCGCGGCCTTCGCCGCCGTGCACACCAGCGTCCTGGGCCTGGTGCCGGTGGTCCCCACGACCTACTCCGAGCCCTTCCACGTGTCGTCGCAGCTGGCGTCGCTGGACTTCGCGGCCACCGGCCGCGCGGGCTGGCTCGTGGCGGTGACGGACGACGCGGCGGCGGCCCGTGCCCTCGGCAGGCCCGTCGTCGAGGGGCCTGCGGGGCTGGCGCGCGAGGCGCGGGACGGGGTCCGCGTGGCCCGCGAGCTGTGGGACTCCTGGGAGGACGACGCCGCGGTGCGCGACGTCGACACCGGCCGCTACCTGGACCGGGACAAGCTGCACTACATCGACTTCGTCGGCGAGACCTACTCGGTGAAGGGTCCGGCGATCGTGCCGCGCCCGCCGCAGGGACAGCTCGTGGTGCTCGCCCCGGCGGGCCTGCTGCCCGCGGGCCTCGCCGACGTCGAGCTCGTCGAGGCGCCGACCGTCGCGGCCCACGGGGGAGCGGGGCTGCGGTTCGCCGAGCTCGAGTTCGCCCTGGACACCCCCGCCGCGTCGGCGGCGGAGCGGCTCGCCGATCTCGACCGCCACGCCTCCTGGTCCGCCGGCCCGCGGCTGCGGTTCACGGGCGCACCGGCCGGTCTGGTCGGCCTGCTGGAGGAGCTGGCCGGGGTGGTCGACGGAGTGCGCCTGCACCCGGCCGTCCTCGACGAGGACCTCCCGGAGCTCTCCGCCCGCGTGCTCCCCGCGCTGTTCCGCTCCGGCACCGCGGCCCGCCCGCAGCCGGGCGCCTCGCTGCGCACCACCCTCGGGCTGGAGCGGCCCGCGAGTCGCCACACCCACCTGGAGATCGTATGAGCGACAACGGTTATCCCCGCCCGGACGCCCGGCTCCACCTGGGCGTCTTCTTCCAGGGCGTGAACCACTGGACGATCTGGTCGCTGCCGGAGAGCGGCTCCCAGATCGACTTCTCGTCGTTCCGGCGCATGATCACCACCGCCGAGCGGGGGCTGTTCGACGCCTTCTTCCTCGGCGAGGGGCTGCGGCTGCGCGAGTCCGGCGGCAAGATCCACGACCTCGACGTCGCGGGCCGGCCGGACGCGATCACCCAGCTGGCCGCGCTCGCCGGCGTCACCAGCCGGATCGGCCTCGTGGCCACCCAGAACACCACCTACAACGAGCCGGCGGACCTCGCCCGCCGGCTCTCCGGGCTGGACCTGCTCTCCGCGGGCCGCGCGGGCTGGAACGTCGTGACCACGGACAACGCGTGGACCGGCGAGAACTTCCGGCGCGGCGGCTACCTCGACCACGCGGACCGCTACGTCCGCGCCGAGCAGTTCCTCGCGATCGCGCGGCAGATCTGGGACTCGTGGGAGGACGACTGGGCCGGGACCGACGGGGAGTGGGCCGCTCCCAAGGCCGTCGGCACGGTGTCCGCGCGGACGAGCCAGTTCGACGTCGAGATCTCCCCGACCCTGCCGCGCAGCGCCCAGCGCCATCCGGTGATCTTCCAGGCCGGCGACTCGGCGGAGGGCCGGGACTTCGCGGCCCGCAACGCGGACGTGATCTTCTCCGCGCACGGCTCCGACTTCGACGACGCCCTGGCCTTCGCCACGGACATCCGCACCCGGCTGCGGGCCGCGGGCCGGGCGGAGGACTCGCTGCGCATCCTCCCCGGCACCGAGATCATCATCGGCGACACCGAGGCGGAGGCCGTGGAGAAGGCGCACTTCCTGCGCCTGCACCAGGTCACCCCCGCCACCGCACTCGCGATCGCCGGACAGGTGTGGGGCTTCGACCTGACCGGCCGGGACGCCGACGGCCCGCTGCCGGCGGAGGATCCCGTCGTCGCCCCGCCGACGGGGGAGATGGGCAGCCGGCGCTGGAAGGACCCGCGCGAGATCGTCCGGACCTGGCGCGAGACGGCCGAGGCGCGGGGGTTGAGCCTGCGCGAGACCGTGATCGCGCTGGGCCCGCAGCGCGGCCACGTCGGCACGCCCTCGGGGCTGGCGGACAGGTTCGCCCACTTCGTGCGGTCCGGTGCGGTCGACGGCTTCAACGTCTCCCCGTACCTCACCCCGGACGGCCTGGACGACATCGTCGACCGGCTCGTCCCCGAGCTGCAGGAACGCGGGGTCTACCGGGAGCGCTACGAGGGCACGACCCTGCGCGAGCACCTCGGGCTGGCCTGAGGGCCGCCTGGGGGTCGGCCCACGCCCCGGCGGACCTGCCGACGGCCGGGCGACGACTCCGGCGCCCGGCCTACGCGGGGTCGAGGCGGAAGTCGTAGGTGACCTCCACGCCGTCCGGGCCCGCGGTCGGGTGCAGGATCAGCTCCGGCTTCACGGCCCGGGCCACGTCGTCGTCGACGTACTCGCCGCCCGTGAAGTACAGCTGGCTGGTCACGGGCGCCCTGCCGGGCGCGGTGACCTTGAGGTGCAGGTGGGCGGGCCGCCACGGGTGCCAGCCCGCGGCGGAGATCATCGCGCCCACCGCCCCGTCCGTCGGGACCTGGTAGGGCGCGGGCGCGATGGTGCGGAAGAGGAAGTGCCCGTCAGTGCCGGTGCGGATCTGCGCCCGCAGGTTCCACTCGGGGATGCCGGGGGCGAACTGCGAGTAGTAGCCCGCGTCGTCGGCGTGCCAGAGCTCGACCAGCGCGCCGTCGAGCGCGGCGCCGTCGAGGTCGGTCACGGTGCCCTGGAACAGCAGCGGGGTGCCCTGCTCGTCCGCGCGCCGCGGCACGTCGGCCTCGGAGGCGGACTCCGGGGCGCCCGGGATGTAGTACGGGCCCTCGATGGTGCCCACGGCGCCCTTGCGGTCCGCGTTGGCGACCTGTTCGACCACGTGCTCCACGAACACGTCCAGGAAGAGCGGCCACTCGCCGGTCTCCCCGACGGTGATCAGCCAGGACTTCAGCGCGTCGTACTCCGCGTAGGTGACCTGGTGGCGCCGCACGACCTCGTGGATCGCGGCGAGGGTGTCGCCGATCAGCAGCGCCGCGCGCCCGTGGTCGACGGGGCCTGCGGCGCGTTCCTTCCTCGCGAAGGTGGCCGTGGCGTTCTGCCCGGATCCGGCGGCGGTCGGGTTGGTCCCCGGGTCGACGTCTGCGGTGGTGGTCATCGGGTGCTCCTTTTGCGCGTCGGTGCGTCAGTCGGTGCGTCAGTCGGTGCGTCAGTCGGTGCGGTAGTGCGCGAGCTTGTCCGGGTCGATCTCGATCCCGATCCCGGGGCCGGGCCGGACGGCGAGCTCGCCTCCGTGGATCTCCAGCGGTTCGGTGAGCAGGTCGTCGCTCATGTCGAGGAAGTTGGAGAGCTCCCCGGCGCGGCGGGAGCTGTGGCGGTGCGCGGCACCGAAGGCGACCGAGCAGGCGGTGCCGATCTGACCGTCGATCTGGTTGCCCATCACGATCTCGGCGCCCATGCCCTCGCACTGGTGCAGGATGCGTTGCGAGGTGGAGAACCCGGTGCGGGCGGTCTTGATGCTGATCATGGTGGCGGCGCCGTCGAGCAGCTCGCGGGTCACCTGCCCCGGGGTCACGGCGCTCTCGTCCGCGACCGTCGGGACGGGGGTCTGCGCGGTGAGCCAACGGCGTCCCACCACGTCGTCGGCGGGGCAGAGCTCCTCGGACAGCGTGAGGTCGAGGTCGGCCATGGCGGCCAGCGCGCGGGCGGCCTCCGAGGGCGTCCAGCCGCGGTTGCCGTCGACGTAGAGCTCGACGTCCGGGCCCAGCGCGGTGCGCAGTGCCCGGCAGGCACCGACGTCGAGGGAGATCGGCCGGCGGCCCACCTTCACCTTGAACGTGGTGATGCCGTAGGTGTCCCGCACGTGCTCGGCCTCGGCGACCATCGCCTCGTCGGTCGCGAAGCCGACCATGTGCGACACCCGCATGCGGTCGGTGAACCCGCCCAGCAGCTGGGTGACGGGCAGGTCGAGGGACCTGCCGAGGGCGTCCCAGCAGGCCATGTCGAGCGCGGCCTTGGCGGTGGGGTTGCCGATGGTGCGGTCCATGCGGGCGCGGGCGACCTCGCGCTCGAGCAGCGAGAGCCCGGTGACCTCGGGCGCGAACACCGTGCCGACGACGGCGAGGATCGACTCCTGCGTCTCCCCGTAGGTGTAGGGGCGGGGCGGGGCCTCGGCCACACCGACGATCCCGTCGTCGGTGTGCACCCTGACCAGCACGTGGTCCGCGGTGTGCACCTCGCCCGAGGCGAACCGCAGCGGCTTGCGGTACGGGATCGCGAACGGGATCGCCTCGACGGCGACGATCTTCACCGGGAACCTCCGGGAACGGCGGGAGCGGGGGCCGGGGCCGCGGGGGCGATGTAGCCGTGGGCCTCCAGCGCGGCGAGCAGCGTGGCGAGGCCGGGATCGTCGTCGGCCGCGCGCCAGGCCAGGGCGAGGTCGACGGCCGCGGTGTCGGTCACGGCGGTGTCCGCGAGATCGACGTACCGGACCCCGTCGACGCGCAACGCCAGGACGGACTCGGGCAACAGTGCGACGCCGAGCCCCGCCGCGACCAGGGTCAGCATGATCGAGGTCTCGGCGACCTCGTGGGTGCGACGGGGCAGGAAACCGGCGGAGAGGCAGGCGTGCGCGACGGCGGCGTCGACCACGGAGTCCTTGGTGCCGTAGAGGACGAAGTCCTCGTCGCGCAGCTCGTGGAGGGAGACCGCGCCGTTCCCGGCGAGCCGGTGCCGCTCGGGGACGACGGCCACGAGCCGCTCGCGCGCGACCAGGCGCGACACGAGCCCGGAGCTCTGCATCGGCGGCCGCAGCAGGGCGACGTCGATGCGGTTCTCCGTGAGCGCGGCCTCGGCGGCCGGCGTCAGCAGGTTCGGGACGTACCGCAGCACCAGGCCGGGCACCTCGCGCGCGGCGAGCCGGGCGAGCCGGGGGAGCTGCGTGTACGCGGCGAGCGCGGTGCTGCCCACGCGCAGCAGGCCGGTGCGCCCGTCGCCGATCTGCCGGACCCGCTCCTGCGCCGTGTCCACCGAGTCGAGGATCCGCAGGGCGTCCCGCAGGAAGGCCTCGCCGGCCGGGGTGAGGTCGACCCGGCGGGTGGTCCGGGTGAAGAGCGTGACCCCGACCTGGGACTCGAGCTGGCGGATCGCCTGGGACAGCGGCGACTGGTTCATGTGCAGCTGCTCGGCGGCCTGCCCGAAGTGCCGGGTCCGCGCGACGGCGACGAAGTAGCGGAGCTGGCGGATCTCCATCCCGCCCCCTTCCCGTCGTCGCGTGCGGTGGCTCCACGGTAGGACCGACTTTGCCCGGACACAAAGACTGAGTTGGTCTCGATTGAGAGGCTCTGCATCTGAATGCGACCGGGGCTAGCGTGGGTCGCCGATGAGGATCACGGACATCACGCTGGACCGCCTGCGGCTCGATCTGGACCCGCCGCTGCCCGTCGCGTGGGATCCCGAGCCCCGCCGGGTGTTCGACGCGACGATCGTCCGGGTGCACACCGACGCCGGGATCACCGGGATCGGCTCCGGCGACACGATGACCGGCTTCGAGGCCCACCGGCACCTGTTCGTGGGCGAGGACCCGCTCGCGATCCACCGCCACGTGCGCGCCATCGAGACCTGCAACTTCCACGGCGGCGCGTACTGGCCCCTCGAGGC
This sequence comes from Pseudonocardia ailaonensis, assembly GCF_039531635.1. NCBI lineage: Bacteria > Bacillati > Actinomycetota > Actinomycetes > Pseudonocardiales > Pseudonocardiaceae > Pseudonocardia > Pseudonocardia ailaonensis. Next base: position 14,076 of record NZ_BAAAQK010000009.1, on the reverse strand, counting down.
GGCCCTGTGGGATGTCGTCGGGAAGGCTGCCGCGCTGCCCGTCGCCACCTTGTTCGGCGGCGCCACCGACCGGATCCCCGCCTACGCGTCCTGCTGCGTGCTCCGGCCCGCCGAGGAACGCGCCGAGCAGGCGCGCCGGGCCGCGGCGGAGGGCTTCCGCGCCCTGAAGATCCGCATCGACCGGGACCACGTCGACGACGGCGTGGCCGCGGTCGCCGCGGTCCGCGAGGCGCTCGGCGACGGGTTCGCGATCATGGTGGACCTCAACCAGTCCTGGCGGACGGCCGGGGACACCGACCCGGCCACCGACCTCGTCCGCACCCGGCGGCTCGTGCGCCGCCTCGCCGAGCTCGACGTGTTCTGGGTCGAGGAACCCCTGCCCTACACCGATCCCGACGGCTTCCGGACCCTGCGCGCGGAGAACCCCGGCGTGCGGATCGCCGCCGGGGAGATGCACCACTCGCCCGCGGAGCTGCTGCGCTACCTCGAACAGGACGTCCTCGACGTCTACCAGCCGGACGTCGTGCTGGCGGTCGGGATGTCCCGGGCCCGCACGCTGGCCGAGGTCGCCGCGCTCAAGCATCGCGCGTTCACCCCGCACAGCTGGACCAACGGCATCGGGGTGCTGGCGAACCTGCACGTCGCAGCGGGGGTCGGCGGGGGACCGTTCTTCGAGTTCCCCTACGACCCGCCGGACTGGACGCCGCGGCGGCGGGACTTCATGCTCGCCGAGCCGATCGGGGTCGACGCGGACGGGTGCGTGGTCGTGCCGGACGCCCCGGGGCTCGGGGTGCGGCTCGACGAGGAGGCGGTCGAGCGGTGGCGGATCTGAGCTCCGTCCCGACCGCGGCCGGTGCGCGCCGAACGATCACCCGCGAGGCGCTCCCGCCCCGCGGCCTACCGAGGGACGGGCGGGCTGAGCAGCACGATCTCGGTCCCGGTGGGCGGGGCGACACCTCCACCGGCCTTGACCACGGCCTCGACGACGGCCTCGACGACCTCGGCGGCGATCCCGGGCTGCTCGTCCCCGGCGTCGGCCGGTGTGCCGCCGGGGACGACGAGCACGTCCTCCATCAGCATCGTCATCAGCGGGAGCCCGCGGCGCCGGTTCGTCGGCTCCTCGTCGGCCGGCCGCATCGTCCAGGCGCCGTGGTCCCGGATCCGGACGCGGACCCGGCGCCCCTCGTCCGACTCCTCGACGACGGCATCGACCTCGACCCCCTGGTCCGCGGGCCCGACCTGGGGATAGGCGTGCTCGACCGCGTTGGACACGGCCTCGCTGACGGCGAGCACGATCTCGTCCGCCGGGTCCTGCGGCCAGGACACCCCGGCGAGCCACTGCCGCAGCCCGGCCCGGACGATCCGCGGCGCCTCGAGCACCGCCGGTACCCGCAACGCGCAGGACGCGTCGTCCGCCGCGACCGCGGCCGGCACCGGCTCGGCGGCCGGGCCCGATGCGGGCAGCGCGGAACCGGCGAGCGCGGCGGGCGCGTCACCGGGTGGGCCCGGCTCGGGGGCGGGAGGCTGGTTCGACACCGCTCGCCAGCCTCCCAGGCGTCCGCCCGGACCACCAGACGGCCGAATGGGACGAACCGCACAGAACACCCCGAACTCTGCGATGTTCCGCGGTGCCGGCAGCACCACCCCGGGACGAGCCCGACGGTGCGGGCCCGCCACGCTCGCTCAGGCGGCAGGATCGAAGAGGTGGCGCAGCGTGTCGCCGGTCCGGCCGAGCCAGGCGGTCGTCTCCGCCTCGGCCGTCCGGGTGGCCTCGATCTCGGACGCGCAGGACGGCCCGAGGGCGCGGGCCAGGTCGTCCAGGCAGATCAGGTGGTTGCGCCCGAGACAGAGCCCCACGGTGAGCTCGTCGACCAGGGCCAGCCGGTTGTCCTCGGTCGGCCGCGCCCGCCAGCGCTCCTCGGCGATCCGGACGTCCAGGGTGGCGTCGAGGTAGCGGCGCTTCTCCTGGCCGAGCCGTTCCCGCAGGACGCCGACGAGGTCGGCCCGCGTCCGGTCCGCGTCGGTCTTCCTCGGTGTCGCGTCTGCGGTCACGGTGCACCCCCGGTGCCGTCGGCGCCGTCCTGGCGGCGGATAACGGTCTGTACCCGTTCTGCGAGGTTCCTCACTCGTCCGGGTGGGTGAAAGTGCTTGGCGGGCAGGGACTCGACCCACTGCCGGGGTGGACTCCGTGCGGCCCGCACCGACGATCGACGACGTGTTCTTCTCGCCCACCGCGCCTTCTGGCACCATCACGAGGACGGCCGGCTCCTGATCGTGCTGTCCGACGAAGGAGATCCGCGTGCTGTCCCACACCGTTCTGTTCCGGCTCAGGCGCCCGCTCGGCGAGGGCGACAAGGAGAAGCTCGTCGCCGCGCTGGAGGAGTTCGCGGCCGAGGCCCCGTTGGCAGCCGGCCCCGCGATCGTCGGCGCGGACCTCGGCCTGCGCGACGCGGCCAACCCCAAGGTCGCGGACGCGTCCCTCTCGACGACCTTCGCCGACGCCGACACCTTCGCGCGCTATCTCGCGCACCCGAGGCACGTCGCGCTGGTCAAGGAGGTCCTGGAGCCCTCGTGCGAGGGCTGGCTCTCCGTCCAGGCGGACGTCTCGGCCTGAATCCCGGCGCTGGGAGTGTGCGCCGGGAGGTTTAGGCCTCCGTCGCACGTGCAATCCCCGGTACTCGGAACGTGAACTGTCCGGCAGCTGGGGAGCGGACGGGCAGTTCTCCCGGCCGGGGTCCCCGTCTCGGGGGCGGGGCCCCGGCTTTTTTCGTGCCCGGCCTCGTCAGGCCCGGCCCCAGAAGCCGCACCGGTGCTCGGCTGCCAGGTCGGTCGTGCCGATCGTGGGCGCCAGCTGCAGGTTCGGGCCGTCCTGCCCCGTGAGCGGCGGCCAGGCCGGTGAGCCCTCGGCGGTGGGGGTGCCGGTGCGGGCGAAGCTCGTCCAGTAGCCGATCATCGCGTCCGACAGCCGCTGCTGCTCGGGCGTGGTGAGCACGTTCTTGCCGGTCAGGTCGAACAGGTACGGCAGGTCCGTCGCGTGCGCCGCCCCCGGGGCGAAGTCCGCTGAGGCGGCCTGGTTGACGTCCGGTGCGGACGGGTCGGCGAACTCGTAGCCGTGCACGGGGGAGCCGTGGGCGGCGAAGGCCGCGTTGCCGGCCAGGGTCGGGCAGGCCCACGAGGAGTCCGTGATCACGGTGGCCCAGGCCGTCGGGGCGTTCGGGTACGCGCTCAGCGGATACTGCGCCGCGACCGCGTCCGCCCTTGCGCCGAAGGCGGCGCGCAGCAGCACCGGATAGCTCTCGGGGGTGACGAAGGGCTGCACCTTCTGCACCCCGCCGACGAACGCGCTCTCCTCGGCCTGGTTCCCGCCGGACAGCACCGGGATCCGCGGGGTCTTCCCGTCGCGCTGCGCCCGTGCCGGATCGGTGGGCAGCAGCGGCGTGCCGTAGGCGAGGACGTTCGAGAAGGTCGGGAAGATCGTCAGCAGGTCGGCCACGGGCTTGCCCCGCAGGCAGGCGGCGGTGTCCGGCCCGATGCAGCCCAGGGTCTGTGCCTGCGCGGTGCCGAACTGCTCGGCGTCCGGCAGACCGACGTACGGGGTCCCGGGCGGGACGCCGGGCAGCAGGCCGTCCTGCGGCCAGCTCAGCTGGCACGAGCCCGAGGACAGCGCCACCTTGTCCGCGAGCCCTGACGCGGCGGGGGAGGTGAGCGCCGCGCAGGCGCTCATGGCGCCCGCAGACTCGCCGAAGACCGTCAGGTTCTGCGGGTCCCCGCCGAACGCCGCCGCGTTGTCCCGGGCCCAGCGGGTGGCGAGCATCTGGTCGGCCAGGCCGAAGTCCCCGCTCCCGGCCAGCCCCGGTAGCGACAGGTAGCCGAAGACGCCGAGCCGGTAGTTGAGCGTCACCACCATCACGCGGCCGCGGGAGGCCAGCCGCTGGGCGTCGTACGCGGAGCCGGATCCGCTGGTGTAGCCGCCGCCGTGCCACCAGACCATCACCGGCAGCTTCTCGCCGGGGTGCAGGTCCTTCGGGGTGGTCACGGTGAGGAACAGGCAGTCCTCCGAGGTCGACGCCGTGGCGTCCGCACCGGGGGCGGTGCCGGCCTGGGCGCAGCTCGGCCCGGCCTTCGTCGCGTCCACCGTGCCCGCGGGCTTCGGCGGGGCGACCGGGTCCGTCCAGCGCCGGTCTCCGGTGGGCGCCTCGGCGTACCGGACGCCGAGGAACTGGCGGGCGGTGTCCGTGGCGAGCCCCTGCAGGTTCCCGCTGGTGGTGTCGACGGTCAGCGGTGCGGCGTCGCTCGCCTGCCCGCCGGTGGGGCCCGCGCACCCGGCGAGCACCAGCAGGGCGGCGAGGACGAGTCCGGCTCGTCGGATCACGGGAGCTCCTCGGGACGGCGTTCTCCCCGGCTTCCCCGTCCACCGGAGATCGACACCTCGTGAGTGGCGATGGTCGCCATGGCGACCATCGCCACTCACGGGGTCAGCGCTGGGTCCGCCAGGGTCCGGTGATCGCGAACATGTAGCCGGGCTCCTGGATGTTGGCGAAGAGGATCCTCCCGTCGGGGGAGTACACGGGGCCGGTGAACTCGACGTTCTTCGTGGCGTCGGCGAAGTCGTTGCGGGCCAGGGGGAAGGTCTGCCCGCGGTCCGTGGCGCCGACGAGGTGCTGGACGCCCTCGCCGTCCTCCGCGAGGATCACGCCGCCGTGGGGCGAGACGCTGATGTTGTCCGGGCCGTCGAAGGCGCCGTCGGCCTCGGGGTTCGGGTTCCTCCCGAAGATCAGCCGCAGGGTGAGCGTGGAGCGGGCCGGGTCGTAGAACCAGATCTGGCCGTCGTGGACCTTCGCGACGCCCGGGTTGTCCGTCTCGCGCGAGAAGCTCGCCACGACATAGGTGCCCCGACCGCTCCACCAGGCGCCCTCGAGCTTCTTGGAGCGGGTGATGTCGCCGGCGGTGAACTGCTTGCGGATCGGGGTGGTGCGGGCGTCGCGGTCCGGCACCGGCACCCACTCGACCTTCAGCGCGGTGCCCGGCGCCGTGACCAGCGAGAGGTCGGGAACGTGCTTCCCGGCGCCGTCGAACGCCTTCATCGCCGACAGGACGCCGTCGGTCGGGCCGAGGCGGCGCAGCGCGCCCCGGCGGCCGTGGTAGCCCTTCGGCGGCTGCCAGCGGTAGAGCAGGCCGGTCGGGGTGGAGGCGTCCTCGGTGAGGTAGATGTCGCCGCGCTGCGGGTCGACGGCCGCGGCCTCGTGCTCGAAGCGGCCGAGCGCTTTGATCGGCTGGGGATCGCGGTTCGCCCGGGCGTCGACGGGATCGACCTCGAAGACGTACCCGTGGTCGCGCTGGAAGCCGTCCGCGCCGGCGAGCGAGTCGACCTCCTCGCAGGTCAGCCAGGTGTCCCAGGGGGTCACGCCGCCGGCGCAGTTGGTGCGGGTGCCCGCGACGCCCACGTGCTCGCCGAGCCGGTTGCCGTCGCGGTCGACCTCGATCACGGTGCAGCCGCCGGCCGCGCCCGGGTCGTAGACGAGGCCGTCGAGGTGCGGGACCGGGAGCTCGGTGCCGAAGGGCTCGCGGATCTCGTGGTTGTTCACCAGGACGGTCCGGCCGCCGCGCCCGCGGAAGGCACCCGTCCCGTCGTGGTTGCGCGGGGTCGGCTCGCCGGAGTCCAGACGGGTCTTCCCGGCCTGGGTCACGATCCGGTAGGCGAAGCCCTTCGGCAGGGCGAGCCGGCCGGCCGGGTCCGCGACGAGCGGGCCGTACCCGGCGGCGCTCCCGGTCGTCGCTGACGCTTCGGGGGAGGTCAGGAGCATCTCGGTGCTGCCGATCAGCACGACCCCCGCGCCGACGACGGCGCTGCGCTGCAGCAGGGCCCGTCGCGAGAGGGTCGCTTCCTCGTGCTCGGTCATGTCGTCTCCGTTCGGGCATGCCGGACCGGACGTCCCCCGGTCGGGCAGTGGTGGTGGATCGACCGTGTCGGACGGAGGTGGCCGAAGGGTGAAGCGCGACCGAAGGGGAGGAATCGGTCTTCTGCGGACTCGTCGGGCGCAGGCCGCCGCTTCTCAGGTCGCGGCCATCGATTTCACAGGGAAACATTCGTTTCGGGCCGTACCCAGGACTCCGAGGGCCGCCGGCCCACCCGAGGTGCAGCGATGAACGAGCAGGACCCGACACAGCCCCCTGCGCCCCGCCGACACCGGCGGGGGCGCGTCCTCGCGGCGGCCGCCGCGGCCGTCACCCTCGCGGGCGGGATCGGCGTGGTCGCGCTGGGCTCCGCGTCCGCCGCGACGGTGACGGGCTCGGCGGTCGCGGTGACCGGCGAGATCCCGGCGCGGTACGGCTCCGGATACGGCGGCGGGTTCGGCAGCGGCTCCGGGTTCGGGGGTGGCGCCGGGTTCGGGGGTGGCTCCGCGTCGGCCGGCTCCGGGGCGGACGGCGGTGTCACCTCGGGGAGCAGCGCCGCGCGGCAGGCGACGGCGCAGGAGTCGGTCGGCGTCGTCGACGTCACGACCGTCCTGGACTACGGCGAGGGCCGCGCCGCGGGCACCGGGATCGTCCTGACCGGCGACGGCGAGATCCTGACCAACAACCACGTGGTCCAGGACTCGACGTCGATCACCGTCACCCTGGTCTCCACCGGGGCGAGCTACACCGCGACCGTCGTGGGCACGGACGCGACGGACGACGTCGCCGTCCTGCAGCTGAAGGACGCCTCCGGGCTCACCCCCGCGGTACTGGCCTCGCCGTCCGCGCAGGCCGGGGTCACGGCCGGGACCGCGGTCACGGCCGTCGGCAACGCGGGCGGCACGGGCGGGACGCCGTCGGCGGCGGACGGCACGGTCCTCGCCCTCGGGCAGACCATCACCGCGGGCGACGAGACCGGCGGCAACTCCGAGCGGCTCGACGGGATGATCGAGGTCGCCGCGGACATCGAGGCCGGCGACTCCGGCGGTCCGCTCTACGCGGGCGGCGCGGTCGTCGGGATCGACACCGCGGCCTCGGCCTCCTCGACCCCGACCTTCCACACCGCCTCGACCTCGGCGAACACCGGCACGACGGGGTACGCCATCCCGATCGGCACCGCGCTCGACATCGCGCAGCGGATCGTGGCGGGGGAGCGGAGCGACACGATCCAGCAGGGCTACCCGGCCTTCCTGGGCGTCGAGCTCTCGTCGAGCGGGACATCCGGCGGCGCCGGCGCGGGCATCCCGGCCGCGGGCGCCACGATCTCGGGTGTGGTGGACGGCTCCCCGGCGGCCTCCGCGGGCCTGGCCGCGGGCGACGTCGTCACGGCGGTGGACGGCACGACCGTGGGGAACGCCGACGACCTCGGCGCTGCCCTGACCTCGCACTCCCCGGGTGACCAGGTCCGGATCACCTGGACCGACCAGGCCGGCGCCACCCACTCCGCCACCGTCACCCTCGCCGCGGGCCCGGCCGCGTAGACACCGCGGGATCGGGCCGGGGAACGGTCGGAAGCCGACAGGTCCCCTGCCCGATCGGGGCGAGTCAGGTGATCGTCGGGAACCACGCGGGGGCCAGCGAGCGGAAGGTGCCGGCCGGAATGGTGCCGGCCCCCTCGGGGATCGCGCCGAGCAGGGGCCCGAGCCGGCGGCGGTTGTCCTCCTCGATCGGGCCCGGGGACTCCGGCCAGGCACCGATGGCCAGGCCCAGGACCGGCACCCCGCGGCGTTCGAGGGCCTCGCGGGTCAGCGCCGTGTGGTTCAGGGTGCCCAGCCCGCTCCGGCAGACGACGACCGCCGGCGCCCCGAGCGCCACCGCGAGATCGGCGAGGGTGCCGGCCTCGCCGTCGAGCTCCACGAGGATCCCGCCTGCCCCCTCGACCAGCACGTGATCGTGCCGGTCGGCCAGCTCGCGGATCGCCGAGGCGTGCGACCGCACCGGGGGCAGGACGACGCGGGCCCGCTCCGCGGCGGCCACCGGCGCCATCGGATCGGGCAGGCGGATCCCCTCGCGCACGGTGGCCGGGGTGGCGAGGCGCGCGACCACGTCGGCGTCGCCGGCCCCGTCCTCGGTGCCGGCCTGCACCGGTTTGACGACGGCGACGGTCCGGCCGAGCGCGGCCAGCGCGGCGGCGAGCGCCGCGGTGGTGATCGTCTTGCCCACCCCGGTGTCCGTCCCGGTCACGACCACGACCGGCGGGACCGACACCGGCGGGATGGACATCTGGGGGATCGACACCGCAGTCCGCGGCGCCGGCGAGACCGCCCCGGTATGCCGCGTCGCCGGCGGGACCACGTCGGCCTCGCGCTCCGCCGGCGAGGTCACGCGGGCACCTCGCTCGTCCGCCGGGCCGCGGTACCGTACGCGGCGGCCCGCGCCGCGGCCGCCGCGGCGGCGCACGGGTCCACCGTGGACCGTGCGGTCAGGCGCAGCCGCGAGATCCCGTCCGGCACGCTCGGCGGCCGGAAACAGCCCACCAGCACCCCGTCCGCGTGCAGGCGGGCGGCCGCCTCGACGGCGTGCGCGGGTGAGGGCATCGGCAGCGACTGGACCGCGCCCGGCGCCTGCGGAACCCCTGCGGCGGAGGCGATCCGCTCGGCGACGGCGTGCAGGGCGGCCACCCGCTCCGGCTCCGCCCCGATGATCCGGCAGGCCCGCGCCGCGGCCGCGGCGGCCGCCGGGGCGAGCCCGGTGTCGAACACGAACGTGCGGGCGGTGTTCACGAGGTGCTCCCGCAGCAGCGGTGGCCCCAGCACCGCACCGCCCTGCGCCCCGAGGGACTTCGACAGGGTGGCCGTGACGACGACGTGCCCGGCCCCGGCCAGACCGGCGGCGTGCACGGCGCCGCGCCCGCCGCCGGCGACCCCGATGCCGTGGGCCTCGTCGACCACGAGCAGCGCGTCGTGGCGTGCGCAGAGCGCGGCGATCGCCGGCAGATCGGCCGCGTCCCCCAGCACGGAGTAGATCGACTCGACCACCACGACCGCCCGCGGCAGGGTCCGGTCCCGCAGCAGCGCCTCGAGCCGGCCGAGGTCGGCGTGCGGGCACACCGCGACGGGGGAGCGGGACAGGCGCGCGCCGTCGATCAGGGAGGCGTGGACGTGGGCGTCGGACACGATCAGCGTGCCTGGATCGCCGAGCGCGGTGAGGATCCCGATGTTCGCCGCGTACCCGCTGGAGAACGCCAGGCAGGCGGGCTGCCCGGTGAGCGCGGCGAGCTCACCCTCCAGCTCCTCGTGCGCCGCCGTCGTCCCGGTGACGACCCGGGAGGCGCCCGCGCCGGTGCCGAACCGCCGGATCGCGCCGACCGCGGCCTCCCGCAGCCGGGGATCGGTGCCCAGGCCCAGGTAGTCGTTCGACGCCAGGTCCAGCATCGGCCGTGTGTGCGGGCTGCGCCCGGGGTCCGTGGTGCGCACCAGGTCCCGGGCCGCCCGCTGCGCCGCGGCCTCCGCGAGCCACTCGAGCACGCTCATCCGTGCACCTCCGCCACCGCCCCGGCGATCCCCGCCCCGATCGCCGCGATCTCGTCCGGCCCGCAGACATACGGCGGCATCGTGTAGACGAGGTCGCGGAACGGCCGCACCCAGATCCCGCGTTCCAGCGCGGCCCGGGTCACCGCCTGGACGTCCACCGGCCCGTCGAGCTGCACGACCCCGACCGCTCCCAGCACCCGCACGTCCTTCACCGAGGCCAGCCCGGCGGCGGGGGCCAGCGCGGCCTCCAGCTCCGTCCCGATCCCGCGCACCCGCTCCTCCAGCGCGGGGGTGAGCAGCGACAGCGACGCCACGGCGGCGCTGCAGGCCAGCGGATTGCCCATGAACGTCGGGCCGTGCAGCAGCGCCCGCTGCGGGGAGCGGGTGATCGCCTCGGCGACCCGGGTCCTGCACACCACCGCGGCCAGCGTGGCATAGCCGCCGGTCAGCGCCTTGCCGACGCACATGACGTCCGGCTCCACGCCGGCGTGGTCCACCCCGAACCGGGCGCCGGTGCGCCCGAAGCCGGTGGCGATCTCGTCCGCGACCAGGAGCAGGCCGTGGCGGTCGGCGAGCTCCCGCAGCGCGGTGAGGCAGCGCGGGGAGTACGCGAACATCCCGCCGGCGCCCTGCAGCACCGGCTCGACGACGATCGCGGCCACCTCGTCCGCGAACGTCGCGATCGTCCGTTCCGCCAGCGTGATCCAGTCGTCCACACCGGACCCGTCGGCCACCGTGCCGTCGGCGAGGACGGCGGCCGGCGGGCGGGGAAGGAAGACCTGGTCGGACACGAGCCCCGGGAACAGGGAGTGCATGCCGTCGACCGGGTCGCACACGCTCATGGCCCCGGTGGTGTCGCCGTGGTAGCCGCCCCGCAGCGCGACGAACCGCCGCCGCCCCGGCCGGCCCGTCGCCGCCTGGTACTGCACGGCGAGCTTGAGCGCGACCTCCACGGACACCGATCCCGAGTCCGCCAGGAACACGTGCCGCAGCCCCTCGGGCGTGAGCCGCACGAGTTCCTCGGCCAGCCGCACGGCGGGCTCGTGGGTCAGGCCGCCGAACATGACGTGCGAGAACCGGTCCACCTGGGCGTGCACCGCCGCGTCGAGCACCGGGTGGCGGTAGCCGTGGATCGCGCACCACCAGGAGCTCATGGCGTCGATCGCGGTGAACCGCCGCCCGTCGCCCGCCTCCAGGTCCAGCTGCACCCCGTCGGCGGCCCGCACCGCGTACGGGGCCGGCCCGTCGAGCGCGGCGTACGGGTGCCAGACCAGCCCGCGGTCGCGCTCGAGCAGCCGGCTCATGCGTTCGGGGCCACGGCGGTGCCCGCGCCGCGCCGGCGGATCGCGACGGCCTCCCGGCCCGGTGCGGCGGTCCCGGCCGCCGCCACCTCGAATCCGGCGTCGGCGATCATCGCCAGGTCCGCGTTCGCCTCCTGCCCCTCGCTGGTCAGGTAGTCCCCGAGGAACAGCGAGTTGACCACGTGCAGCGCGAGCGGCTGCAGCGAGCGCAGGTGCATCTCGCGACCGCCGGCCATCCTGATCTCCGCTGCGGGACAGGCGAACCGCGCCATCGCGAGGATCCGCAGCGACTGCAGCGGGGTGAGCAGCCAGGTGCCCTCCAGCGGGGTCCCGTCGAAGGGCATCAGGAAGTTGACCGGGATCGAGTCGCTGTCCAGATCGCGCAGGGCGAACACGGCGTCGATCAGTTCCTCGTCCGACTCTCCCATGCCCACGATCAGCCCGGAGCACGGCGACAACCCGGCCGCGCGGGCCTTGCCGACGGTGTCGACCCGGTCGGAGTACCCGTGGGTCGTGCAGATCTCGGCGTAGCGGGACTCGCTGGTGTTGAGGTTGTGGTTGTAGGCGTCGACCCCGGCGTCGCGCAGGCGTTCGGCCTGCCCGTCCTTCAGGATCCCCAGGCAGGCGCACACCTCGAGTTCCGGATGGTCGCCCTTGAGCCTGCCGACCACCGCGGCGACCTTGTCGAGGTCGCGTTCGCCCGGCCCGCGCCCGCTCGCCACCAGGCAGACGCGCGAGGCGCCGGCGGCGATCCCGGCCGCGGCCTGCTCGGCCACGGCGTCCTCGGAGAGCCAGGAGTACCGGAGGATCTCGGCGCCGGACCCGAGCCGCTGCGAGCAGTAGCCGCAGTCCTCGGGACACAGGCCGGACTTGAGGTTCACCAGGTAGTTGACCTTGACCCGATTGCCGAAGTGCGCGCGGCGCAGCCGGCCGGCCGCGGCGACCAGGTGCAGCACCTCGTCGTCCGGCGTGGAGAGCAGGGTGCGGGCGTCCTCGCGGCCGAGTGCCTCGCCGTCGAGCACCCGGGAGGCGAGGTCGTCGAAGTAAGGTTTGAACACCGTTCAAACGGTAACCGGGCCCGCGTGGCCGGAGCAAGGGGGAGGGGTGAGGATGGTCCGGTGTCACTGAGCCGCGCGCAGGTCGTCGACGCCGCGTACGCGGTGCTGGGCGAGCAGGGACTCGCCGGAACCTCGATGCGCCGCGTCGCCACGGAGCTCGGCGTGCAGCCGGGGGCGCTGTACTACCACGTGCCCAGCAAGCAGGACCTGCTCACGGAGGTGGCCGTCCGCATCCTCGCCGCCGGCCCGGTCTCCGGGGTGGACCCCCGGCAGGCCGCCCACGACCTGCGCGCGGCCCTGCTGCGCGTGCGCGACGGCGCCGAGGTCGTCTCGTTCGTCCGGGCCTTCCGGCCCGAGGCCCTCGAACCCCTGCACGCCCTGCCCGGCCTCTTCGGGGGGCTCCCGCCCGGACGGGCACAGTGGGCCGCCCGCACACTCGTCCACTACGTCCTCGGCTTCGTGGCGGAGGAGCAGAACCGGGACGAGCTGGTGCGGTCGACCATCGTCGCGGACGAGCCGATGCGCGCCACCGAGTCGGAGGAGGCCTTCCGGTTCGGTGTGGACGCCATCGTGGAGGGCCTGACGGTCCTCGGCGCCTGACCGGCCGCCTCACCTCTGAGCACTCGCACACCACGCCGGGTGCCCGCACACCCGTCCGAACGGGTGTGCGGGCACGGTCAGCGGTGTGCGAGCAGCTCGATCGCGGAGTGCTCGCCGTCCTGCGCGGGTGGTGCGGTGCCGGTACGGCACGACCAGCGCCGCGACGATCGCGAGGACGAAGATCGCCCCCGACACCCAGAAGGCCGTGGTGTACGCGTTCAGCGCCGATAGCGGGGTCCCAGCGATCGTGACGGCGGCGAGGATCGCGCATGCCACCGCGGTGCCGATCGACCCGCCCCACCGACCGCAGCGTCTGGTTCGCGCTGATAGCGATGCTCGTCTGCTCCGGGCGGACCGCGGAGTCGAGCAGCGTCGGCACGGCGCCCATGCCCATGCCCAGCCCGGGGTCGAGGATCCCCGTCGCCACGACGAACTGCCGGCGCTCAGCGGCGCGAACGACGGCACCGTCCGGGCGGATCCTGCGGGCCCGGATCGACGAGGCCTTCGGCGAGGTGCCGGCCGCGCGGCTCGGCGGCCCGGACGCGGCCCTGCGCGGAGCTCTTCGCCGCCCTGCTGGCCGGGGTGAGCGTGCAAGGTGGGCACGCGGGCGCTCACGGCGGCGGACCGCGAGCAGCTCGACCGCCTCGCCGCGGTGCTGTTCACCCCCGGTCCGCCCACCTAGTCCAGGCAGAACTCGTTCCCCTCCGGATCGCTCATCACGATGTGGCCGAACGCGAAGGGCGGCTCCGGATCGTGGCGCTCCAGACGGGTCGCGCCGAGTCCGACGAGCCGCTCGCACTCCGCCTCGAGGGCGGCCATCCGCTCGTCACCCTGCAGGCCCGGTGCCGCCCGGACGTCGAGATGCACCCGGTTCTTCGCGGTCTTGCCCTCGGGGACCTGCTGGAAGAACAGCCGCGGCCCCGCCCCGTCCGGCTCCTCGATCGCCGACCGCGAGGTGCGCTCGCTCTCCGGCGCCCCGACCCGTTCGAGGAACTCGTCCCAGGCGGCGAACGCGTCCGCCCCCTCCGGGAGCTCCACACCGGGCGGGCCGGGCACCACGTACCCGAGCACCTCCGCCCAGAACAGGGAGAGGGCCCGCGGATCGTGGGCGTCGAACGTGACCTGGACCTGTCGGCTCATGGGGCCACCCTGGCACGCGCCACCGACAGAAACGGGACGGACCGGCCGGGGTTCGCCCGACCGGTTCGCCCGTTCCGGCTGCTCAGAGGGCCGCGGGCGTCCCGAGCGGGGCGTCGGTGGCGGCGCGGACCTGGTCCTCGGTGACACCGGGTGCGGTCTCGACGAGGACGAGGCCGTCGGGGGTGACGTCGATGACGGCGAGGTCGGTGATGATGCGGTTGACCACCCGCAGGCCCGTGTAGGGCAGGGTGTTCTCGCGCAGGATCTTCGGCGAGCCGTCGCGGGCGGTGTGTTCCATCAGCACGATCACCCGCCGGGCGCCGTGGACGAGGTCCATCGCCCCGCCCATGCCCTTGACCATTTTCCCGGGGACCATCCAGTTGGACAGGTCGCCGTGTTCGGACACCTGCATGGCGCCCAGGACGGCGACGTCGAGGTTGCCGCCGCGGATGATCCCGAACGACAACGCGGAGTCGAAGAACGAGGCGCCCGGGCCGACGGTGACGGTCTCCTTCCCGGCGTTGATCAGGTCCGGGTCGACGTGCTCGG